>JAIYCH010000030.1 GCA_027488135.1 Saprospiraceae bacterium | reverse complement strand
TTCACCCGTTTCATGTTTGGCAATTTTGACAATCCATCCATCCAGGTTCTTTCCATTAAACAAATCAATCCAGCCGTCATTTTTTTTAAAATAATGAGACATACCCATCATCAGGCAAACCCCCAGAACTAAAAAAACTACATTCCATAAAGTTTTGTACATTTTCATCAGCTTTTTAATTTCTAAGTTACCCTTTTTTTCTTATTATTTTACGTTTGACACATAAATCCATTTACCTTCTGTATTGGCAGTAATAGTATGATTATACATATCTGATACGTTTGCTGCGGGAAAATAATAACGACCCTTAAAAGTGGCATTTAGCCTTACCGTGAACTTTTTCACTTCCCTTTCCTGTAAACTAAAAAAATAAGAGGTTCTATCTGTTTTGATATCTAAAAAATCATAATTTATACCTGATTGATTATTAAAATCTGTGATTCTTTCATTAATAATTTCCCAACCTGAGGGAAATACCTGCGTTAAACCGAGATCTTGATAATGATAGGGATTTTCTCCCGTGTGTTTTACAGTGATTTCAGCTGTAAAATCCTCTCCCTGAATTATCTGTGTTGGATCTAATTTTTTACCATTTAAAGATTTGAAATCTACACTTAGTAAAATGCCTTTTTTTGATGCTACCACTTTTCCCAGTTCTTCTTGTCCTGATTGTACCAATTGGAAGAATAAGGTGCTTTTGCCAGTATTTTTAATTTGCACTTTTTGCTTGCCTGAAAAATCTTGAAACTGGGTAAAACTTGTGGCTTCATTGTGTTGAACATCTACCCATTTTCCATTCGTTTCCTTTGAATTGAATCTAAATTTGGCTGGTTCTCCCGCTTTTTGGCTTCCCAGATATTTACTGAGAGCTAATAATGCATAAGCTGTAGAATGGGTTGAATACCAATTATTTGATGATAAATCTTTTCCTAACTGCATAGCCAGGTTAGCTGAAACCGTCTTGTTTCCTGAAAGTAGATAAGATTCCAATAATTGTGCTTTATCTCTTAGGTCAGATCCATAAGAATTATAATATCCAATGGTGGTTTGCTTTTTATATTTACTTTTTAAAATTTTGATGGCTATATCTTTGTTTCCAGCTAAGGCATAAGCACCAGCCAACCTGTTGGCAGCGGAGAGATAAAGTGATTTTGTTTCTCTCATTTGATTCATTGCACCTTTCTCAGCTTTCCCAGCCAACGCTAAAGTATAAAGTCTGTATGCTTGATTCATTTGCGATGTTTCAGCAGACGCCCATGCCTCATTCATGTCTAACCCTTTTATGAGCTTAACTTGAAATTTTTCCCATTTCTTAAGCATATTTGAAGGTACGATAAAACCTGCCGTTTTGGCCTCTAATAAAAATTGCCCAGTATAACTGGTAACCCATTCATCAAATTGATAATTTCCCGGCCAGTAAGAAAAACCACCAGAGGGTAATTGAAATTTATTGATTTGCTGTATGGCAGATTGAATATGTTTTTGTCTAAGTTTATCTTGATAAGGCGTTAACTTAACCCATTGTTCAAGGTATAATTGAGAAAAAGCTGCAGAAACGGTTTGTTCTAAACACCCATAAGGATAAGTTAATAAAAAAGAAAGTCTTTTTTGTAACCCAATATTTGACAGACTTGAGGTCTCCAGAATAATTTCTCTCGTACCTTTTTGTCCAAAACTTTCCAGATCTTCTGTCCACATTTCACCTGGTTTGAGAACCTGTGATTTGATGCGATAAGTGATAGGATTAGGATTTCGAACAGGTATTTCAATCATTTGAAAGGCAGATCCCTGGGCGCTTGAAATTTTAATCTTTATTTTAGAAAGGCCTGTTTTATTGCTAGCTTTAAAGGATATTTGAGACAGTTTTTCTTTTAGTCCCTGCATATTTATCGAAATACTGGGTGTGATGTTTTTTAAAATTCCAGCTTCGTCTTCAGCAGTAATAACTACTTTGCCTATATTATTTTGGGTGCTAAATATGTTTACTGGTAATGAAAATTCGTCTCCTGGCGCAAGGGTCTTTGGTGCGGAGGCAAAAAGCATCAGCGGGCTTTTTACCGGAACTAATTTTTCTGAAGAACCGAAAGAAGCTTCATTTTTAGCTACAGCCATAATTCTTACAGCGCCCATATAATTGGGTAGCGTAAGGGTATGACTTACTTTTTCTCCTTTTTTTAAAGTAAAGGGTCCAAGGCTGAAAACGACGGAATTAAATTGGTTACCTGTATTATTTAATACATCAGATTGATAACTTTCATCCCCACCAACGGCTAATAAATTCCCGAAATCAGTGACGTAAGTCCCTAAAACTTTGTTGTATATATCCCAGGTTCTGATGCCTAACCCTATCTTAGAATAAAAAGAGGCATGAGGGTCAGGAGTTTTAAATCGGGTGATTCCCAATAAACCTTCATCTACAACAGATAATGTATAGGTCATTGCCTTTCCAGATTCCTCGGAAATGCCAATAGATATTTTTTCCCCGGGTTTGAAACTTTCTTTTGCCAGAATTTTAGGTTTCAAAATAGACGATGGATCTTCAACCTGAATGGGACAAATGCCGAACATTCTTATGGGCAAATCATTTTTAACTGTTTTATAAGATTGTATAAATGAAACATAGGCATATACATTAGGCGCCATGTCTTTATTTACTGGAATAGACAGGGTGTTTGTTCCCTTTTTTGTTTTAATCCTGATGGATTGTAAAACACTGCTTCCATTTTCTATGGTTATGATAGCCGTACCTTCACTTGAACCTGGAAATGATAAAATGGCTTTTTCACCAGGTTTGTATTTATTCTTATCTGTCTTAACAGGCATCAACGAAAGCAGGTTTTTTTCATTTGAATCACTTGCCCCATCTGGGTATCCTGAGTGTATATACTGAGCGGATCTATGTCCTGAGGAAATATCTTCCGCCAAAAGTAAATATCTTCCCCATTCATTGATCGTTAATTTCCATGTAGCAATACCCCTTGAATCAGTAGTTAACATGATTTCTTTGGCTGTTTCCTTTGCCGTCTCCGTATTAAAATCAGCATTTTTGTACTGATTATTATCCCACCACCAATACCACTCTGTTTTAAATAAACTGACGCTAATTTGTTTGTTTTTTAATGGATTCCCTTCATTATCGGCGACGGCAAATCTTAGAATAGATGGTTTATTTTCAGCTAAAACGGGCTCTCCCCATTGATTCAATGGTATTTCAATACCCACGTAGGACGAAAATGGATGATAAGTTATCTTTTCAATGGTCGTACTGAAATCTCCTGACGGTTCAAAAATTCTTGTTTGAAATAAGGCTGTTAATTTGCCGGAAACATCAGGATTCTCTGAAATTTTAAGCGAAAAGGTACCTGTTCCTAAAGTACTCAATGGTCCGTTAAAAACAGTTCTGGCATCAGATGAATTGTTTTTGAAAAATTCATTGCCAAACATAAATGATGGAAATGTATTAAAGGTGGTTGCTTCATCTTTTAACTTTAGTTCTACAACGGCTTTACATTCAGAAGCTGGAATGCCGGTCAACCAGTTTGCTTTTATTTGTGCATTAAATGGCTCTTTGTCTTTTTTCAACAATGTATGGTCAAAAACTAGGGTAGATTTTAATCTATTTGGTTTAATGGACTCTATTTTAAATGATTTTTCAAAAGTATTTGCTCCAGCTTTGATGCTTATCCTCCAGGTTCCAGTCTGGTCGTTGACTTGCGTGGAAAGAGAAAGTGGATAAATTCCATTTATTTGTTTGTTAGTGACCCTTTTCTCATACAGCTGACCTTTAGCATCAAAAAGTTCCATAGTTATGGGATATTCTTTGGGTAAAGTGGCTTTTTTGTCATGTATCATAAAGTTAAAAAACAAACTATCTCCTGGTTTCCAAATATTTCTTTCAGCATAAATAAATCCCCTTACATCGCCTTTAATTTGTTCTCCAGAAATATCAAATCGACTTAAATTTAGCGCATCTTCTTCTTTTAACCTCAAATATCCTTTGTTTTTACCTGAATGGGCCACAACAACTGCTGGATTTTCATTTTTCAGGTTAATTTTTGCTATGCCGTCCTGGTCTGTTTTCTGTTGGGATATCAGATCATTAGCTTCATTATAAATATCAATCGTAATATTTGCCACAGGGTCAGTAGTCATTAAATCAGATACAGAAACCCAAACTAAATCATCGGAACCTCGCTTCGCGGAGATGCCATAATTTGAAACTAAAAGATTTCCAGAGACAAATCTATCCGCATTGTAAAATTCAGGAAAACATGGATTTTCGCGATTCGCCCAGGTATAATTTTCGTTGTATGGAATTCCTCCATAAAAATTATCCATGATACTGTTCATGTTTCCGCTTTCATCTTTGAAATAAATTTGGTCGGACTGGGCTTTTTCAATGTCAATGGACGACTGATCTACACATGGATTAATGGCATATTCTTGTCTAAATCCTATTCTCACCTGATAAATGGCTCCCGGATCTGTTTTAATCAAATCATTTAAATCGAGGTAAAATTCTTTCCATTCCATGCCATCTTTTAGAGGATTGACATGATGTAGGGTTATTGTTTTTTGCTTAATAATTTTCCCAACCCTATACATATTATAATTTGCTTCATTAAGGTCATTATCCTTTAATAGAGAGACTATATTATGGCTTCCAACTTTGAATATTTCTACATCTACGGCGGAAAGTCCTATGGCATTGAATGGAAATAAAACACCTTCCGTATTAGGAACAATGGCTCCAGTACCTGATAAAGTTACCGCGGGAAAGGAAGGATTGATATAAAAATTTTCCTTTATTAATTTGTTTAGCGTGTTTCCCTCGTTTGATTTTATCCCTTTTGAAACGTTAAGTACGTAGTTTCCCGGGGAAATATTTTCGGGGAAAATTCGAATAGTATTTTGTTCAATCAAATAGGGTAGGGAACCAGAATATCCCTCTATGTCAATAAATCCCTCCAGATCTTGATTGGGGTCTAAAAGTTCAGAAAATTCGACTCTTATACCTTCAGTTAAGTTGTTTACAGGACTAACTTTGATCATCGTAAAAACACCAGTCGCAGGTACAATATAGGTTATTTCATAATTTTCCGGTGCACCTATCTTCTCTCCGAATAGATTTATTTTTATATCTTGTTGTTTTTCAAGTCTTTGAATATTTGTTATAGAAAAGATATGCGTTTTATCATTCAAGTCATTTTCCCAAACGATATCTACTGATTTTCCATCTATTTTGGCCTCCACACAAGATGTTAACTCTTTTTTAGAAACTATATCTTCAGTAAAAATGGTTCCAGAAAAAGTGATTTTGTTTTTGTCTTGATTATCAAATATTTTAAGCCCTTCAATGGTTACTCCCAGATGTTGTTCTCTTGTGGCAAATCCAAAACTAAAGGTATCGTAAGGCGCTTTGGCATCTAAAATTAAACTGCCAATGTCTAACGTTACTTTGTAGTTTTGAGCGGCAGGTATAGGTTTTGAAGGCTCAAAAACGAGCGTATTTTTATTTTTCCAATAAACTTTTCCTTCTATTTTCGGGGAAAATATCAGAGATGAGGTTGCTACTTCTTTACCCGCTTCAGCTCCAGGTATATTCGTTGAAGCAAAAACGATTTGTATATCTGATTGAGTAGAAATGATTCCCGAGGTGTAACTAACCAGGTAAGGATTGTCAACAGTAAGGGTATTTATGAGAATTTTGTCTTCCTTTTTACAAGAAGTTTCGAAAAAACAGAGGGTAATAATACCAAAAACGGTAATTAAATAGTTTAAATTTGTTTTCATAAATAGGTTTTTACATTGTAATAACTGCAAACTAAAATAACATATAAATGCGCCTTTTACCTCTTTTTCCGCTTCAACTAGTTGTTTTCCCTAACGAAAAAGTGAATCTACATATTTTTGAACCTCGATACAAAAAATTAATAAGACATTGTGAAGAAAATGGTGAGAATTTTGGGATAACACCCCATATCAATGGAAAAGTTATAGACGCTGGCACAGAATTAGCCCTTATATCTATTTATAATCTTCAAATAGATGGTTCCTGCGATGTTGAACTCTTGGGCAAAAGAGTTTTTCATGTGGTTGATTTTATTTTTCCGGATAAACAAGATGAATATTTAAAAGGTAAGATTGAATTACTACCCAATTTTCCAATTTCAGAGCTTCAATTTCAGACTATCTTACTATCAAAATTGAACCAATTATTTGAATTATTAGAAATAAAGAAGAAACTACCTGTTGATCCTGAAAAGTTAGTATCTTTTGATTTTGCACATTACGTCGGTCTGAGCATACATCAGGAACTGGAATTGATTCAAATACCGGTAGAGAATGAAAGATTGAAATATTTGATTAAACACCTGGATATTTTCATTCCTCATGTATTAGAAGTGAATAACATAAAAGAAAGAGCCAGATTAAATGGGCACATAAAATATTTGAAGCCCCCAACTTTTTAAATAAAAAACATACAGGCGATAGGAAGGTTTTTGGACCCTCTTAAAAGCAGGATTAAGACAGCCTTTGTGGTTCGGTAATCCCCTTGTTCCTAAACGGAAACCAATGTTATTGGCTGAGGCCCGCCCTTGTCACTCCGAGTCCGGTCTTAATTTATTAAAAATGTAGAGTCAAAAACGTGGGTCGCCTGTATGAAGCACAAATCTATTTCCTTTTTATTTCAAATACAAATTTTTTTATCATTTACCGCCAAATCGGACGAGAGTAGAAATGATATGGGAATGTGCCCCATTTCCAATGCCAGGATCATTAAAGCCGTAGTCAATTTGAATGTTTCTGGTTTTAAATCCTGCCCCAAAAGCGGGTCTGGCAGCCATCGTTTTTTGATTGTTTCCAACGGAAAAAAATTGGAACTGATTAGCGCCAAATCGTAAAAATACTTTAGAAATGAAGTTGATTTCACAGCCTATTGCGGGATCTAAACTTAATTTATCAGTAGAAAAAAGGGTATTTCGTCTTCCGTCCGTTTGTATATAAACATCTAATTCCGGGCTTATGCCCATTTTGTTAAATCGCTTTAGGAAAGAGGCGCCTACAACGATTTGTGGGTTCGTAATCTCCAGTCTTTCTGACGGCAGGTCGTTACCTGTCACACCTAAAATATTTTTTTCTTCTTCGGAAAATGAGAATCGCCAGACATTAAAAGTAGAGGTTATGTCTCTGAACATTATCCCCGCTTTAACATTGTTTTTATGGTACTGAACTCCAGCGTCTAATCCAAATCCCCAGGAATTAGCAAATTTTCCAATATTTCTATGAATGATTTTGGCGTTTAAACCCAATGAAAGTGGATTACTGACTGAGTTCTTTCCTATTTTTTTACTATATGAAAAAAGAAAAGCATAGTCGGAGGCTGAAAATGAACTTAGATTATCAAAATTAATGGTGCCGTCATCATTATAAAGTGATAAGGTATTTGGTATATCATCTACCCCAAATCTAATAAGTGATAAGGCAATTCTTTGCTTTTCATTTTTGCCCGGTAGGGTTACCCCCAAATAATCATATTTGCCTATACCCCCAAACCATTCACTATGCATGGCGGAAATTTCCCATTGATTATGGTTGTTTCTAACTATTCCCGCTGGATTCCAATACGCAGCATTGGTATTATCGGTGGAAGCAACACACGCATAAGCTAATCCCTGACCCGCAGCACCGACACCAATTTGTAAAAAGGCATTACTATATTTTTGAGCAAATACCTTATTCTGATAAAAAAGGCTGGCCATCAAAAAAAAGAACACAATGAATTTATTTAACTTCTTTATCATTTCTTTCATTAAATTTTGTTTCAGCATCATATTCAATGGTGAATTTTTGCTTAATCACTCTGTTTATCATTATGCCAGCATTTAACTCGAATCCTATGAGTATAGATAGGGTGTTCAATTGTATCCATAGCATCAGTACAATAATGGTTCCAATAGACCCATAAAGTTCGTTATAGGTATTAAACTGGTTTACATAGTAGGAAAAAACAATGGAGCTACCTAAACAAAGTAACGTAGCCAGGGCGGAACCAGGCGTAAAAAATAGAAATTTTAGTTTGGTCGCAGCCCCAAATTTATAAATGAGGGAAATAGATGAATAAAATAAAGCTATTATGACACCCCAACGGCTAAGATTCAAAAGAAAGGCAAGTGTTTTTCCAACTTTTATGTATTGAACGAGTAGAGTGGTCAACCAACTACCCATAATAACTAAGACTACTGAAATAATAACGAGCGCACCTATGATAAAGGTAAGCATAACAGCATTCAATCTTTTTTTAAACATGTTCCATTGTAAAAAAGAGGGCATTTCGTCTTTTTCAAATCCTCTAATTAACGCTAAGATACCATTAGATGCAAAAAAAATGGCGGACAAAAATCCAAAAGAAAATAAGCCAATTCTCGGTTGTGTGGTGATGTCTTCAATAAAATTAAACAATCTGTCCCCCGCATTACCAGGCATTATTTTTTGTATTTCTTCTTGTAAATAGGCATCAAAGGAATAATCAGAAGGTAGAAATCCTAATATAGATTCTTTTAAAAAAGGGGTTAGCGTGAATAAAGCGATGAGCGAGGGAAACAAAGCCAGAAAAAAACTAAAGGAAACGGCATTAGCTCGAATCATTAGATCAAACCGTTGAAACTCTTTTAAGGAAAAACTAATGACGTCCCAAATAGGTACTTTGAAGAAACCGGGGAAAGAAACTTTCTTTGCCCAAGGTTTTATCGATGTCCAATACCTTTTTAGATTTTTCTTCATCAGACAACTAAAAATAATTTTAAAAAAATGGTTTTAATACATTCAATAAAACATCAGGTGCATTCACCGCTTTTTCTGTGTGCTTATCCAGAAAACACAGTCTTACTCTACCTCCATTCACTATTTTCCCTGCCTCATTCCTTATTTCCATAATAAAAACAATATCCTTAGAAGGTAGTTTTCTAAGCGTAGTTTCTATGGTAAGTAAATCATCATAACGTGCAGGACGAACATAACGGCATTCCAAATGTAAAACCGGCATAAAAGTTCCATAATCTTCTTCTAAATTTTTATAGGTTATCCCTAAACTTCTAAGCATTTCAACTCTGCCAATTTCATAATATTGGGCGTAGTTTCCATAATATAGATAACCCATTTGGTCTGTTTCACCGTAGCGAACTCTTTTTTGAAAGGTATGTACGTACATTAGTTTACATTTGAACGGTGAATAGGACAGGTCATACAGTGTGAACCACCTCTGGCTCTTGATAATTCACTGGAGGGCAATGTAATGATGGTATTTTCAACATCCTTAACACGGATGGTTCCCTCTGCAATTTGTTCAAGGAATTGTTTGGCTGGTAAAATATGGTACCCATGAGCAATGAGGGTTTGTTCCGTTTTAGGATTTCTATCATAAGCTAAGGCAACGCCAGGTTTTACGGCAACTAAATTACAGCCATCCGTCCATTGTTCCCGTTCCTGATAAGGCGAAACTCCACCCCCTGAATAAATAAAAACAACTTGCTGATCTATTTCTGAACGCCAGAATTCCGCCAGCGAAAAAAATTCTCTCTGGGTGCCATCGGATGAATAAACGGTAACAGCAACGCCCGATCCTTCGACTACCAAAGGTTTATAGGCAATAACATGGTGGCTGTTTATTTGTGTGAACAATGTGTCAATGTGCATAAAGGAGCGATCATTTGGAATGCTGACCTTCACCACGTTTTTGACTACCTTTTTTTCAAATAGGACTTTTCTTAATGACTCAATTCCGTAAGCATTACTTCGTTCGCTACAGCCGATAAGTAAATAATCCGGATGAATCATCATTACGTCACCCCCTTCAATGTGTGCAGATTCGCCTTGTCTCGAGGGTGGAAACAGATCAATGATATTTAAATTAATGATTTTCTCCTGCTTTCTAAGTTCATCAAATAATGGATATACACCAAAAATAAATCGAGATAAATAATTTTCCCTGTGTCTTGCTTCCTTTGCCGCTTTGGTTATTAATACATGGTTGTTTATGGTCACTGCAATATCCCTGGTAAAAATAAAATTTGGAACGGGGTCAAATAAAATATAGTCCTCCTCTTCGACATAGCCTGTTATGAGCACTTCTTTTAAGGTGTCGTTTGGCATATTCTTTAAAAGATGTAACATAGAAGTAGGGAGTTCTTCGTGTTGTACCACCCATTCGATTAACTTATTTTTTTCAATTTCATTGGCAGATAGCGAAGTTAATAGTAAATCTTCAACCTCTAAAACATTATCCTGACCTACAAACGCATGTAAAACCTTCCTAAAAATGTCATGTTCATTTTGCATCAATGGCAAATGAACAATATCATCGAACAGTAATTCAGCCGAACGTTTGGGTGATATTCTACTTATTCCTTCATCGGGTCGATGGATGATAACTTTTTTTAATTCCCCTATTTCATTCGATACTTGAACTTGCTGGATCATTTTAGATTTTTTATTCAAAAAACAAATTTAACTTTTATAGCTCAATATACCTTTATTAAGTACTTGAAGTTTTCTTTCTTTTTAACTAAATTGCACGCATTACCCTCAATTAATTTCCAATATGGATTATAATCAAGATATTTCTGTCCTTTCTACATCACAGTCCTTTTGGCGAAAACCTGAGGGGGTTACCGGAATAATTTTTCTTGTTGGTGTTTTAGCTGGATTAGGTTTTTTAACCTTCGTTTTCTTGCCCGCTCTCATTGGTTTTCTTACTCAGCCAATACCCTTAACGTTGTTGATTTTATTGACAATGATTACCGCTTATGCACTTATCGACCCATCTACCAGAAAGTCACTTTGGTTCATCTATAAAAATACCATGCGCTGGATAACCAGTTTTTTTGTTAAAATTGATCCAATTAGTGTTTTAAATAAATATCTGGCTGAGTTGAGAGCTAATCTTGATAATTTAAAGAAACAATCAGCAAAGTTGAGAGGGCAGATGCACAAAATGAAAGAGCTAATTCATAATAATGAATTACTCATAAAGCAAAATTTGGCAGAAGCACAAACCGCACGGTTGAATGATCAACAAACCGATTTAATAGTTAAATCGAGAAAAGCAGGGCGTTTACAAGAGTCAAATTTACGATTAGAGGCTCTTTATCAAAAAATGGTGGTGCTATATCAGGTATTAACCAGAATGTTTGATAATTCTACTATTTTATATGAAGACATTAACGATCAGATTTTAATTAAAGAACAAGAACAAAAGGCTGTTCACGCAACACATAATGCCATGCAGTCAGCCAGAAGTATTATCAAAGGTAATCCAGATAAAAGAGCCTTATTCGATACTGCAATGGAGGCTGTCGCTGAAGATGTAGGTAATAAAATGGGTGAATTAGAACGCTTTATGCACGCCTCAAACAATTTCATGAATGCCATAGATTTGCAAAATGGTGTTTTTGAAGAATCTGGTCTCAAGTTATTGGAGGAGTGGGAAAAAGAAGCGGGAACACTTATTCTGGGAAAACAAAATGATCCATTATTAAAACCTGAAATATTGTCTCAAACGAATCAATATGATAAACTTTTTGATTAACATGAATATCAAGACTACCTTATTTTTCCTTTTTTTCGTTTGCATTCATTTAAATGCACAGAATACGGGACTATCTACTGCTGAAAAAATGGTTGTACAGCATATAGATAAAAATAAAGCGCAATATGAAAAGACTTCCTTAGCTATCTGGGAGTTAGCTGAATTGGGCTTTCAAGAAGATAAAAGTACTTTGTTACTCCAGAATTTATTAAAAGAACAAGGTTTTAATATAGTTACTGGTCAAGAGGGAATGTCCACTGCTTTTATTGCAGAATTTGGCGAGGGAAAACCCGTCATTGGTTTTCTTGCCGAATATGACGCTTTGCCAGGATTATCTCAAAAAGTATCTGCAAATATGGAGCCTTTAGTGGAAAGGGCACCCGGTCATGCTTGTGGACACCATTTATTTGGTACCGGTTCGGCTGCCGCAGCCATAGCTTTGAAAGACTGGATGATCAAGGAAAAGATTAAAGGTACGATCAGAGTGTATGGAACGCCTGCCGAAGAAGGGGGTGGTGGTAAGGTTTTTATGGCAAGAGGTGGTTTGTTAGACGATGTGGATGCTGTGCTTACCTGGCACCCTGCCAGTAGAAATGATGCGAGTGCAGAATCTTCTTTGGCTATCGTTTCTGCAAAATTTACTTTTAAAGGTGTTTCTGCCCACGCTGCCATGGCACCCTGGAGGGGAAGAAGTGCGCTCGATGGGGTGGAAGCTATGAATGATATGGTAAATATGATGAGAGAACATGTGGAACCCGACGCCAGGATTCATTACGCGATTACCAATGGTTCTATGGCGCCAAACGTGGTTCCTGCAAAAGCTGAGGTTTATTATATTGTTCGCCATCCTGAAGTTAAAGAGGTGATTCGATTGTTTGAAAGAGTGAAAAAATGTGCCCAAGGTGCAGCGATAGGTACCGAAACGGAGGTGTCAGAGGAAATAGTTTCCGGATATTATAATATTTTGATAAATGAAACTTTGTCAAATCTGATGTTCAATAAGTTATCTAAAATTGGTGGGGTTGCGTATTCTGCTCAGGAAAAAGCCTTTGCAGAGGAGTTGATAAGTTCTTTTCCTCCAGCTGATTATAAACCTGAAGATGCTTTGAAAATTGAAAAATTTAGAGTGGAGGAAAGAGGTGGTCCCGCTTCTTCTGATGTCGGTGATGTTAGCTGGGTGACTCCAACCGCTTCTATAGCCACAGCAACGTGGGTGCCAGGTACTGTCGCTCATAGTTGGCAAGCAGTAGCTTCAGGCGGTTCTTCTATAGGTGTTGGTGGCATGATGGTTGCTGCAAAAACAATGGCCATTTCTGCTATGGAACTTTTTACAAATCCTGTGATGCTTCAAAAAGCCAAAGAGGAAAAATTAAAAAGGACCGGGCCAGATTTTAAATATAAATCGTTGGTTGGGGACAGATTACCTCCATTTAATTTTATGAGTGGAAATGATCCGAGAAAAAATTGATGCTTACACACCAATTATGTACTATTTTGTCGTTATTACTGCATGAAGAATCAAATAGTTGTTTTTATTATCTTGTGCCTGTCGGCAAATATTTCTATGGCTCAATCTTATAATACCACCGCAGGTGTAAGATTAGGAACCGAGTGGGGCCTTTCTGTTAAACAAAGGGTGTATGAATCCTTTACCGCTGAAGCCATTCTACAGACGAATAGAAAGCAAAATGAAACGGCCCTAACGTTTCTTGCCGTCGATCATAAGGCCATTCTCTCCAGAAGATTGAATTTGTTTTTTGGTGGTGGCGTGCGTTTACCTTTGCAAAATAATGTAAATGCCCTAAGAGAAGACGGCTTTGGTGTCGTTGGTGCCGCAGGTTTGGAATTTACCTTCGCCAAATTGAACTTTACCTGGGATTATTTACCCGTTTTTATTCCTTCTGCTCTTTCCTTTAGAATGCAATCTGCTATGTCTATTCGCTATGTTATTCAAAAAAGAGACAAATTCTCCTGGGAAAATAAAAACAAAAATAAAAAGTTATTCTCTTTGCCAAATTTGAAAAAAAATCAAAAAAAATAAATATATTTGCGCTGTTATTGAAAGATAACAAAGATGGTGATTGTAGCTCAGTCGGTTAGAGCGCCAGTTTGTGGCTCTGGAGGCCGCCGGTTCGAATCCGGTCTTTCACCCCAAAGGGAAATTAGTCAATAGTTTCCCTTTTTCTTTTCCATACCCTATTTAATGCAATGATTTCATCCCAGGCTCCTGGGTTTCTGAGGGATTCTTTACTCAGTAAATTTTGGGGAAGTTCACCTTCAAAAAGTTTTTTTACAGGGAGTTCTATTTTTTTTCCACTCAAAGTATAGGGAATCTCTTTCAATGCATATATTTCATCGGGGCAATGTCTGGGAGAATAATCTTCCTTTAAGGTCTGAATGATTTGTCTCTTTAATGGTTCGTCTAAGGTGATTGCTTCACTCAAACAAACAAAAAGTATTAATTTTGATTCCTTTACACCTTCATTAACGTGGATTATTAATCCGTCGGTTATACAAGAAATCCTTTGTAACGATCTATAAATCTCAGCCGTTCCAATCCTAATACCATATTTATTTAAAGTGGCGTCTGAACGTCCAGTAATGATGACTCCTCCTTGTTGTGTAATGGTTACCCAGTCTCCATGACACCAAAGGCCATTGTACTTTTCGTAATAGCTGCTCTTAATTTTTGATTGATCATGGTCACCCCAAAATCCAAGGGGCATGGAAGGCATTGCCTTTGTAATAACCAATTCTCCTTCAATATCTATTTGTTTTTCTCCGCTTTCACTGTATGAAAAAACAGCAGCGCCTAGACACCTGGCTTGTATTTGCCCCTTTATGATTGGTTTTAATGAACAACCTCCAACAAATGCAGTACATACGTCAGTTCCTCCACTCATTGATATCAATGGTATCTTATGAAGAAAAGATTTTTCTACAAAATCAAATTGTTCATCGGAAAGAGGAGAGCCAGTAGAACTTATGGTTCTTAAGGCCGATAAATTAAAGGTATAACCTGGTTGTAGGTTTTTTTGAGAAATAGCCGTCAAATAAGAAGGGCTGGTTCCAAAATGATTCGTCCCTGTCTTTTCAGCTAGTTTCCAAAGAACATGTTCATCGGGAAAAGTAGGATTACCATTATACATAACGGGGATGGCACCAACAATAAAGGCAGATTGTAAAAAATTCCACATCATCCAGCCGGTACTCGTGTACCAAAAGTATTTATCCCCTTTTTTTACTTCATTATGAAGGGCTAAATATTTTAAATGTTCTAATAAAATGCCACCTTGCCTGTGAATTATGGCTTTGGGTTTCCCCGTTGTTCCAGAGGAGAACAATATATAAATGGGATGATTAAATGATAATGGTTCAAAGGTAAGTTCCTCATTTTGATATAGATCCTGTATGTCATTCCAGCGTACTTCACCAGATTCAAGAGGAAAAATATTTTCCGAAATCCATATTATTGATTTAATGGATGGAATACGCTTTCTAATTTCTCTTATTTGATCTGTTTTGTCAAATATTTTCCCTCCATATTGATAGTGTGTCACCGCGATTAAAAAGCTGGGTTCAATAGCGCTGAATCTTTCTTCAATAGCTAATTTTCCGAATTCGGGAGAACAACTGCTCCAGATGGCGCCGATGCCGTTAGCAGCAAAAAAACTATAGGAAGCTTCCGGTTGGTGAGGTAAAATGGCAGCTATTCTATCACCTTGTAAACAGCCATTTATTTTAAAAAATGTTTGTATTGCCGCTGTTTGCTGTTTCATTTCCATCCAGGAAATAGCTCTTAATGGTTCACTTTCAGATTGGTAAAACAGGGCAGGGCGGTCTTCACTGAAATGTCTGAAAACATGTTCAGCATAATTTAATGTCATACCCGAAAACCATGATTTTTCGTGTAGCTCCTCACCCGTTAATACCTTTTCTGAAGGATGGTGAATAATTATATCGAAATAGGTAAGGAGACTTTCCCAAAAAAATGCTGTATTATTAACGGACCAATGCCATAAGGACTCGTAATCTGCAAAAACTTCGCCTACGAGATTTTCAATGTAATATTTGAATTGAGCTAAATTAGAAGATTCATTTTTCATTACCAGTTTGAGAATGCAGCATTGAAAATATCTTCCATAATTTGTTTACTAATCGCTTTGTTTGCCGTTTCCTGGACTGATGAAAAATCGATGGCACTACTAAAATCATAAAAAAACGAGAAATTCTTTTGCCATATTTCTGTGTTTTTCCTATTGTTAAAGTAGGTAATAGCTAGCGTTATGGTTAATCTGTTAATGGCGGTGCTTTCTCCGGTTCGTGGTGCCTCAGCCGTAATACGATAATCCACTAAAGTGCCTCTAAATTCAATATCAGGTTCTTCTTCGCTTAGCACTAATCGGGATTCAGCGCGCACCTTATCTTTCAAATCTTCTGTAAGTCTCTGAGAAAGAGATGGTAAGGCGTTTTCCGCATTATTAGTGAAGTTGGGGATGTAAAATGTTTTTAATTCAGGGTCCAGGGTAGCGCCCGACAGTGAAATAGTACAACTTTGAAGCATGGAGACAATGATAAAAAGGCAAAGGGCAAGAATGCCCGCAAGTTTTATGTTCATTCCAGATCATATTGTTTTATCTTACGATAAAGGGTTCTTTCAGATATTCCTAATTCTAACGCAGCTTCTTTTCTTCTTCCTTTAAATTTTTTCAGGGCTTTAAGTATTAGAATTTTCTCTTGATCATCCATTCTAAGGCTTTCATCCATTACCTCTGCATTACCAAAATTAGAAGGTCTATTAGTTAAATTGGTTTGTAGAATAAAAGGTTTTGTAGTACTTATATCCTGAAAATTTTCGTCTAAAGAGTATTCATTTCCCATTTTAGAGGGAAGGGGAGTAACGAAAGGTTTTTCGTGAAATGATTCATTAGGATTAGAAACATTGCTTAGATGATTTATATCTTCTAAAGTTTTTAGCTGATTTATATCTTTTACCTGTAAATCATTGTTTCTAATGATTTCGAAAATGAGGCCTTTTAAATCTGTCAAATCCTTTTTCATATCGAAAAGTACTTTGTACAGAATTTCGCGTTCTTGAAAACCAGAACCATCAAAATTGCCCTTATCTTTTGATGCTACGGGCAGATTCCTTTCACCCAATGTTGGCACAATGTCGATTAATTTTTCATAACCAATCATTCTTTCCTCTGTCATAACAGAGACCTTTTCCGCCACATTTTTGAGCTCTCTGATATTTCCAGGCCAGGCATATTGCTGAAGCAGGTGAATAGCGTTATCGTCTAATTGTATGGGAGGTGTTCTATATTTTTCACTAAAATCAACCGTAAACCTTCTAAATAACATATAAATGTCTTCCGGTCTTTCCCTCAAGGCAGGCACCTGAATAGTCACCGAGTTTAATCTGTAAAAGAGGTCTTCTCTAAATTTATTCTTTTTTTTTTTTTTTTTTAAATTTACATTGGTTGCAGCAATAATGCGCACATTAGTTTTGAGAACAGTACTGGAACCAACCCTAATAAACTCTCCACTCTCTAATACTCTTAAAAGATAAGCCTGAGTGTCAAGAGGTAATTCGCCAATTTCATCTAAAAAAATAGTACCACCGTCGTAGGTTTCAAAATATCCTTTTCTATCGCCAACGGCACCTGTAAAAGCGCCTTTCTCATGTCCGAATAATTCGGAATTTATGGTTCCTTCAGGAATAGCACCACAATTTATAGCGATAAATTTTTGGTGCTTTCGTGCACTTAAACCATGAATAATTTTTGAAAAAACTTCCTTCCCAACGCCACTTTCTCCAGTTATCAGAGTACTTAAATCAGTCGATGCTACTCTAATAGCTGTATTTAATGCCCTGTCAAGCAGAGGAGAATGACCAATAATACCATAACGTTGTTTTATGGATTGAAGATTTTCCATTTATGATACTAATTTTCCAAGTAAAGTGCCACTGGTTACGTCTGTTACTTGTACCAAGACAAAATCACCTGGTTTATATTCACTGCTCTTTTTAAACACTATGACCTTATTTTGAGAATTTCTACCGGCAAACTGTTGATTTGATTTTTTTGAATCACCCTCTATTAATACTTCAAATGTTTTTCCAATATCAAGTAAATTGCTTTCATAAGATGATTGACGTTGAACAACAATGGTTTCTGATAATCTTCTTTGCTTGACCTCATCTGGTATATCATCGGTATACTTTTTTGCCGCTAAGGTGCCTGGCCGTTCTGAATAATTATACATGTAACATAAAGTATAATTTGAGTATCTTATCATATCAAGAGTGTCTTGAAATTCTTCATCAGTTTCTGAACAGAAACCGACGATGATGTCAGAGGAAATGGCGCAATCAGGTATTATTCTTCTTATGGCGTCCACCCTTTCTTTGTACCACACACTATCGTAAGTTCGGTTCATCATTTTTAAAATCCGACTATTACCTGATTGCACAGGAAGATGGATGTATTTGCAAATGTTATTATAGGAGGCAATAGTTTCTAGTACTTCATCAGTAATATCTTTGGGGTGGGAAGTTGAGAATCTTATACGTATCTTGGGAGCTGTTTCAGCCACTAACTTAAGTAAAACAGCAAAATTTATAACCTCTTTATTTTCAGGATTTTCCCATTTATAGGAGTCAACATTTTGACCAAGAAGGGTAATTTCTTTGTAATTATTTTGTTCTAAATCTTTCACCTCTGCCAAAATACTGTATAAATCACGACTGCGTTCCCTGCCACGGGTGAATGGAACCACACAAAAAGAGCACATGTTATCACAGCCGCGCATGATGGATATGTAAGCAGAAATGCCATTGGAACCCAACCTCAAAGGATTGATATCGGCATACGTTTCTTCTCTTGATAAAAATACATTGATCCCTTTTTCACCCAGTTCCGCCGTGTCAACTAACATCGGTAAATCTCTGTAAGCATCAGGACCAACCACTATATCAACTATTTTTTCCTCCTGAAGAAATTTCTCTTTCAAGCGCTCAGCCATACAACCCAGCACGCCTACGAGGGTGCCCGGTTTATGTTTTTTTACCTTATTAAATTCCTTTAATCTTTTTCTAACCGTTTCCTCTGCTTTCTCTCTTATGGAACAAGTATTGATAAGGATTAAATCTGCCTCTTCCATGTCGCGTGTCGGTACAAATCCTGCATCAGAAAGCACAGAGGCAACAATTTCGCTATCTGCAAAATTCATTTGACATCCATAACTCTCCATATAAAATCTTCTGGCAGATTCATTTGAATTCGTTAATTCCTGGAATTCATGAACATGTCCTTGATAGGCATTAGGGTCACGTAAAATGATTTGATCTGTGGAGGTCAGTTCTTCAGTTGCCATATTTGAATTTTCAATAGGTCAAAAGTAAGTAAAATCGGCAATTATGTCAGGTTATTTTTTTTATGATTTTAGATTTATCATTATTTATACGATTTTTATCTGTTTTAGGGACGCCTTTAATTCATGTTATGTATTTTTGTTAAAATTTTTAAAAATGACGACAAACAGATTTTTATTTTTTTTACTTCTTTCTGTATTCTACTCCTGTAAGTCTGATAATAATACGGTGGTTATCGGAAATGATGAATGGATGACAGAAAATTTGTCTGTAAAGCAATTTAATAATGGCGATCCAATTCCAGAAGCAAAAACAGAAGCAGAATGGTTAAAGGCGGGTCAAGACAAATCTGCCGCATGGTGTTACCAAAATAATGATCCTGCAAATGAAAAATCCTACGGTATTCTATATAATTATTATGCTGTTTCTGACGAAAGAGGTCTTCTTCCTGAAGGTTTTCACCTGGCTACAGATGTAGAATGGAGTAATTTAGTGAATGTTGCAGGGGGTGCTGAAGTAGCCGCATCTAGATTAAAAGATTCTGAATATTGGGGTGGAAAGGATAATAAATCTTCCTTGGGGTTTAATGCCAGACCAGGTGGGGTCAGAATTTTTGACGGTGGATTTTCCAATATGGACAGAGCAGTTTATTTTTGGACAGCAACGGAAGAGTCTGTATTAACTCATTTTTACTTTAGAATGCAATCTGATAACGATAAGGTAGATAGAAATTATGGATTTATTAATTACGGAATGTATCTGCGCTGTGTAAAAAATAAGTAAAAAAAATCTTATGATTTGGAACTTTTTAGAGCGCTCGGTCGATTTTAATAAAATCTCACGGCAGAATAATCATAAGCGTAAGATTATTAAACTTTTACTTCAATATCAAGAGTTGAGTATTCCGGAACTTTGTCATTTTATGGAACTTAGTATTCCTACTGGTACAAAGTTGGTCGATGAGTTCGAATCACAAGCCTTATTAGTTAATGCGGGTAAAAGAGAGTCTTCAGGTGGCAGAAGACCTGCTACCTATATGTTAAATCCTGATATGGGTTATTTATTTTCCATTGAAATTCTATTGAATTCTTTGAAAATAAATGTTTTGAATTTGGAGAGGAAGTCCATTTATGTCTTTGAATCTTCCCATTTTGATATTAAGGCTAAAAACGAATCGTTAGCATTTCTCTCTCACCTGATTCCTGATATAATTAAAGACTTACAATTACCTATAGACAGAATATTGGGTGTAGGCATAGGAATTACAGGTAGAGTTAACGCTAAAAAAGGTGCTAGCTATTCTTTTTTACATTTAGACATTCCTTTGACTGATTATTTTTCAACCATTTGGGGGATTCCCGTTTTTATAGAAAATGACACGCATCTAATGGCCTTAGGGGAGAATTATTATGGCCTTGCAAAGGATTTGACCAATGTAATTTCTGTTAATTTGTCTAAAGGCTTGGCAGTTAGTGTCATTTCTAATGGTCAGCTGCAAACCGGACACTCTGGCTTTGCCGGAGAATTTGGTCACATTTTTGCAGAAAACAATAACAAATTATGTGTTTGCGGTAAAACTGGTTGTCTGGAAACGCTGGTTTCAGGTTTAGCCCTGGAGGCTTCTTTTTTTCAGAAAACAGGCGAGTCGTTTGATTATAAAAGGATTATCACTCATTCAACGGATTATGATTTTCCTCTGACTGATAATCTTCATGCTATGGGAGAACAATTAGGAAAATCGTTAGCCGTGCTCATTGACCTCTTAAATCCAGAACTGATTATTGTTGGAGGTGGATTTATACCCGTTTTAGAGTCTATGAGATTTGCCATTAATAAAGGTATAAACTTGCACAGTCTGCCTCAACTTGCTTCAGATTGTGAAATAAAAATATCAACGCTGGGCGATAGTGCGCCCATGTTTGGTGCTTTTGCTCTGGTTACTGAAAATCTCCTGACTACCTGATTTTTAAAATTTTGAAATATTTTAATTCAGAATTTTAAAAAACTTTAGTCAAAATTCTTAGATTTGGTTTTTATATCCCAGTTATGACAATTATTATTATTCTTTTTAACCTGGTTGTCCTAATTATATCTATAATCTGGATGATTTTAAAGTTTACTAAGGGATTCTTTAAATTTTTTCTAACCTTTCTTTATTTCTCCTTCCTTTTTAGTAACGTTCAGTTACTTTTTAGAAATTTAGGGGATGTGAATTTGTTTTTATACTTCACTCTTTGGCCTGCCGTTATTTTTAATGCCACCCCTTTGGTTGTTTTTGTTTTTTTTATTTATTTAATGAAGGGGAAATATACCTTTCATTTTTTCCATTTTCCTATATTTATTCCTTTTTTATTTGCACTATTCAACTTTTTTTATTTCCATCTCTTTTTATCCAGACCCGAGCAATTAGCAAATATTAATGATTTTATTACAAATGGTTGGTTTAAAGAGGTTACCATGGGTTATTTTGGGGTTGGTCTAATGAGAATAATCCGCCATTCCTTGGGGTTTATTTCGGGGTTTTATTTATTGAAGATTTTTAAGGATTTTCAACAAATCAACAAAGAGGATATCCACAAGAAAAAAATAAATAAATTTTATTTTTATTTTTTAAGTTCCTGGACTTTAATTAATTTCTTATATATAATCATAGGGTTCATAGAATTAGATAGAAGTACTTTAGTAAGCTGGACCACTTTGTTCTCCGTACTTATTTCCTTCCTTTTCTTTATTTTTCTTGCTTTATATCCTTCTCTCATGATAGGTTATCCTTTACTGGCAAAGGCAACTTTAAATGAGGATTCACTTTCAGATAATAGGATCAAATCAATAGACCCTTTGGTCATAGAGGAGAAACTGAAACATTGGGAAAATACATCAAAGTCGTATCTAAGGACTGATTTTTCCATAAAGGATTTAATTAAAGAAACAGGTATTGAATCTGATCTTATTCTTTTTCATTTAAATAGTATAAAAGGCTTAGATTATAATTCTTACATAACTAATTTAAAAATTTCTTATGCTATTACCTTATTGGAAGATGGTTTTTTAGACAATAATAACCTGGCTAAACTGGCTGAAAATTCAGGTTTCAAAAGTGTTAAAACCTTTAATAATACTTTTTCCGCCATAATGAATTGTTTACCTGTAAATTATATAAATAATGGAAGGTAATAAGTATATTATTCTTCTATTGGATGATTTATCCCTGGAGAAAAAAATTAAGGAAGTATTATCAGGCAATAGAGATTATAAGTTATTATTCTCTTTAGATGATGCTCCTCTGCAGGACGATAGTAATGCTGCGTTAGTTATCACCACCTTACTTCCATCTTTAGGAGATAATTATAATCCATTATATGAGATAACGAGAAAATTTTCCTGGATAAATATTTTAGTTATCACAGAGCCAGAAAATTCTTTCAGGATTTTTGAAACATTTAAAGCCGGTGCAAATGGTTTTTGCCTGAAAAGTGAGAGCGCAAAGGAGTTTGCTCATCATGTAGATACCATGTTCAAACTAGGAAATAGCGTAAGTATGTCTTTACTACCATTGATGGTAAAAAACTTTCAAAAGAAAAGCATCGTTGAGGAAGTTTTAACCGTTAAAGAAATAAACATAGCTAAGGAATTAAGTGCGGGATTAAGTTATAAAATGATTGGTGAAAGAGTTGGAATCTCTATTGATGGTGTAAGATTTCACATTCAAAAAATTTATCGTAAACTGGAGATAAATAGTAAAGGTGAACTCATAGCGCTCTTTTTATCAAATAAAGATTCCAACATGGATTAGAATGTAAATGAAATGGAGTTTCTATGGTTTAAACCAATTATACGATATTTTAGAATTATTACGATAAAAATTATATATCCTACAATACTTTTTTGTATATTGATCTAAAACAATCTTTTGACAAGTTTTTTTATATATTTTAATGTATTGATTCTAATTATCTCTATAATTTGGATAATTTTAAAGTTTCCTAAAGGAATCTTCAAAATATTTTTAATTTTCCTTTATTCCTCATTTTTATTTAGTAATGTTCAGGTGCTTCTTAGAAGTTTGGGTGATATAAACTTTTACTTCTATTTCACGCTTTGGCCTGCCATTCTTCTCAATGCCACCCCTTTAGTGGTGTTCGTTTTTTTTATTAATTTAATGAAGGGGAAATATATCTTTCAAATATTTCATTTTCCATTATTAATTCCATTATTGTTGGGAATATTTAATTTTTTTTATTTCCATCTCTTTTTATCCAGACCCGAGCAATTAGCAAATATCAATGAATTTATAGAAAAAGGATGGGACAAAGAGGTAATCATGGGTTATTTTGGGGTTAGTTTAATGAGAATAATCCGGCATTCCATGGGGTTTATTTCGGGGTTATACTTATTGAAAATATATAGGGATTTTCAAAGTATCAACAAAGAGGATATTAACAAGAAAAAAATAAACAATTTTTATTTTTATTTTTTGAGTTCATGGATAATCATAAACGCCTGTTATTTAATCATCGGATTCATAGAATTAGATAAAAATATAGTAGTAAACTGGACGACTTTATTTTCTATTATTATCTCCTTTCTTTTCTTTATTTTTCTCGCATTATATCCCTCACTCATGACAGGTTATCCTTTATTGGCAAAGGTTACTTTTAATGAGGCGTCCCTTTTAGATAATAAAATTAAATCAATAGACCCTCTAGTTATAGAGGAAAAACTGACACATTGGGAAAATACATCAAATTCCTATCTATCAACTAATTTTACTATTAAAGATTTAATTAAAGAAACTGGCCTTGAATCTGATTTCATAATTTTTCATTTAACTAGTATAAAAGGTTTAAATTATGATTCTTATATAACTAATTTAAGAATTTCGTATGCTATTAAACTTCTTGAAGAGGGGTTTTTAGAAAATAATAGTATAACTAAACTGGCAGAAAACTCAGGTTTTAAAAATGTTAAAACTTTTAATAATACTTTTTTTGCCATAATGAATTGTTTTCCGGAAAATTATAAAAATAATGGACGGGAATAAGTATATTATTTTATTGTTAGATGATTTATCCTTGGAAAAAAAAATTAAGGAAGTATTATCAATCCGTCAGGAATATAAGTTTTTATTTTCTTTAGATGATGCTCCTTTAAATTGTGATAGTAATACTTCGTTAGTTGTCACCACCTTACTTCCATCTTTAGGGGATAACTATAATCCCTTATCTGAGATAAGGAGAAAATTTACCTGGATCAATATTTTAGTTATCACAGAGCCAGAAAATTCTTTCAGGATTTTTGAAACATTTAAAGCCGGTGCAAATGGCTTTTGCCTGAAAAGTGAAAGCGCAAAGGAGTTTGCTCATCATGTAGATACCATGTTCAAACTAGGAAATAGCGTAAGTATGTCTTTACTACCATTGATGGTAAAAAACTTTCAAAAGAAAAGCATCATTGAGGAAGTTTTAACCGTTAAAGAAATAAACATAGCTAAGGACTTAAGTGCGGGATTAAGTTATAAATTG
The DNA here is from genome assembly GCA_027488135.1 of Saprospiraceae bacterium. Classification (GTDB taxonomy): domain Bacteria; phylum Bacteroidota; class Bacteroidia; order Chitinophagales; family Saprospiraceae; genus BJGN01. Next base: position 3 of record JAIYCH010000030.1, on the reverse strand, counting down.
ATT
>JAIYCH010000131.1 GCA_027488135.1 Saprospiraceae bacterium | reverse complement strand
TCCGACCAGTACCAAAAGGTTAGAATCAAAACTTAAAGAACCGCCGTATACCGAACGGTACGTACGGTGGTGTGAGAGGACAGGTAGGGAAATAATCCCTACCTTCCTACTCGATTTATTTACATATTGGAAATAAGCGCATCTCCAAATTCTGAACATTTTAAAAGCGTTGCTCCTTCCATTAAACGGTGGAAGTCATAAGTAACCTGTTTTTGAGCAATGGTTTTTTCCATAGAAGAAAGAATCAAATCTGCCGCTTCTTTCCATCCCATATAACGCAACATCATTTCTCCTGAAAGAATGACTGAACTTGGATTAACTTTATCTAAGCCGGCATACTTAGGTGCTGTTCCATGGGTAGCTTCAAAAATAGCTTTTCCATTGATATAATTAATATTCGCACCTGGTGCAATACCAATACCACCTACTTCAGCAGCCAGTGCATCGGAAATATAATCTCCATTAAGATTTAAGGTAGCAATTACTGAGTATTCAGAAGGACGAAGTAAAATTTGTTGTAAAAAAGCATCGGCAATAACATCTTTTACAATGACTAATCCTTTTGCTTCTGCATCACTTTGTGCTTTGTCAGCCGCTGCTTTGCCTTCCTTTGCCAATATTTTATCATATTGAAACCAGGTGAAAACTTTATCACCAAATTCTCTTTCAGCTAATTCATAACCCCAATCCTTGAATTTACCCTCTGTAAATTTCATGATATTACCCTTGTGAACTAAGGTAACGGATGGTTTTTTATTGTCAATGGCAAATTCAATGGCCGCGCGAACCAATCTTTCTGTTCCTTCAATAGATACAGGTTTGATACCTAAAGAAACAGTATCTGGGAATCTGATTTTATTAACGCCCATCTCTTCGATAAGGAACTTTTTTAATTTTTCAAGTTCAGGTGTACCATGTAAATATTCTATACCCGCGTAGATGTCTTCCGTATTTTCTCTGAAAATAACCATATCAACTAAATGCGGCTCTTTTACCGGGGAAGGAACGCCAGTAAAATATTGAACAGGTCTTACACACGCATATAAGTCTAATTGTTGTCTTAAAGCAACATTTAAAGAACGGATACCTCCACCTACAGGCGTAGTCAATGGCCCTTTTATGGCAACCATGTAATTATCAATATCTGTAATGGTCTCTTCTGGCAACCAATTTCCAGTTAAATTAAAAGCTTTTTCACCAGCTAAAACTTCTAACCAGTGAATCTTTTTTTCTCCGTTATAGGCTTTTTGAACCGCTGCATCAATTACGCGTACTGAAGATGCCCAGATGTCTTCACCCGTACCGTCTCCTTCGATAAAAGGAATAATTGGGTCGTTCGGAACGGTTAACTTACCGTTAATCATACTTATTTTGGATCCTGACATAATACTATGTTTTGTTTGCCGCAAAAGTAATTCTTTTTATGGAAAAATGGGGTAAATTAGCACCGTCAAGTAAAGAAATAATCTATGAAAAACCCTATGTTGAATCCAGACCATTCAACTTTGTCTAAAGAGGAAAAAACGCTGGAGAAGGCATTGAGGCCCAAAGCTTTAAATGACTTTAACGGACAGCCTGATATCGTTGAAAATTTGATGGTTTTTATAGAAGCTGCCAAGCTGAGAGGCGAGGCCCTGGATCATGTTTTGCTGCATGGCCCGCCGGGTTTGGGTAAAACAACTTTGTCACATATAATCTCAAATGAATTGAAATGTGGTCTTAAAATGACCTCCGGGCCCGTGTTGGAAAGACCTGGTGATTTAGCTGGGATCCTTACTAACCTCGAACCTAATGATGTTCTTTTTATTGATGAAATTCATCGTCTGAATACCGTGGTGGAAGAATATTTGTATTCTGCAATGGAAGATTTTAGAATCGATATTATGATTGATTCAGGTCCCAGTGCAAGAAGTATTCAGCTTTCTCTAAATCCCTTCACTTTAGTAGGTGCTACTACCAGGATGGGCTTGCTGACAGCGCCAATGAGAGCCCGTTTTGGTATCAATTTTCATCTGGATTATTATGACGTGGAAACATTAATAAAGATTCTATTCAGATCAGCTGAATTACTGGACCTTCCTATGACGGCTGATGGCGCTGCTGAAATTGCCAGGCGTAGCAGAGGAACGCCCAGAATTGCCAATGCATTACTAAGAAGAATTAGAGATTTTGCCTCGGTGAAAGGGAACGGTACCATCGACCTGGATATCGCAAATTATGGCCTCCAGGCGCTTAAAGTAGATAAATGTGGTCTCGATGAAATGGATAATAGAATATTGACGACCATTATTAATAAATTTAAGGGCGGTCCCGTGGGGCTTACTACCCTCGCAACGGCAGTAGGGGAGGAACCAGGTACCCTGGAAGAAGTGCACGAACCTTTCCTAATTATGGAGGGGTTTATTCAACGGACTCCACGAGGTAGAGAAGCTACCCAAAGAGCTTATAATCACCTTTCAATTCCTTTTCGTGTGATTACTCCAGGTCTTTTTGATACGCAGTAATATTGATGTGGAATTTTATTTATATAATTGGTATTCAGTGTTTTACTATCATTTTTAAAATAATATAAATAATATTTTTGGGGATATAGTAAGGCATTCAAAAAAAATTACCATTTTTACAACCCTATTGGAGTAAAATACAGATTGACATATAATAATGAAGGCTTCGTTTTATTATCCTTTGGACTTTTTTAAATTTTTTGGAACTTTGGGTCAATGCAAAAAAATCATACTGAGGTCTGGGAAAAATGTCTAAGGAATATTCGCCTGAACGTGAATAACCAAAGCTATAAAACTTGGTTTGAACCCATCCGTCCCGTTCGTTTGGATGAAAAAGTGTTCACCTTGCTTGTGCCAAATAAGTTTTTTTACGAATGGTTAGAAGAACATTATATAGGATTATTAAAATCTACTATCAGGCAAGAAGTTGGTGAAAAAGTTAGATTAGAATATCAAATTCTAGTCAATGATAATGCAGAAAATAATCAACCCCAGCCAAATAAACCTGCTGAAAATAAGGAAACACCTGATTTTTCAAATGCAAATGATATTAAAAATCCGTTTGTTATTCCAGGTATAAAGAAATGGAGCGTAGAAGCTAAACTCAATGCTACTTACATTTTTGGAAATTATATTGAAGGTGACTGCAATAGATTAGCTCGGTCAGCTGGTTTGGCTATTGCAAAAAAACCAGGTCTTACCTCCTTTAATCCTTTGGTTCTTTATGGTGATGTAGGTTTGGGTAAAACTCATCTTGCTCACGCCATCGGGAATGAGGTTCAACTAAAATTTCCTGGTAAAGTCGTTTTATACGTTACTTCAGATAGCTTTACGAATCAATTGATTCAATCTATTCGAAATGGGGGTGTTAATGATTTTGTCAATTTTTATCAGCATATTGATTTACTCATTGTTGATGATATTCAGTTTTTAGCTAATAAAACGAAGACCCAGGAAATTTTCTTTCATATTTTTAATCAACTTCATCAAGGGGGTAAACAAATTGTACTAACCTCCGATAGACCTCCAAGAGACTTAGATGGTATGGAGGAAAGATTGATTTCTCGATTTAAATGGGGCCTTTCAGCTGATTTGCAAGCACCTGATTTAGAAACAAGAATGGCTATCCTCGAGCATAAAATGATGAAAGAAGGTGTGGGTATTTCACAAAATGTGATTGAGTTTATTTGTTACAATATTAAAAATAATATAAGGGAACTTGAAGGTGTTCTCAATCTTTTGATGGCGCAGGCTTCTCTTAATAGAAGGGAAATTGACGTAGATTTAGCCAGAGAGGTTATCAAGAATTTTGTGTCAGAGATTAATAAAGAGATTACTGTCGAAAATATTCAGAAATTGGTCGCTGATCATCTCAAAGTTCCGGTGGAAACACTGTTTGGTAAAACACGCAAAAGGTCAATCGTTATCGCTAGGCAGTTGTCAATGTATCTGGCCAAAACAATGACTGATAAATCTCTAAAAAATATTGGTGAAGTCTTCGGTGGCAGGGATCATAGTACTGTAATTTATTCTATTAAAACCGTTCAGGATTTAATGGAAACAGATACCTACTTTAAAGAAACCGTCCTTGAACTGGAAAAGAAAATTAAAAATTCTTTAAGAGAAACTTAATTTTTTTATTTTAATGTGGCAAAAAGTTTGTCAAATAAATAAACTTGTTGTACTTTTGCATCGCTAAGGAAGTAACATACAGTTGGAGATTAGCAATAGTTGGTAGAGTGGGTGAGCGGTTTAAACCACCAGTTTGCTAAACTGACGTACTGGTAACGGTACCGAGGGTTCGAATCCCTCCTCCACCGCCGGGTTTTTCGGGGCGTAGCGCAGCCCGGTAGCGCACCTGCTTTGGGAGCAGGGGGTCCCAGGTTCAAATCCTGGTGCCCCGACAATTAAAGTACTTACAGTTTTACTGTAAGTACTTTTTTTTACTTTATAATATTTATCTCCTAAACTTTATTTCTTAATTACTATTTGTTGAGGTTACCTCCATCTTAAATTTTCCAATTTCTTTCTTTCTTCCTGGAATATCCCATTCTCCTGAATAGTTCACTATCTGTGGTATGTATTGTTTGTTTCCCATATAGTCTAAGTTTACATTAACCCGGATATTAAATGAGAAGAATGGTCCTGGATATTCTACCTCGTACTCTCTTCCCATTACCTGGAAATCCTTTCTTGAAAAATAAGTCTCCATAAATTTTATGACCGTTTTTCCAGATTTTTTATCGGAATATGCATCTTTTTCTTTAATAGTGAATACATAACAAGGTGTGCCATCTGAATAATTTTTGGATTCTATACCATATTGATAGTATTTTCTCATTTTTTCACTAAATAAAGCTGTTTTATTTCCTATCATTGGAATATTGGCTTTCTCTCCTGGTTGAAAAATAAATCGCTTTAATTCTCCATAGTAATAGTCTATAATTCCTTCGTTCTTTTTATTTGTTGTTTCTGTATTCGTACTTGCGCATATTTTTCCAGAGGGTAAAAAGACTCTTTCATATAATTTAGCTGTTAAATACTTTCGCTCTCCATTTTTTTTACTATACGTTGTTGACTTCTCTTTTGTTATAAATTTGATCTCCTTACAGCTTCCTGATGGTAATAATTGCGTTTTAGCACTATAATAATCGATCAATTTTCCTTTTTCATTGAAAAATTCTTGTTTATGATTGGCATTATGTGGAATAAGTCTTAAATTTTTAAATGCTTGATAAAAACTGGTATCTTCCCTCACCATTTCAATAAAGTTATTAACGTCAAATCCCATCTTTTTTGCAGTTATGGTCATTGAGTCTAACCATATTGCTTCCATTAATCCTTCATAAGGATCTTTTTGTGCGCTCACAGTAAAGGTCAAATGGCAAATTATCCAAAGCCACATTATTTTAAACCGTATGTTTTTCATTTAATTTTAATTTTAAAAAAGAATCACCTTTCATTTTTCTAGGGTAAATTTACATTCTTGAAATCAATTATTATGAAAAATGTAGCCGTTATAGGAAGTGGTACCATGGGAAATGGTATCGCTCAGGTTTTTGCCACCTCAGGTTTTAATGTTCATTTAATAGACATATCAATGTCTTCTTTATTACAGGCAGAATTAAATATTCATAAAAATTTAGATAGGTTAATTAGTAAAGAAAAATTAGCACTAAATTCAAAACCAGATATTATTAATAATATTCATTTTACTACAGATCTGGAGACGGGAGTAAATGATGCCTTTATTGTGGTGGAAGCCATTTCTGAAAATATTTTGTTGAAAGAAAAATTATTCAATCAGTTAGATAAACTTACAAATAATACCTGCATTTTAGCTTCTAATACCTCTTCCATTTCTATTACCGCTTTAGCATCGTTTACCAATAGGCCTGAAAATGTTATTGGTATGCATTTTATGAATCCTGTGCCTGTTATGCCTTTAGTTGAAATTATTCCTGGATTATTAACAGCAAAAGAGGTAACCAATAAAGTGATTGAGATCTCTGCCTTATTGAATAAAACTCCTTTAGTTGTTTCTGATTTTCCTGGATTTATTTCTAACAGGATTTTAATGCCCATGATTAACGAGGCTATCCTTTCTCTTCAAGAAAATGTGGCTGGGGTAAATGAAATAGATCAAATTATGAAATTAGGTATGGCGCATCCAATGGGGCCACTGCAATTGGCTGATTATATCGGTCTGGATGTTTGTTTATCTATTTTAAATGTGTTGAAAGACGGATTTGGTAACCCAAAATATGCTCCAGCTGTTTTATTGGTGAATATGGTGAAAGCGGGAAAATTAGGCGTGAAATCAGGTGAGGGCTTTTATAAATACAATGATGTAAAGAAAATTTCAGGTATTTCTGCCTTATTTGCTAACTAGAAAAACAGGTTATGGCTTTAATTGATTTTGAAAATAGATTAAGAAAACGGTTTAAACATAAAGCAAAATGGGCAAAATCAAAAGCTATATTTTGCTATCGTGTGTATGATAAGGACTTACCTGATTTTCCTTTTGTTATAGACAAATTTGAAGAACATGTTATCGCCGCTATTGATGTTATAGATGAGGGAAAGGAATCTAGTAAAGATTGGTTGCTGGATATTAAACGAATTATTTCGGAGGTGCTAAATATTGATATTGAAAATATTTCTATAAAACTAAGATCTACCCAAAAAGGTAAAAATCAATATAATAAGCTTGATTATTCTGGGGCTCTTTTATCCGTTCAGGAATTTGGACTGCTTTTTTTGATTAATCCTTTTGACTATCTTGATACTGGTTTGTTTTTAGACCATAGGATTACAAGGCAATGGGTTAAAAAAGAAGCTTTAAACAAAAGAGTGCTAAATTTATTTGCATACACCGGTTCTTTCAGTGTTTATGCTGCAGCCGGTGACGCAGTGAAAGTGACTACCGTAGATATGTCAAATACTTATCTACAATGGGCGGAGAAAAATATGATTCTTAATGGCTTTAAATCATCTAAAAAATATGATTATATCCGAAAGGATATTTTAGATTGGATTCCAACCGTTCCTACATCTTCTTATGATCTAATTATTTTAGATCCTCCTACCTTTAGTAATAGCAAAAAAATGTTGCTAACCTGGGATGTTCAAAGAGATCATGTTCATTTAATTAACCAAATTAGACCTATTTTAGCTCCTGGTGGCATCCTTTATTTTTCTAATAATTATAAAAAATTTAAACTCAATATTGCTGAAATTGAAGGTTATGATTCAATAGAAGAGCTAACTGATAAGAGTATTCCAGAGGATTTTGAAAGAAGTAAACCTCATGTTTGTTTCAGACTCATAAATAAAAAGTCATGATACACCCAGCTAGTATTCAGGAAGTTCTTGAAAAATGTCAGATAGATGACGTCGTAAGAGATTTTGTTACCCTTCAACGACGTGGTTCAAATCTTATTGGTTTGTGCCCTTTTCATAATGAGAAATCACCTTCTTTTTCGGTTTCTCCTTCTAAAAATATTTTCAAATGTTTTGGTTGTGGTAAAGGTGGAGATAGTTTACATTTTGTAATGGAACTTGAAAACTTATCTTTTCCAGATGCAATAAGGTATCTCGCTCAAAAATATAAAATTGAACTGGATGAGACGGTTACCTCTGAAGTTCAAAAGGATGAACAAAAACACCTGGAATCGTTGTATCTAATCAATGATTTTGCTGTTAAATTTTATGCAAAACAGCTCTGGGAATCAGAAAGAGGTAGAAATATTGGATTATCCTATTTTAAACATAGAGAATTTAGAGAGGAAATTATTAATGAATTTAAACTAGGATATGCGCCTGAATCTGGAAATGCGCTGACGACAGAGGCTGTTAAAATGGGGTATTCTTTAGAATATTTACAAAAACTAGGATTAACTAATAGTCAGGGAAATGATTTCTTTAGGGGAAGGGTTATGTTTCCTATTTTTAATATGTCAGGAAAAGTTATTGCTTTTGCTGGACGGATTTTAATTAAAGATACTAAAGCACCTAAATATATAAATTCGCCGGAAACAGAGATTTACGTAAAGAGTAAAACCTTGTTCGGGATGAATTTTGCCAGGAAAATGATTCAAAAAGAAGATGAATGTATTTTAACGGAAGGCTATACCGACGTTTTATCTTTACATCAAGCGGGTATAAGTAATGTTGTCGCTTCCTCTGGTACCTCCCTGACCAGAGACCAGATACGTCTCATAAAAAGGCTGACTGAAAATATTTTGATTTTATTTGATGGGGATAATGCTGGGGTGAATGCCGCCATCAGGGGATTAGGCTTAACGCTTGAAGAAGATTTAAACGTTCGGTTAGTTACCCTGCCAGAAGGTGATGACCCAGATTCATTTATTCAAAAAGTAGGTTCTCAAGAATTTAAAGAGTATTTAAATAAAAATGCTAAAAATTTAGTGCAGTTTGAAATGACTCATTTATTGAAGTCAGCTGGAAATGATCCTCAACGGCGAGCTTCTATTCTTTCTCAAATTGCAGTAACCATTAGTAAAGTTAGAAATCCTTTAAAGAGGGAATCGTATGTTAAAATCTGTAAAGATCTTCTACAGATTGATGAAAATGCCATTCTTTTTGAAATTAACAGACATTTAAAAAAAGATCTTGAAAAATCTTCCTCAGAGGGAAGTATATCTGACCCTGCGCCTATTCTTGAATTTAATGAGGATGATTCAGCCAATATATCCTTAGGAGACGAACACCAGGAAAGAGATATCGCAAGAATACTTATATTATCTGGAACCCAATATATAGATGCCAGTAAAGAGATAATGGTTGGGCACTTTATTATTCAAAATATTCAAGATATTATCGACGGATTTGACCATCCTTTATATAGAAGGGTCGTTGAACTGTTTCTTCAACATTCTATGGAAGGTATGGCTTTGCCAGACGCTGCTTATTTTATAAATCACGATGCTTCTGACTTGAAAAATTTAGCGGTTTCTTTTACTATCTCTCCATATACCCTTAGTGAAAATTGGGAGAAGAAATGGGATATTTTTTTGAGCCAAAAAGTTCCGGAAGAAAATTTTATTAAAGATGCCTCTGATTCTTTAAAACGATTCAGATTCAGAAAAATAGGGAAATTGATAAGAGAAAACCTAAATACCCTGAAAACATTAGATGCTTCAGCAAACGAATCATCCTATATGTATCATTTAAAACTTCACATGCGTTTAAAAGAGGCACAGGCCAGTCTGGCTAAAGAGACTGGCACTGTGGTCGTAGGTTAAAGGTTCCTGTTAAGACAATTTAAATCTTCAAAGGCTAACTTTAATCTGGCTACAAATGTTTTTTCTCCTTCTCTTAACCAAACACGAGGGTCATAAAATTTCTTGTTAGGCTTTTCTGCACCGTCTGGATTGCCTATTTGTCCTTGTAAAAAGGGTCTGTTCTTTGCCTCAAACTGACGAATACCATCCCAAAATGCCCACTGCATATCTGTATCAATATTCATTTTAACCGCTCCATAAGTAATGGATTCCCTTATTTCTTCTCTGCTTGACCCTGAGCCACCGTGGAAAACAAAATTCACAGGATTAGCGGAGGTTTTGAATTTATTTTGAATAAATTGTTGTGAATTCAGTAAAATTTTTGGCTCTAATTGCACATTGCCTGGCTTATAGACACCATGTACATTTCCAAAAGCAGCAGCAATGGTAAATTGATTGCTTATGGCATTTAAATTTTCATAAGCATACGATACCTCTTCGGGCTGAGTATATAATTTTGCATTATCAACGTCAGAATTGTCAACGCCGTCTTCTTCTCCGCCGGTAACACCAAGTTCTATTTCAAGCGTCATACCCATGGGTGCCATACGTTTGAAGTAATCAACACAGGTATGTATATTTTCTTCTAATGATTCTTCGGATAAATCAAGCATGTGAGAACTGAATAAAGGTTTACCTGTTGAGGCAAACTGTTTTTCACTGGCTAATAATAAACCGTCAACCCATGGTAATAAACTTTTTGAGCAATGGTCAGTATGCAAAATAACAGAAACTCCATAATGTTCAGCTAGGGCATGAACATGATAAGCACCTGATATGCCACCGGCAATCGCTGCTCGTTGTCCTTCATTACTTAATCCTTTTCCAGCATAAAACGCAGCACCTCCATTAGAAAATTGAATAATTACTGGAGAATTTACCGCAGCAGCTGTTTCTAGTACAGCATTTATAGTACTTGTATTGATTACATTAACAGCAGGTAAGGCAAAATCCTTCTCATTGGCATAGTTTAATAATTCTGTAACTTCTTCACCGAAAAGAACACCGGGACGAAATTTAGTATTTGCTTTGGTTGACATAAATAAATGATTTGGAAAACAAAAAATGGTTATCCCAGTTAAAAGGGAATGACAGGTCAAATATAATAACCTTTTAAAAAAACGGTTTATTTATTTGGTTGAATTATGATATACCATGTTCAACTAAATATCTTTCTGCATCTAATGCTGCCATACATCCCGTTCCTGCAGCGGTTATCGCTTGACGATAAACTTTATCGGCAGCGTCTCCAGAAACAAATACTCCAGGAATATCTGTTTTTGTGCTTCCTTGTTGGGCAATGAGATAACCTGAGGAATCCATTGATAACCACTTATCAAAAATAGAGGTATTAGGCTGATGACCAATAGCTACAAAAAATCCTTTTACTGGTATTACTTCTTCTAATCCGTTCACATTATTTTTAACTCGCACAGCTTCCGTTTCGTTCTCACCTAAAATTTCAACCGTTTCGGTATTCCAATGAATAATAATGTTTGGTGTGTTCTTAACTCTTTCCTGCATTATTTTAGAGGCTCTCATTTCATCTCTACGCACAATTAAATGTACTTTTGGACATAATTTTGCTAAATAAGATGCCTCTTCAGCGGCAGTATCTCCTGCACCAACGACGGCCACATCCATTCCTCTAAAGAAAAATCCATCGCAAACGGCACAGGCTGAAACGCCTTTATTCATTAATCTTTTCTCTGAATCCAATCCCAACCATTTAGCTGTTGCTCCTGTTGAAATAATTACTGTATTCGCTTCAATATTTTTTCCGCTTTCCGTGGTAAGTAAATGCACTGGTCCTGTGAAATCTACCTCTGTGATCAATTCATATCTTATTTCTGTCCCAAACCTTTCCGCTTGTTTACGAAAATCTTCCATCATTTCAGGTCCCATAATTCCTGCGGGGTAACCTGGGAAATTATCAACATCGGTAGTAATCATTAATTGGCCACCTGGTTCTTTGCCTGTAAACAATACTGGATTCAGTCCCGCTCTTGCTGCATATATAGCTGCTGTATATCCCGCAGGTCCCGAACCGATAATGACACATTTCTGTTTTTCTAAAACTGACATATCTAATTTGTTTTTGGCTTAAAGTTACGAAAAATGATACCGTTTAATTTCTTACTTTAGCAATTAATTAATTCATATTAAATACCTTTCTTTATGAAAAAAAGTTTTGTAATATTTAGTTTTCTTTGTTTTTCCGTGTTGAATGTAATCAGTCAAACGGTAACATTACCCGCCGATACGCAAGTTTTAACGTTGGGTGCAGTGGTTATAAAAGGTAAACCAGTTCCCTATAAAGCAACCACAGGTACACAACCTGTCTGGGATGCATCGGGAAAAGTTATTGCTTCTCTATTTTATACTTATTATGAAAGAACAGATATTAAAGATCAGACGACCAGGCCTTTAGTCATTTCTTTTAATGGAGGACCTGGCTCTGCATCGGTATGGATGCATGTGGCTTATACCGGTCCTAAAGTTTTAAATATCGATGCTGAGGGTTATCCTGTTCAACCTTATGGCGTCCAGGATAATCCCTATTCCATTTTAGATGTGGCAGATATTGTATTTGTTGATCCGGTAAATACTGGTTATTCCAGGATTTTGGATAAAGAGGTGAAACCTTCTGTTTTTTTCGGCGTAAATGCCGATATAAAGTATTTAGCGGAATGGATAAATACTTTTGTTACAAGAAAAAACAGATGGCCTTCTCCTAAATTTCTTATAGGAGAAAGTTATGGTACTACAAGAGTTTCTGGTCTGGCTCTTGAATTGCAAAATAGCCAATGGATGTATTTAAATGGTGTGGTGCTGGTTTCTCCAACCGATCTTGGGATTTTAAGAGATGGTCCGGTTGATGCTGCCAATCGTTTGCCTTATTTTGCCGCAACTGCCTGGTATCACAAATTGCTTATACCAGAATATCAGCAAAAAGATTTAACAGATTTCTTACCTGAGGTGGAAAAATACACCATAGAGGAACTTCTTCCCGCGATGGCTATGGGGGGCTTTTTATCCGAAAGTAGAAAATTAGAGGTCGCAAAAAAATTCTCAGAATATTCAGGTCTTTCTCTGGAAAGCGTTCTACAGAATAATCTTGATGTTTCTACCTCCTTTTTCTGGAAAGATCTTAGGAGAAATCAAGGTGGATATACCGTGGGCCGCCTGGATAGTAGATATTTGGGTATTGACAGACAATTGGCAGGAGATTCACCCGATTATAATTCGGAACTTACTTCCTGGTTGCATTCATTTACCCCAGCTATTAATCATTATATAAGTAATACCCTTAATTTTAAAACAGATCTAAAGTATAATATGTTCGGTCCTGTAAATCCCTGGGATAGATCCGGTGATAAAACAGGTGAAAATTTACGGCAAGCAATGGCACAGAATCCTTATCTAAATGTAATGGTTCAGTCAGGATACTATGATGGGGCCTGTACCTATTTTGATGCTAAATACTCTATGTGGAATATGGATCCTTCTGGCAGATTCAAAAATAGAATGCGTTTTGAAGGTTATAGAAGCGGGCACATGATGTACTTGAGAAGAGAAGATCTTGAAAAATCAAATGAAGATTTCAGAGATTTTATTCTAAAATCTTTGCCAGCAAAAGGTGTACCCGCTAAATATTAATGTTTTAATTTGCTTTTTTATACGTGCTTACTCCTAAAATAACCTCTTTATGTTATATCATTTTGGTTTGTTGATTATTCAGATTTCTTTGTTTTTGAGGTTTTTTGGGAAAGAAAGATGGACCAATATTGTATTTTGGCTAATCTTTCCTCTGTCTCTGGTCCTATATTTTATGGGCCTGTCGGCGGACATATTAAATATGTCAGACTTTCTTTTTTTTGTTAGCAGAGACTTTTTAACTATTAGTTTAAGTGCGGCACTTTTATTTGTTGCTATTCGTTTTGGACAGTTTATTTTGCCTGCTTTTTTATTTCTGGCCATTGGAACTATTGCTTTGCATTACTATTTACCCGGAAAACTCACCTTTCAGTCTTTACAGTTAGAAGATACCGCCGAGATTATTATGTTGGTAAAAAAGGATATTTTTCAACCAACAGAGATTTTAAAAATTAAATCGGTAATCAATATGTCTAATGCATTTTATCCTGAAAGGTATAACCTTACTAATTTAGATGATTATCTTAAGTTGGATGTAAATGTTAATACCTACAGTGATTGGAATAATCTGTTAAGTCATTTAAGGAAGGTACAGGGGGTAATACATATTGAACCCAATAGCGTGTATTTTTTAAATTTACCTGGTAATAAATGGCCGGAAGGTCCCGATTTAAAGCCTCCTATTACTAATGACCCTTTATCCGGTAACCAATGGGCACTAAATAAGTTGAATATTGTTGGATTAAACGATGTACTGTCGAAAAATACATGGACTAAGAGAAAAAAAGGTTTATTAGCTATTCTGGATACGGGAATTGATAAAAATCATGAAGATTTATTTGGTCATTTTACATCTATTTCTTCAGGGGCTGACATGGATCCCAAAGGTCATGGTACGCATTGTGCTGGTATCGCATCAGCCGTTACGGGTAATAATCTGGGAATAGCTTCTTTAAATACAACGGAAGACTTTTTTAATATAACTAGCATTAGAGTTTTAAATGCAGCTGGGTATGGAACGAAAGAAACCATAGTAGATGGTATTATTGAAGCCGTCGATAAAGGCGCTACCGTTATTTCTCTCTCTTTGGGTGGTCCTGGAAATCCATTTCATCAAAGGATTTATAAAAAAGCAGTAGCTTATGCTGCGTCGAAAGGTTGCATCGTTGTTGTAGCAGCTGGAAACAGTAATCGCAATGCCAAAGAGTTTTCTCCAGCTAATGTAACGGGCGTAATAGCGGTTTCGGCAGTAGATGAAAATCTGGCCAAGGCTTCATTTTCTAATAAAGTGTCAGAGATTAAAATGGCAGTATCTGCGCCTGGCGTGAACATACTTTCTACGCTACCTCATAATCAATATGGTGTATTGAGTGGAACCTCTATGGCAACACCTTATGTAGCCTCTTTAATCGCTATCATGAAAAGTGTTCATCCCACTTTATCTGCTAGGGAAGTTTTTTTAATACTCAGCAATACAGGATTGGACACACAAAACACCTTGCAAACTGGCAAGTTTATTCAACCAAACAGGGCTTTGGAAAATATTTTAAAAATAAAAGATTAACCCGTTGCATCTTTATAATAGTATTACTATCTTTGCATCAAGTAATGGTTTAATTTTGCGATGTATATCAGGGAACCTTTCTTGGAAAAACAAGAGGGGTTCCTTTTTTATTAACGTCTGGCTCTTCCGGCTGGTCCCATATTAGGCATTCCCATGGAAGGATTTTTAGATATTTTCTGCATCATTTTTCTCATTTGATCAAATTGTTTGATGAATGCATTGATATCTGAAATATTTTGACCGCAACCCAAGGCTATTCTATTTTTTCTACTCGTATTAATGAGGTCAGGATTCATTCTTTCCTTGGGTGTCATAGATTGAATAACTGCTTCAACCTTTTTAAAAGCGCCATCATTTATATCAATATCCTTGGCCATTTTGCCCATTCCTGGAATCATGTTCATCACACTTTTCAGGTCGCCCATTTTTTTAATCTGTTGAATTTGGCCCATAAAGTCGTTAAAATCGAATTGATTTTTTCTAATTCTTGCTTCAATTCTTTTGGCTTCCTTTTCATCAAATTGCTCTTGGGCTTTTTCAACAAAGCTTACAATATCACCCATCCCTAGGATCCTCTGCGCCATTCTATCAGGGTAAAACTGATCAAGTGCCTCCATCTTCTCCCCATTACTGGAGAATTTAATAGGTTTTCCCACTTGATATTTAATGGAAAGCGCAGCACCTCCTCTGGTGTCACCGTCAAGTTTTGTTAGTACAACTCCATCAAAATTTAAGGTTTGATTAAAGGCTTCAGCTGTATTCACAGCGTCTTGTCCAGTCATCGAATCTACAACAAAAAGCGTTTCCTGGGGTCCAATGGCTTTTTTGATAGCGGCAATTTCCTTCATCATTTCCTCGTCGATAGCTAATCGGCCCGCAGTATCGACAATAACCGTATCAAGTTTTTCCTTTTTAGCAAATGCTATGGCTCTCAATGCAATGTCCACAGGGTTTTTTGAGTCTGCATCAGAGAAAACAGGCACATTTATCTGTTGCCCAAGGACGGTTAACTGCTGCACCGCCGCAGGTCTGTAAACATCACAGGCGACTAGCAGGGGATTTTTTTTCTTTTTAGTTTTTAGAAAAAAAGCCAGTTTTCCGGAAAAAGTGGTCTTTCCTGAACCCTGAAGACCAGCAATAAGGATGATGGTTGGATTTCCCGTAAGATTAATTCCTTCGGTTTGTCCTCCCATTAAGGAGGTTAACTCGTCTTGGACAATTTTTACTAATAATTGACCGGGACTTACCGATTTAAGTACATTTTCACTGCCTAAGGCCTTGTCTTTTACCTTATCGGTAAACTCTTTAGCAATTTTATAATTTACGTCGGCCGCAACTAATGCCCGTCGAATCTCCTTGATGGATTGGGCAATATTAATCTCGGTTAACCGATTTTCACCCTTCAATAATTTGAAAGCACCTTCTAATTTATCACTTAAACTTTGAAACATATTCTTTTTGTTTTTACTACAATGCAAATATAACATTTGAATTTGACATATCAATAATCGACTTCTTTATAGATTCTTAAATAAACATGTCAAATGAATTTCCTAATTAACCTCATTATTGTACATTTGTGCGGCTTTATTTTAGTCTTAAACAAATTATTGGCTGTAATGGATAGAAATACACAATTGGGTCTCCTTTTAATCTTTGGTTTATTTGTTCTCTGGCAAGTGGTTACCTCTCCTTCCCAGGAAGAATTAATTAAGCAGCAGAAAATGGAGGATTCCATCATGCTTGCAAGGAAAACAAAAGAAGCTATTAGAGAAAAAATAGTTATTCAATCAACAGAATATCAAAAAGATAGTACTGAATTATTGGTTGACAGAGAAAATAAATTTGGTGATTTTTCTAATGCAGCATCTGGAAAAGCATCAGATTTCGTTCTGGAAAATGACTTGTTAAAAGTTACTTTTAGCACTAAAGGGGGGACTATTAAAGAGGTTTTAATTAAGAATCATCATAAGATTGTTCAAAATGCAGAAAGGAAGGATGTTAAAGAATCCTTGCTTTTAATGTCTGATGATCGGGATAAATTTTATTATGCTCTTCCGATAAAGTCGGTTCCAGGTGGATTTATTTATACCAAGGATCTCATTTTTGACGGTTCGCTGGAAGGTAATACCATCCGTTTTAAGGCCGTAGCGAATAATGGCGGCTATTTTGAACAGGTTTATACCTTAAATCCAGATAATTATCTTTTTAATTATGCCATTAAAACAGAAAATTTAGATGGTATCCTGGATAAAGGGTTCAATTCCATTAAGCTTAGGTGGGTTAACTATCTTGGTAAACTGGAAAAAGCGGTGAGTTATGAGAAAAATTATTCGGCTATTTACTATAAACCGGGTATTGATAATACAAAGCATTGTTCTTGCACAAGTTCCGATACTGAGAATAAAGAAAATACACCTATCAAATGGGTTTCTTTTACCCAACAGTTTTTTAATGTTAGTCTTTTAGCGTCTGAAAATTTTAAAGGGGCTAAAATGGTTACCACTTTTCTCGATGATTCTGATAAGGCGTTGAAAAAAATGGATGCGGAAATTGATATTCCCTTTAAAAACGCTGATAATTCATTTTCAATGGATTTTTATTTGGGACCCAATGAATTTGATAGACTTTATGCCATGGGTAATAATATGGAGGATATTATAGCCTTTGGAACGTCTTTCTTTGGAACCATAAACCGCTGGGTAATTCGTCCAGTATTTAATTGGATTTCTCAGTTCTTTGAAAATAAAGGAATTGTTATTTTCATATTAACTTTTTTAGTGAAGTTATCTTTGTTTTATTTGACTTACAGAATGATTTATTCTCAAAGTAAAATGACGGCACTAAAACCTCAAATTGATAAATTGAAGGAAAAGCATAAAGATGATGCTTCTACCGTTCAAATGGAATCAATGAAGTTGTACAGAGAATTTGGTGTTAATCCGCTAGGAAGCTGTCTTCCAATGCTCTTACAAATGCCAATTTGGTTCGCACTCTATCGCTTTTTTCCAGCAGCTATTGAATTTAGACAAGCACCTTTCTTATGGGCAGACGACCTTTCTTCTTACGATGAATGGATTCAGTTACCTTTCGCTATTCCTTTTGGCTTTGGAAGTCATATCAGTTTATTTACTATTCTTTGGGCTGTTTCAACGCTTGCCTTCACTTTTTATAATTCTAAAAACATGGATTTCTCCGCTAATCCTGCGATGAAATGGATGCAGTACGTTATGCCAGTTATGTTTTTAGGATTCTTCAACAGTTATGCGTCTGGATTAACCGCTTATTTATTGTTTAGTAATGTCTTGAACATAGGTCAAACCATGGCCACAAAAGCATTCCTAATAGATGAAGCTAAAATTCTGGCCCAAATGGAGAATCACAAGAAAAAACCTAAAAAGACAGGTGGTTTTCAAGACAGATTACAAAAAGTACTTGAAGAACAAAGAAAAATAGCCGAACAACAAAAAAATGCTAAAACGCAACCGAAAAAGAAATAATTAACTTAAATAAGCTTCAGCGGTTTTGTCCTCGTTGAAGATTACTTCTATATTGTTATGTAACGTGGTGGCTAGGGATAGCCCCACGTAATCGACCTGAATGGGAAAAAGTTTATGCTTGCGATCCACTAATGCTGCTATTTCCAATCTTTCAGGGATGATGTCTAAAAATGGCTTACAGGCATAAAAAATGGTTCTTCCCGTATTGGCGACATCGTCAAATAGAATTATTTTTTTGCCTGAAAGAGAACCAATATCTGTTGATACTTCAATTTGTCTGTTTAATGGACTACCAGGGTCAAGCTTTATAGAAAAAAAGTTTATGGTAAGAGGACTGTTCTTCATTAATTCTGCTCCAACAATATTTGCAAATTGTACCCCTTTTTTGTTTATACCTGCAAAATATATTTCCTTATCTTCTAGGTGATTACTGTATATTTCTATGGCTAATCTTTTAATTTTTCGGGCTACCTGGCTGGAACTTAAAATCTTCATGGATAGGAAATTTAGTTGAAATTGAAATTAAAAGTCTAAAGTAAAACATTTACCTTTAAAGAAAAAAGGATATACTATGCATGAACAAATAATCTTTTCTATTTTTTGCATTTTATCTTTTGGATTTGCTGCAAAAAGATTTTTTGCTATTTCGAGAAACATAAATCTCGGAGTTGATTGGGCGCCTAACAGCACTCCTTTGGAAAAATGGAAAAATGTAGTTTTTATTGCCTTCGGTCAGAAAAAAATGTTTACAAAATGGTTGCCCGCAACGTTACATCTCTTTATTTATGTGGCATTTATTTTTACTCAAATAGAATTAATTGAAATTCTGGTGGATGGAATTTCAGGTTCTCACCGGGTTTTTTTACCTGTTTTAGGTTCCTTTTATTTATTTATCATAAATTTTATTGAGGTCCTTTCCTTATTGGCACTTATTGGTACTTTTATTTTTTTAGCCAGAAGAAA
The DNA here is from genome assembly GCA_027488135.1 of Saprospiraceae bacterium. GTDB lineage: Bacteria > Bacteroidota > Bacteroidia > Chitinophagales > Saprospiraceae > BJGN01. The sequence goes on along the minus strand of JAIYCH010000131.1, from coordinate 224,006 downwards.
TTTATTGAAAATTCCTCGTTTCCAAAGCGTAGAATTAAAGGGTTGGCCTGCATTGGACGCTTTAATCATACTTTTGGCTGAAATTGTTTTGGTTTCATTCATTTTTATAATGAATACCGCAGATGTTGCTTTACATCAAGAATCATATCAATTTTTTCTTAGTGGTTTTCTGGTTCCTTTGGTTCAAGATTTTGATACAAATACCCTACATTTGTTAGAAAGAGTAGGGTGGTGGGGTCACATAATAGTGGTTTTCGGATTTATTATTTACCTCTCTTATTCAAAGCATTTACATATTATTTTTGCTTTTATAAACACTTATTATGCAAATACCCAACCCAGAGGTAAGATAGAAAATATGCCTGCTATTATGGATGAGGTTAAGTCTTTGTTGGGAATAGCCGAATCTAATAGTGATACAAATCAGCTACCCGATTTTGGAAGTAATGATGTGTTTAATCTTTCCTGGAAAAATATTTTAGATGCTTATACTTGCACTGAATGTGGCAGATGTACAGAGGTTTGTCCCGCAAATCTGACAGGTAAGAAATTGTCGCCTCGAAAAATAATGATGGATATCAGAGATAGAGCCGATGAGGTTGGAAAAAAACTGGATAGTGGTGATGTAGCCTTTTGCCAGGATAAGAATCTGCCGCTCTCACCCGCAAATTTTTCAGATGGTTTATCCTTGTTTTCCCAAATTTCAACTGAAGAAATTCACGCTTGTACTACTTGTAATGCTTGTGTTGAAGCTTGTCCCGTTTTGATTAATCCTCTTGAACCAATTATAAAAATGAGACGTTATGAAATACTGACTTTATCGTCCGGACCCGCTGATTGGGTTCCTCTTTTTAATAGTTTAGAAAATAATCAGGCAGCGTGGTCATTGTCAACTGAAAGGTCCGCTTGGATTGCCGATGTAAATGATTAGCCAATAACCTTAAGCTTTTATATGTCTATCCAAGTTCCTATTTATTCAACGCTTTACAACGAGGGTATTTCTCCTGAAATTTTATTTTGGGTAGGGTGCGCTGGTAGTTTTGATACTCGTGCTCAGCGTGTTACAAAAGCATTCTGCACTATCTTAAACAAAATTGGCGTATCTTTTGCCGTTTTGGGAGAAGAGGAAAAGTGTACAGGTGATCCAGCCAGAAGGGCTGGTAATGAATTTTTATTTCAAATGCTCGCTCTGCAAAATATTCAAACCTTAAACCAATATGGAATAAAAAAAATAGTAACAGCCTGTCCTCATTGCTTTAATACATTGAAAAATGAGTATCCTGAGTTAGGGGGTAACTATGAAGTCGTTCATCACACTTCCTTTCTTAATGGTCTAATTTCGGACGGAAAATTAAAACTAAAAGGAGGTGGTTCATTTTTAGGAAAAAAAATCACCTATCATGACTCTTGTTACCTTGGCAGAATAAATGGTATTTATGAGGCTCCACGTGAAATCCTTGAGGCTTTAGATGCTGATTTAGTTGAATTGAAAAGATGTAAATCCAATGGCCTGTGTTGCGGTGCCGGTGGTGCGCAAATGTGGAAAGAAGATGAGCCTGGTTCAGGACGCATAAATCAGGCTCGGGCTACTGATATAATAAATTCTGGTGCAGAAATAGTTGCTGCAAATTGTCCCTTTTGTATTACTATGCTCCAGGATGGATTAACCTCAGATTCATCGGAAAAGAATATTATGGTATTAGATCTTTCCGAATTAATTGTTCAACAACTTTAATAGATAACTATGGATGTTTTTTTGGAATCTAACCTCAAATTAGAAACTTTTAGTCCCTCTTCTAAGGTTTGGTTTTTTACTTCTGATAAAGCTTTAAATGAATCGGAACAGTTACTAATTCAAATAGATATTGATTTCTTTTGCGCCCATTGGGATAGTCATGGAGTTGTTTTAAAAGCGGCTGGTTTTATCTTGTTTTCAAGAATCTTAATGCTTGTTGTAGATGAATCTTTTCATTCTATTAGTGGTTGTTCTATGGATAAATCGGTGGCGTTTATTAAAATGATTGAATCTAAATATAAATTATCGTTATTTAATAGATTATTACAATCAGCCTTTGTGAATAATGATTGGCATACAGCCTCAACCGCTAGTTGGTCTGAAAAGCTAAAGTCTAATGAAATTAATTTGGAAACAGTTTTCGTTGATACCCTAGTAAATAACTTGCAGGATGCGCAACACCATTTGACTAAAAAATTAGGTGATTTTTGGCTTAAAAGAGTAATCTAACTTGTTCGTCGGCTTTTTTATCATTTTAAGCTATTTTTTGTAACTTATCTTTTAAAAAAATTGTTGATTACTGAAAATAGAAATTTACTATGCTAAAAAAAGTTAAAAATTGGTTTGGAATTGAAGGAGTTAAAATGGATATTTTACTCCCTGATGATATCTGGTCAGTGGACGGACTTTTTTCAGGTATTTTGGTTTTTAATTCTATTACCACCCAGGAAATTGTAAATGTAAATATAAAAATGGTCGAACGATATGGAAGGGGGAGAGGTCCGGAAAGATTAGTAAATGAATATGTTTTGGGTGAATTAATGATTGATAAGTCCATCATCATAGAGGCAAATGTTGAAACTAAATTATCCTTTGCGTTTTCTTTTAAATATGTAACGGCTCCAATTGATGATTTTGCAAAAAAAAATATTCTATATAAAAGCCTGGCCAATGTGGCCAAGAAAGTAAGTAAAGTGAATTCTGAGTTTCGTATAGAAGCAGAGGCAAAAGTGAAGGGAACTGCTTTAAATCCTTTTATTCAAAAGTTTTTTCAACTTACTGGCGTCTGATCCTTTGTGTTTATATCTATAGGTAGTTTTCCTTTATCATTCCATTTTGCGCGCTTGTTACGCTGTATGAGTTCCTCTCTTTCTTTTTTTACTCCTTTTATGTTTTCCCATTTTTTGTGTCGCAAATGGATTAAATCCAATAAGCCAAGTGCCTCTTTTTCACTTCCCATCTTACGCATGATTTCATAAGACCTCCATAAAAATAGAGCGCTTTCTTCCTTATCTGGAAAAAAAAGGGAATGAATTTTAGCCATATTTACTAGTTGCTCCCCATGTTGATATGATATTATATTTAGGTTTTCTTTATTAATATTATTGTATTTGGTCATGAAATATGCTGTTTTTTTGTCTTTACCCCATTTATCTTTAACAATACCTGATATCCATTCAGCAGTGTCCTCTTCTTTTAGTATGGAGCGGTAAAAATTGTTTATAATGTTGAAAAATGCAGATTCAAAAACTATATCAGGATAATTTTTAAGGCTTAATACGATTAATTTATAAGCGAGTTCCTCGTTCTCATCATCTATGGCCGTTGTAATGGTTTTTTCTAATAAATTAAAATTCCTAAGTGTGTCCTTAGGATACTTATTTATGTAAGCTAATTGCTTATCAAGTTCTGAAGGATTGCCAGGGTTGTTACTTCCTTTACTAGCTTTATTAAGGCCTTCAATCCATTGAACCTGCTCTGTTTGACAGGATGTAAGCAATAAAATAAAATATAAAATATGGATTTTGAAAGGATTGGTAATTAATCGCAAAACGGTGTTGATTTAAATACTTCATGAAAATACATGAAACATTTGATTATTTTGCTTGTTATTTTTGAAATAATATGAAAAAATGTCTAAAATTTCACTTTTTTGGTTTAGAAGAGACCTAAGATTAGAAGATAATAGGGGCTTGTTTAATGCGCTAAAAACAGGTTTACCCGTGTTGCCAGTTTTTATATTCGATTCAAACATATTGAAAAAATTGTCAAATAAATCAGATGCCAGGGTAAATTTTATTTACAAGCAGGTAGAATCTCTAAGGGAAAAAATTGAAGAATTAGGAGGAAGTTTTTATGTCGCTTATGGAAATCCTGCAGACATTATGGATAGAATTACGACGGAATTACCTGTAAAACATTTGTTCGCTAATAAGGATTATGAATCTTATGGCATACAAAGAGATTATGCAATAAAAGATTCTTTGAAGGCCAAAAATATCACTTTCCACCTGAGTAAAGATCAGGTCATTTTTGAAGAGCGTGAAATTTTATCTAAATCCGCTGGAACACCTTATACTGTCTTTACACCATATAGTAAATCTTGGAAAGAAAAATTAAAATCTGGCATGTTGGAGGGTGAAAATAGTCCCTTGTTTGCTTATGACTCTGAAGGATTACTCCAGAATAATCTGTTCTCAAATGTTAGTGTACCCTTGTTTCCAACGCTTGAATTTATGCATTTTCAACCTTCACAAATAGACATTCCATCTAAAGAATTAAATTTAAAAGTTGTTGAGAATTATACAGAAAACCGAGATTATCCTGCCAAAGTGGGAACCAGCAGATTAGGTATTCATCTGCGATTTGGTACATTGGGTATCAGAGAATTAGCAAGAAAAATTATTCATCTTAATGAAACGTTTTTAAATGAACTGATTTGGAGAGATTTTTATGCTCAAATATTATTCAATTTCCCTCATGTTGAGAAAAATGCCTTTAGAGGTAATTATGATTTAATACATTGGAGGAATAATCCTGATGATTTTGAACGTTGGACTTTAGGAAAAACGGGCTTTCCTTTGGTTGATGCTGGGATGAGAGAGTTAAATGCTACTGGGTTTATGCATAATAGAGTCAGAATGTTGACAGCGAGTTTTCTTACAAAAAATTTACTCATTGATTGGAGATGGGGAGAAAAGTATTTTGCAGAGAAATTATTAGATTTTGATCTGGCCAGTAATAATGGAGGCTGGCAATGGGCTGCTGGATCAGGTACAGATGCTGCTCCTTATTTTCGTATTTTTAGTCCCGAAGCTCAAATGCTTAAATTCGATCCTCAATATCAGTATATTAAGAAATGGGTGCCTGAATTTGGAACACCACATTATGTCAAGCCTATGATTGATAGTAAGTTATCTAAAGAATTATGCCTGGCTGCTTATCAGTTAGCATTGAAGGGTAATTCTTAAGGCTTTTATGAATTTTTAGGATTTGTGGAATCAAGAAAGTTTTACCATCATTTATAACAACAAAATCTGTAAGAGGTAATTTTTGTTCGTCGCTCCATTGTTGGTTCATTCGAATGGCTATGTCCACCTCTGATAATTTATCTCTGTCTTTTATTCTGTGAATCCGAATTTCTTTTGGAGAAATAACCAAAATATTGTAATCTAGTTGTTTATATATTCCAGTTTCAAATAATATAGCTGACTCCCTTAGGAAATAGCTATTATACTGAGGTATCTTTTTGCTCCATATTTCAGCGTCTTCTCTTACTGCCGGATGAACAATTTGGTTTATCCCGGATAATAATTCAGTATGATTAAAAATTTTTTCAGCAATAAATTTTCTATTCAACGTCTGGTTATTCAAGTAACTCTCTTCACCTAAAAGATTAATTATTTCTTTTTTAACCTGCACGTTTGTCTCCATTATTCTTTTTGCCTCCAGGTCAGAATTATACACTGATATGCCTAATATCTTAAAAATGGTACATACAAGTGTTTTTCCACTGCCTATTCCACCGCTTATTCCTATAGATAGCATATTTTTGTATTTGGTATTTTAAAGTAAAGTTCATTAAAATTAAAATTATGGCGAAATTCAGAAGAAATCATGTTCCAACGAATAATTATAGTAAAAGATTAATTGTCTTTATATTGATTATCCTATTTTTAGTAGCGGCAATAATTTATTTATCTAGTTTCCTCTCTTAAATAAATCTCTATCATGTCATCTCCTAAAATATAAGAGGCTGATTTATTCAAATTTTTCCATTGAATTTCCTTGCCTTCCTTTAATCTTTTTTTAGTTTTAATTAGCCTCAGTTCATCCCACAAATTGGAATCCAAATAACTTTGAATAAGTTTTCCGCCGCCTTCAACGAGAATACTCCCTATATTTTGATTGTAAAAATAGGTAGAGATTTCATTTAAATCGAGGGACTCATTATTATCAAGGCCAATTTGAACATCATTTATATTCTTACTTTTTAGGGTAAATCTTTTTGCCACATTGGGCTCATGGAAAAGATTTAGATGGTTTGGAAGAGAATTATGTTTATCCAACACAAATTTCAAAGGAGATTTACCTGGAAAAAATCTGCTATCTAGAATAGGATTATCTATCAATGCAGTATCAGTTCCAACTAAAATAGCATCAACTTCACTTCTCCATTTATGCGTTAATCGCGCAGTGATGGACGAACTTAACCAGGTGTTAACTTTTTCATTTGATGCATAAAACCCGTCTTCGGAAATAGCTAACTTTAGAATAGTATAAGGTCTTTTTTTAGTTACAAAAGTACTTCTTTGGGTCACAAGCACCTTTCCCTTTTCTGTTATAATATCCTGGACAACCTCTATACCCGCATTTTGTAGTAATATAACTCCGTTGCCATTCACTTCGGGAGAAACATCTTGGGTTGAAATAACTACTTTTTTAATTTTATTATCTATTATAAGAGAAGTGCAGGGTGGTGTTTTCCCAAAAATATTACAAGGTTCCAGGGAAACATATAAGGTTGCATTTTTTACTCTGTGCAGATTTTCTTTTTTTACAGAAGAAAAAGCATTAACCTCCGCATGGGCTTTTCCATATTCCGCATGATAACCTTCGCCAATAATATCATTGTTTTCAACTAACAAAGAACCTACCATTGGGTTAGGAGACACTTTTTGACCCCCATTTCTGGCTATTTCGATACACCTTAAAATAAAATGCGCGTGAGTATAATGTTTCATTAAAAAATTGATTTATATATAGTTCTGTTAAAAATATTTTTAGTTAATTTCGAAGTATAATTTAATTTCCCCCAAATCAAAACAGAAAAGTAGGGGGCATATTAAAATAAAATTGCTTTGAGTGCTTATTTTTTAGAAGGATATTTTATAACTATGGGAATAAATTATCACCAGGTAAAGATTAAAAACGCTGATGATTTCGTTATTTTGGATGATCAGGGCTTCCAATATATTACAACAGATAAGGAAATACTATCGTTGAACCTTGCAGAAAATTTAAGGGTACACTCAAGCGGTTGTATCTTTTTTCAAAAAACAATTAAATTATCTCCCTCTAATTACAAAACTACCACCATTTATCTTCATAAATTATTAGCAGAAACTTTTAAACTCAACGATAAGACTAATATAAACAATTTAGTTGGATTTGTCAATGGAAATAAACTGGATTGCAGATTAAATAATTTAATTTTCAGAAGTAGAGCGATAGCAAGTAGAACCAGAAAAACAAGCAGTAGTACAGGTTTCACAGGTGTTTATAAAGAACATAACAAATTTCGTTCGGTTATTTCAATAAACGGGAAATCAAAACACCTGGGAATGTTCAAAACCGCAGAAGAGGCAGCCAAAGCGTTCAATGAAATGTCGAAAAAATTATATGGAGCAGATGGAAAACAAAATAAGTTAGATTAACTTTTATAATTTTTTGGTCGCTCTGGTCATTTCTCTTTTACCTGGTGGGCCTGGCAGGGATTCTAAAGTAAATCCTATTTTTTTTAAAATTCTCTTTACCTCTCCTTTTGCGCAATACGTAACCAAAATGGCTTCGTTTGTCATCGATTCATGTATTTTTTCAAATAAGCTTATCGACCATAATTCAGGCTGTGATTCAGGCGAAAAGGCATCGAAATAAACAATATCAAAATAATTATCCGGTAAGGTCTCTTCTAAAATATCCTTATTATGTTTCGTTAGCGTAAAGCGAGAGTCAACTTCAATGAGTTTATCCCAATCTGATGTCAGAATATTTTTAGAGATGGTGGTAGGTATTTTTAAATGATCTTCATATACGCATGCGTTTAAAAGGTCCTCTGGCAATGGATAAACATCAAATGAATGATAGTCAACATGAACTGTGTCAATGTCCACGATATTTTTCCATGTCAATAAAACATTTAATCCTGTACCAAAACCTAGTTCCAGTATTGAAATTTTGTCCTGCTTTTTTAAAACAGGTAGTAATCCTGAATCTACAAAAACATGATTGGATTCCTGGATGGCTCCATATTTAGAATGATAGGTTACTTTATGGTCTTTAGAGTAGAGTGTATAAGAGCCATCTTGCGTCATAACTAAGTCGGGAATGGAAAATAGTGATTCCATTTCCTCAACTCAATATTTGGGCAAGGGTAGAAATTATATCACTTACCATCGAAGAAAGTTTAAAATTAGTTGGACAACCGTAACCGCGGTTGCAGGAAAAGGTTGATATCAATACAAATAAGGAAAGAAGGGAAGGAAGGTGAATATTTTTTTTGTTCTTTTTCATGGGTAGAATAATTAGTTTGTTATTTTAATTAACGGAATCTCAAAATTAATATTTTATAGCGATAATCCATTCAATAGAATTTGTTATTTTTGCACTCGTTAAAGATAGTTTTTCAAATCAATCAGAAAATGAATAGAGAACTTGCACTGCGTGATGCCCTAAGAGAGGCTATTTTAGAAGAAATGAGAAGAGATGAAAATGTTTTTCTCATGGGAGAAGAAGTGGCTGAATATGATGGAGCATATAAAGTTAGTAAAGGCTTGTTAGACGAGTTCGGTGCCAAAAGAGTTATTGATACACCTATTGCCGAATTGGGCTTTGCTGGTATCGGTGTCGGTGCTGCTATGAATGGTTTAAGACCAATTATTGAGTTTATGACTTGGAATTTTGCCGTTTTGGCATTTGACCAAATAGTGAATAATGCAGCTAAAACCCTTTCTCAATCTGCCGGTCAGTTTAGTTGTCCTATTGTATTTAGAGGTCCGTCAGGTGCTGCAGGTCAGTTGGCACAGCAACATTCTCAAACTTTTGAAAGTTGGATGGCTAATGTTCCTGGTCTTAAAGTGATTTCTTGTGTTGATCCGGCAGATGCCAAAGGTTTGTTAAAATCGGCTATCAGAGATAACGACCCAGTTTGTTTTATGGAATCTGAATTACTTTACGGTTTCAAAGGTTTAGTTCCAGAGGGTGAATATACTGTACCTATTGGATTGGCAGCCGTTAGACGTGAAGGAACTGATGTCACATTGGTGTCTTATAATAAAATGATGCTCGTGGCTCTTGAAGCTGCTGACGAATTGGCAAAAGAGGGTATATCAGCAGAAGTTATCGACTTAAGAACCATTCGTCCATTAGATTATCATACCTTGGTTAAGTCCTTGAAGAAAACAAATAGAATGGTGGTCATTGACGAATCCTGGCCTTTTGCTGGCGTTTCTTCTGAAGTGACTTACCAAATGCAACGTTATGCTTTTGATTATCTCGACGCGCCAGTTATTCGGGTGAATGCAGCCGATACTTCTTTGCCTTACGCCGCTCCCTTAGTTGACGCCTATATGCCAAATGCAGCTAAGGTTATAAAAGCAGTTAAAGAGGTTATGTACGTTAAATAAATCGCTTTATTTTAATATTTTTGTAAAAAGGTGTATTTTATGCTATCATTAGCTAAAATATACCTTTTTTTATGAAAATTCAGTTTCTTCGCTTACTTATCATTTTTAGTTTCTTCTTTACTATCCACACCTTAGTTGGTCAAAATGCCATACCTCTCAATGCTTCCTTTTCTTTCAGATCTTTAGGTCCAACTCGCGGAGGGAGAGTCACAGCTGTAACCGGCCATGCTGATGTGCCTGGCGTTTTCTTTTTAGGTTCAACGGGTGGTGGTGTTTGGAAATCCTCTGATTATGGGCAAAATTGGTCGCCTGTTTCCGATAAGTATTTTAAAAGTCCTTCTATTGGTGCTATTAGAATGGCTCCTTCAAATGCTCAAATCGTTTACTGCGGTACAGGTTCTGATGGTATAAGAAGTAATGTTATTGCTGGAAAAGGCATGTATAAATCTGTTGACCAAGGGCTAACCTGGTCCTTTATAGGTCTTGAAAATACTGCCCATATTGGTGCAGTAGAAATTAATCCCTCAAATGCTGATATAGTTTATGTGGCTGCCATTGGAAATGCTTTTGCTCCTAATGAAGATAGAGGTATCTTCAAAACAGAAGATGGGGGATCTAGCTGGAAAAAAATATTGTATTTAAATGATTCAATAGGGTTTAGTGACCTTGAGTTACACCCAACTAATCCAAATATTATTTATGCGGGTTCATGGCGTGTTGACAGAAAACCCTGGACTATTATTTCCGGCGCAAATGTGGGGGGCGTTTTTAGATCTCTTGACGGTGGAAATACCTGGGAAAATATGAAAATTGGCCTTCCTGATGGACTCATTGGTAAAATTGATTTGGCTACTTCTCCCGCATCTCCCGATAGAGTTTATGCCTTGATTGAAGCAGATAAAGGACAAGGTGGTGTCTATCTTTCTGAAGATAATGGTCTTAACTGGCGTAAAATAAGCTCTTTTGCTCCTCTTTTAGATAGGCCATTCTATTATTGTAATATCGATGTTCATCCGGTAAATCCAGATTGGATGATAGTTAATTCTACTTCCCTCTGGTCTTCTAAAGATCTGGGTAAATCATGGAATACATTAAATACGCCTCATGGTGATAATCACGATATTTGGATTAATCCTAAACAACCTGATATTTGGATTCAAGCAAATGATGGTGGAGCCAATGTGACGAGAAATGCAGGTCAAACCTGGTCTACTCAAGAGAATCAATCTACTGCCGAACTGTATCAGGTAGATATAGATGACCAATTTCCCTATTGGTTATATGCTGGTCAACAAGATAATACTACCATTGCCTTACCTGTATTGCCTCCCTATAATGCTTTAAACAGGACGGATAATTTTTGGATTGAAGTGGGGGGCTGTGAAACTGGGCCCGCAGTTCCAATGCCTGGAAATCCTGACTTGGTTTATGCAAATTGCAAAGGTAGATTTGGTGTTTTTAATAAAAAAACAGGCCAGGAAATGCAATATTATATAGGTGCATCAAACATATATGGACATGAACCTGACAAATTGACGTACCGCTTTCAAAGGGTAACTCCGTTAGAGGTTTCACCTTTTGATCCTAACACGGTTTATTATGGCTCCCAATATTTGCATAAAACCTTGGACGGTGGAAAATCCTGGCTTAGAATTTCTCCCGACCTAACGGCAAGAACCCCTGAAACGCAGGTTATTTCTGGAGGTCCCATTACAAGAGATGTAACTGGAGAAGAGTATTATAGCACCCTTTATGATATTGCGGTTTCTCCTTTAGAAAAAGGGCTGATTTACACAGGATCTAATGACGGGCCTTTATTCTTAACCAAAGATGAAGGCAAAAATTGGAAAAACATAACGCCAAATTCTCTTCTTCCAGGGGGTAGAATTGATTGTATTGAGCCTTCAATTCATCAAAAAGGAAGAGCCTATTTTTCCGTACTAAGATACCAACTTGGAGATTGGAAACCATATATTTATAAAACAACAGATTATGGTAACTCCTGGAAATTATTGACAAATGGTGACAATGGGATTCCTGCTGATTATCCGGTTAGGGTAGTGAGGGAAGATCCAGAAGTACCCGGTATTCTATATGCCGGAACTGAATATGGGCTATTTCTTTCCTTAAATGATGGAGAATCATGGTTCCCCTTCCAACTTAATCTTCCAATAACGCCTATTTCTGATGTAAAAATTAAAAATAATGACCTGGTATTGTCAACTATGGGAAGAGGATTTTATGTATTGGATAACATTCAGTCCATCAGAACATGGAAAAAAATGGAAAATGTATCTGATTTTACTTTTTTAAAGCCAAATGCTCAACATAGAATGCGTTATCAGGCAAGTTCGTCAGTTGATATGACAAAATACCCTTCACCCGCTGTATTTTTTGAATATTATATACCCAATCAAAAGGATACTATTTTAACCCTTAAAATAACAGATGATAAAGGTAGATTGGTTCGGTCGTTTTCTAGTGCGGATGAAAAAATGCCTGAAGATCAATCATTCGGTAAAGTTGATATGGCTACTGGATTTAGAACCAAAGGTTTTAAAGCAGATCTAAAAATAGAAAATGGAATGCATAGATTTTCCTGGGATATGAGATATACAGGATTTAGTGCAAATGGTAAAAATGGGGTGTTAGCTGCTCCCGGTACTTACCTTATTGAGTTTAATTATGGGCAGAAAAAATATGCTCAATATTTTCAATTATTAATAGATCCCAGATTACAAACTAACCAAATTACTCCAGATGTATTGAATCAACAGGTTGAATTATCTTTACAAATTCGAGATTTGGAGTGGCAAGCAAAAGATCTGGCTGCTCAATTAAAAGAATCAGTTACAAATTTAGATAAATCGTCAAAGGCATATTCTTTTTGCCAGGACATTGAAAAGGAGTTAATTACTTCTAAATCAGTTGCATATAGTCAGCCAATGATAATAGATCAAATTTCCTATTTACGGGAAATGTTGAATACAGCAGATCAACTTCCAGGTAAAGATGCTTATGATAGACTCAAAGCATTAAAAATGGATGTTGAGGTACTCCTGAGGAAATGGCAGGATAAATCAAATATCCCCGGTTTCACCCATTAATATAAAAGGCGCCCAATAATAAGGCATTTTTTTCATCATTTTCTTTTTGGTGAATTGAAGTGCCTTATTTTTGGGGAATCCTTTGGATAAATAATAATAAAATATTTCCATAAACTGCGCAGTACTTCTATCATCCACTTGCCACAAACTTGTGACTACGGAATGTGCTCCAGCATTTAAAAACGCCTGCGCTATACTATTCATACCTTGAGTAGGTGTATAATGTCCAATAGAAGATTGACAAGCAGACAAAACGACTAAATTGGCCCTGATTTTAATGGATGTTATCTCATTGGCATAAAGGATAGAGGCTTCTTTCTTATGGATATTTTCAGAAAATATAAGTGCTCCTCCTTCTTCAGAATGTAAATTTGGATCACTATGTGTTGCTAAATGAATCCATTGATAGGCTGACGCTTCTTTTTTGAAATTTTTTACACTCGCCTCATTTTTTTTAAATTGAACAGTAGGATAGTATTTACCTATTTTTTTTATTTCAGTTTCACTATACTTTAAATTGGCAAAACCTCTGGAATCATTTTGAAAATCAGGTGAAAAAGCTAAAATTTTTGGCTTTAATTCTTTTTTAGTTTTAACAATTCTTTCAGATGTAATGAAATGATAGGAAATGGAATAATTTTCTATCAAGCTTTTTTTATGGTCTTTTGGATTTACGAGGATCTCAAAGGGTAAAATAGAAAGGATCTGGTCTGGGAAAAATAGGATACTTTCTGTTTCAAATGGAATATCAGGTATTAGGGTTGAACTTAATTTTTCAATCAAATTTTGATAAATTTCCTTGTAATTTACCTTAGATTTCTCCCCAGCCTGGGGCATTTCTCTAATGGCATTTAAAATGGAAAAAATAGATTTATCCAATGGATTATCTATTTTCTTAACGAATACATCCTTTTTACCATTTATTTCTGTCCAAATGATTATTTTATTCTGAGTAACTCTGTACCTTATGAATAAGGCATTTGTTTTGCTTTTAGGGAATTTATCTTTATCGTAAGGATAATAAAATGAACTTAGTAGGGCTTTTTTATTATCTGATTTTGCAATGAAATAATAATCTATGAAGGATGATTTGAGTTCATTAATTATTTTATCCTTCTTTAAGAAAGGCTTATTTATTTGCATGGTGTCAATCCACAGGTATTTTTCGTTTGCCTTTTTTGAGGCCATCGAATCATTTTGTTCATTTAAAAGACATTGAATTTCTATTAACTCATATTTCAACAGATTTCGGTAATAATGAATATCGTTTTTTATTGATAATTCATTCATTAATTTAAATGCCTGTTTATTTATATATCTGGATTTTCCAATGTCATCCAGGTTTACATAAAATGTTGCTATTTGTAATTTTATTTCTATTTGTTTTATGGGATTTTCAATATTGAGCTGCGATTCAACCTTCAATATTCGATGTAAAGTACTTTTTGCCTCACTATATTTTTTAAGATTTATTAAAATGGAGGTGTTAAGTAAAAGAGCTTCTAATTGGAGGAGTTCAGATCTAGCTTTGCTTATTTTATTTAAATAAAATAATCCTTTAAGGGTATCCCTAAATGGAGGCATCATATACAAATTAGCCATTATTAAAAACCTGTTTCCATTTTCGATGGCAGGGGTATTTAAAATGGAATCATGCAGAAATTGTGAATGCTCATACGATTTTAATGCGGATTCAAAGTCAAACCTCTTTAAATGATATTGCCCAATACTCTCCTCTATGTTTGAAATAGCTAACTGGTCAACTGGATTATTATTGAGATAATATTTTTTCGCCTGTTCTAAATGGATGAAAGCCTTTTGCAATTCATTTAGCTTTAAATAAGATGAGGAAATATTTGCATGTACCTCCCCCAACTCATTATTGGAGGTATGTTGATCATTATTCCTTATTTCCAGCGCTTTTTTATAATACGAAAGTGCCTTTGTTTCTTGATTGATGTTACTGTATGCATTACCCAGGTTATTAATTAGTTGTGCTTTTCTTATTAAATTTTTATTAAATAATGGATATGCTTTATTTAAATAGGATATGGCCTTATTAAAGTCTTTTAAAGACATATAATTATTGGCTTTTGCAAGATAAATATTTCCTACATTTTCATCTTCCATGTCGATGGATAAACTATTTAACAGTTTTAGAGAGGTATTAAAATCTTTATCCAAATAGTAGTTATTGCTTAAGTTCAATGTGTATTTATAATAAACCGTCTGATATTTCTGGTAATCTTTAACCATAGAAATAGCTTTTGAAAAATATACTTCGGCAGTATTATATTCTGAATATTTTTGAAATAATAACCCCAAATTATTAACTGATTTTGAGGTTTCTGGATGATTTTCACCGAAATAATGGAATCTATCCTGATATGCCATTTTGTGATAATATAGGGCTGAATCAGGTTGATTTATATCTTCAAAATAAAATCCCAGTAAGGTGTTGGGTAAACCTACTAAAGTAGAATCAATATCTTGTGGTGGGGTAGGGTAGAATTTTTTAATTTTCAACAAATAATAATAGGCTGAATCTAGCTGATTATTATCATAGTATTTTTCAGCCAAAACCACATAATTTGCATAATTTTGATTAAATTCTTCTTTAACCAACAGCTTTTTTTTACAACTGCTGGAAAAATAAATTAAATTCAAAATCAGGATTAGATTTACCCAGCTATTTTTAGGAAAATATTGAAAATATCTGTTCATGTTAAGCGATTCAACCTTATAAATTTAAAGGGATTAACCATTTAAGATAGTATAAATGTATCAAAAAAAGATTTACAGAATTATTATATTTTTGTGAAGTGAAACGGAACATTATTTGGTCTTAAAAACATATTAACTATGAATAGTAGTTTAGAAACAATGGATTTAGCTGCTGCTATACGTTCTGGCGGTTCAAATAGGGAGCAAGCATTGTCAATCCTGTATAACGTTACAGGATTGTTTTTTAAGATTAAGCAAATGGTTATTAATCATGGTGGAAACGAAGAAGATGCCAGGGATGTGTTTCACGAAGGTATTATCACATTGGATCGAAAAATTCGACAGGATGAATATGAAGACCGTGGGACCATTGAAAGTTATCTTTTTGGTGTTTGCCGATTCATTTGGTCGAATCAGCAGAGAAAAAATAAACGGGTTGAATTAAAAGAAGATTTTACCCCTTATGATCAATCCACGGGAGAAAATCCCTTGGATACTATGCTTAATAATGAAGGACAAAACTTGGTTGCTAACCTATTTGATCAGTTAGGCGAAAATTGTAGCAAAATATTATCCTTATGGAAACTTTCCTACTCTATGAATGAAATAGCGGAGGAAATGGGTCTTCCATCAGGTGATAATGCCAGAAAGCATAAATTTCGTTGTTATCAAAAATTACTTGGTCTTATTGATAATTCGCCAGAATTGGCACTCAACTTAAAAAATTTAGGACAATGAATACTTCTGAGTACACAGAAAAACTGACGGCATTGGCCAATAAGGAATTATTTGGCGACGAAAAAATGCAACTTGAAAAGGAAATCAAGGAAAATCCAGCATTAGCCGAGGAATTTAAAAAACACCTACTAGCTCAAGAACTACTGGAAGTTTTTATTTCCCAGGATTTAAAAAAGAAATTAAACTCATTTCCTTTACCTCAGGAGAAAAATGAATCGTCCGGAGCAGTTATTAAAAAAATGAATCCTTACAGGCACAAGTGGGCTATTGCCGCCTCTGTCGCCTTAATTTTAGGTATATCCAGTTATTTATTTGTTGGAAATGGATTCTCATATCAGAACCTGGCCGATAGTTATGTTTTGCAAATGCAGGAAGTTCGTGGAACGAACATGGTAGCTGATGATATAATAGAGAAAGCTTCTTCCTTAATCTCAAATAACAAAAGCGAAATGGCAATTACATTATTAACCTCAATAACACCTGATGATGATCGATTTTTTATCGGGCAACTATTACTTGGAAATGCATATTACCAAACAGACAATTTTTCAGCTGCTTCCAATGCTTTTATTCAAAGTTCAAAGTCAGGAGATGAGGAGATTAAATACCAGGGGCAATATGGTTTTTTGTTATGTGAATTAAAGTTGAAGTCTTGGTCGGAAGAAAACCAACGTTTGTTAATAGAACTCTCTGAAAATGAATTTTTTATTTATAAGAATGAAGCAGAGGCTCTTTTACAAAAATTGAAGATCGCAAAATATTTCAATTAACTTTTAATCAGTAAACATTATGAAAAAGGGAATCTCCTATATCATACCCATTTTTATTTTCTTATTGACGAATCCTTTTGTTGGATTTACTCAGAAAAGGGAAAAAATGGACGGAGCTTTAAGGGCCTTTATTGAAACCCCTTTTATGCAGAAATTTAAGGATTTGCGTTTGGAATCTGAAAATTTAGTGCTTACTTTCAAAGAGAATAAACAAAATTATTCCGCCGCAAATATCAATAGGGTAAAAACTGCTTATCAAAAAACGGTAGATAAATTCAACGCCCAACTACTTGATATCAAAGCTGATTTCATGAATGAAAGAAAGCTTCAATATATTCAGGATTTTCCAGAGGATTATACTAGTGGATTAACTTCTGACATCAATGATTTGACCTCGTTCTATCAAAGTAATCTTCAACTAACTATCCAGGATGTGACTGATGCTACTGTTGATGGAAACTCTTTGCTTACTCTGGTTGCTGAACTTGCTAAATTAGTGCCTGGTATGGTGACAAGTATCTCAGAATTAAGATCATCAGTCAAAAAATTTGAAGATACTTATTTGGAGGAAAAGCTAATTGGCCCCTATAAGTTTAAAACCTGGGAAGAAATCACTTATTAATCAAGTTATTAATATAATATCATGAAAAAGATCCTCTGTTTTCTCATTATTTTAATAAGCTGCGTAAATCAATCATTTACAATAGCACAAGGAACAGCCACTTCCAATAAGCAACTGGATCCTGCTCTGAGGAAATTTGTTCAATCTGAAATTATGATTAAATTCAAAGATTTGAAAAGAGAAGCAGAGAATAGTGTCTCTTCTTTTAAATCGGAAATGAATAATTATAAGCCCGATCAAATTCAAAAAGTTAAAACTGGCTACGATAAAACGGCTGACAGGTTTAATCAGGAGCTTGAAAATATGAAGTTGGATTTTGTCAATAAAAAGAAACTTAAATACATTTTAGAATTTCCAAAGGATTATTCTCGTTCCTTAGAGCTGAATTTTAGGGAATTAGCTCAATATTATGCTGAAAACTTTCAACAACCTTTACAGGATGTGAGACAATCCAAGGAAGACGGCGGTATTGTTATTGCTCTTTTCATGGAGTTATTTAAATTAGTTCCAGAGGTCATCAACCATTTTAATGAAATGAAGGAAATGGCAGCCCGATATGATGATGCCTATCTTGAAAAATGGTTAGTTGCCCCTTTTAAGTTTTTAACCTGGACAGAAATTCAGGCAGAAGCTGGTTATATTAATATGAATAATACCAATAATTTTTACAATAATGGTTTGAATACAAATCCCAATTCATATCCGGCAATGCCAGATCCAAATACAGCATATCCTCCAGTGACAAATCAGCCTGCAAATGCTGGTATGGATACAACCAAAACAAATACGCAGCATTGGTGGGAAACAAATTCTACATTGCCTGTACCAACCAATGTAGATGGTTCAGCACCTGTTAAAAATACAAACGTAAAATCTACACCAGTTAAAACCAAGGCACCCGATCCGTTTGCTCCGAGTCCGGTTCAGAAAGATACCTCAAAGATAAAACCTTCTTCAGAAAAGGTAAATTAATATGAATATGTTAAGGTTTAATATTTTCATTACCATTTTCTTGTGCTTTTATGGATTTTTAAAGGCACAGGATTATCCTACAGGTCTGGAATTTGAAGATGATCGCTATAACAAGCAACCTTTGGTTTCTATGCAAGATGGTGGAAAATCAATTCCTTCTTCTATTGATTTATCTATTTACGCTCCACTTCCCAGACATCAGGGAACTATTTTTAGTTGTGTCGGTTGGTCTGTGGGATATGGCGCTTTAACTATTGAAAGAGCCATTCAAAATGGATGGACAGATCGTGTTAAGATTACCAATGAATCCTCGTCTGCCTTGTTTCTATACAATCAAATTAAAATTGGGAATTGTACCAGGGGTGCCAGGATTTCAGATGCCTTGATTTTTTTGCAAGAAAAAGGAGATTGCCTGGCAAAATATTATGATAAAAATCTGGATGATTGTGAGCAACCAACTACACCAGAAATAATAAAAAATGCAAGTAATTTTAAAATTACAGATTACGCTGCGCTATTTGATGGTGAACTTAATCAAATTGACAAAATAAATAGAATTAAAAGAGTACTTGCACAAAATAAACCCGTCGTAATAGGGCTTAGAATTAAAAATAATTTTTACAAATTAGAGGATGCAGCTTTTTGGCATCCTGATTTAGGTGATACTACTTATGCAGGTGGACATGCGATGGTCGTTGTGGGTTATGATGATAATTTAGCATCTTTCCGGATTTTTAATAGTTGGGGTCCAAAATGGGGGAAAAATGGTATGATTTGGGTTAAATATAATGAATTTGCTAAGTATTGTAAATACGCTTATATCATTTATGTAGGTCAAAATAAACCTATTCAAACCTCTGAAAATTTGACCATTAAATCCTCGCCAGTAGTTTCTTCACCTAAAGAATCATTACCTGAAGGAAATTTGAATGCTTTACCACTGAGAGAATTATCTGGAAAATTTAATTTATTACGATTTACAGGCCAATTTAATGCTTATAGTGAACCTGTTTTTGAAGATGCAAAGGTCCTTGGTGAAAAGAATACTTATACTTTGACCAACAGATTATGGAACGTTGGGGACAAATTTCAATTACAGGTAGTTCCTTCCTATTCAAATGGTTATTTCTATGTATTAAGTTTGGATCCAACGAATAAAAAGGAAGTTCATTGGCCAAAAAATGAATTATTTAATGCAAAATTTAAAGGGGAATATCAATCAGGGCTCTCTCCTTTTTCAGAGGGAGTAATTAAAATTCCAGATGCCAGTAGTGTCTTAAAACTAGCTCATCCAGGCACGGATCATTTGATTATTTTATTTTCAGAAAAGAAGATAAACACTCCCTTTATGGAATATTTGTTAGATAATCTTCATTTTAATGAATCAGAAAATTTGTATCAATCCCTAACAGAAATATTAGGAGAACATCAAATTCCTACTTCTGAGGTGCATTTTGATAAGGAACAGATGCAATTTAAGGCTATAACAAGAAATCCTGGGGCAATTATTCCTCTGGTATTAAAAATTTCAGTAAATTAGAATACGCTTTCGCAAAATTTTATTTGTCATGAAAAATAGTTGTCTTTTCACTTTCTTACTTTTTGTAAATACTTTATATGCTCAACCAGCCCTTATTAGCTGGGAAGTAAAGGAAGGAAATAAAGGGGAGGATTTTTTTACCAAATCAATTCAACTTTCTAATGGTAACCTCGCGGTTATTGGAAATATTACCGCTCCTGACGGACTAAAAAAATATGGAAACTTATCTCTCATTGATTTCAGTACGGGTAAAATCATAAAAAAAGTTACTTTCGGAAACCAAAATGAAATTTTCATTCATGATCTCATAGAATTACCTGATGGAAATATTTTCATGGTGGGTTATTCCACTTTTAATAAAACCAATTTTCCTTGGCTGATAAAGTTAGATGCGTTTGGAAATAAATTGCAGGAGAAAGTATTACCCTTGCCAGAGGGTTCTATTTTAACATCCATACATTCAGATTTGGAAACCGGCTTCTATTTGACGGCAAAAATCAATAATGGGGAAATTTTGCTTGTTCATCTCAATAAAGACGCCGATATTTATTGGAAAAAAGTTATTTCTTCGGGATCTTACGGTGATCTTAAAAAAGTTACTATTGGTCTGAATGGATTAATTTATCTTGGAGGTAATTCAAAAAAAGGGGATGGTCAATATCCAGGTGATGTTTGGATCACCGCTATTGATAATAATGGAAATGAATTATGGCATAAGTTTTTTGGAGGGAAATTATGGGAAGAACTAAATGATCTTACAACACTTCAAGATGGATCTATTCTTTTTTGTGGTGAAACCAATTCCTTAGGAAATGGAAAACAAGATTTTTGGCTTGTAAAGTTAAGTCAAACTGGAATTTTACAATGGGAAAGAACCTATGGTGGGAGAGAAACGGATGTTGCCAAAACTATTTTACCCCTTTTTAATGGTAATTTTTGGTTGGCTGGGTCCAGCTTGTCTTTATTGAATAAAAAAGGGGCTACAAAATTTGCAGCAAGAATTATTGAAATTGATGGCAGTGGAAACTTACAATGGGAAGCAGATTATGGAGGTGATAACACTGAGGATATTTATCATTTATGTCAAATTCATGACGGAAGTGTTCTGTTTTCAGGTTGGACTGAATCAAATGCCCAAAGTCAGAAAGATGCCTGGATGGTTCGTTTTCCAGCTCCTGAAATGAACAGATTATTGGCAAAAGGTAATTTAAGGATTAATGAATCCAAAATTTGGTTGAATACGCCAGATGGCCTTTTAAAGCCTAACAATCAATCTTATATTTCTTTTCAACTCAATAATCAGGAAGCGAATCAAATTGAAAATATTCGTGTGGAAGTTAATAAAATAGATGGTCAGAAAGGACTAAATATCAATCAAACCGTTTTTGTTCAACCATTACAACCATTTATCAATAAACAAATTAACATCCCAATTACTTCCGAAGATAATATTGAAACAAAGGATAATATACTCGAAATAAAAGTTTTTTCTGGCACAGACCTCATAAAAACAGTCACTGGATCAATTAAAACATTGAATCCAAAGGCTGCAACACTACGTTTTGTTCAAACGAATACAGAAAAAGAGGGTGTTGATGAATTTAGTCCGCAAACGCTCTTCGTTGACATTCAAAATGATGGGGATCTGCCAGCTGCTGAGGTTCAGATTAACTTTATTCTTCCAAAAGGTATCTTAGCATTAACTTCTACTGATGTCAAACTGGGCACAATCAATGCAAAGTCTTTAAAAAAAGCATCCTTTAGATTTCAAAAAACAGTTCAATTTGAAGGGAATGAAGTAGCCATTCAAATCAATGCATTTGATAATCAACTTACTAAAATTACTAAAACCGTTACCTCCCGGTTTGATGTCATTACAACCAGTCAATCTTCAAATATCATTGTCTTTAATAATCCTAAAGCTTCTCAGAAAAGGACAGATTGGAGTAATCCAACATTTAAACTTGAAGCTATGTTTGGAACCAGCAATAATAACCTGAAACTTGGTGATGCGGTTGTTAAAATTAATGGCGTCATTCCTGAACGTTCTAAAATGGATGAGGAAAAGCTAACGCCTCCTGCATCAAACAATCAAGGAAATGCCATGAATTTTTATGATTATGAAAATGTAATCTCTCTGTTGGAAGGTGAAAATAGAGTGTTGATTGAATTAGTTACTCCTAATGGTGTCATTCAATCAAATGAAATGATTATTAATTATAAACCAAAACAACCTAATCTACATGTCTTAAGTATTGGTATTCCTCACAGAGATTTAAAATATACATCCGTAGATGCTGAAAATTTTGCTAATGCCTTTCAAAATCAAACGGGTATGGATAAGGTATTTAATAAGATTTATGTTGAAAAAAAGAATACCAGGGAAAATACCAGGAATCTTGACATTCGTTCTGCCATGGAAGATCTTAAAAGGAGGTATAATACAGATTTTATTGGTGGAAAAATTAATAGGGAGGATGTTCTCATTCTTTTCATTTCTTCCCATGGCAAAACAGATGATAATAACGATTTTAAAATATTAGCATCAGATTATGATACTTATGGTGATGTTTCAAATATTGATTATAAAAGGGATATTCTGGATATTTTAAATCAGATTGATTGTAAAAAATTTGTTTTTATTGATGCCTGTCATAGTGGATCTGCTCAAGGGGCTAGGCTGGTTAACCAAGCTCGATTTGCACTTGAAGAAATAAATTCCGCATATCCTGGACTTAATGTTTTGACCAGCAGTCAGGTGGACGAATTATCTTACGAGGATGATTCTTGGGGAAATGGTGCCTTTACCAAAGCTATTCTGGAAGCGTTTTCAGGGAATACTTCAGCGAGTGGACTAAATCCCGATCCCGATGGGGATAAGATCATTCGATTTGGTGAGTTATATGATTTTCTACAGAAACGAGTTCCCGCCATGGTTATGGAAAAAAAGAAAAGCAAGCAAATGCCTGCGAAAATGTCTAAAGGTTTAGGTGATAATATTCCCTTATTTATCCTTTATTAATCGTGGAATATGAGAGTCTTTCTACTTCTATTTTCTCTGATCATTTCAAGTTGGAGTTTTAAATTAAAAGCTCAGACAACATCCTGTTTTTCTGTCACCTTTGTTGCTAGTCCTTCTTGTCCAGGCCTTAAAACAGGCAGTATTTCGCTAAATATTACTGGAGGTTCCGGTGCTTATAATATTTTTTTTAATGGAAGTACCATTGCTACTACCCAAACCACCTTTTCAACTTTGCCATCAGGAAATTATTCCATTAGAATTATAGATGCGAAGAACATAAATTGCGCGCAAACAATTTCTGCAACGATAAATAATTATCTTGTTCCAACGGTCACTATAAATGGAAATAATTCTTTTTGTTCAGGTCAAAATATTTCGTTAACAGCTAATTTGGATAAATTTTATTCAACCTCTTATTCTTATGCCTGGAGTAATGGTAATTCAGGTTCTACCATAAATATTGTTCCCACTTCAGCTGGTTCCTATTCAGTGTCGGTAACTGATGCCGCAGGTTGTATTGTTACTTCTTCTAAATCAATTACTCAGGTTTCTGGCCCAAGCGTTAGTTTTTCTGGTAGCTATACAAATTGTTCAGGTAAATCGGTGACGCTTGTCCCAATAATTAATGGAGGAACAGGTCCTTATACATATTCATGGGATGGCGTTATTTCATCAACCGCAACTAAAACAGTCAATCCTACATCACCTCAAACCTATTGTCTTACCGTTAGAGATGCTAATAATTGCTCAGCACAAGCCTGTGTAGTTGTAAATCAGAGGTTCTTGAACGTTAACCTACCTACAGGTATTTCAAAATGTCAGGGAGAAAGTTATACGATAGTGCCAACTGTTTCCAATTTTTCAGGAGCCTTAAGTTATCAGTGGAGCAATGGTTCCACTGGTTCAACCAATACGGTGACCATTAATGCTACACAGACTTATTCTGTGACGGTTTCAGATGCAACGGGTTGCATTGGTACGGCTGCTACCTCCATAGGAATGAATGCAAATCCGGTGGTAAATTTACCTACCTCTGTCGATGAATGCCAGTCAAATTCTGTTACGCTTGACACGAAATTAAGTACCACTTCAAATACCTTCACATGGAGTACTGGAAGCACAACTTCAGCGATTACTTTAACGCCATCTTCCTCATCAAATGTTTTAGTTACTGTTACTAATGTCAATAACTGTAAAGCTGTGGCTGCCGTTAGTATCAATGTAAAATCTAATCCTTCGATTTCACTGCCTACCTCACAATTAACTTGTGCAAATATACCTTTTACTCTTTCTCCAATGGTGAGCGGAGGTACCCCTGGTTACAGTTATCTATGGAGTGATGGTTCAACATCCACTACCATTTCTAAATCTTTAAGTTCTCCCACTACTTTAGGTTTAAAAGTTACAGATCAAAATGGGTGTACTTCAAATTGGACAACAGCCATTTCGGTAAGAAATAGTCCATTAGTGATTATTTCTGGAACAACCCTAATTTGTCCCGGACAAACAATTTCTTTAAATACAAATACAACAGGAGGATCCAGTCCTTATACATACCTATGGAATACAAATTCCAATAATCAAAATATTTTGGTTTCCCCAACATCTGTAACTACTTACACAGTTACTGTAACTGACAATTTAGGATGCAGTAGTTCCTCAAATATAACCATTTCTCCAACCAAAGCAATAAACATAACCTTACCTACAGGCATTTCAAAATGTCAGGGAGAAAGTTATACGATAGTGCCAACTGTTTCCAATTTTTCAGGAGCCTTAAGTTATCAGTGGAGCAATGGTTCCACTGGTTCAACCAATCCTGTGACCATTAATGCTACACAGTCTTATGCTGTTACGGTTTCAGATGCAACGGGCTGTATTGGTACAGCTTCTACCTCCATTGGAATGAGTGCAAATCCGGTGATTAATTTGCCAACTAGTGCAGATATATGCCAATTTAATGCGGTGACGCTTGATACGAAATTAAGTACCACTTCAAATACCTTCACATGGAGTACTGGAAGCACAACTTCAGCGATTACCTTTACCCCATCTTCCTCAGCAAATGTTTCGGTAACCGTCACTAATGCCATTAACTGTAAAGCTGTGGCTGCCGTTAGTATCAATGTAAAATCTAACCCTTCGATTTCACTGCCTACCTCCCAAACCTCTTGTGCAAATACGGCATTTACTTTATCCCCAATAATTAGTGGTGGAACGCCAGGATATGAGTATTTGTGGAGTAATGGATCTACAAATGCAACATTAACTACCACTTTATCTTTATCGGGGACTATTTCACTAAGAGTTAAAGATCAAAATGGGTGTATTGCAACTGCAACATCAAGTATAAACCTAAATCCTAATCCAACCATTTCTATATCAGGTATTTTTGATATTTGTCCTGGACAATCAACTACCTTAACGGCACTACCTTCAGGTGGAACCTTACCCTATACATATAAATGGAATACAGGGGACAGTAGCAAATTTATTACAACCATGCCTTTAATCCCAACTATTTATAAAATATCATTGACGGATAAAAATAATTGTGTTGGAGAGGGTAGCATTCTGGTTTCTCCAACAAAATCAATTTCTGTTACTTTACCAGCCTCAAATAATATTTGTCTGGGCGATTCAATTACTTTGAAACCTGTTTTAGGCGTATATATTGGTGAAGTGAATTATGTCTGGAGTAATAATCAGTCAACCAGCACAATAAATGTAAAACCCTTATTTACAACAAAATATAGTCTTTCCGTAAAGGACAATTTGGGCTGTACCGGTTTTGCAGAAACTGTTGTAAATGTGAACAATCTACCCGAAGCTATCTTGCCAGATGTAATTGAAGGATGTTTTATGGACAGTATTTCCGTAAAATTAAATAATGCCATAGGAGCATTACCTTTTAGGTTAAAATGGTCTAATGGAAGTTCTCTAGAACAAACAAATTATTTTGTGGATGTGGAAAAACCAATTTCTGTACTCATTACAGATGCAAATAATTGTAAAACAACGTTATATTCAAAAATAAAGGCTAACGAAAAGCCAGTTCTAAAATTAAATAATCAATATACATTTTGTGGAAATGAACCTGTAAAATTAAATCCTTTCATTTCTGGAGGATTAGCACCTTTCACCTATCTATGGAGCAATGGATTGACATTAGCGGAATTAAATACCGTTTTCAAAGAAAATATAAATTTATCATTGAAGATTTCTGATGCTAATGGTTGTAAAGATATAAAATCAACCTTTATTACAATTAATAATGATATTCCACAAATATTAATGCCTGATACTCTGCAAAGTTGTGTTGGTCAAGATTTGTTAATTAATCCAAACGTACAAGATAAGATAGGAATAAAGAGTTATATTTGGTCTGATGGCCAAACGAAATCCTCCATTATTAAAAAAGTCCTTAATCCTGTTACTATGAGATTGCAGGTTATAAATTTAATAGGTTGTATGGCATTAGATAGTTTATTAATCTTGCCATTTAATAATCCAAATATTGTTTTGCCTGCTTCATTTGAGTCATGTAAATCAAATAAAGTATTTATAGAGATTCCTTCAGAAGCTAATAATAAAACGACTTACCAATGGAGTACTGGCGAATTATCTAATAAAATAGAACTCATAGCGGATGCTGAAAAACAGCTGAAAGTATGGGCTACGAATGCAAATGGATGTAAGGATTCTGCAACTACAGTTATAAAGGTTTTTAATAATCCACTTGTTAAAATTATAGGAAAATCAGAAAATTGCAGTCAAACCCCATCGACCTATGTTGCTGATATTTCATCTGGAAACGCACCCTATTCCGTTAAATGGGCCAGTGGGGAAACAACTACTAAAGTTGATTATCCAGCTGTTGATTCTATTCAGAAAGTAGGAGTTGAAGTTACAGATGTTAAAGGATGTCGAACTTTTTCCACTTTACCTCTTACGTTGTTAAAAAGCCCTGATATTCAAATATTTAATAAGTATTTTATATGTGAGAATGAGGAAAAAACTTTAAACCCATTGGTGACTTTGGGAAAAAAACCATATATCTATAGTTGGAATACCAATGAAAACAGTCCAGGAATTATTGTTAAAAAGGGCTTATATACCTTTTCTGTTATTGATGCTAATGGATGTTCGAATCGTAAAGATATTGAAGTGACCTCTATTAAACCTCCGGAATTATATGTTTCTTCCTTAAACCAACCCTCTTGTAATTTTCCTAATGGAAAAATTGTCCTGCAAGTAAAAAGTTCCTCTCCAACTGAGGTTACTTGGTCTAATGGTCAAAAGGGTTTATTACTTGAAAATGCTTATGCAGGTAAATATGAAGCTGCAGCTATTGACAGTAATAATTGTTTTGGTGAATTATCCCAAAATCTGGTTTGTAATTGTGAAGGAAAAGTAGGGGTTATGGATGGTAATCTTGTTTCTATTTGTAAAAATGAGTTCAGGCAATCTAAATATGATGCAAGCAATCAGAAATTAGGTCTTAATAATGGTCGTTGGTTTATCTTACATAATAGTCCTGGAATAAATATAGGAAATCAGATTTTAAGTTTGGATACCACTGGAATTATAAAATATTATCCAGGAATGATAGTAGGAGAGACCTATTATTTCTCAGCTGTAATAGGCAGAAAGTTATCAGATGGTTCATTAGATTTAAATGATCCATGTCTTTCTATTTCACCAGGTACTCCTGTTAAAATTTTGCCAACACCTGAAACGCCATTTAAAATCGCGGTATCAGACACCTTGGTTTGTCCAGGGAGTAGCATAACATTTCAAACAAATAAACAGGATAATGGCTTCATTTATATTTGGCAAACGCCAGGAGGAATTATTAATACCTTAACTCCTTCGCTCACTATTCCGAAATTTGAAAATAAGGATATTGGTAGTTATTATGTTCGTACAAATAGTGAGAAATGTACTTCAAACGCATTTGGACCTATTCCAATTAATTTTTCTAAGGAAATTAATGAAATTTTTACTGAACTTGATAAAACGGTTTGTGGTATTGATTCCGTTCAGATTAACGCAAATATGCCTGCAAATGCAACTGGGAAATGGTTAACTGGTAGCTCAGCAAATATTATTGCCCCTCAAAATGAAAGTACTTGGGTTAAAGGATTATTGCCAGGTAATAACGAATTCTTATGGACAGTTGTGACAAGAAATTGTATCATTACGGATACGTTAAAAATATACTATGTTCCAAGGCCTAAGCTAAAAAATGATACGGTAAATTTAGACGATACAAAAAACACGGCATTGTTTGATTTTCTTGAAAATGATGAATTAAGTAGTATTCCACCATCATTTTTAAGAATAAATTTGATTTCGAGGCCTCTCTCTGGTAATTTAAGTATTAGTAAAGAAGGATTTTTTACCTATTCGAGAGATCCTAATATTTCAGAAGACCAGACGCTAGCTTTCGTTTATGAAGTTTGTAATACGGATACAACCGGAGATTGTACTAATAACTGTAATCTGGCGGAAGTTATATTAAATGTTACTTTTAACCCAAGAACTTTGATATACCCAACCATTGGATTAAGGCCAAATTTCAATAATCCTGTATGGAAATTTGAAGCGGCAAGGCCTATGTACAGTGCCAAATTAAACATATTGGACAGGTGGGGGAAAGTTGTTTATAAAGAAGAATTCTTACAGCTACAAAAAGGAGAAATTGTGGGTAATTGGAATGGATTAGCTCAAAATCAACTCAAATTACCAGCAGGTGCTTATTATTTTTCCTTAATAGGAGAAATTGAAAATAATGAGAAGGTAGTACAAAATGGAATTATTTATTTGATGGAATAATTATTATGATAAAGAAATTATCCAATAGGCATGCTGGCTTACTTAGCATATTTTTCTTATTTATTGCATTCTATATGCATGGTCAACAACTTACGCCATTCACCTTGTATAGAGATCACTGGAACCTTATTAATCCAGCAGCAGTTTCAAATAACAATATCTTGGCTGAATATCCTTTTACTGTATCAGTAAGTTCCCGATTTCAGTATTTGGGCATTGGGTTAAATGCAAAAGATGCTCCAAATACTAATGTTCTGAATGCAGAATGGGTAAATGAGAATATAAATAGCACTTTTGGACTTCAACTTATCTCTGACAAAATAGGTTTATTGGGAAATAATGGAGCATATTTACAATATGCCTATAAACTTAGGTTAAGTCGTAGAGAAGAGAAATTTTTAAGTTTTGGTATCTCTGCTGGAGCCATAAACTATTTTTCAAAAATAAATGGCGCAGATTTTCCCGTTGCGGAACCTGATATCATTCCAACCTCTACTTATTTACCTGATTTGAATATTGGGATTTATTACAGAAACGCGGATAAATATTATTTAGGCTTTTCTTTTCCTCAATTTTTGAATTTGACGGCTAAATATAAATCAATAGATTCAGGTAAGGAATTATTTTCCATTAAGAGATTCAGACATATATATGCTGTTGGTGGTGTATATATACCTTTTGATTTTTTTGGCTTAGGTGATGAAACAGCTATATTAGATTTATCCACATGGGTTCGTTATCTTCCCGGACAACTTCCTGTAATAGATGGAAATTTAAGGTATCAGCACAATCAGACTTTTTGGTTTGGAGCCGGTATTTCCTCCAATGCAACTTCACATTTTGAAGTTGGATTTCTTGCTGGAAAAACGATAGGATTGTTTGACAATCAGATTAAGATTTCCATCGCTTACGATGTACCTTTTGGTAAATCAATATATCAGTTGGGAAGTTCCATTGAAGCATCTATAGCTTATAGCTGGTATTAATAATATGGAGATAATAAATTATATCATCTCCATATTATTAATTAAATAACTACCAGAAAATAGTGTAAATAAATGCAAGTACTAATAAAATAATAGCTGAACTAATATTAAATGATTCAGACGTCTTAAATATACCTGGTTTTAAAATAATCTGTTTTTCATCAGGTTGCCCTTTGCCTTCGATTTCACTTGCAATAACAATGACAGCAATGGAAGCCAGGCAAGTTATCATCATTTGATGCATAAAAGGTAAAATGACAAATATGGGGGAATCAGACCAACCATTTGGACCAACCTTAAAAAACATGGCGATTGGAATAGAGGCAATCACACCTAAAATGGCCGATTTATTCTTTGTTTTCTTCCAAAACAATCCGGTTACAAACACAGCAAGAATACCTGGACTTACAATACCTGTATATTCTTGAATAAATTGAAATGCCTGACCTAAGTTCCCAAGCATGGGAGCAATTAATATAGCTATAACTAATGCAATGGCAGCGGAAATACGTCCAACATTAACCATTTGTTTTTCAGTTGCCAACTTGTTAATGATAGGTTTGTAAATGTCCATCGTAAATATGGTCGCAGTAGAATTTAGCATGGATGCCAATGATGATACAATGGCAGCGGCTAAAGCAGCTAAAACCAACCCTTTCATTCCAGCAGGTACGAACTTTTGAATTAACCATGGCGCTGCATTATCATTAATAATGGATCCATCAGGTCTTTTAAAGGAAGGATCTAACATTTCTGGAATAAGAACTCCTTCAGGACTGGCATTCAAAACAAAAGCGATTATGCCGGGTAAAACAACAATAAAGGGTAGAATCATTTTTAAAAAAGCAGCAAAGGCAATTCCTTTTTGAGCTTCTTTCAAAGATTTAGCTGCAAAGGTTCGTTGAATAATATATTGATTAAACCCCCAGTAGTATAAGTTTGCAACCCACATTCCGCCCACTAAAACGGCTATTCCTGGTAAGTCCCACCATGCATCTTTGCCATCGGGCGTTATAATTTCCCCTTTTGAAATAATCATTGAGAATTTTTCAGGGGCTACGGTTACTAAATGATTTAAACCATCCAATATACCGCCATCAGGCGTTAACTGTTGTAATCCTATAATGGAAGTTACCATACCTCCAATAATAAGCAAAACTACTTGAACAACATCTGTCCAGGCAACAGCTGAAAGTCCTCCCCAAAGGGAATAAGATGCCGCAAATAATCCTAAGCCAATAATACTTATCATAAATAAGGAACCATCTCCATTACCCATAATGGTATCTAATGCTTTGGCACCTAAAAATAATACGGCAGTGAGATTGACAAAAACGAATAAAGCAAGCCAAAAAAGGGCTAGAATAGTTTTTAACTGGGTACTAAAACGTTTTTCTATAAATTCCGGAATGGTATAAAGACCCTTTTCGATAAAAATAGGAAGAAAGTATTTTCCAACGATTAATAATGTTAGCGCAGCCATCCATTCATAAGAAGCAATGGCTAAACCTATGGCAAAACCGGAACCTGACATTCCTATAAACTGTTCAGCGGAAATATTTGCTGCAATTAAACTGGCACCAATGGCCCACCATGGAAGTGATTTACCTGCCAAAAAATAATCTTCGGAATTCTTTTCATGTCCTTTTTTATCCCTGGATACCCATAATCCAATGGACATTATTAATACACCGTAGGACGCGAAAATCACCCAATCCAATAAGGTTAATTCATTCATACATTGAAATGGTTAATATTTAACAAACAATTACAATCAATAGTAAGGAATTTTTTTTAAAAAAAGAAACGCTTTGACAGATATCAAAGCGTTTCTATAAATAAATAATAAATTTATAGATTATAGGTGAATTACCTCACCATAAGCGGCCGCGGCGGCTTCCATAATAGCCTCACTCATGGTAGGGTGAGGATGAATGGTTTTAATAATTTCATGCCCCGTTGTCTCTAATTTTCTAATGGAAACAAGTTCTGCTACCATCTCTGTAACATTTTGTCCTATTAGATGGGCGCCCAAAAGTTCACCATATTTTTCGTCAAAAATAAGTTTAACAAATCCACTTTTATCTCCAGCAGCAGAGGCCTTACCTGAGGCTGAGAAAGGAAATTTACCAATCTTTAGCTGGTAACCTGCTTGTTTCGCTGCTTCCTCGGTCATTCCTACAGAGGCTACTTCAGGTACACAATAGGTACAAGAAGGAATATTTTGGTAATCAATAGGTTCTGGATGATGTCCTGCCATTTTTTCAACGCAGGTGATTCCTTCAGCACTTGCTACGTGGGCTAATGCCGGACCTCCAGTTATATCACCAATGGCAAATACCCCAGGTACATTAGTCCGGTAGAATTCATCTACTTTAACTAAACCTTTTTCCAGTATAATACCTACTTTTTCTAAGCCAATGTTTTCAATATTTGGCATTACACCCGCCGCAGAAAGAACAATATCACAAGCTATTTCAGAAAAATTTCCTGTTTTTCTATCCTTAACTTTTACTAATACTTCTTTTCCCTTCGTATCTACAGATTCCACAGAGGTGTTCCCAAGTACTTTTATTCCCTTTTTAGAGTAAATCTTGGATATTTCCTTTGAAATCTCCGCATCCTCGCGCGGAAGCATTCCTTGTTCAAGAAATTCAACTAGCGTAACCTCGGTGCCAATGGTATTATAAAAATAAGCGAATTCAACACCAATAGCACCACCTCCAATGACAACCAATCTTTTTGGTTGCGTTGGCAGAGTCATTGCTTTTCGATATTCTATTACTTTTTCGCCATCTATGGGTACATTAGGTAATGCTTTTGCTCTTCCTCCGGTAGCTAAAATAATATTTTTTGCCTCATAATTGGTAGCTTTTCCGCTAGCATCTGTTACACATACTGTATTGGCTGAAACTAAACTTCCGTCACCGGTTAAAACGCTAATTTTGTTTTTCTTTAATAAGAATTGTATTCCCTTGCTCATACCATCTGCAACCCCTCTTGATCTTTTAATCATTGCGGGAAAATCAGCTTTAGCTTCGTTTAGTTGAATGCCATAGTCTGATGCATGTTGTACATATTCAAACACCTGGGCACTTTTTAATAAAGCTTTTGTAGGAATACATCCCCAGTTTAAACAGATACCACCAAGGTTTTCTCTTTCAACTACGGCTACATTCATACCTAGTTGTGAGGCTCTAATAGCAGCAACATAGCCGCCTGGACCTGTACCAATGATAATTAAATCGTATTTCATTAATCTGATTTTGAAATTTTCTGTTCTTTAAAAGATTCTGCAAATATAAAGACTCTACATTAATAATTTAAGTTTCCTTCCATAACATTATGAACCTTTATAAGAAGTGTATGTTTTCTTTTTTTATCATTTCTTAAAAGTCCAAAAATGATTGATCAGGATTTAAAAAATCTGAATGAACCACTAAAGAAAAATGGAAATAACCATTCATACCTCGTTGAAGAAAGTATTTGGTTAGATGAATTGGGAGATTCCCATCAAACTACTTCTATAGAAACTCCAGTAAATACTGAATATTTAAATAAATCAGATGCTGAAAAAATGGTGAAGATTCAACACCATTTTAAAGAAATTATGGAAACTTTAGGAATGGATCTATCTGATGATTCACTTAAAGGTACCCCTGCAAGGGTAGCAAAGATGTTCGTTAAGGAAATATTCAGTGGGTTAACCCCTAAAAATATGCCGGATATGTCTCTTTTTGAGAATAAATTTGGTTATAAAGAGGTTCTGCTAGAAAAAAATATTACTGTACAGTCTTTTTGTGAGCACCACTTTTTACCCATTATAGGTAAAGCTCATATTGCCTACAAACCAGGAGATAAGGTCATTGGTTTATCCAAATTAAACAGAATTGTTGATTATTACAGCAGACGACCTCAGGTTCAAGAAAGACTTACCAGACAAATTGCTGAAACTTTAAGGCAAGTTCTTGAGACAGACAGTGTGGCCGTTTATATTGAGGCTGTTCATTTTTGTGTGCAGGCAAGAGGTATAGAGCATCAGGGTTGCACCACCGTTACATCCGATTTTGGTGGCGATTTCAAAAAAGAAAATGTAAGACAAGCATTTTACCAATCTATTCAAACAAAAATTTAAATGGAATCGCTACTCAATAAAATAGTCCTAGTCGTTGGTGGAACAGGTGGTATTGGGGCAGAGACGTGCAAGCTTCTGCATCAATCAGGAGCAAAAGTCTACGTTACAGGAAGAAATGCTGAAAGCCTTAATACTATCTGTAATTCAATAGGTATTCCTGTAGAAAATAGATTTGTGGTTGATCTTAAATATGCAGATAGTATCCATCAAACGGTTGAAAATATTCAATCTACGACAGGTTCTGCTATAGATATACTTATCAATGCTGCCGGTATTGGGATTATAAAATCTTTTGAATCATTAAGTATTCAGGAATTTAAAGATTCACTCGATGTAAATCTTATTGGTGCTTTCAGTCTTATTCAAGCGGTGCTGCCAAAGATGAAAGAGCAAAAGAAAGGACTTATTATTAATATTCCTGGGGTCTTGGGTAAAACACCTATGGCAGGTGCCGCCGCTTATGCTGCTTCAAAATATGGCTTAAATGGTATGTTAAAGTCTCTTAGAGAGGAACTAAAAAGAACTGAAATAAGAATTACCAATATTTATATGGGGGGCGTTGATTCTCCATTCTGGGATAATATTGATTTGAAGGTTCAACGTGATAAGATGATAGCAGTAAAAGAAGCAGCGAAAACCATTTGGTTTCTTTGTCAACAACCTTCTTCTGCTGTAGTTTCTGAAATGGTTATTCAACCATTTAATCATCAAGCCATTTAATTTAGTATTTAGAATGTTAAGATTAAGGTTAGTTGGGTTCATTTTTGCCATTAACCTTAATCTTAGTTTTTTATTCGCTGGAAATGTTATTGCTTTTCCAATAACAACCATAGATTCTTTTCCAGCGTTATTTTTAGATTCATTACATCTACATTTTAAAGACCATTGGGTTATTAGTTTATCACCACTTTCTAATGTTCCCCTTTTTAATCCTATAGATGGGTTTTTAATACAAACTGGATTCACTACCAGGTTCAATGGTAACAAACTAGTTGAGTTTTCATTAAATCCAAGATATGCAATTCAAAGAAAATCATTTTATGCAGTGGCTAATTTTTCAGCGTTCGTCCATAAAGATGATTTTAGTTCAACCCAACTCTTATTTTCAGGGGGAAATTTTTTAACACAGGTTAATCAACCATTTCTAAAAAATGAACAAATTATATCTGTAATAAATGTGTTGGAAGGTTCAAACCCTTTGTTTTTTATTGAAAAGAAATTTTTAAAGGTTCATATAGAGCAAGCTCTTTTTTACAATATTATCTTTCAGGCATCATCGGAGTTTGCCGATAGAACTTATCTTGAAAATTATACTTTTCAACGTTGGAAATTCAAGCGTAATGAGCCATTAGAATCATTTAATTTGAATGATAAGGCGCTC
This sequence comes from Saprospiraceae bacterium, assembly GCA_027488135.1. Taxonomy (GTDB): domain Bacteria; phylum Bacteroidota; class Bacteroidia; order Chitinophagales; family Saprospiraceae; genus BJGN01. The sequence goes on along the minus strand of JAIYCH010000131.1, from coordinate 188,751 downwards.
ATACATACCCTTTCATTATCTTATTCTCCTATTTTAAGTATTAATTATAAAAAAGGAATACCTGGTTTTTTAAAAAGTGAATCAAATTTTGATTATTTGGAATTGGCTTTTTTTCAATCCTTTAATCTAAAAAAAATTGGACGAATAGATTTTAACTTCACATCGGGTAAATTTTTAAAACAGGAATTTATTCATTTTAATGATTTTTATCACTTCCCAACAGGGAGAACATTGAAATCTAGTCACCCTGTTGTCTCTACTTTCAGACTTTTACCTTATTATGAATTTAGTACGAATAATTATTTTCATCGAATGCACTTGCAGACCCAAACTGGCGATTTTTTATTAAGTAAATGGTCAATATTGAAAAAATCAAATATATTAGAGAATCTATTTATTAATCTTGCTATTACTGATAAACTGCAACCTTTCTTAGAAATGGGATATGCTTTAGATAATATTTTAAAAAATTTCCGCTTAGAAATAGTGTCAGGAAGATATGATGGTAAATGGTTGGGGCCCCGGATAATTTTAGGACCTACTTCTTTGTAATTTTTCTGTTATAAATTTTTCTAATTCTATAGGAGTATCATTATCTTCCTTTTGTAAGTATATGTAATCTGCCTGCTCGTAGAATTTTTCTCTTTCAGAAAGTTTCATTGAAATAAATTTTTTAAGGTCGTCATCTGACATATTACTTATTAATGGTCTTCCTGATTTCTGGTTATTTAGTCTTTTAAATAATAATTCCTCTGATGTTTTTAGATAAATGGATATACCATGGTTTTTGATCCATTTCATATTATCATTGAAACAGGGGGTACCTCCACCACAGGATATGATATTTTTGCTAAAATCGGCCGTCTTTCTCAATAAATTAGCTTCAATCTCCCTAAACCCAGTTTCGCCAATGCTACTAAAAATTTGTGGAATACTCAAATTCATAGTATCTTCTAAAAATTCATCCAGATCTAAAAAATTTAAGTTAAACTTTTCGGATAACCATTTTCCTAAGTAAGATTTTCCAGACCCCATGAATCCTAAAAGATAAATATTTTTCATATATATTGAGGAATATTATTGGGATTATGTATGGCATTCACTGCTTGAATTAAACCGGCATGAGAGTATGTTTGTGGGAAATTACCCCATTGACTGCCTGTTTTAGCGTGAACGTCTTCGCTAAATAAACTTAAATGATTGCTGTATTCTAATATTTTAGTCATATTAGCTATGGCTTTATCTTTATTATTCATAATAGCCAGCGCTTCAATATGCCAAAAGGCACAAATTAAAAAGGTAGCATCTGGCGTTCCAAAATCGTCTTCGTGTAAATATCTATAAAAAAGACCATTCTCCGCGGATAATTTATTCTCTAAAGTTGAAAGTAAATGAGTAGCTCTGGGGTTATCAGCTTTTAAGTAATGCATGGTTATAAGCTGAAGGAGACTAGCATCCAGATTATTATTTCCTATGGCTTGATAATATAGTCCTGATTTATCGTCGAAACATTGCTCTATTTTATCGATGGCTTTGGGTAAATTCGTTGTAGCCAGGTTAAACAGTATTTTATCATCAAAAAGTGTAGCTATTTTTAACGCAGATTTACATCCCGCCCAATGAAATAGATAAGTATAACAATGAAATTGTTTTAGGCCTCTAAATTCCCATAAACCATTGTCAGGTTCATCCATTGTTTTTTGAATCATAATTAGCATGTTTCGAATGAGGGGTAGAGATTGCATTCTGGTATTTAATGGAATATCATCATTGGTAAAATAGGGTAGAAGCGTAGTAATTACCTGTCCATAAATATCATTTTGAATATGCTCAAATGCTTGATTTCCTATTCTTACTGGCTTTTCATTTAAATATCCTGGTAAGTTCAATTCGAGTTCTATGGGATCTCTGTCTAAGGAAATAGTGTGTAATGGCGGCCATCTTTCCTTGTATTTTTCATTTATGAGAGATAAATAATGAACATAATTTATTACCACTTCTTTATCATTTAAAAAGTCAAACGCCAGGAGAGTGTAGTAACTGTCTCTCATCCAGCAGAATCGGTAGTCCCAATTTCTTGTTGAACCTAAAAATTCAGGTAGTGAAGTAGTTGCAGCAGCTATAGTTGCTCCGGTATTAAATACGTGTAAATGTAAAGTTAAGGCAGAACGAATCACTTCGTGTTTATATATAGTAGGAATGGCTAAATTATCAACCCATGCTTTCCAATAGTTTTTTGTTTTCAAGAAGAAATCTTCTGCTTCAAATGCAATATTCTGCCATTTATATATTTCATTGGTCATCACTAAATAAATAGGTTTATCCAATGTAAAAAATGAGGTTAAGTTATTCAATAGATGATTATCAGAACAATAAAGATAAAAAGAGTTCTCATTGACATTGAAATGCATGCCATCATCATTTACGACAGCATTGTATGATTGTTTTCCGTACTGGGAAGTAGGGGTGCAGTGTAATTTTATGAAGTTAACTCCCTTTTTGGGCGATATTTTCCTTATGAAAATATGAGGTCTATTTAAATAGTTCTGGTTGTAATATAATGGAGCGAAGTCATTTATTTCGAATGTTCCATCGTTGGTTTCTATAGTTGTTACTAAAATATTAGTATCCTCCAGGTATTGTTGAGAGGTATTAATAATATTAGATTCTGGTATTAATTTGTAATCTCCACCATTATGATAGTCGAGAAGATTTCCAAAAAGAAAACTGCTATCAAAATGAGGCCAACAAAGCCAGGTAACGTTTCCCAAATTATTTATGAGCGCAAGCCAGGAACCATTTCCAATAATTCCCATTGCATATTTGTGAGGCATAGTAAGTATTTAGACTTAAAGATTATAAAAAAATGTAGTATTTAATAAGGAACTTAAATTCATTGTTACAAAAACCTTATTTTTGGGTTTTTAAATCAAGAAAATGAGTAAAATTCCGGCATATTTTTCAATGCTAATATTTTTTTCAATGTTAAGTTGTGAAAATAATGAGAAAAACGAGAAAAAGGTAGAAGAAATAAGGTTAGGCAGGGAACTGACGCCCTCTGAAATTATAAGAAATCCACTTGGTGAGCAAGGCTTAGATACTTCGCGTGTGTCTAAAATAACATTTTCAGAGACTGTAATTTCTTTTGGTAGGATAAAAGAAGGAGAAATTGTTGAAAAATCATTTGAATTTTTAAATTCGGGAAAAGTTCCGTTATATATACTAGATGTTTATGGTACTTGTGGATGTACAGTTCCAGAATGGCCCAAGGGCATGATTGAACCAGGTAGGGGAGGTTCAATAAAGGTTAAATTCAATAGCGAGGGTAAAACAAATGAACAAAGAAAATTAATTACCGTAGTGGCTAATACATTTCCTGTAGAAACATTACTATATTTAGACGGAATTGTCACATCAAAAAACTAAATTATAAATCATAAAGCTATGTTTTTTTTACTACAAGCCAGCGCAACAGGTTCATCATCATGGATTAACCTTATTTTCATTGTTTCAATGTTTCTAGTATTTTGGTTGTTAATGATACGACCACAAGCAAAACGTCAAAAGGAACAAAAATTATTTCAAGAAAGCTTAGACAAGAACAAAGATGTGGTAACAAGTAGTGGAATACTTGGTAGAATATCTAAGATTGAGGACAGTATTGTAACTTTAGAAGTTTCACCTAAGGTATATATACGAGTCACTAAAAACGCGATCTCAAAAGAGCTGACAGAAAATGTAAATGCGACTATAGAAAGTTAACTTTTTAAGGAAGCTTAAAATCCTCCTGGGCGCTTGGCACGTTATGGAGGATTTTTTAAGATTTTTTAATTGCAGATAATTTACATTATGTTAACTAAAATTCTATAAAGTAGTCTTTAAAATATAGTTGCAAAATGTTGAATTAGCGAAAAAAAAAAAAAAAAAAAATGAAATTTAAAGATATTAAAATAACCGTTGAATGAATCTCTTATTCTGGGTAATAATTCTGGCTGTACCTGATAATTCCTTCTTTGTTGAAACCTTATATCCTGTAGTCGTTACTAATCCGTTCTCAAAAAAAACAGTTACCGGTGAAACTAACTTTTCATTGTCCTCTAAAGCTATACTTGAACTGGACGCAACTTTACCTTTTATTATACCATATTTCGCAGATGGATAACTATTCAACTTAACTAATACCACTTGGTTTCTTTTGATGCTTCCGCTTTCATTAAATGGCACATTCATTATTCCTTTCATCTTATTTGATTGTGGCGGAATTATAATTAGTAAAGGTTCATCCTTATTTACATATTGCCCTGATTTGAGAAATTTATTCGTAACCTGTACAGTTCCTTCTGAAGGTGAAATGATTAAATTCAAAGAAATCCATTGGGATACATTAGATTTAAATTGCACAAAAGCAGCATTCATTTCTGAAAGAGCAACCTCCCTACCCTTTTCGTTACTAACATTTAAATAAACTAAATCAGACTTTAAATTACTGATACTAAATTGTTTATCTTTTATTTCAGCTTCGGTGGCATTTAAGTTAGAAGTAAGAACAGTTAATTTATCTCTTGTTTTGTTTAATTCTGATTGCGATAATTTATCCATTTTAACCATAGCCTCCTCATTCTTTATCTGAATTTGTGTATTGTCTATCTGTACAATTAAATTATCCCTCAAATTAGTAGAATACGCTATTCCATTTTCTAAAGAGATAATTTGCTTCTGTTTGTCCCTTTTACTGGTTACTTCAGCTGTCCCCTTTACCCTTAAATTATATTGTTTTTGTTTGTCAAGAAATTGAAATAGATATTTCTGTAATTCACCAATGTTGTAATTATCAGGAAATGACAATGATAAAATTGATGATTGTTTCGTTTGTTTTACTTGTAATAATATTTCGTAAAGAGATAAAACATCTTTATAATTGGCCTCAGAATTATATGAAATTAATAATTGTCCTTTCTTTACTTTCTGATTATGAACGGTATGTAATTTATTCAGATAACCTGACTTCGGTGAAATTAGTTTTGTGGGTGGATCATTAAATGAAATAACAATTTCACTCTCAACTATATCAGGGTATTGTATCCAATAGGATAACCAAATTAAAACAACAATAATAATTAAAAAAATTAAAGTACCAAATCTTAGAATCCACCCAGGAGGCTTGCCAAGAATTTCTTGAATTTCTTCGTTCGGAACCTCTATTTTATTTTCATTCTTCATTTAAAATCCTAATTCCACTGTATTTTTAACTAAATGATAATAGGCACCTCTCACAAAAGTCAATTCTTCATGTGACCCTACTTCAATCATTTCACCTTCTTCCATTACAACAATTTGATCTGCTTTCAAAACGGTGCTCAAACGATGAGAAACAATAATGATGGTTTTATTCTTAAAAGCAGCCTTTATATTTTCCAAAATCAGCATTTCATTGAAAGTATCCAACGCTGAGGTTGCCTCATCAAAAAATAAAAAATCCGGTTCTTTATAGACTGCTCTGGCTATAAGAATCCTCTGTTTTTGACCTTGACTTAAGCCCTGACCTTCAGCTCCAATCATTGTATTATAACCCAGCGGCAGATTCTCAATGTAAGATTGTAAATTAGCTATAATAATGGATTGTTGAAGTTTACGTTTATCTATAATTTCTTCTCCCAAAGCAATATTTTTTGCAATGCTATCACTAAAAAGGTGACCATCCTGCATAACTACACCGATTTTACTTCGCCATAATCTGGGATTAATAGACAAAAGATTCAATTCACCCAATTTTATATTTCCTTCAGTAGGCTTGTATAAATTTAATAAAATTTTCAATAAGGTTGTTTTTCCACTACCACTTGGACCAAGAATAGCTGTTATCTTACCATTAGGAATGAACAAGTTTATGTTCTTAATATTAGGGATAGCATTTATACCAGCATAACTAAAGTTTACATTCTCCAATACGATGTTCCCTTCAGAAGGAAAAATATTATTATTTTCCTCTATAACTGTTTCATTGTCCTTAAGGTGGATTTCACCAATTCTTTCTAAACTAATTTTAGCATCTTGCATCGATTTTAAGAATTCTGTTAATTGATTAATCTGCATATTCAGCTGTCCGATAATATATTGAATGGCCACTAACATACCTAAGGTAAGCGTTGTATTTAGAACACCCTGTGCAACAAGATAGATAATTAAGAGATTTTTAGTTTCATTAAAAAACAATGCGCCAGCTCTTTGAACTTGTTCGAGTTTTAAATTTTCTGTTTCAGTATTAAACAGTTTCGCCTGAACCTTTTCCCAACCCCATCTTTTTAACTTTTCAGCATTAAATAACTTAATATCTTGCATGCCGGTAATCATCTCATTGATGCTATTTTGGTTATCGCTATTATATTCAAATCTTTTTATATCAAGCGTTTTTCTCCATTTCATGAAACCTAAAACCCAAAAAATATTTAATAATGAACCGATAATAAAAATGGTAAAAATAGCTTTGTTCCAAAATAAAAGAACCACACCAAAAGCAAGAAGATTCAAGATTGAAAAAATAGAAATCAGCGAGGTAGAACTCAAGAATTTTTGCACCCGTTCATGATCATTAAACCGCTGAATTAAATCTCCATGCAATTTAGTATCAAAAAATCTAAAGGGTAGTTTAGTAAGCTTAATAAGAAAATCAGATAATAAACTAATATTCACCCTGCTTCCTACATGAAGTATATTCCAATTTCTAATAAACTCAACAGAAATTTGGCTTATAAATAAAATAAGCTGAGCAATCAATACTAACGCAATAAAAGATAAGTCATTGTTATTTATGCCTATATCAACGATACTTTTTATAAAAAACGGAAAAAGCAGTTGCAGAGTACTTCCCAAAAATAATCCAATGATAATCTGAAAAATAAGTGCTTTATACTGTTTAAAATAATTAAAAACATATTGCCAACTACCCTTTTGGGGATCTTTACCGTTGAAAGTATAAAAATCAGGTGTACTTTGGCATATTAGAACGATACCTGAATTTTCGATATCCGCATCTTCGCCTATCCATTTATGTAAAAATTCATCATTATTTAGTTTATACTTACCCCGTGCAGGATCTGCAATCCACACCTTAGATGAATCTTGGTTATAAACGACAACAAAATGATTATTTCCCCAATTTATTATACATGGTTTAGGTATAACATCTTGTAACTGAATAATATCTGCCTCTACTGCTAAAGTTTTCAAACCAATGATTTCTGCCGCCTCACTAAGATCTAAGAGAGAAACGCCATCTTTTCCTGTATTACTAATCTCCCTTAAATACTCCAAAGAAAAGAAACGTCCATAAAATCTGGCAACCATGCGTAAGCAAGTTGATCCGCAATCCATTGCCTCAAGTTGTGGATAGAAAGGAAACCATTTCGGCATGATACTATAACCCGTTTTTATTTAACCAATTACAAATATAATTAAATATTTCTATTTGTTCAGGTTCATTATGTAGCTCATGGAAAAGTCCACCTACACCATGATAATCAATACCAGTTCTGCTTGCAAAAGCCTGACTTGCGGCGGGGTCTGTTATTTTATCATCCAGACCATGAATAATTAGTACCTTATCAGTTATTTGCTTACTATAATTATTCAATATTTCTGCGCGTTGAAAAAGGATATTGGCCGCCGAAAGAGTAATTTTATTATGAACTAATGGGTCGTTTACATAACGTTCAACGATCAGTTTATCTCTCGATAGCCAATTCGGATCTAATTCATTACTTTGACTTAATGCAGGTGAAATACCACTAAGCCATTTCATCAAAGATATTTTCCAAGATGGAGGAATGAGCTTTAGTTTAATCCATGGGGCTGATACAATTACATAATCTATTGATTTTTCCTGTTCAATAATCCAATGAAGAACTATATTACCGCCTAAGCTATGACCGTATAATAGGAGTGGTAAGCCATCTGCTCGTTCATCAAGCATTTTCTTTAAAGCCTTAATTTCATTTAAATAAAGGTCATAATTAGTTATATGTCCTCTTCCTCCAGGGCTATTCCCATGCCCGTAATGATCAACGCCGTAAACATTAATTTGCTGATTATTGAATAATTTAGCCCAATGATCGTACCTACCAATATGTTCTCCAGCACCATGAACCAGTATTAAATTTGCTTTTGGGTTATCTACTTCCCATTTTAAGCCCGATAAAGTAATCTCTTTTAACAGAGATAGGGTGAATTTTTCCATTTTTATCGTAATATAAGAAAGAGTATAGAACTAAAATTTATTAGCTTCGTTAAATTATTAAAATTAGCCAAAAAATGCGTATTATATTTATGGGAACATCTGCATTTGCTGTCCCTACCCTTTTAAAACTCCATGATTCAGGTTTTACCATCCCAGCGGTAATTACAGCACCAGATAAAATTGGGGGAAGAGGGAAAAAAGAATGGCTAATATCAGCCGTTAAGGAAGCTGCACAGTTAATAAATATACCTGTATTACAACCAACTAATCTTAAAAATGAAACTTTCTTACAAACAGTAAAAGATTTAAAACCAGATGTATTCATTGTAGTAGCTTTTAGAATGCTTCCTGAAATACTTTGGAATTTACCTCCCTTGGGAACTATTAATTTACATGCTTCTATATTACCTGATTATCGAGGTGCCGCACCTATAAATTGGGCCATAATAAATGGGGAAACAACTACTGGAGTAACTACTTTTTTTATAAGAAAAGATATTGATACCGGTCCTATAATACTCACAAAATCCATTGAGATACTCCCCGAGGATAATGCTGGTTCTTTACATGATCGCTTAATGTTGGTAGGTGCAAATCTTGTAATTGATTCTGTAAATAGTATCCATAATCCTACTTTTGTGTCTATTCCTCAGGAAAAAGGTTCTGATAAAATAGCCCCAAAATTACAGCATGAAACTGGACGAATAAATTTGTCAAAAACAACGGCTGATGTTATCAATTTAATTCGTGGATTAAGTCCATTTCCTGGAGCTTGGTTAACCACATCATTGGGAGAAATAAAAATTTTATCAGCTAAAGTAGTTGAATCCAAGATAGATTTTATGGATAAATGCTATCTTAGTGATAACAAAACATTTATATATTTAAAGACGGGAGACCATTACATATCTCTCGATAAATTTCAAATTCCTGGTAAGAAGCCAATAGATGTAAAGTCATATCTTAATGGCAATAAAGCAGATACCTGGTTCTAAATAAATTTTTATGGTTCATATTATTGATTTAAAATTTCAAGGAGCTACTGAGTCTATTGCTGCCTTTTTAATGGATTCTGACATAGGTCCCATTTTATTTGAATCCGGACCGTTCTCTACCTTTCAGACCCTCACCTTAGAAATTGAGAAAATTGGCTACCATATTACCGATATAAAGCATGTCTTTATTTCACATATTCATTTTGATCATGCAGGTGCAGCTTGGAAATTTGCAGAACATGGAGCTAACATATACGTACATCCTGCTGGTTTACCTCATTTAAATAATCCTGAAAAATTATGGGGATCTGCCGTTAGAATTTACGGCGCGTCTATGGAAAAATTATGGGGTGTTATGGAGCCTATTTCACTGGTCAAACTAGTCCCACTGATGCATTTGGAAAGCATACATTTAGGGGAATTTGAAATAAAATCAATACATACACCAGGACACGCTATACATCATATCGCTTTTTCCGTAAATAACATCGTTTTTGGAGGTGATGTAGCTGGCGTGTGCATTGGAGCTGGTCCCGTAGTCCCACCATGTCCCCCTCCAGATATCCATATTGAGGACTGGTGTAATTCTATACAGTTAATTAGAAATATTAATCCTCAGTATCTCTATCTAACTCATTTCGGCTTAGTAACAGCTCCTGTACAAGAACATCTGACCTCACTGGAAAATACCTTAATAGAATATGCTGACTGGGTGCTGCAAATGATGAAAACCGAATCGGAAATAAGCAAAATTATAGATTCTTTTCAGGATATGGTTGAAGAACTATGGACAGAAAACAAAATGGACGAACAAATTATTATGAGATACAGTCTAGCAAACCCAAGTTTTATGACCGTTAGTGGACTTGTCAGGTATTGGACAAAAGTAAAGGGTGTAATATGGAACTAATTAACAGGTAACCATTCTTTTATAATATCGATTGATTTTTTTATGATTTTTTGATCAATAAAATCAACAGATTTAGATAAATTGTTTTTCTCTTCTTCTACGCTCATGGATAGCTCTAATGAAGTATTGAGATAGGTTTTATCTGGCTGTGAATTATTTTCATATAAATACCAATAACTACATATACTTAAAAGTATTAGTATGATTAGCATCCATGTTTCCCCATTAAATTCTTTTTTCACTTTATAATGCTTTAAATTACACAAATATACAATCAAAGACTAAGTAATTTCTAAAAAGGTTGCAAGATTATAGCTAAATATGAGCTAGAAGTCTTTTTGTACCTTCAGTTTTTGGGTAATCCCTAAGCTCTTTAGTTTTACCAGATTCTATAACGCTTCCCGAAGACAAAACATAGACATAGTCACACACTTCCATAACCATGTTTATATCGTGAGATATAAAAAGCATTGAAATATTTATTTTATGTTTTATTTCATTGAGCAAATTCACAATAGATACCTGTCTTTCAATATCTAAACTTGCCAGCGATTCATCTAATATTAATAAACCTGGATTAACACAAATGGCTCTCGCAATAGCTATCCGCTGCTGTTCACCGCCGGAACATTCCTGAGGAAATTTTGATAAAAATGATTCATCCAAACCAACTAAATCTAAAATTTTAATAAGATTATCCCTTCTTAACAAACTTTTATTTTTTAAAGTCTTCAATGAAGAAATGAATGTTTCTTCAACACGAAATTTGGGATTTAACGAAAGAAATGGATTCTGAAATATCATCTGCCCTTTATCCTTCGGATTATTATAAAAAATAGTCCCCTCATAATGCGGAATTAGGCCGCAGATTAATTTAGCTAATGTACTTTTTCCAGAGCCAGAAACACCAATAACGCCAACGCTTTCACCCTTTTTGATAGTTAGACTAATATTTGACAAAGCAGTAAAATAAGTTGGACGAAACCAGCCCTTTCTGAAGTTGACGGATACATTTTTTATGCTTAATACTATTTCTTTGTTATCAACCAATTGAACTTGTCCTGTGGGTTGTAACTGATATGGAGGGATAAAATCCACTTTTTTACCCTTATCTAAATAAATCAAAGTATTTGTCCATTTAGAAATAAGATGGACATCGTGGCTTATAATTAAAACACCTGCCTGAATACTATCTGCCAAAGTAAAGAGTAATGTAAGCACTTGTTGCTGAAGGATTGGATCGAGTGCCGTTGTGGGTTCATCCGCTAATATTAGGGATGGCTTTTGAATTAAAGCCATAGCAATCGTTATTCGCTGTAATTGTCCGCCAGATAATTCGTGTGGATAAGAATTAAAAATTCTAACAGCGTCAATTAGACCAACTTTTTCAAGCCAATCTATACATTGAACATATTTCTCTCTTTTTGTGGCTAATTTACTAACTAGATTTACCGATTCAAGTAATTGATTTCCACAGGTAATAAGTGGATTAAGATTTAATTGTGCGTTTTGTGGAATAAATGAAACTACTTGAAAATCGCTATTCTTGTGAAAAATAATTGGATTATTTTTTGAAATAAATAAGTTTTCTGGTAGTATATCCAGAATAGCCTTCATAGTAATACTCTTCCCAGAGCCAGAATGACCAACTAGTCCTACTCTTTCATTTTGAGAAATGGTAAAAGATAATGAGTGTAAAAGAGAAACATTTTCTTTATCCTTCTTGCGAAAAACAGATAAATTATCGACGGTTAATATGGGGGAAACTGCTTCGTTTTTCAGATTAAGCCCCATACTTATTCAATTATTATTTTACCATTCTTAAAAATAACATTAACTGATTTTTTTTGAGTCAGCATTTCATTAAATTCCATACCAAAGAAAGATGACCTCCAACCATTAGCAAAACCAGCATGCAAATGGTCATTCTGTCTCATGAGTTTTAACATGTTTTTAGGGAATGCGATGGAAGCTGAAATACCATTTTCCATACAGTAATATTTTATAACACCGTAAATTAAATCTATTATAGCCTCTTCCCTAAGGTCTTCCTCAGGTTCCTTTCCAATATTAGAAAGTAATAATAATTCATTTTCTCTAGGCTTTTCCTTATAAAAATCATCAAACAGTTTCCAATAATCGTTTGAAATATTAATTGGAAACCTTCTATTATCTTTAAAATAATTTTTTCCAGATTTAATACCTTTAACCAGGGTATGTATATATTTTGCTGGAATAACCATATCCTTATTTACATTTCTTTCTTTTGCCACATTTTCCCTCCAAACCATCAACCTAAGATAAAATATTCTTTCATTTAGAGAAAGTGAATAAATCATAGGATTGCCGATTACTTCGCTTTCGACCAATTTAGCATAAGTACCTACTAATTCAAGTTGCTTAAACTCTTCCTGCGCCCAGGATAATCTATGATTTTGTTTTAATCTTTCCGTTAGCCGTTCATATAACTCGATAAGAGGTAACACATCATCTAATGCATATTGCAACTGATCTACGGTCAAAGGTCTATGATCCCATTGAGTAACTGTATGCGATTTGTCCAAATGATAATTAAATTCTGTCTCAACTAATTTTTTGAAGGATATGGGATATTTGAAATCTAAAAAGGCCGAGGCTATTTGGGTATCAAAAATATTTTTAGGTAGAATGCCAAAATTTTGATAAAAACCCCGATAATCATTGTCGCCCGCATGCGTTATTTTTAGAATATTTGGATTCTCAATCAATTGAAGAAAAGGTGACAAATCTGAAATCACCAAAGGATCAATAATATAATTTCCTATTTCAGAGGATGTTTGAATAAGACAAATCAACGGTTTGTACCTTTTTTCACCAACAAATTCAGTATCTATACCTATTAGTTTAACCTGCTGATGAGCATCAGCAAATAACTTTAAATCGCTGTCATTCTCTATAAGAATGAAATTATTATTTTCTTTCACGTTTGATTTTGGCGGAAATTTTAAAACTACAGTAAAGATACACATGAAAATGTGTTTAATAAACTAACTCTTAAAAATTATCGTTAGATATCTGTTATGAAGTCAATTTTAACCAAATTTAAGGTCAAATTAGTCAATCTTAAAGATATTTTCAAAGAGTGGATAGGACTAAAATGGGGTAACCCCTATTTTAGATATTCAACTTTGGCCTTTTTGTTTTTTGTTCTTTTAGGTTCTTCGCTTCCTATCTTGTTTAGAAAACCACTAGCACTTCGAGTAATTAATTCTATAGATATTGACATTATCGAACAAGTAAATTTTTCCAGTGTCGATTTTTCATTATTTAGATCTTTTCCATTTCTTAACGTTAGATTTTCCAATTTCACCACCCTTGGAAGTAAAGCTTTAGGAAATTCAGAACTTTTAAGCGTTAAATACATCGATATAGCTGTTGATATATGGTCGGTTATTGATAAATCCAGACCCATTTATATTCGATCTATCAGATTTTTTGAACCTAAACTAACGTTATTAATTTCTTCTTCAGGACAGAAAAACTATGAAGTCCCTCTGGCTGATGAATTTAATGAATCACGAGATAGTTTTTCAAAAGCAAGGGTAAATTTCAATCTGGCGCTGCAATCCATTGAAATCATCAATGGTTTCTTATTACTGGAAGATGAAAATGCTAAAGTTAATATTAAGGCAGATGGTATTTCCCATAAGGGTTCAGGCGATTTAAGTACAAGTTTTTACAATTTAAAGACTAAAACCAGAGCAACTGAGGTAAGTATCTCCATTGGTTCATCGCAAATAATGGAAAAAGCAAAATTATCATTCGATGTAGATTTTAATATAGATAATATAAATAAAATATATGTTATCAAAGAAAATGAAATACAGATTAATCAACTATCCTTACAGATAAAAGGGTTAATTAAGAAAAATCCATCAAACTATTATTACGATTTAAATCTCTATGCACCTGATAACAAATTCAGTGAGTTAGTTCAATTACTTCCTTCGCTGGAGAAAACATCTTTTAGCCAATTAAAACAAATTAAAGGAGATTTCAACCTAGGTCTCAGTATTAAAGGTCCATTTCAAGTTTCACCAAGAGCATATCCAAATTTTAATGGCTTTCTCCAGATTAATAACGGAAGTATTTTAGATTACTTTAATTCAGAAGGTATTTCAGATATTCAGTCCTACCTATCTATCTGTAATGACTCAAATGATTTGAAAAATCTTGAAATATCTATTCCAAAAATGGAGGCTTGTATGGAAGGGAAAGATTTTAATTTAGCTCTTTATTTAAGTAACCCATTTTATGATCCTTATGTAAATGGATTTATCAGGGGCGAACTTCAGCTTAGTTCTCTCCATAAGTATCTTCCTGTTTTTTCAGGAAGTGATTTAAAGGGTTTACTCAAAGCTAACCTTTTTATGCAGGGCAAGATGTCTGATGTTGATGATAAAAATTACGATAATGTAAGAATGGATGGGGAATTGTCCATAAAAAATTTTAAATGGATTGAATCAAATAAGTGGGCATCTATTCAAACGCTAATGGCCGTTTTATCACAAGAAGGTCTTACATTACCCTTGGTTAAAGGCAACTATAATGGTAATCCTTTGACTATTTCAGGAAGAATTACAAATATCCTGGCCTTTTTTAGTCCATTGAAAACCTTAAAAGGTTCCTTTAATGTAAAAGCTGAGAAAACTAACCTAGATTATTGGGTAGTGCCGAGCGACGCACAACAGGTAAAATTAACTTTAAAAGAAGATAATTATAGTAAAGAAGTTCAAGATAAACATGAAACCAGGTCCCCTAAGATTGTGCCTTATGATGTAAATATACAATTCAAAACATCAAAACTTTTATATAATGGTACTTCATACGATAATTTCAATCTTAAAGGAAATTATAAACTGAACAGCCTGTTGATTAATAATCTGGGTTTTAAGTACCAAAATTTAAACATAAGAACGAAAGGCAATCTGTTGAATCTGGATAATTATTTATTTGATAAAGGCGTGCTGAAAGGAAACTTAAATATTTGGGCTTCTCAGTTTCCTTTTATTTTACCTTCTTCAGATTTATTAGCACAAAGTGCTTCTCAGGATATAGAAAAAGATGCTAAACCTAGTTTAATCAATAAAATTATACCAATTATAGGTAAAAAAGTAACTCGCCCATTTCAATCATTAATACCCGATAGAATTGAAATATCTGGGAAAGTTTTTATGGATAGCATAAAAAGTGCTGATCAGATTTTTAATAATATTACCTTTCAGATAAACTTAAGAAAGGGATCTGTTGAATTAAATAAAGGCATTGCCTATCTCAAAAAAATGCCTATCTATTGGCAAGGAAATGTTAATAAGCGAAATAATTTTGTGGTAAAATTTGATCTTAGTAAATTTCAAATGAACCTCTTTTCTTTGCCAAAACAATCTCCGCTTCAAATCTTTAACTTTACATCGGAAGATAAGAGCAACAAGCCAGCAGGGCTAAAACTAACGGGAAATATTGGAAATGCTCCTGAATACCCTTTTTCCTCTTTAAAATATTTATTTTATTTCAATATGAACGGTATTATTGCCGGAACTCAGATTAAACCTTTTAATGGTTTACAAGCTAAAAATATTGAAAGTAGCAAGAATGATTTAAATTGGTGGATAAGCTACGAAGACAAAAAATTTATATTCTGGCCTATTTTCCTTACTTTAAAAGATGTACCCTTTTATTTTACAGGGTTACAAAGTGGTGACAAGGATTGTTTTTTTAAGGTAAAAGGATTAATTCCGTTATCATATATTAAAATGGAAGAGTTTACAACTATGAATATTTTAAATAATTTTCCTGACGGCATTGAAGTAACTATTGATATTGAAGATTGTATTTCTAAGAATTTTAGTGTGACCTTGCATATTCAGCATA
This sequence comes from Saprospiraceae bacterium, assembly GCA_027488135.1. Lineage (GTDB taxonomy): Bacteria > Bacteroidota > Bacteroidia > Chitinophagales > Saprospiraceae > BJGN01. The sequence goes on along the minus strand of JAIYCH010000131.1, from coordinate 172,703 downwards.
GTTTAAATGAAACATTGAGACTAAAATTAGAAAAATATTTAAAATATGAATTAAATAAAGAATTGAGAAGAATTTATTCAGAGGACAAGCTTAAAAATACACTGAGAAAACCAATAAAAGATAGATACAATTATTTGCCTTCAGTTTACCAACAAAGTAACCTAAATGCATGGGAAGAATTTTATAAATTAAATGATAGTTTACAAGCTTCTTTTAAATCTATGAAACCATTTTTAAAATAAAAGATTATACGGTAGTTTCTTGCAATTGATATTCTCTTAAATCAACGGCTGCTATACCCGATACACCTTGTTCTTCCATATAAACGCCATAAATGGTTTGTACTGAAGCCATAGTGAGTTTATTGTGTGTCACGATAATAAATTGTGATTCCCCTGAAAACTTTTTTATGATTTTATTAAATTTTGAAATATTGGTATCATCCAAAGGAGCATCGACTTCATCAAAAATACAAAATGGCGCTGGTTTCAGCAGATACAGAGAAAATAATAAGGCAATAGCTGTAAGGGTTTTTTCCCCTCCTGATAACTGGCTAATAGATTGAGGCTTTTTTCCCTTAGGTTTTGCAATAATTTCAATTTTTGAATCAAGTGGATGATTAGGATCAACTAGTATTAAATCACAATTGTCATCGTCAGTAAATAAACTTCTAAAAACTTCAATAAAATGCGTTCTTACTTGAGTGAAGGCTTCTAAAAACCTAACGGTAGCCGTTTGCTCAATCTCATTTAAGGTTTTCTCCAAAGATAATTTTGCATCTAAAATATCATTCTTTTGAGTGAGAATATCAGTAAATCTCCCTTGCATTTCATCAAAAGCTTCAATAGCTAATGGATTAACTTCGCCATAATTATCTAATTTGGCTTTCATTTTTTCTACTTGAGGTACAAGTTCTTCTATCGTCCCTAGTCCTTTAGGTTCAATATTGAGAATATCATTAACATTTACTTCAAACTCAATTCTAAGTCTTTGAGATAGCGAACTAATTTCAAATTTAGTATCGCTAAATGATTCCTTTAAAATATTTACTGCGACCTGTTTGTCTTGTCTTGCCTTATTTTGTTGTCGAACAAAATTTTCGAGGGTAACAATTTGATTTCTTTCTTCAAAAAACTGAGTTTCAGCTTCAGTAATATTTAGTTGTCTTGACGATTTGACCGTTAATATTTCTTGTATTTGATCTGAATATTTTGTAAGATTTGCCGTTAAATAATCATTTTCCTGCATAGATTTTTGCAGAATAATTTTATTATGCGAAATAGAATTTTGTCTTTCAATAATTTGCTTTTCTTTATTATTTAGCTCACGTTGAAATCCTTCTACCTTATTTTCCTGACGTAAAAACTGTATATTTTTTTCATTAAAAAGCGTAGAAACGGTACTTAATCTTTCGGCTAAACCCCTAAAATTTCCATCTGTTAAAGCTATTTTTTCCTTGGCTTTGTCAAGAAGAGAACGTTCTATGTCTAAAGAACCCATTATTTTTTCCAGATGACTGGATGCTGTTTCAATTTGTTGCTGGGTATTTCCCATTTTAATTCTCAGGTCTTCAACAAACTGGGTAATACCATCTTTTCTTGACTGAGTGCTCATTCTTTGTTGAATAATTTTCTGCAGTTTCTGTTTTTCGTCAGATAATTCCTTTTGATTATTTAAGGCCTGAGCAGCGCTGATTTCGTTTTTTATCTGAAAAATAATACTTACTACCCTCTCCTCTTCTTTTTCTTTTTTGCTAATAGATTCTTCCAGGAATACCAGATTTTTCTTTCTTCCAATCTTCTTCCCTTCAAATAGGCCTATTGAACCACCGGAAAGACTATGTTTTCTATGAGTAAATTGGCCATTTGTATGAAGAAAAATTAAATTACTTTCAGGAAGTTGAGCTATAGATTGATTAGGTTCAACCATGTAAACTCCCTCAAGAAGATAATTACACAATTTATTATAAGGTTCATCCACCTGAATTAAATCAATAGCTCTTTGATGAGATAACTGAAGGAGTAAAGGTGGGACATAGTTTTCAAAAGAGGAAAGAAGGAAAAAATTTGCTTTTCCCTTTTGAGCCTTTATTAGAGTATCCACTGCCTGAAGCGCTGTAGGATAATCAGCAACGACAAAATAATTCAAGAAAGGTTCCAGGAAATTTTCAATGGCCACCCTATATTTTTCGTCAACATAAATAATATCAGTTAAAAGTGGAATTTTATTATTCCATTCCTTTTGTTTTGTAAGAAAATGAATAGATTCTGGAAAACCTTCAAGGTTGTCCACCATGCTTTTAGTTAACTTCAATTCATTCTTATTGGCATCTAAATCTCTCCTAATTTTAATTAAATCCTGGTTTTGATTATCCTTTTGAATCTCAAGCTGGGCTAACTTCTCTAATCTAATTTGTTCTTTATGGTCCAATCCATTAATAAACGCCTGTTGGTTTACCTCATCAGCAACTAGTTTATCAACCTCAGAGGATAAAGAATCCATTGAAGTCAAAATTTGATTAAGTTCATTTTGGTTTGTTTCATTTGCCCTTGATAAGTTATCAATTTGCGATTGGTTTACAGCTTTTAATTTTTCAAGATCGACAACTGATTTCTCATATTTAATTTGCTCTAAAAGGATATTATCCATCAAGCTTTTAGCTTCGGAATGATTATTTTTAATTTCGTCCAGTTCCTTTTGTGCAGCATCTAGCTCTTGTTCTAACCTAAAAGAAACTCTTTTTTCAAGATTTAATTCAATATTTACCTCAACAATTTCTTCTTTAAGCCTGGAAAGTAAATCTTCTGCCTGGGTAATTTCGCTAATCAGCTTTTTTTCATTTTCACTAATAAACTGTTGTCTTTGGATAGTTAGTTTCTTTTCATTTTCAAGATTTCTTAGATTTGAAATAACCTCATTTAAGTCTTTCTGGTTTTCAGAAAGCCAAATTTCCTTGTCTAAGTGTATTTTTTTTAATTGTTCTAAAGAAGCTTCTTCCTTTTGTATAGAAAAATCAAGTGTTCTATAATCATCTTCAAGTAAGTCAATATCTTTTTTAAACTGAACATATTGTTTTTTTAATATACTAACTTTAAGCAGGGACAGTTCGATGCTCAACTCTTTATACTCATTTTTGAGGTCAAAATACTTTTTAGTTCTTTTGGCCTGTTTCTCCAAACTCTTTAAATTCCCGTCAATTTCGAATAAAAGATCTTCTACCCTATCTAAATCTTCAGAAGCAGATTTTAATTTCGATAGAGCTTCTCTTTTCCTAATTTTATATTTAGATACGCCAGCAGCCTGTTCAAACATTTTTCTTCTTGAATCCTCTTTATCATCAAGAATATCATCAACCATTCCCAAGGCAATGATTGCATAAGAATTAGATCCTATTCCTGTGTCCAAAAAAAGATTGGTAATATCTTTTAACCTGCAATTTACGCCATTCAACTGATATTCGCTTTCCCCGCTTCTATATAATAGACGCGAGATTGCTACGGTATTATAGGCTGTAGGGAGTAAATTTTTTGTATTTTCAAAGGTCAAAGTAACTTGAGCTATACCTGCTTGTTTCCTTTTATTTGTGCCATTAAAGATAACGTCCTGCATTTGCTCTAATCGCAACTCTCTACTTTTCTGCTCCCCTAAAACCCATCGAATAGCATCAACAATATTAGACTTTCCAGACCCATTTGGCCCCACAATACCAATGACTTCCTCATTAAAGTTAATAACAGTTTGATTGGCAAAGCTCTTGAAGCCTTTAATTTCTAAAGTTTTCAGTTTCATAGCCTGCAAAAATATAAAATCAATGTTAAAGAAAGATGTATTTCAACATAATTCTATTGAATCTGTTTGAAGCAAAATACTAAGGCCTCCATGTCAGCGGGTGAATTATATAAATGGGGAGATATTCTATACGCATTACCTCTTCTTGATATAAAAACATTATTTTGTTGCAGGAGAGATTGAATGGGTTTATTCAACATATAATCAGGTAAGTGTAAGCCAAAAAGATGAGAGGCACGCCATTTCTCATTTTCAATAAATATGCCCATAGATTGTAATTCATCTAAATAAGGAGCAATCAGACGAATGCAATAACTTTGAATCTCAATAGGATCCCAGGCAATTAATTGTTCAAGCGCTTTTGTCAGCATAGGTACTAATTGAAAATTACTGTGTTCACCTACAGAATACCTCGACGCCCCCGTTTGATAATTTTCCTGATAATTTACTAAGGTACTAAAATCTTCGCTTCCATATCTATTTATCCAATTTTCCTCCAAGGGAATTCCATGGTCTAAAACAGGTGAAAAATAGGCCATTCCAAGAGAGTATGGCCCCAACAACCACTTGTAACCGCCACAAACCAAAGCTTCCGGTTTTAGTTCTTCTACATTTATAGGGAGGGCACCTACGGACTGAGTACCATCAATGACCAACCAGGCACCATATTGATTTGTTTTTTTCCTGATTTCAAGTAAATCAAATTTGGTACCGTCAGCCCAATGGATATTACCCAATGCAACGGCTGCTGTATTTTCATTTATAGACGCTAATATACTGGCATTCCAATTTTCCCCTCTATTATCTCCCTTGGGTGCGGAGACGATTTTTAAGTGAGCACCCTTTGCGTCAGCCTCTCTTTTCCATGGATAGACGTTACTTGGAAATTGCCCCTCTACCACAATAATTTCTTGTCCTGCTTTTAGTGGTAAATTTCTCGCCACGGTACTTAATCCATAAGAAGCAGAGGGAATTATAGCTATTCTATTTGCATCCTTTGCCTGAACTAAGGTAGCAAAAAGAGCCTTTAATTTTTCTACCGGTTCAAAGAAATCCATAATTTGCATTTCCCAGGGAGTGTTTTTCCTCTTTAAAGATAAATGACCTACTTCCTCCACCGCTTTAAGTTGCGGAGACATATAGGCACAATTTAAATAATGTATTGAATCAGGTATGGAAAATAGGTTTCTTTGACAGTCAAGCATATCTTTTTTATAAATATACGGTAAATTAATCCTTAAAATCAAGCGTAGAAACAAGTAATTGATCCAATTTTAATCTTTCTTGAGATAGTTTGTTGTTGTCCCATTTAAATTCAAGAGCAAAAACAGAAAGAATGAACTCTTTTTTAAGCACACAGGTAGGTCTGTCAAACCACAACATACCTGTTTGCCTTTGAATAAAATCAGTGGGAAAATAAATCATTTCGTGTGAAATTCCATATTTAATTTCTGTTTCGAGGAGCCATTCGATGTTATCATTCCCGTTGAGGTTGTCACTAAGTAAACCCATCATTTTATCCATTTTATCGCCGTACCTTTTTATAAAAATGGAGGCTACTTCAGGTTCTATGCCCAAATGGTTAAATTGTTCCTTTAGTCTAACCAAATAACTGTTAAATTCCGACGCTGAATTGAAAGAATTACCATCAAGTAATGTATTTTTTGTTCCGCTGCTTCTTTTTATACCAATTTTATCTTGAAAATGAGATTTAACTAATAGATTAACCACCTTTTCTGCCATTTTTCTAAAACCAGTTAACTTACCCCCCGCAATAGAAATCAAGCCTGATGGAGAAATAAAAATTTCGTCCTTTCTTGATACCTCTGTAGAATCTTTTCCAGGCTCTTTTATGAGAGGTCTTACACCCACCCATGTAGAAATTATATCGGACACATTGATAGAAAGTTGAGGAAAGAGTGCCTGTAACGTTTTTATCAAATAATCAATCTCATCATTTGAAGAGAATATTTTGTTTTTGTCTTCTGTATATTCTACATCGGTCGTTCCTACATAGGTGGTATTGCCTTTAGGAATGGCGAAAATCATTCTTTTTTTTTCAATATCATCAAAGTAAAGAGCCTGTTTAAGAGGAAATTTAGTGTGTGATAACACTATGTGAGTGCCTTTACTTAACAGTAATTCCTTTTGAGGAGGAAATGCGTCCAATGAGATGACATCTACCACCCAAGGACCAGCCGCATTGACGACAAGCGATGTTTTTATTTCAAAAATCTCACCTGATAAGGTATCTTCAAAACAAACTGCCTTTATAGATCGGTTTTCATCTGTTTTAATTTGATTAACTTTTGCATAATTAAGACACATTGCATCTTTAATCAATGCTGATTGAATAAGTGTCCAGGTTAATCTATGATCATCCGTTTGGTATTCTGCATATAAAAAGGAGCCTAATAAATTTTTTAAAGGCAACAATGGCTCTAATTTTTTTGTTTTTTCTTTAGAGTGATAGGTAAATGAATCTACTTTACCTACCCCAGCGAGAATATCATAAACTGAAAGAGCTAAAGCGGCCATGATTCTGCTTAGCGATCCCTTTTCATAGATAGGAAGAAGCATTTTTTCCGGCCTTACTAGAAATCTGGCTATATTATGGACAATAGCTCTTTCTCTGCCAACCTCATAGACCTGTTTAAATTTTAATTGTTTTAAATACCTTAAACCACCATGAATTAATTTAGTACTCTTACTGCTTGTTCCGGAGGCAAAGTCGTTTTGCTCCAATAATAAAACTTTCAATCCTCTTAATGTAGCGTCCCAGGCAATACCAGCGCCAGTAATTCCCCCTCCAATAACAACTAAATCAAATGAACTTTCAAGTATTTGTTTTATATATGCATTTCTTTTTGGGGTTGAGGAAAAAGACATAATTTAAAAAATAAAGCTGTAAAAAGAAACTGCAATGATGGCTCCAATGACCGGACCTACGACAGGAATCCATGCATAAGACCAATCTGAGTGGCCTTTCCCTGGTATAGGTAATAAAAAATGAGCTAATCTTGGACCAAAATCTCTGGCAGGATTAATGGCGAAACCTGTTGTACCTCCAAATGAAAGTCCAATAGCAACTATCAATCCACCAACAGCAAAGGGTTTTAGCCCTTGCGTAAACTCGTTAGCTCCAATATATAACAAACCTAAAATCAGAAAAAAAGTACCTATAATTTCACTTATGAGATTAGGAACAGTTGCTTTGATGGCAGGCCCGGTACAAAAAACACCTTTTATGCTATCAGAAGATTCTGTAACTTTCCAATGAGGCCAATAGTGAACAACAACCACACAGGCTCCGGTAAAACATCCTAAAATCTGAGCTAAAATATAGCCAGGCACATCGGACCATGGAAAACTTCCCTGAATGGCTAAAGCAATCGTTACTGTAGGATTAAGATGAGCACCGCTGATATCCCCTACTGCATAAATGCCTAAGGTTACTGCCAATCCCCAGGCCAAACAAATAATTAACCAATTGGAACCGTTTGAAATAGTTGATTTTAAACTTGTACCGGCACATACTCCAGCACCAAAACTAATTACAATAGCAGATCCAATAAATTCAGCTAAAAAAGGGGTCATAAAATTAATTTTTAAGAATAATATTCTAAAAATAATAAATTTAACCTACATAAAGATTAAAATGTATGCTTTTTGTAAAATGAAATTAATCCTTCAGTTGAGCCGTCGTGTTCTGATACCTTATTGGAAGAGGTTAATTCAGGAAGTATATTGTTGGCCAATTGTTTTCCGAGTTCAACCCCCCACTGATCAAAGCTATAAACATTCCAAATAATACCTTGAACAAAAATTTTGTGTTCGTATAAAGCAATAAGTCTGCCTAGGTTAAATGGAGTTAACTCGTCCATAAAAATGGTGTTTGACGGTTTATTTCCTTCAAATACCTTAAAAGGCAGTAACTTTTTGATAGCATCAAGAGATAATCCTGCTTTCTGTAGTTCCAATTCAGCTATTTCAGGAGATTTTCCATTCATCAATGCCTCCGTTTGAGCGAAAAAATTACTCATTAATTTCTCATGATGATCACTTAATTGATGTTTAGGCTTTGCAGCAGCAATAAAATCACAAGGAATAAAACCAGTACCTTGATGTAAAAGTTGGTAGAAAGCGTGCTGTCCATTGGTACCTGGTTCACCCCATATCACTGGACCGGTAGCATAATTAACCCTTTCGCCATTTCTATCTATAGATTTGCCATTACTTTCCATATTTCCTTGTTGAAAATAGGCGGCAAATCTGTGCAGATATTGATCGTAAGGTAATATAGCTTCTGATTGGGCGCCCATGAAATTTACATACCATATTCCAATCAAAGCCAATATAACAGGCATATTATTTTCGGGATTTTCCGTTCTAAAATGTTCATCCATCCAATGAAACCCCTCGAGTAAGGAATCAAAAACCTCATAACCTAGATATAAACAAATGGACAAACCTATGGCACTTGTCAATGAATATCTACCACCGACCCAGTCCCAAAAAATAAACATATTTTCTGCGTCAATACCAAAATCAGTCACCGCCTTTTCGTTCGTTGATAAAGCAATAAAATGTTTTGCAACATACTTGCTATCTTTTGCTGATTTTAAGAACCAATCTCTGGCTGAGAAAGCGTTAGTCATTGTTTCTTGCGTGGTGAAAGTTTTTGATGCCACAAGAAATAAAGTTTCCTCAGGATCTAGTTTTTTTAGTGTTTCAACCAAATGACTGGCATCAATATTTGAAACAAAAAAAACATCAATAGCAGGATCTGCATAAGATTTTAGTGCTTCACAAACCATTAAAGGACCTAAGTCGGAGCCACCGATACCTATATTAACAATATTTTTAATTTTTTTACCTGTAAATCCCTTCCAATTCCCGTTCCTAACCTCAGTGGAGAATTTTTTCATTTTCAACTTCACCTGATCTATATCTGACATGATATTATGACTTTCCAGGTTAAGTTCGCTTTTTGCCGGTTTTCTCAGCGCTGTATGAAGCACAGCTCTATGCTCTGTTACATTAATTTTATCGCCTCTAAACATAGCATCCTTAGCTTGTTGAAGGCCACATTCTACGGCTAATTTTTGTAGATTATTAAAAATTTCAGTGTTAATGATATTTTTAGAGTAATCTAAAAGAAAACCGTCTTTTTCAATAGAAAACTGCTCGAATCGATGTGGATTTTCTTGAAATAAACCAGCCATTTTTAATGATTTGGCTTGTTCAGACAGTTGTTCTAACTTTGACCAAGAATTTGTAAGTGTAGGATTTTGATTGGGTAACATAATTAGTCTTTTAAAAGCGGTTTAATCGCATCAATGGGTATCAAAAGTTCAGTTGTGCCAAGGACATAAGGACCTATTTCGTAAACATTATATACAATATAAAGACCTTGTGCTAATAAGGCAAAATTATTAGGCAGTGGCCATTCATTTGAATAAAATCCTTCATCAGTTAAATTAACTGCATCTGAAAGATTCCTTTTTCTTCTAAACTCCTGTACTATTAAATTTTTAAGTGATTTCTCATCTTTTAAGATATCTGAAAAAATTACCTTTTTTCCACTGTCGGGATTAAACGTTAAGATACTTATATCATTTAAGGGGTGAGCACCTCCTGTATAAATGTTTGTATTTATTAATATGGACAGACTGTTGTTATTATTTTCTAGAATGTCAAAATTCATTTTGAAGCTCCACTGTTGAGGAAAATCAACTTCTTTATTAAAACTTTTATGTTGTGAAATAAAAGAATCTATTTTAATTGGAATATCCTGAAGGGAGTTTAAATCAGGAGGAAGACTCTCCATTATTAATGATAATTCTTTAAGAATACTTTGATTAATTAAATCTGCTGAAGAATGATCTAAGATGAAAGGAACATTCATTTCAACTTCAGCACATGAAGTTAAAGAATCAGGGCAAGGAATTGATTTTGAACTAAATTTCTTTGTGGAAACAGGTATGGCGGTACTTTCGTTTCCTTCATCACTATGATTATTCTGGCATGCAAAAATGAAAAAATAAAAAGGTAATGTTAGCAAATAGGATGATGACATAAAGGTAAAAATTTTCAGCGACGAAAAATAGGGAGAATCTTTATCAATGCCTACTTAATTTAAAGATATATAAAAACGGAAGTAATATTAGGAATTTATAAATGACTATGTTTATATTTAACATTCAATTTTCAGAAAATTAAAAGACATTCTACATTATGGAATTAATTAAAGATACCGCTCAGTTTGAAGAAATATACCATAAGAGTTGTCATCAACCCGAGTTGTTTTGGGATGAAATTGCCTCTGGTTTTACCTGGAAAAAACGTTGGGACAAGGTATTATCCTGGAACTTCACAGAGCCAAACATCCATTGGTTTGTAAATGGTAAAATGAATATTACTGAAAATTGCCTTGACAGACATTTGCCTGAAAAATCTGATCAAATTGCTTTTTATTGGGAACCCAATTCTCCTGATACATCACCAAGGTCATTTACCTATCTTTCTTTATATCAAGAGGTAAATAAGGTGGCCAATAGTTTAAAGCAGTATGGCATAAAAAAAGGGGATAGAATATGTTTTTATATGCCAATGGTGCCGGAATTGGCTATTGCCATTTTAGCGTGTGCCAGAATTGGAGCTGTACACTCTGTTGTATTTGCTGGCTTTTCAGCACAATCTCTGGCAGATAGGATCGAAGATTCTCAATGTAAAATGGTTATTTGTTCCGATTATAATGATCGGGGAGCAAAACATATTGCTGTAAAACAAGTCGTTGATGATGCTTTGCAGTTTCCCGGTTGTCAGTGTGTAGAAAATGTTCTCGTTTATAAAAATACAGGAGATGAGGTGACATGGTATCCGGAACGAGATCTTTGGTGGCATGATGTGGTGCCTAATCAATCTAATGAATGTGAAGCTGAATCCATGGATTCTGAAGACATGCTTTTTATTTTATACACTTCTGGTTCAACGGGTAAACCTAAAGGGGTCGTTCATACCTGTGGAGGTTATATGGTTTATACCTCCTATTCCTTTAAACAGGTTTTTCAAATAAATGAAAAGGATTTGTATTGGTGCACTGCTGACATTGGTTGGATAACTGGACATTCCTACATTGTTTATGGTCCCCTCCTTGTAGGTGCTACCTCGCTCATGTTTGAAGGTGTTCCAACTTATCCAGATGCCGGAAGATTTTGGGAAATTTGCGACAAATATAATGTTACTCATTTTTATACGGCTCCTACAGCTATAAGAGCCTTAATGGCTTATGGAAATTCATTTGTGGAAAAATATCAATTAAAGAGCCTGAAAGTTTTGGGAAGTGTAGGTGAACCCATCAACGAAGAAGCATGGCATTGGTATAACGAAAAAGTTGGAAAAAATAGATGCCCTATTGTAGATACCTGGTGGCAAACAGAAACGGGTGGTATTATGATCTCAACTTTAGCGGGAATTACGCCATCTATTCCTAGTTATGCAACCAAACCATTGCCTGGTATTCAGCCAGTTCTATTGTCAGCAGACGGAATCGAACTGGAGGGAAATGAAGTAGAAGGTTTATTATGTATCAAGTTTCCCTGGCCTTCCATTCTTAGAACAACCTACGGAGATCATGAAAGGTGCAGACAAACCTATTTTTCTCTGTATCCAGGGTATTATTTTACCGGAGATGGTGCAAAACGGGATAAAGATGGAAATTATAGAATTATTGGAAGAGTAGATGATGTAATCAATGTATCTGGCCATAGATTAGGTACGGCAGAGGTTGAAAATGCCATAAATCGTCATCCTCATGTGGTGGAATCAGCCGTGGTTGGTTTTCCCCATGATATTAAAGGACAGGGAATTTATGCCTATGTTATACCTGTCGATTTTAATATCGATGAAACTATTTTGAAAAAGGAAATTGCAGAAGTTGTGGCCAAACAAATTGGTGCCATTGCAAAGCCAGATAAAATTCAATTAGTTTCCGGCCTACCCAAAACCAGATCAGGCAAAATTATGAGAAGAATTTTACGAAAGGTGGCCGGTGGAGAAACAGAAGGTTTCGGAGATGTAAGTACGTTACTTAATCCTGAAATTGTTGAAGAAATAAAAGACGGAGCCGTGTAATTTTATAGAAATGACTTATTATGCTTGGAAATATTCCGTCGAGAAAAAAAATCAGATATCCGATTGGGGAAAGGTTACTAGCCTATTTGTCTTACTATAACAGGGTAAGTAAACTTCCTCTTCAATATAGCGATTTACTTCGATACGAAGCAACGATTCCTGTGATGGGTCAAAATGATAAAGACACGGGCTGGGAATCTGTTTTTTATAATGAATCAGCTCAAACTGAAATTTATAATAGCCTCAAACTTATTTATGCCTTATTAAAAACAGGTGGTGATATTAGTGTGATGGAACATTTAACCATTGCCAGAATTGATTTTTGTACTTTTGGAAATTCCAAACCTTTTCGCATTCGAATTATTAACAGGCTGAATGATAATTATGACCATTTTTATGTCAAAATATCAGATGCCTCAAGGGTTTATGGTTTAGAGTTAGAATCACTTCTTTCTCCTAATTTTTTCTACTACTTAATTGACGGCGAAACACTTATAGAAGAACATATTGCAGGTATTCCAGGTGACGATTTTATTAATAGACGCTTAAATACTGATCTTTTTAATCAGATAAGAATTATTAAAGAATTTGTTAAGTTTAACGAAAGATGCTTCGCAAGGTTACTTGGTGATATGCGATCATACAATTACGTTGTTGATATTACACCTGATATTGAAGGTAACCAATATAGAATGAGGGCCATAGACTTTGATCAACAAACATTTGAAGGTTCAAAAAGATTCTATCAACCCCAATATTTTAAAGAAAACAACCCTATTATTACCCTCGGCATTAATAATATTGGCCCTGAGTCGGTTAAACAATATCAAATGGAGGAAAGAAGTCTTATTGCCGAGAGAATAAGGACTGAGCAGGACAGAGTAAATAGTCTGTTCAGGATTTTTAGAATGGATGAAATTTCAACAAAAGATAAAACCAGACAATTAGGGAATGAATTGTCTCAATTACATGGCGATATTGCTTTTAAACAAGCGGTAACAATGGGTGAAATAACACAGTTACATCTAGAGAAAATACTAAATAAACCTGTAATAAACTGGCAATGACGTCCCATGAATTTTTATCTCAAACAGAATGGTTAAGATATAAACGTCATTTACAATTGCCAGGATTTGACGAAAATGCCCAGATGGCGTTAAAAAAATCTAAAGTTTTAGTAGTGGGTGCCGGTGGTTTAGGGTGTCCTATACTTTTATATCTCGCTGCAGCGGGTATTGGGAAAATAGGGATAGTAGATTTTGATGTTATTAATATTGAAAATTTGCATAGACAAATATTGTATAATGAATCTGATGTTGGCAGACATAAAGCCATCGTGGCAAGTGAAAAAATAAAAATACTTCATCCTTTTGTTCATATTGAAGTATTTAATTTGGCCATTGATTATGAAAATGTTAGATCGATTCTTTTTGATTACGATGTCATTGTGGATGGTTCTGATAATTTTGCAACGAGATATTTACTAAATGACGCTTGTGTTATCATGGATAAACCTTATATCTATGGAGCTGTTTTTCAGTATGAAGGACAGGTTTCAAGCTTCAATGTACTTTTGAATAACAAAAGGAGCTGTAATTATAGAAATATTTATCCAGTTCCACCGGAAACAGGAGTTATACCTTCCTGTGCAGAAGGTGGAGTACTAGGTGTACTGCCAGGAATCATTGGCTGTGTTCAAGCATTAGAAGTAATAAAACTCATTACTGGGTTGGGTGAACTCATTGTAAATTCAACCTGGATTTTTGACTCATTATCTATGGAAAGTCAAAAAATAAATATATCAAACCCTATTCCGTTCAGAATTAGTGATATCATTCCCATCCAAAACTTTTGCATTCCTTCTGTGATTAACGAAATTGAATGTTATGAAGATTGGGAAGAAAAACTCAAAAATTTTCAATTAATTGACGTACGAACGGTGGAAGAGAGAAATACTATAAGTTTGGGAGGTATGCACATTCCAATGAATAGCATCAAAGAAGAATTCAACAAGATACATGACAATAAAAAAGAAATACTATTTTACTGTCAGACAGGAATGAGAAGCAAACAAGCGGCGCAAATTTTTCAGCAACTGACCGAAGGGAAGAAAATAGTATATTCTCTTAAAGGCGGTATAGCATCATTAAAAAATGTAGGATTAATTTTTAGCAAAAAGGACTAATAAGTGCCTCATGGATTCCTTCAGATTTTTTCTATCCACAATAAAATCTAGGAATCCTTTTTCCAGCAGAAATTCTGCTGTTTGAAATCCTTCAGGAAGTTCTCTTTTAATCGTTTCTTTTATAACCCTAGGACCTGCAAAGCCAATTAAACATTCGGGTTCTGCCATATTAATATCACCGAGCATAGCAAATGAAGCGGTAACTCCTCCTGTTGTTGGGTCAGTCATCAAACTAAAAAATGGATATCCAGCACGGGCAAGCAGCGTAAGCTTTGCAGAGGTTTTAGCCATCTGCATTAAAGAATATGCTGATTCCATCATACGGGCACCACCAGATTTACTAATAATCAATAATGGACACTTCGAAGCAATAGCTGAATCAATAGCACGAGAAATACGTTCCCCAACGACAGAGCCCATAGAACCACCAATGAAACTGAAATCCATACAGGCAATCACCAGTTTATTATCGTCAATATTTCCAAGTGCCACTGTGATAGCATCAGAAACACTATTTTTCTTATAAGCTTCTTCTAATCTCTGCGGATAAGATTTTACATCTTCGAAAGAAAGGGCATCTTTAGATTTTAATTCTTCATGTAAAAGTTGATAATCCGCATCGAAAATAATTTCAAAATAATCATCTGAACCAATTCTTGTATGATAATTACATTTAGGACATTTATGGTAATTCTCCCTAAGCTCCTTTGCAGTAGAAGTTTCTTTACAACGGTCGCATTTATACCAAAGTCCCTCCGGCGCTTCCTTCTTATTTCTAGTGGCAGTTTGTATGCCTTCCTTCAATCTTTTGAACCAACTCATATATCATATATTAAACCCGGAAGAAAATTAAAATCTTGCAAATTTATAAAAAAATCCCATTATTCAACATAACTTATACTTTTCACCGCGGCAATAAAAGCTTTTACACCCTCTAAAGGAGTATCCGGATAAACACCGTGACCTAAATTAGCAATATGGTTTATTCCAAAATCTTTACACATTTTGACTGTTTCATCAAAAACATGTTGAGGTGTGGCATAAAGCAAGCAAGGATCCATATTACCTTGTAAGACCGTATCGGCGCCCAACCATTGACGTACCTTCAATGGTGAAATATTCCAGTCAATGCCAATAACATTTGGCTTTAATGCAGCAATATCTTGTAATTGAATCATCGCACCTTTCGCAAAAATAGTAAGAGGAACTTCAGGAATGGCCTCTTTTATTCGTTTCATATATGGCAAAGAAAAAGTATTAAATTGCTCCATACTTAAAAGACCGGCCCAAGAATCAAACAATTGCAAGGTTTGAACTCCCGCTTTAACTTGATTCCTCAAATAATGAATGGTGCTATCTGTAATTTTATCCAATAAAAGGTGAGACCATTCAGGTTCAGTATAAAGAAACTTTTTTGCTACAGAAAAGGTCTTACTACCCTTTCCTTCTATCATATAAGCTAAAATAGTCCAGGGCGCTCCAGCGAAACCTATTAATGGAATATTTTCAGGAATGTGTTTATTAATTTCTAAGATAGTATTATACACGTAATCAAGTCTTTCAGCAGCTGCCTCACCTGTTAAAAGCTGATCAATATCACTCTTTGATTGAATAGTTTTAGGGAAAAACGGACCTCTGGCTTCGATCATTTCATAATCTAGGCCCATTGCCTCTGGAATGACCAAAATATCACTAAATAAGATAGCGGCATCAACTTTGAGCAAATCAACAGGCTGTAAAGTTACTTCTGCGGCCAACTCAGGCGATTTTACCAACTCTTTGAAATCAGTTAGTTTTGCTCTTATTGCTTTATATTCAGGTAGAATTCTACCAGCTTGCCGCATTAACCAAACAGGTGGCCTCTCAACCAGGTCTCTATTAATCGTTTTTATGAATAACGTGTTCTTTTTCATCATGCAAATTTATCAAAATAGACTAAATTTTTACCATTTCTGAACATTCTATATGCAAATATTAAAAATTACCTTTCTATTTTTGCTTCACAAAAAATGTAAAATGGAAAAAAATTTTCTAGGTGTTGGCTCAAGGGTAAACCATCCTGCTTTTGGCGATGGTGTGATAATAAAATTATACCCTATATCTTATGATGTTTGCTTTATGCTATATGGAATAAAACAAGTTGGGAAGGATTACGACAAATGGGAAGTTATAGAACACATTCCCGCCGAAGAAGCCATTACTTATTCCGAAGCAGAAAAAAGTTTACTCAAGATTTTGAAAAACTTTAATCTTATACAGGATAATCCTGATTTAGGTGATAGATGGAAAAATGGTATGCTTATTTTACAACCGTCCGACAAATCACTCAAGAGTAAAGAAATTCCCATAGAAACTTTCTTTCAGAAAATTATCATGACCAGAGAAAGGCTGAGAGTTATGGAGCAAAAAATTAATAATCACACTATTTTAAGTGAAGAGGATAAAATAATTCTTCAACAATATATAACAAAAATTTATGGTAGTTTGACTACATTCAATATTTTGTTTAACAAAAAGGAACATTATTTTGTAGGTGAAAAAGGTGCTTAAAGCTTCTTTTTCAGCCTAAATATACTTTCATCCTGTCAATGTGAATGATAATAATTTTAAGCTTGTAGAAGGTTTTCCATATATCTATTTTATTTACTGATTATTATAATATTTTTAGATAAAAAGAGTATATTTTTGCATAATTAGTGCACATCAAATAATAGTGATACCTACATGAGATTACTCACATTGAATTTATTTTCTTCCCTCACCATTTTGTTGCTTTGTTCATCCTGTTTAGTGACTGATGATCATTTTTCAAGATTACCAAATGGATCATGGAGGGGCGTTTTGAAACTTGACTCTAGGCCTGTTAGTTCAAATCCTAAAGGAGAACCACTTCCTGAAAAGTTAAATATTACCTTTGACGAAGTTACAGAGGGAGAGTTACCATTTACTTTTGAAATAACGTATATTACGGAAGACAGTTTTGTCATGGACCTCATTAACGGAGCAGAAAAAATCAGGGCCTCTGAGATATTTTTTGGAAGGGATAAATATTTAGCAAAAGATACTTTTAGAATTAATTTTCCGATTTATGATACTTATTTGCATGGTTTGTATGAAGAAAATGTCATGGAAGGAGAATGGGTTATAAATTATAGAACAGAATTTAATAGAATTCCATTTGTTGCAAAATTTGGACAAAACCACAGATTTACCCAACTTAAAAAAGAACCCCTTATGAATTTAACTGGTTCATGGGAAACTGAATTTGGTCTTGTTGATGGTGAGGAACCTTATCCTGGAGTAGCTGAATTCAAACAAACAGGAAATTATTTAACAGGTACTTTTTTAACTGAAACAGGAGATTACCGATATTTAGAAGGTACTGTTCAGCTAAATAAATTATATTTATCTGTATTTGATGGGTCCCATGCTTTCCTTTTCGAAGGTAAAATTAATGCTGATTCTACTATAAATGGTATTTTTAGGTCAGGCAAACATTATCAAACCATCTGGAAGGCTAAACCCCAAAAAAACAGTACATTACGAGATCCTAACTCAATAACACAATTAGTAAGTAATCAGCCCCTTTCTTTTGAGTTCCCTGACATCAATGGTAATCTTGTTTCATTAAATGATATAAAAGGGAAAGTAAAAATTATTCAATTATTTGGCACATGGTGTCCAAATTGCTTGGACGAAACTAATTTTTTATTAGAGTATCTTTCAAAAAATAAAGAAAATAATATTTCTGTAATAGGTTTAGCGTTTGAACGTTATCCAGAAAAGGAAAAAGTTCTACCTATTTTATCTTCTTATAAAAAGAGATTAAAAATCACCTATCCTATTTTATGGGCAGGATCTTATAATAAAAAGGAAGCATCAAAAGTTTTACCAATGTTAAATAAGATATCTGCTTTTCCTACTATGCTTATTTTAGATGAAAGTAATAGAGTGGTAAAAATTCATACTGGTTTTTATGGTCCGGCAACCAGTCAATATGAAATTTTTAAAAGAGATTTTGAAGAATCCATTGATAAAGTAATTAATATTTCCAATAAATAAATCACAATTAATATGAATCAAGTGGTAGCCTTAGCATATTGTCAGGAAAATAAAGCCTCGGTTGATAAAATTCTACTGGATTTTAAGAATACAAATATCCAGTTTAAATTGGTTAGCGCAAATAGCCATGCAGAACCTTCGATTTATAATCAGTTGGAGAATTTTGAAGGCCCCATCGTTGTATTAATCAGTGTAAACTTTTTACGATCTATTTCGTGCATGCAGAACACTTTATCATTAGTTACCAGGAAGGCTAATAATTTGGTACCAATATTGATAAACGGCACCGAATCTGATCCTTTGACGGGTGAACTTAAGGAAGTACCAACAACCATTGATAAAATTGGAGATATCATACCATACATAAATTATTGGCAAAGTCAATATTTAGAGGCCAGAAGTCGAAAAACAGAGATAAGAGCTGATGAATCTGAGAAAATAGAATTTGAAAATCATTCCAATTTATTAAGAATGCTTTCGTCAGAGGCTGGTGAAACATTAAGACACTTGAGAAAATTTTTGCCACCGTCTCTCATAGAATGCAGGTCTTTAAAAAATAAATACCAATTGCTTCAAGATCAATTAATTGAGTTCCCCTTTCAGGATAATTTATTTTTAGAGGACGACTACGAGCAAATAATAGAAAATGATTTTGCCTTTCCACCACCTTTTTTAATACCCGAATTTAAGGAGTTTGAAGAGGAGGAGATATTAGTTAAAGAAAACACCACTGAAATAGATAGCGGAGACTTTAATTTCATGAATTCAGCTAACGAGGATTCAACTATCTTGACAACCAATAAGCTTGAAGAAATTGAAATCATTGAAGAGTTTATTAGCGAGGAGATCACGGAACCAAAACAAGCCCTTCCCCTTGGAACTACAGATTTAACCCTTCCTCGTTCCGAACAGGCAACACCAGAGGTTTCGTTAACTTTTGAAACTTCAGTTATTAAAGAGGAAGAAAAAGAGGATGTTATATCTATTGTTGAACCTGAATCTTCCCTAGAAGCAGCATCTTCATTGTACAAACAAATTGAAAAGCAGTATCCTACAGATGTTGAGAGACAATATTTTCATTTAAAACTTGTATTAAGAGAAACAGAAAATGAACAGCAAAAAATTGGTTTCCTTCAACAATTTATCGAGAGAAACGGACGTCAGTCAGAAGCAAAAGTAGCACTATCAAAGATTTTACTAAGTCAAAATAAGTGGGAAGAGGCAAAATCTGTTTTAGAGGAATTATTGCTTATTGAACCAAATCATGGAGAATCTTTGTATGAATTGGCAAGTATCATCATTTCACATTTCCCTGAAAAAATGGAAAGAGCTGGAAATTTGTTGAAGCAGTGCATAAATCAATCATCATTTCCTAAAGAAGCTTTATATACCTACGCTATTTATTTAAGTAATATTTCTAACAAGCCATATAAGGCTTTAGAATATTACTTAAAAACCATCGAAGTTTTACCAAATCATATGTTTGCTTATTACGATCTTGCTACTTTCTATTTTGATGAAGGAGAGAAAAAAATTGCCAGAGAGTTTTATTTAAAAGCCATTCAAAATAACCCTGAACTCAAAGTACGTAAAAATGACCTTGCATTTGAAGTTGATACCATTTAAACAATAATGCTGTGAACAATATACTGCCTTTTGATAATGTAAATCAAGGAAAAATAGCCTGTATCACTGGTGCTAACGCTGGTATAGGGCTTGCTACGGCTTATTATTTTGCCAGTAAAGGTTATTCTTTAATTTTATTAGCCAGAAGAAAAGAAAAATTAGAAGAGGTTGCTCATCAGATAAAATCAAGTTACCCTATCGACATTTTATTGATAACTCTAGATGTTAGAAATGAAATGGAGGTTAGTAAAGCATTTTCTACTCTGCCAAAATCATGGAATAAGATTGATTTTCTCCTTAATAATGCAGGTAAAGCAAAAGGATTTGCCCCGTTTCAGGAAGGAAATTTAGCCCATTGGGAGGAAATGATTGATACCAATGTTAAAGGTCTTATTTATATTTCTAGAGCTGTTATTCCATTAATGATTCAAGAAAAAAAAGGATTTATTATCAATTTGGGATCCATAGCAGGCAAACAAACTTATCCAAATGGAAATGTTTATTGTGCATGCAAAGCAGCTGTAATTGCACTAACCGAAGGGATGAGGATTGATTTACATACCCATAATATAAGGGTAGCGTCAATATCACCCGGCCATGTTGAGGATACTGAATTTGCTTTGGTTAGATTTGATGGTGATAAAGAAAGGGCAAATATTTACAGTGATTTTAATCCCTTAACAGCGTTTGATATTGCCGAAACAATTTATTTTATGGCATCCAGACCTAATCATGTGAATATTCAAGATGTCATTATTATGGGTACCCAGCAACCAACCGCAACGATTGTACATAGGAATGGTAGAGTAGATTAATTTATTTCACTAATTTTTCTGACTGTATTATTTGATTTTTACTGTTTCGCACGACCAGAAGATAAATGCCTTTAGGCAATTGGGGGAAACTCAGAACCTGTTCTTCACTAAATATGGGTACTTGAAAGCTTTTAATCAAATGTCCATTCATATTATATAGTGAAACTGTGGTAGATTCCTCAAATAATCTTTCGGTCTTTTTTAAAGTTATCCAATCATTTATTAATGGGTTAGGAAATACTTGGAACGGAGAATATTTTTTACTTGCTTCATTATTCCCAGATACCGCGTTTCCCGCCTGTGTTATTTTCACAAAAATAGTATCCATTCCATTTGGAAGAAATTTCAACAACCCAGTCCTTGAGTTAGCCGTAGGGTTAAGAGAACTGGTAACCTCAATAAACGCATTTCCCGAACCAGTATTAACATTTGTATTGATATAATCTACATTTTTAAAAACCTGCCAGGAGGTATTCGATTCTATCGAAATTTTTTGACTTTGATTACCAAAGGTAAAAGCTATATTTTGAGGTGAAACAGTAAAAGTGGGTAAAGCACCATTTTGAGTAATCAACACAACGGTTGAATCAACGCCTGTTCCTTTTATGACTATTTTACCTGTTCTGGGTAAAACGTTATTATTGGGTTCACAAATGACACTTACCAAACTATTATCGACGCCCGAAGAGGGAGTGATTCGGATAAAAGAGTTAGATTTATATATGGACCATTGGGTATTTGATATAATATTTAAGGGAAAGTTACCACCTGATGAGGATACTGATAAGTTGTTAGGTGATACCAATAAGGAATATTTTTTTTCAAGTAAAGTTTTTAAATTATAGGTATGTATAGACCGGCCAAAAGTACCGGCGATTAGCTCCATTTTTTCAGGTACATAATGTAAATCATAAACGGCCACCATTGGTAAGTTTGCACCTAACTTATGCCAGTTTAGTCCACTATTAACAGAACCATATACCCCTGCATCGGTTGCTATGAATAACAAAGAATCAGAATGATTGGGAATAATGACCAGGTCATTTATAGAGATGTAAGGTAAATCGCCCTTGATAGATCTCCATTTATCTCCTCTTTCTTTTGATAAAAAAATGTGGGATTGCCAATCATTATCTTTATAACCAGAGAGTGTAACATATACGTTATCAGTAAAAGAGGGCGATGCTTGTATAGACGTTATAAATCTTTCAGGTAAACCATTCGAAATATTTGTCCAAATATTTGTTTCAGGATCAAATCTCCAACAATTAGCATCTGAGGTACCTGCATAAAGTAAACCATGAAGTTTTGAAGATTCGTTAATAGTTGTAATATTATGGAAACGAGCACCGAATATATTTCCATCTGTTAAATCATTACTTATTGCTTTCCAGGAAGCATTAGGACCTTCGGTATTTTTATACACTCTGGAGGTGCCAGTATATAATATATTGGCATTAAAAGGACTTCCAATTAGTGGTGCATCCCATGACACCGGTTCAAATTTATCAATGCCATTCATTGCCGTATTAAATGACAATCCTTTATTGGTAGTTACCAGAATATTCCCGTTTTGTATAAGGGTATAGAAAACATTCTCATTTATAGGATCGAAAACTTGTTGAAAGCCGTCACCACCGTACAATCTAACCCAATTTTGAGGATTTTCACCTTTCAATGTACCGTGATCCTGAGCACCTCCATAATAGGCATTTGGATTATGTGGATTTGAAGCAATTCTATAAAATTGGGTGGCAGGAACCTCCTCATAATCAACCCAGCTCTGCCCATTATCTTTTGATTGATACACCCCACCATCTGAAGCGAGTAATATATTTGTTTCATTAATGAAAACCAAATCATGTTTATCGGCATGTACTTTATTTTCGTACCAGGGCGGAGCGCCTAAAAACCAGGTAACACCTCCATCTTTAGATCTCCATAGATCGACACTCAAAATAAATAAATCCTGGTCGTTTTTAGGATTTACTTCAATTTTACCAAAATACCAACCAAAGCCCCCCATAGCACCATCTGGTAAAGAATTACTACCGGTATTAGTTAAAAGATTTACCCACGTAGCACCACCATTTGCTGATTTATAGAAACCTTCCCATTCATTATTTTCACCAATAACTATAGAAAAAAGCAAATTTGGAGTTAGTTTGCTGGCAACAAGACCAATTCTACCCTTTGGGCCAAATTTCAATCCGTTATCAGATTTAATCCAAGAGTTACCGCCATCCACACTTTTGAAAATAGAGGCATTTACACCTGACAATAAACTTTCTCTATTATTTCTAACTCTTGGCCAGGAAGCAGCATAAATTACATTAGCATTGAAGGGATCTAAAATCAGATCAATGATACCTGTATCATCAGATACATGCCAAACTTTTTCCCAGGAAACACCACCATTTGAACTTTTATAAATGCCTCTTAGTTTGTCTCGTTGAAATGGAAGACCCATACTGGAGGCATATAAAATGAGAGGATTAACAGGATTAATTAATATTTTAGAGATAACCTGAGTACCAGCTGGCCCAATGTTATTCCATGTTTGTCCGCCGTCAACACTTTTATAAACGCCGTCACCAACAAAAGGATAGCCAGAAATATTAGGATCCCCTGTAGCCACATATATAATTTTACTGTTTGTAGGATCAATATTTATGTCGGCTATGGCTAACCAAGGGAAATTATCAAAAATAGCATTCCAAGTTTGGCCACCATCCACCGTTTTCCATAATCCACCTGACGAAAATCCAAGGTAAACAATTTGACTATTTTTTGGATCAGGTTTTATCACATTAACCCTAGCCCCAATTTTATTTGGACCTCTAAGGGTCCAGTTTTCATCAAATCCTTTGGGTACCGATCTCAAATTTGGTGTATTAGATATATTTTTTAGTGATTCAATGTATTTTTTCGTTGTAGATTCGTCATTAAAAAATTGTCTTATCAAGAAAAATTTTTCAATAGGTTTAAAAAAATTAAAATTTGGAGAATGCAGAACGTCTGAAACAGCTAATAAAAATAATAGAAAACCCAAAAAAAAATTAATTTTCCCCACGATAGACCATACCTTTTGAAACATCTGTACATTCATCATTTTCCACAAAATTTTATCTACCTCCTAATAATAATCTCATGTCTCTTCTTTGAGGGGCTGAATCAAATAGCTTATTTTCATTGTCTGTAAGAGGGGTAACCATAGGAACGGGAACTGGTTTCCCCTCTGTTGTACTTAGAGCAACAAAGGTGTAATAAGCATGATTACATCTTCTATAATTATGTCCTTTTATATCTGCTGCATATACTTCCACGTAAACTTCTACCGATGTATTAAATGAACGGGTAACCATAGCCTCTATAGTTACTATATCACCTACATGAATAGGTTTTTTAAAAGCAACATTATCTACAGATACAGTAACTACTTGGTTTTCACAATGTTTACCTGCACAAATACTGGAGATAATATCCATCCATCTAAGTAAATTTCCCCCCATGAGATTACCCATAGGATTTGCATCATTTGGCATAACCATTTCTGTCATGACAGATTTTGATTCAGCGACTCTTTTAGCTTTATTTTCCACAATCATATAAATTATAACAAATCAAATTCAAAAATAGATGAAATTTTGTTTTTTAAAATGTGCTTAACCTCATCCATATTTTGCTTTGTACCTAATTCTTTTTCTAAAGAGGTAACAGATTTACCCTCATCTTTAATGCCACAAGGAATAATATAGTTGAAATGGTCAAGATTTGTATTGATATTAAATGCAAAACCATGTAATGATATCCATCGACTCAAATGAACACCAATAGCGCAAATTTTTCGATTTTCATTCTCTCTTTTAATCCAAACTCCAGTATATCCAGATTCTCTATGGCCTGTAACATTATAATGTTTAAGTGTTTGTATGACAGACTCCTCAAGTAATCTTACGTATTTATGAACATCATTAAAAAAGAGATCTAAATCAAAAATTGGATAGCCAACAATTTGACCTGGACCATGGTAGGTAATATCACCTCCACGATTAATTTTATAAAACTGAATATTATTTTCTGCTAAATATTCAGGTGAAACAATTAAATTTTCTTGTAATCCACTTCTACCTAATGTAAAAACGGCATGATGTTCACAAAAAATAAGCGTATGTTTAGGATTAGGGTTATTTATTGATTTTTTTTCCTCCTTAAGTTTCTGGTGAATTTCTGTTTGGTATTGCCAGGTATCAAAATAATCCGTTAAACCTAAATCTTGGAAAATAACCTTTTGACGCATTTATTTTTAGACAAAGTTAGGATAAATCTATCATTATCAAAAAATCACCGATACAAGTAAATGTTACTTTCTAATTATATTAAAGAAAAATCAAGGAAGTATGAAAAACAAATTAATGTTATTAATTATCATGGTATTAAAATATACCCTAGTTTTTAGCCAAAATATTGATTTTGCAAGATTGGGAAACGAAATACGACCTTTATTGGGAAGAAATTTCTTTGAAAAGAATAAGAGCAGTATAATTCGACAGAATAAACTATTGGGTATTTTAGGTCAGGAATCACAATGGTTAGGTTTAAAATCAAGACAATCTTTGGATTTAGTCGTGTTTTTTGTGGACAAAAATCAATATTCTTCGTTTTTATATTCTTCTCCCTATGCAAAAAACAAAGAACTCGAATTTAACTATCATAGATTACTTCATCAAAATTTTATATTAGGCACGGAAATTAAGTATAAAATTCAATCATTTCCCGAAGACAAAAGAAGTTCTGTACTAACTTTAGGAATTCAGGGATTGTTTAAAATACATGAAAGTCATCATTTGTATGTTAAATATGCCAGAAACCTTTATTCAACGCCATTTGATAAAATGAATTACATTCTATTGGGTATTGACAACAAAATTGGAAAGTATAATCATTTAAATATTTTTTACACCTTTCAAGGAAATCAACAGTTTAATGGAATCAGAGGAAACATTAGTAGTTCGTTTAAGTTATTTGAAGGAGACATTGGGTGGGAACCTCTACCCTATTCTTTTACCTTTGGATTGGCGTATAACCTTCCAAAAAGTATTAAATTTGGCTTAAAGGTAAGACAGCATCAATGGTTAGGCATTTTAACGACTGTCTTTTTTCAAAAACATTGGAACTATAAAATAAAATGAATCTATTATTAACGAGTGCAACCTATTTTGAAGTTAATCAAACGATAAACTATTTAGATAAGCATTGGCATAAAGTTTCAGAAGGGAGCTGGAACTCAGAAAACCATGAAATTCATCTTTTGGTAACAGGCGTAGGTGTATTTAACACTTTGTATGAATTAAAAAATAGATTAAACCAATTTTCTTATTCATTAATCATTCAAGCAGGTATTGGAGGGTCTTATCAAAAAAATAAGTCATTGGGAAAGGTTTATTACATGGCCACAGAACGATTCGGAGATATAGGTATGGAACAGAAAGATGGTAGTTTTACTTCTATTTTTGAAACTCCCCTTTTAGATAAGAATTCACTCCCTTTTAAAGAAGGCGTTTTGATAAATCCTGAAGCTACTTTGACTAAATTTCTGCCAGTTGCCCATGGAATTACTTTAAATACAGTAACTGGTACTCAAGGTAAGGCAGAAAAAATAATTGAAAAATATCCTGAAGTTGAAATTGAGAACATGGAAGGTGCGTCATTTTTCTATGTTTGTCTAAAAGAAAATATTCCCTTTATGTCCATAAGGAGTATTTCAAATTACGTCGAAGACAGGAATAAAGAACATTGGAAAATGGATGAAGCGATCGAATCTTTGAATAAGACAGTAACGGACCTACTTGAAATAATAAAAGACCTATCTGTTAATCAGGTATAAATCCCTGCACCATTCTTTGTTTTCCACTTACGTCATTTAGAATTTGAACCTTCTCGAATCCTTTGGCTATTAAGAGTTCAGAAACAAAGAATATATATTTAGGGTGACATTCAAAGAACAATGCCCCTTTTGGAATAAGACATTTTAAGGAAACATCTGAAATTCTTTCATAAAATAAGAGGGGTAAATCATCTGGTACAAATAATGCTTCTTTAGGTTCATAATTTAAAACGGAATCCAACATGTCTTTTTTATCCATATTTGGTATATACGGAGGATTGCTAACTATAAATGAGTAATTACCAGGTAAAGAAGAATTTAAAATATCACCATGAATTACATTGACATTGGCTGAATATTTATCAATATTCGACCTGGCAACTTGTAATGCTCCTTGACTTATGTCTAGCGCATCCATTTCACGATCACTTTCAATGGCAATAGATAGTGCTATAGCACCGGATCCTGTACCAATATCAATACCTTTTCCTGGCGGTATTAAGGGTAAATTATCTAAAACAAGGGATACCAACTCTTCCGTTTCTGGCCTGGGAATAAGCACATTTCTATCTACTTTCAGTAAATAATTTCTAAATGGAGCTACGCCACAGACATATTGTGTTGGCTCACCGGAATTTATTCGAGTAATTGAATGATTGATTTTATTTATTAAATCTATAGATAGATTATTTTCAGCAAACCACGGCATTTTAAAATGGGCAATATCATATAAAATAGAATTTGCTATGGCTCTTTTTTCGTAAGCATCGAAATCATTATTCAGGTTAACCAAGATATGTTGAAACAAATCTTCCCCATTCCTCATATACACTAACCTAACCTATTTTTGAAATCTGAATAATCAAATTTTTTCCATAAATTATATCTATCATCCTCAGACCAAAAACCTATTTCCGGATGACCAACGCCATTAAACATAGTTGTTTTAACCATTGTATAATGCATCATATCAAGAAAAATCAACTTTTGACCAACTTGTAAATTGGATGAAAAATAGTATTCTTCAAGAAAATCACCAGCAAGGCAACTCACGCCACCTAACCTGTAAGCCATTGGAAAATCTGATGATGATATTTTGGAAGCGTTTAAAATATTAGGCCGGTAAGGCATTTCGAGCGTATCAGGCATGTGCGCAGTAAAAGATACATCCAATATGGCTGTTTTAATGCCATTATTATCTACAATATCTAATACCGTTGAAACCAACTCCCCGGTTTCCCAAACCACTGCACTGCCAGGTTCAAGAATAACATTTAAATTTGGGTATTTTTGTTTAAACGTTTGAACCACTGAGATAAGATGGTTTACATCGTAATCAGATTTAGTCATTAGGTGCCCACCGCCGAAATTGATCCACTTTAGCCCGGGTAATAATTCTCCAAAATTAATTATTACCGCATCAATCAATTTCTCCAGATGGTAGGAATTAGATTCACATAATGTATGAATATGTAAGCCTTCCAAATTGGGTAATTGCTTTAACTCATTCAGTCTATCGACAGTAACGCCTAATCTTGAGCCTTCTGCAGCAGGATTATATAGCGCAACATCCACTGGTGAATATCCGGGATTTACTCTGATTCCTGGAGAAAACTTAGAGTTTTCAGAAGAAATATATGGGAGGTATCTGACATATTCCGAACAAGAGTTGAAAGTAATATGACTGCTGTATTGAACGATTTTATCAAAATCTGCAGGAATATAAGCTGGGGAATAGGTATGAGCTTTGGTCCCCATTTCATTAAATATCAATAATGCTTCATGAAAAGAACTGGCTGTTGCACCAGCAAGATATTCTTTAATATGGGGAAAAACATGCCAAAGTGAAAAACCTTTAAGGGCTAAAATAATATGAATGCCCGTTTTATTTTGAATTTCTTTTAGCAAACGAAGGTTTATTCTGAACCTTTTTATATCCAAAACAAAAGCGGGAGAAGGAATTTGGTTGTAATCTGGAAGGTTCATAGTATATGTTCATTTAGCATTAACAAAGTCAACATACTATGCTGGATAATCAAACTGAAGATCTCCATTCACCTGTTCATGCCATGGTAAACCAGCGAGGCCTAATGCTTCAAGGAATGGATCAGGATTAAATTCTTCGACATTATAAACGCCTGGCTTTGACCATTGTCCTGTTAAAAACATTTTTGCTCCTATCATTGCAGGAACGCCAGTGGTATAAGAAACGCCCTGAGTACCTGTTTCTTTATAAGCATCGGCGTGCTGGCAATTATTCCAGATATAATAATTCACCCACTTACCGTCTTTTTTACCTCTTATTCTAACCCCAATACTGGTTTGACCTGTATAATTTTCACCCAGCTCACCAGGATCTGGTAATACAGCTTTAAGAAACTCCAAAGGAATAATTTCTCTACCCTGAAACATAACAGGTTCGATATTAGCCATTCCTATATTTTGAATTACCCGTAAGTGGGTCAAATATTCCTCGCTAAAGGTCATCCAAAATCTTGCTCTTTTTAGGGATGAAAAATTTTGAACTAAAGATTCAAGTTCCTCGTGATAAATAAGGTAAGAAGATTTAGGACCAATATTGGGATAATCAATATCCATTTTTATTTCATGAGGTTCAGTTATGACCCAATCACCATTTTCCCAATATTTTCCTTTCTGGGTTACTTCCCGAATATTTATTTCAGGATTAAAATTTGTGGCAAAAGCCTTACCATGACTTCCAGCATTTGCGTCAATGATATCTAAATAGATCATTTCATCAAAATAATGTTTCGCAGCGTATGCTGTAAACACCCCAGTTACACCTGGATCAAAACCGCATCCTAAAATAGCTGTTAAATTAGCCTCTTTAAACCTCTCTCTGTAAGCCCATTGCCAGCTATATTCAAATTTAGCTTCATCCTTTGGTTCATAATTAGCTGTGTCAAGATAATGAACCCCTGTTTGTAAACAAGCCTCCATGATAGTTAAATCCTGATAGGGTAAAGCTACATTTATAATCATTTTAGGTTTAAACAGATTTATCAGTTTAACCAATTCCGGGACATTATCAGCATCAACTTTTGCTGTTGACATTGAGTTATAACCTAGCTGCAATCTAATATCGTCAGCAATTCGATCACACTTAGAAACAGTTCTACTGGCTAATAAAATTTCGGAAAAAACCGCTGAGTCCTGAGCACATTTAAAGGCAACGACCCTTCCAACTCCACCTGCACCAATAATCATTATCCTTGACATAACAATAATTTTATTTTAAAATGTGGCCAAATATACAGCATTACCCGTTAATAAAATAACTGATAATTAAAAGTATGGAATAAAATAACCACCAATAAAAAGGTATTAAATGAGTTATAAAAATTCCCTTTTTCCACCATAAGTAAATGAGTCCCGCCAACTTTTCGAAGGAATAGGCAAAAAACGTGGCATAGGCGATACCTATTAAACCAAACCATATCAAACCAATATAACTTAAAATAAGATGAATAACTAATTCCAATAGACCAATAAAGGCTAAAATCTGTGCTTGACCTAATGCATTAATAACTGTATTGGTTGGAATTATCCTGAATATAACCAAAAACAGGAATATTTTGAAAATTGGAATACTATCAAGGAATTGGTCAGAAAACAAAATAGGAAACCATTCATTTACGAAAAACATTAAAATGATAGAAATGGGAAATACAAGATGCAACAGATGAAGCGTGTTTTTTCTTAACTGAAACAATCCATCCTTCATATTTTTGATTAGGGAAGGAATAATTCCCAGACCAAGACCTTCAAACAAACCATTAACAAAAGGCAATTCTCTTGCACCATAACGATAAACGGCAAAGACTGCTGCACTACCATGATAATAATACTGAACTAATGATGCATTAAATACTGAAGCTAATCCGCCGACTAAAGCTGAAAAAATTAAGGGTAAGGAATAGCTAATCCAGGAATATATTAATTTTTTATCTAAATGAATAGGTAAAGAAAAGGAATGAATGATAAAAAATAAAAACCTTAAAAAAGCCCATAAGGTAAGACCCATTATTCCTAAACAGATATTATCAAACCAAAATAAGGGAATGGAAAAAAGTAATATCTGTAAGGGAAATGAAACTAAACAGGATATTTTTAGCCATCGATATTCTTCTTCCAGGAATAAAGCATATTCGAGGATTTGAGCGGGTGTATTAAACAAGAAATAAAGTAAAAAGATCCATACAAATGGAATAGTTGAAAAAGTTTGAAAGACGGGAAAATTAAAATGAATACTTAAGCCGATAAAAACAACAAAAAAGAAAGTAAGGAAACTGAAAAATAAAAAAGCTACAGTAAGCAATTTTTGTTTACTCTGCGTAGGTAAAGAAGTATAAATTTGCATAAGGCCTTGAATAAGACCTGAAATCCAGAAAAAACTAAAAGAATAAGCTAGTATTTGAAGAAGCTCAAAAGAGCCAATATCATCATTTGAAAAGTTTAAAAAGGGAAGTAAAAAGGCATAAAAAAGAACACTTATCTGTCTGCAAAGATGAAAAAACTGAAGCAAACGAATAGGCGTCAACATTATAGCTCAATAAGCTTCTCGTTAAAAACTACAGAATAATCTTCCTCCAACTCTTTTAAAACAGGTTCGTAAACTTCACGCATCACAGGGATTTGAACACCTCTTGCAGAAATTTTACCTTCTAATACTAACTTCACAAAAATTCCTAAGGGGAGACCTACTGTTTTAGACATGGCGGTATCCCGACTATCTTCACCTAGTAATTTCATACTGGATATTTTCAAGAATTTCTTACCCTCTTTTTTATATTCAACCTCATGTTGCATGATTATCATGTCTTTATCATTGGGTTGTAAAGCCCATTTTTCTCTTAGCAGATTTTCCAAAATCAAAGCTGGAGTAGCAAAATTATGTTTAATTTTCTTCTTTCTAAACAATCCAAGCCATTCTAATTGATCCATAACCAATGAATTGGCTGGTTTATTTAATAATTGAGCTACTCTTTCGCGTAAAGTACCACCATTATATTGATCAACGTAGGCATCTAAAAGTTCATGATAAGTTATGTTACCTGAATCAAGAATGGGAAAATCTGCATCAGTCAAACCGATTTGAATTAACGCATCCCAAGCTTCACAAAAGCCAACGGCACGAAGCGTTCCTCTGATAATATTTGGGATTTTAGATAATCCGTACACATCCATATAAAGGAGAGAATCTCTATTAGCATACATCTCAAAAGGACCTTCATTCAAGATATTAACAATTTTCTTTTCACGAAACAATCTATGATAAGGAACGTATTTTAATTTACTATTTTCGATAAACTGAGCTGTCCCCTGACCAGAAAGAACTACATTTCTTGGATTCCAGGTAAACTTATAATGCCAGGGATTATCATCGCTTTCGGGTGAAATTAAGCCCCCTGTGTAGGAACGAAAGGAGGTAATCTGTCCGCCAATTTCTTTTATTCCGTCAATAAGACGCATAGCAGACATGTGATCAATACCAGGGTCGAGCCCCATTTCACCCATAAAAATTAGTTCTCTATCGCGTGCTTCGTCACCCAATCTATACATTTCCTGTGAAACATAAGAAGCGGTAATTAAGTGCTT
Source organism: Saprospiraceae bacterium (assembly GCA_027488135.1). GTDB lineage: Bacteria > Bacteroidota > Bacteroidia > Chitinophagales > Saprospiraceae > BJGN01. Next base: position 140,584 of record JAIYCH010000131.1, on the reverse strand, counting down.
TTTCAATTTTATACAATCGTGAGCCACCTCTAAATGCAAATGGGCGGGAATGAGAGAAACGACAACATCTGCTCTGCTTATCAATTCACGTCGATCATTCACTTTCATAACATCGAGCCAGGCAGCTCTGGCTGTTAAATGACCTGCAATCAGCTTTTCCGCTTTGAGAGGGTCGGCATCAGCTACGGTAACATTCCAACCCTTTGTTTCAGCATTTTTCAAAACGTAATGAATAAGTGCACTTGAAGAAAGTCCGGCACCTATTATAAGTATGTTATGCATTTATATTATCTTTATGTAACAAGAAAAAAAAATTGGAAAAAACCATACAAATCCACTTCACAAGATTTCAGGGCATTGATGAAGTTCCGGACAAATATAAAGAATTATTGGACTCCGCTCGCCTTGCATTTCATAATTCTTACGCTCCATACTCCAGGTTTAGAGTGGGAGCCTGCCTATTGCTAGATGATGGAAACCAGATATTAGGCACAAATATTGAAAATGCCTCCTATCCATTGTGTATGTGTGCGGAAAGGAATGCTGTTGCCAAATTATCTTTTGAAGGAGCCATTCAAAAAATAAGAGTAATTGCTGTGGTTGCAGATAAAATAGATGCTCTTGTCAGCCCATGCGGTGCCTGTCGTCAAGTCCTCATCGAAATGGAAACAAGGCAGAAGAGCCCTATTGAAATAATTTTTCAAGGTGAGGAAGGTAGTTACTACCTATTGGATAGTATCGCCTCTATATTGCCATTTAGTTTTTCTTCTGATTCATTACCTTAGTTTTTCTTTTCCTTTGAAGCTCTAATTATAGCCTCTCCAAACAGGCTTAAACCGGTGTTAAAAATAACAAGACCAACGGTTCCCATCAAGACCCACTCCCAAGTTGGGTTACCGTTCCATTTACAAAAACCAGCTTCAATGGAAATGGATAGTCCCATACCTATTAAAGTTAAACTGAAACCTGGCAAAAATAATTTTTTATAATTACTCATTTAATTCATTGTTTACCTTTTTGTTTGCTTCTATTAGGTCTTCCGGCGTATCAATACTAAATAATGCTTCCTCTACAAATCCAAGATTAACTGTTAAACCATCTTCTAACCACCGAAGTTGCTCTAATGATTCAGCTATTTCGTACAAGCCTGGAGGAAGTTTCGATATCCTTTGCAGAACCTCATTTTTAAATCCATAAATTCCAATATGCTGGTAGCTTAATATATCCGACATAACACCTCTTTGAAAGGGTATATCAAACCTACTGAAATACATAGCTTCATTATTTTTATTAAACACCACCTTTACTCTATTAGGATTTAACCTTTGGACATTATCTGTAATGAGACAAGCTAAAGTTGCTATCCCATCTTTTGCTTTATCAAGTGTTTCTATCAACATTTTAATATCTGATTCTTTAATAAAAGGCTCATCTCCTTGTAAATTAATGATATTAAAGGTGGAAGGATAATTTTTCGCCACCTCTGCCACCCGATCTGTGCCACTTTGATGATTTTCATTCGTTAAAGCATAAGGAATATTCATTTCTATACAATGATTTGCTATTCTATGGTCGTCTGTAGCAACAATTATTTCGTCTAAAAATGAATAATTTTTAATACTATCGTAAATATATTGTATCATTGATTTTTGAGAAATTTTTGCCAGAGGCTTTCCTGGAAAACGAATTGATTTATATCTTGCAGGAATTATGACAATATTTTTTTTCATTCGAAATAACTTTGTTTCATTCATTTTGTCAAAATTGAAGAATAATTTACTTTTATTATCATTTATTTCGTTTTTTATTCTGACCGAAGCAAAAAGTCAGCTATCATCCATTCCAGTAAGACACACAAAGGATACGGTTTATATTGATTATAATGAGGGAAAATATTACTTGTATCACGTAGTAAAAAATGAAGATAATTTAAGTAGTATTGCTTCATTTTATGGAACGTCTGTAGCCGCTATCAGAGATCTAAATGGTATGACAGATCCTCAGATAAATGCAAAAAAAATAATTAAAATTCCCATACAATACAACAGTGTTAAAAGTCCCGTACAGCGAAGCTCATTTGAAAAATATAACTATATCCCTGTATTCTACAAAGTTAAAAAAGGTGATACAGTATATAGACTGTTTAGAATTTATTTCCCCAGAGATTCAAATGAAATTAAGAATATAAATGTAATAAAAAGCAATATAATAAAAATGGACTCTAAACTGCTGATTGGTTATTTTCCTGTCCAACCTGTCAAAAAATCTTCTACAGATATTTCATTTCAACCTAATAGAAATAAGGATACCCTTTCACTCCATTTTGATAAATCTAAAAAAGTATTAGTTTCAACGTCAGGAGCAGCTAAAACTTTTGATTCAGCTTTTGAAAAAACCGAATATCCTTATGTTCTATCCAACAAAATTCCAGAACATTCCGTTGTAGAGATAACAAATCCGATGTCAAATAAAAAAATAACGGGCAAAGTAATAGGTAAAATTCCTCCTGGAAAATACCCTTTAGATATTTTACTTTTATTAGCTGAAAATGATGCCTTAGATTTAGGATTTTTGGATTTGAAATTTTTTGTATCTGTCAAATATTACAAATAGTATGAAATACTGTGAAACTATTTTAGAAACCATTGGAAATACACCATTAGTTCAAATCAAGAAAATTATACCAGGAATTAAAGCAACGGTACTTATAAAAGTAGAAACATTTAATCCGGGAAATTCCATAAAAGATCGAATGGCTCTAAAAATGTTGTTAGATGCAGAAGCCAATGGTAACTTGAAGCCTGGTGGAACGATAATTGAATGTACCTCTGGTAATACCGGCATGGGCTTAGCCATTGCAGCTGCCGTGAGAGGTTACAAGTGTATCTTTACCACGACAGATAAACAGTCTAAAGAGAAAATTGATTTACTAAAGGCGTTGGGAGCTGACGTAATTGTTTGTCCAACCAATGTTCATCCTGATGACCCTGGTTCATATTATTCTGTTGCGAAAAGAATAAGTACAGAAATTCCTAATTCATTTTGGTTTAATCAATACGATAATCTATCAAACAGACAGGCACACTATGAATCGACAGGTCCGGAGATTTGGAAACAGACCGACGGTAAAGTTACCCATATTATCACCGGGGTTGGCACTGGGGGAACCATTTCAGGTACAGCAAGATTTCTAAAAGAACAAAATAAGGATATAAAAGTTTGGGGAATAGATACTTATGGATCAGTTTTTAAAAAATACCACGAAACAGGTATTTTTGATGAACAAGAAATTTATCCCTATATAACAGAAGGTATCGGTGAAGATATACTACCTAAGAATGTAGATTTTAGTTTGATAGATCATTTTGAAAAAGTTACAGATAAAGATGGAGCCTTAATGGCAAGAAAAATAGCCAGAGAAGAAGGTATGCTGTTAGGCTATTCCGCTGGTTCAGCTGTGGCAGGGCTTTGGCAAATGAGAGCTGAACTGAATGAAAAAGATGTAGTGGTTGTTATAATTCATGACCACGGCAGTAGATACGTAGGCAAAATATATAACGATGACTGGATGAGGGAACGTGGATTTTTGGAAAGCGAATTGAAAGCAAAAGATATACTGGCTAAAAAACTTAAAAAAGAATTTATTAGTATAAATCCTGATACAGCTATCCAGGAGGTTTTAAAATTGATGCGAGATTTTGATATTTCACAGTTACCCGTGATGGAAAATGAGGAATGGGTTGGCTCCGTTGGAGAACAACAAGTGATAAGTGCTCTTTCTGAAAATCGTTTGCAAAATTCATCGGTAAGAGATATCATGGCGCCCCCCTTACCGGTTGTAAGCGAAGACACGACGGTTTCACAATTAAGTAAGATAATTTCACGTCAATCACCCGCAGTAATTGTAAAAAAAACAGCAGGTGATTATCAAATTATATCTCAATATGACTTAATACAAAATTTATAACTGTTGATGTTAGTCGATGTAACGTTTTGTAATTTCACCGTAAGCTTCAATTCGACGATCTCTAAAAAATGGCCACATTCTGCGAACTTCTTCCGTCCTGTTTTTACTTATCTCCACTAAAAAGCCAGAAGATGAGATACTATCCGCTTTAAAAAGTATTTCCCCTTGAGGTCCACAAACGAAGCTTTGCCCCCAAAAGGTGATGCCTTTTGTATTTCCCGTCCAATCTGGTTCAAAACCACATCGGTTAATAGCTATTAATGGTAATCCATTGGCTATGGCATGTCCTCTTTGTATGGTAAACCAAGCATCATACTGTCTATCCTTTTCCTCCACTGCATCGGTATGTTCCCAACCAATAGCTGTAGGATAAATTAAAATTTCTGCTCCTTTTAAGGCCATCAGTCTGGCAGCTTCAGGATACCACTGATCCCAACAAACAAGAATACCCAATTTACCTACACTCGTTTGAATAGGTTCAAAACCCATATCTCCCGGCGTAAAATAAAATTTTTCATAGTAAGCGGGATCATCCGGAATATGCATTTTTCTATATTTACCAGCAATACTGCCATCATTTTCAAAAACCACAGCAGTATTATGATAAAGACCAGGTGCTCTTTTTTCAAAAAGGGAAGAAACTATGACCACTTTATTATCAGCGGCTACCTTACTTAATTTTTCTGTTGATTCACCAGGAATAGTTTCAGCCAGATCAAAAATGGATGGATCTTCTGCCTGACAAAAATAAATGCTATTATGCAATTCCTGTAGTGTTATAAGATCTGCTCCCATGTCAGCAAGGCGTTTTATTTCAGGAATGATTCTATCTATATTTTCACCAGGTTTATGGCTGGATGCCTGTTGTATGAGGCCAACTTTGATACTATTTTTTTTCATTGTTTCGACATTATAGATTGATAGATCCTGAAGGATACTGCATAGAAATGCAATGTAATGAACCGTGTTGTTCAATTAAGGAGCGGCATAGCACAGGAATAATTTTTCTCTCTGGAAAAATACTGGTTAAAACATTAACAGCTTCCAAATCTTGTTTAACATTGTAAACAGGGAGTATTACGGCTTCATTGATAATTAAAAAATTAGCATAAGTAGCAGGTAATCTGTGTCCATCTTCAGCAAAGCAGGGATCGGGCCAAGGTAATGGAACTAAATGAAAAGGATTCCCATTGATATCGACTAAATTTTTTAACTCTGCTTCCATTTTTAACAAAGATTCAAAATGCTCATCCATTTCATCATCACATTTTACATATGCAAGGGTTGTAGGGTTACAAAAACGCACTAAGGTATCAATATGTGAGTCTGTATCATCGCCTGCTAAATATCCATTATTAAGCCAATAAATATTTGTTGTTCCAAAACTTTGGAACAACAAATTATTAATTTGTTCCTCAGAAAAAGAAGGATTTCTATGAGGTGATTGCATACAATGGCGGGTGGTAATAAGGGTACCCAATCCATCTGTTTCTATGGCCCCTCCCTCCAGAACAAAATCAATTTTCTCCAGAGGCACTTTAAATGCATTGGATAAGTGTAACTTTTCAGTAATCAAGTCATCCTTTTCTGCATCAAATTTTAATCCCCAACCATTGAAAGTAAAGTCTAATATTTTGATATCTATCCCATTAGATACAGTTATGCCACCGTGATCTCTTGCCCAGGTATCGTTGCTATCTATGTCAAAAAAAAATAAATTTTGTGAAGAATAATCCTTGAAATAACTTTTTGTTTTAGCTATATCGTTAGTAACTACAATCACCTTTTCAAAGGGTAAAATGGCTTTTATAACGTCAACGAAAACTTGAACGGCATCCTCTAAAATTAATTTCCAATCTGAGTCAGCGTGGGGAAAAGTAAATTGAATGGCATCTTGTTTTTCCCATTCTGCGGGTAATCGATAGAACATTTTTTCCTCAAAGTTAATTTTTTTTTATTTTCATTTACTAGTTGACCTTCGATTTGTCCACTAAATTAAAAAATGGTATTTTGTACATAAATAATAGAATCACTAGAAATCATGATAGAGAAAATCAACCCTGCACTTAGAAATAAAGCTACTGAATATTGGTCAGATTTCCAATATATTTTTAGGACACTCTATCCAAACTCAGAGGATAGAGATTTGCTCGATATTATAGAAACCATAAATACTTCTTATTTAAACAGGAAGGATTCATTAAAAGAAATAGATAAAAAAAGGGAATTAGCTACAGATTGGTATTTAGATCAAAAATGGGTGGCCACCATGCTTTATGTAGACTTATATGCTGGTAACCTCAAAGAGATGGAAAATCACCTTCCATATTTAAGAGAATTAGGGGTTAATTATGTGCATTTGATGCCTCTACTAGAACCTAGGGAAGGTCAGGCAGACGGAGGTTACGCAGTAAAAAATTTCAGAAAAGTAAATACTAAATTAGGTGATAATGAAGATTTGATAGCTCTTATAGATAAAATGCATGCCGAAGACCAAATTATTGCTATAGATTTTGTAATGAACCATACGGCAAAAGAGCATGAATGGGCACAAAGTATATTAAAAGGAGAAAATCGTTTCAAAGATTTTTATTATATGTTTCCCGATCGCACTATGCCTGATCAATTTGAGAGAACCCTACCAGAGGTTTTTCCAGATTTTGCGCCGGGTAATTTCACCTACCAAAAGGAAATTAATCAATGGGTCTGGACTACATTTAACGACTATCAGTGGGATTTAAATTACAGTGAACCTAAAGTATTTAATGCAATGCTTGGGGAAATGTTATTTCTTGCTAATCTGGGAGTAGATGTTTTAAGACTGGATGCTGTACCTTTTTTGTGGAAAAAAATGGGTACAAATTGTCAAAATCAAGAAGAAGCGGTCATGCTTTTGGTAGCATATAAGTATCTAATTCAACTGGTTGCCCCTGGTGTACTTTTCAAATCTGAAGCCATTGTGGCACCTAACGATATTATAAGATATTTAGGAGCAGGTGGTTATGAGGGTAAAGCGTGCGAAATTGGCTATAATGCTACTTTAATGAATCACTTATGGCATGCGTTAGCTTGTGAAAATACGGTTTTATTAAGGACTACCCTATCAAAACTTCCATCGATACCTCCTTCCTCTACCTGGATAAATTATATACGTTGCCATGACGACATTGGTTGGGGAATATCTGACCAAAACGCCGCCGATGTTGGCCAGAATGGACACGAAACCAGATTATTCTGCTCTGCATTTTACACAGGGGATTGGCCCAATAGTTTTGCCCAGGGTTATTCTTTTCAAATAGATTCGTCGAATGGTGAATCTAGAATTTCTGGTAGTACAGCCGCACTCATTGGTATTCAAAAGTCATTTATTGAAAATAAAAAAGAAGATTTAGCCTTAGCAATACATCGCTTTAAGCTATTGCACGGGATAATCTTTTTTATGAAAGGTATCCCTTTGGTTTATGCAGGAGATGAAATTGGACACTTAAATAATTTTGATTATCTGAAAGATGGAGAAAAAAGAGAAGATAATCGTTGGTTACACAGACCTGCCATGGATTGGGAAAAAGCCTTGCTAAGAAAGGAAGCAGGAACTGTTGAAAATACTTTATTTAACATTATTTCTAATCTGTCTAATCGAAGAAAAGAAACCCATTGTCTTCATGGTAATGCAAAAGAAACTGTCATACTATTGGAAAGTAACACTATTTTTTGTGTAGAAAAAACATTAAAAGAGGAAAATATTTTATTAATTGCCAATGTTAGTTCTGATTTTCAGATGATTTCCAAAAAGGCGTTGCCTGAGAAATGGCAAGGGAATTATTTTAGGGATGAGATTAGTTTAGAAACCCACATATATGAGGGAGATACCTTATTTTTTCCACCTTACGGCGTTTTTTGGCTGACTGAAAAAGTAGGAGAAATACCTCATTCAAAAGGTTATCGCATAAAAATGGAAGCTCAAACAATACCTGGAGAATCAGTTTATTTTATCGAAAATGTAAGTTCCGTTTCTATCGGAGAAAAAGCAAGGAAAATAAGCTGTTATTGGGTGGACGATTTGGGTTGGCACGCGGACGTGAACCTTGTACAAGGAGAATGGATAAGTTATCACTGGGTAAAAATGTATGGAAACAACCTAATAGAAAAATCAAAAGATTACTATTATCGAGCTATTTTATGATCAGTGACTTATAGCATCAAATCAACAGTAAGTCTCTATAACATTAATTCTAGGGATAATTGATTTGAGCTCAATATGGCATCACTTTTTGGAATGGAAATGATTGTCGAAATGGTAGGAAGTAATCTTTTAATAATACGCAAAGGCTTAAGGTAATGGTTTTTGTTTACATCAAATACGCCATAATGATCCATAAGGTCAATTTTTACCTGGCCAAGGGAATGAAGCAATTGATTATCTGGTAAAATGATGCCAGAATGTACAATTCTGCCAAATCTATTTTCAAAATAAGCAATATCCCCTGGTTGTGTTAATTCTATAAACTCAACAGATGTACCCAGTTTAACTTGTTCTAAAGGGTCACGCGGAAGAGAAATACCTACCATTTGGTAAACTATTTGTACCAGACCAGAACTATCTATACCAAAAGGCGACCGCCCCCCCCATAAAAAAGGGGTATTTAGATATTTTCTTGCCAGTTTAACAATCATCTCTGGACTTGGATTAAATTTACTAAAAGGCAGGGCCTGACCGTTAAATGAAAATTTCGTTTTATTGAGCGAAAACCTCAATCCATCATATTCAGGCAGCCGTGCAGCTAAAGTAATAGAAACAAAAGAATCAGGACCAACCGCTGGCTGCATCATTTCTAAACAGTAAGCAAAATTATTTTTGTATTTTAGGTAAGTGTTTTCAGATAAAGGCAAAATCTGATCTTTTTCTACCCAACCAATTGTTTCATCCGCTTCGCAGATAATCCTGAGCCAATGATTTCCTTTGGATTCCAAAATTTCTGCCATTTCTCCAAAAAGCATTTGAGAAATCAACTCACTCCTGTGAGAGGGAGAAATACGAATCGGAATGACACTTAGAGGACAAATTCCAAACTCAAATTTACCTTTAAAATTCTTAATTTCTGTGAGTTGCGACATGATGGGACAAAAATACTAAAAGTTATATTTTTACCGTTATGCAAATATTAAAATTAAACATTATTTTAGCGCTTTTCAAATATATTTCATGCAGGCAATAACAAAAGCTAACATATTTACCAGCGTTTTCTGTTTAATCGTTGCAATCTCTTGGGGTCAAGATCCTAATTTTACACAGTATAATAATATACCCATTTTCTTGAATCCAAGTCTAAGTGGAAGTTTCGAAGGCAGTTATAGAGCCATTGTAGCGCATAGAAATCAAGGGAATAATCAATTTAATGAACCTTTTGTGTCATTATATAGTAGTTTTGATTTACGATTACCCATTCGATATGATGGTAAAATATTAAATGATGCAGCCGGTGTAGGTGTTATGTTTATGCAGGATAAAAATTCCAGTATTGGATGGAATACGCAGCATATTTATGTTTCCGGTGCATACCACAAAAGTTTAGACCCTACAAATAATCAGTTTATAAGTGCAGGCTTTCAGATGGGCATCATACAAAAAAGTGTAGGATACAGTAATGTTAACTTTGAAGATCAATTTAACGGAACAGATGGTTATAGTGACCCAACAGATGAGCTATTACCTTCAAATAATTTTGCTTTTTCAGATTTAAATGCGGGAATACAGTATTCCTTTATGACAATAAACCAGTTGGGTGGATTTTTAGGTGCATCCATAGCACATTTTAACAAACCCAATCAGAGTTTTTATCAGAACAACATATTATTCGTAAATTCAATTACCAATAGACCTTTACCGATTAAATATACTGTTCACGGTGGTTTTCAAATACCCGTTACAGAAAAATTACAAATTCACCCAAGGGTTTTAGCACAAAAACAAGGTAGCCATCTAACTGGTATGGCAGGAATGAATATTAGAACCATATTGAATGATGTTTCTAACACTTCGCTTCATTTAGGTGCTTCCGCGAGACCAACCATTGTATATGGTAACGATCCGAAAATAGAATCTTTAATATTTTTATTGGGACTGGAACTGAACGAATTATTAATTGGAATATCCTACGATGCGGGAATAACGCCTTTATTCAATGGCATTTCCGGAAGAAGAAATGCCATTGAACTTACAGTAACATATATGGGAAGATATAACAACGATGATAATTTTTGTCCTAAATTTTAATCTGTTATATCAATATTTTCAATAATTTCCAAGCCGTAACCATCTAATGCTACCCTCTTTTTAGGATTATTAGTAAGTAACTTAATCTTGGAGACACCTAAGTCCTTTAAAATTTGTGCTCCAACGCCAAATTCCCTGGGGTTCATTTCCTGTTTCCAAATACTGTCAGACAAATTATTGGGTTGAGAGGCAAAGAACTTTAGTTCCTCAAGAAAATCTTCCTCTGATTTAACATTGGGTCTCATAAAAAGAAAAACACCCTTTCCATCTCTGGCAATTTGTTTTAAGGCTTTGTTTATAAGGCCTGAATTTTCAGAAAATAAAGAAGCAAATATATCATTTGGAGCTACCGAAGAGTGAACCCTCACCAAAATAGGCTCATCAATATTCCAGTTACCCATAGTGACAGCAAGATGAACATCTCCGGAATTTATTTGAGTATATGCAGTTATTAGGAACTCACCAAGGGGAGAATTTACAGGAAAAGTTAATTCTTTTTTAATTAAACTCTCCATCTTTAGACGGTAGGCAACTAAATCACGGATAGCTACTATTTTAAGATTAAACTTTTTAGCAATCTCAAAAAGCTCGGGTAAACGGGCCATCGTTCCATCGGGATTGAGAATTTCCACCAATACACCCGCTGGATAAAATCCAGCCAGTCTTGCTAAATCTATGGCTGCTTCAGTATGGCCTGTTCTTCTTAAAACCCCACCTTGTCTTGCTTTCAGTGGAAAAATATGACCAGGTCTGGCATAATCTTTGGCAACAATGGAGGGATCAGTTAACTTTTTAATCCCGGTGGCTCTATCGTAAGCAGAAATACCCGTTGAACAGTCGTACCCCATTAAATCTATCGATACAGTAAATGCAGTTTCATGTAAAGCCGTATTATTAGAAACCATCATGTTGAGTTCTAATTCTTCTACCCTTCTTTCATCTAATGGTGCACATATAAGACCTCTGCCATGAGTAGCCATGAAATTAATTATTTCAGGCGTCACAATTTCAGCGGCGCAAATAAAATCACCCTCATTCTCACGATCTTCATCATCAACCACAATAATTATTTTACCCTCACGGATATCAATAATTGCATCTTCAATCTTATCAAGTTGAAAATTACTGGTTTCTTTTTGTTGGTTCCCAGACATTATTTTTAATTCCTTTTAAAAAATCAAAACAGCCCATTAATAAAGCTGCGTTAATTACTATGAAATATCGTACCCCTCTTAAAAACGGCAAATGTATGTTATTGTTCTCAAATAATTTATCAAAAACAAAAACAGACCCTATAAATAAAGTTAAAATGAGCATTGCAAATAATACAATAACTTGATAAAAAGCTATATAAATCAAAGATAGAAAAGAAATAATTAAGCATAAGGGAACAAACCATCGAATAACTTTATGTGATAAAAATACAAACCACAGTGACCCTTTCTTCATTGTGAAAAATGGCAGAAAGTAAACTAAATTTTGAAAATTCCCTGCAGATATTCGTCTTCTTCTTCTAAATTCGGTGCTTATGGAAGAAGAAACTTCCTCGTAACAAATCGCCAATGGATGTAATATGGCTTTTTTGCCTTTCAATAATATATTGAAAGAAATAAAAAAATCGTCAACGAGAAAATCCTTTGGAACTGGGACATAATCATTTGATCTAATGGCATAACAGCCTCCAGAGGCTCCCATAGATAAGCCTTTCCATTTCCCTTCATTTTGTTTTAACAAAGTCTCCCTATCAAGATAAAAATTCTCAGAGATTGAAATTCCTTTTGACACTTTGTTTAGGGGATCAATTTTTGAATCAACTAATGAAATATCCGGGAAAAAGAATGGTTGAACCAAAAAGGAAACCAAGTCACTTTTAAAAATAACATTGGCATCTGTAAGTACGATGATAAAATCAGTATCGTTGTAAAACGCTTTAGCTTTTGATACCAAATCATTAATCACCGTTGGCTTTCCTCTTCTGCTGTTGAATATGAAAACGTGGCTGTTAGACAAATTTTTACATTCATCCTGTATAATTTGATTTGTTCCATCTACACTTCCATCAGAGGCTATCCAAAACGTAATTAAATCTTTAGGATAATTCTGTTCCCTTAAACTTTCTATCTTATCTCTGATTATAAACTCCTCTTGATAAGCTGACATGATGACAGCTACTTTAGGTAAGAATGATTGATTTATATTTAATGACGTTTTATTGCTTAATTTTTTAATAATAAACGGAAAGATCAAATAGCTGTAAACCATCAAGATTAATGATAACATTATAAAAAAAAAGATGATAACAATCACGGGAATCAATTAAAATGATAATCTAAAGAATCAAGTAATTTCTTACCCATCGCTACGCTTTCATAGTTATTCATTATATTATGTTGTGCATTTATACCCATCTGAATCATTTGAGCCGGATGTGTTAATAAATACTGGATGACGTCTATGAACTCTTCTGGTGAATTAGCCAAACATACATCGAAGGCATCTTGTGCTAGAATTCCTTCCAACCCGATGGATGTAGTAATAACAACTTTTCCTAAAGCCATGGCCTCTATTATTTTAGCACGAATGCCGCTTCCTGAAAGTAATGGAACAATAGCAATATCGTGTTGGTTTACAAAAGAAGCGGCGTCATCTACCTCACCCATCATAAATACGCCCTCTATAGACATATTCTTTATCTTATCAGGCATGTTTCGCCCTGCCACATAAAATGATAAGTTAGGAAATTGGGCATGGCATATTGGCCAGACTTTACTTAAAAACCAAAGAAGCCCTTCCTGATTAGGCTTCCAGTCTAATGAACCAATAAAAAACAAGCTTATATTTGTAGTTTTACTTTTCAATATCTTTTGATAGTTTTCTTTTGATACATTCCAGGTAATAGGCACAACGATGCCATTTAAAGAAGGATATAAAGCCTTAAACATTAAACGTTCTCGTTCTGAAATGGCAATAAGATAATCTATAGCGTATAGTCGAAAAGATTCATACCTAAACATCTGATGCGCCAGCCATTTATATAATAATTTATAAACACCCCAATCTGCCCCTTTATATAGTCTATCCCATATTTCATATTCCATATTATGTGTTCTTAAAAGAATCTTTGCCGAGGAATATTGTTTAATTACAGAAATATAAGGTGTCAAATAAACAGTCTCTAATAAAATATAATCATATTTATTTTGGGTTAAAAGTGAGATAAGTTTTAATTTATAGTCCTTCTTAATAAACCTGGAAATTTGATAAGGTAAATAAGACAACAAATTAGTAATAAATGAAATAGGATGGAAATCTGTATTGATATCCACCATATAGAAAGAAGCATATAAGGTCGAATCAATATCATCTAAGTTACCTGAAAATCTGTGTTTATTCGTATTTAAAGACAACAAATCGACAGATACACCATTAGATACTAATGAGCTTGCAAGGGAACGAATAGCCATAGATTCGCCATCTTTCGACGGGAAAGGGACTTTTTTAGTTAATTGAAGAACACGCATCGCAGGCGAAACACCCAATTTTAAAAATTATTTGGCATTAGCTGGATTATTCCAAACATTATTTATTCTTTCAATATCTGCCATTCGTTCAGACGGATCAATCTCTATGTTTAGAATATCATCTAATTTGATAGGCAAGTTCAAAGAATACTGAGGATTTGTCCATGCCCATCCAGTACTGACGATCCAATTGATACCAGGTAAATCTGCTCCTTTCGCTCCCCTCATTATTTGAAGAGGAATAGTGTAACCCATTTTAGTACCATCTTTTTTAGTTATGACTATATCGACAGGCATAGGCACTTTACCTTTTCTTTCCAGGATCACTAAGGTATTATTTTCCATGGAAGAGACATTATTTACAGCATAATCAACCGTTAAAGTGGTGTGATAGAAATATTCTTTGTACCAATCCAATTCAAGCTGACTGGATTTTTCAAAAACCCTGATAAAATCATTAACATTTGGGTGTTTTCCTTTCCAGGTATAAAAATATCTAAGTAAAGCCTGATCGAATATTGGTTTTCCGAGTACATATTCAAGTTGTGCAAGAAAAACAGAACCCTTTGAATACGAAGCTAGTCCATAAGCTCTATTTGTCTGAAAATGATCGGCATGCGTTGACAAAGGTTCTTCAAATCCGGATTTAGCAAGATTGAAATACCCCGCGTAATTACCTGACTGCGGATTAGCTGCTACCCTACCCGGCATTAATATTTTATTTTCAATGAGATGTTGCATTACTCTCGAACTGGCATAAGAGGTAAAGCCTTCATCCATCCAAGCATACAAACTTTCATTAGTAGCCAGCATCATTTGATACCAGCTATGCATTAATTCATGAACTGCCACGCCTGCAAGACTACCAATATTTCTTTCTCCAGTGATTAAAGTGGCCATTGGATATTCCATTCCACCATCACCACCTTGAATAAACGAGTATTGTTTGTAATCGTATTGTCCAAAATTTTTATTGATATAATCAAAAGCTTTATCCATTATAGCTGGTAATGCCTCCCAGTTATCTTTCGTTTTATCATTAGATTGATAATAAAAATGAAGCGTTAGCCCATCTGGTCTTTTTAAAGACGTATGAGTATAATCAGGATCAGCAGCCCATAAAAAATCATGAACATTTGGCGCAATAAAATGCCAGGAAAGCTTACCATTTTTATCGGCTTTTGGGATAACCGTATTTTGAGTGTAGCCTTTTCCAATTTGCTCTGCATTTTGGAGATAACCAGTTCCACCTACCATATATTTTGCGTCAATGTTTAAAGTAACATCAAAATCACCCCAAACGCCATAAAATTCTCTACCTACATAAGGATTTGCATGCCAGCCCTGATAATCATATTCACATAATTTTGGATACCACTGAGCCATGGAATAATCAATACCTTCAGCATTATTTCTACCAGAACGTCTAATTTGCAGAGGTACCTGGCTTGAAAAAGCCATTTCTAACGTAGTTGTTTTACCAGGTAGTATAGATTTTGCCAGTTTTACTTCCAAGATTGTCTCAACCATTTCATATTTTAAAGGAATACCATCCTGACTTAAAGCAGAAATTTTATGGAAACCTATTTCATCAGGCGTCAAATTGAATATTCTATCGCCAACCCTAGGATCAGGATCAGAAATGGTCCTGGAACGAACATCCATCATACTTCCAGGTTGAAATGCATTGAAATACAGGTGATAAAAAATTCTATCTAAAGTATCAGGAGAATTATTTGTGTACTTAATAGTTTGATTACCATTAAATTGATGTTTTTTTACATCAAAATCAATATCCATTTTATATTGAACTCGTTGCTGCCATCTTTCTGGCTGTGCTATGGTAATTTGAACGGAAAGGATCAAAAGACAAAAAAATGCGAAACCTTTTTTCATTGTTTAGGTTTTATTGGAATGATTTAAAACGATTAAAAATAATTCAGTGATGAATCAACAGTCGAAATAAAACCCTAAAATAAGTAAATCTTTTTAATTTTACATTCTTAATTACACAACGAGAAATGAACCACGAGAAACAAAATACTTTAAAATTTGTGTTGGTACTAATTTTAGTCGCCGCATTTAGCCGTATAATTCCTCACCCACACAACTTCACACCAGTAGGTGGCATAGCTGTATTTGGCAGTTATTTTTTTGGTAGGAAATTATGGGCCTTTCTAGTTCCTTTATTTTCACTTTGGCTAAGTGATTTATTTATCAATAACGTTATATATCCTATTCAATATCCTCAATATTACGAAGGATTTACTTTGTTTGGTTCATTTTGGGTTTACGGTTCATTTTTCATAATGATACCAATCGCCTGGGGACTACTTTCTAAAATTACCTTGCCCAGATTAGCTTTAACCGGATTTTCAACAGCCAGTTTATTTTTTCTTATCACTAATTTTGGCAGCTGGTTAAATAACCCTATCTACCCACAAAATTTTACAGGACTACTTACATCCTATACGGCTGGTTTACCATTTTTTCAAAATACCCTGTTAGGAGATATTTTTTACCTGGTCATTTTATTCGGGGCCACAAAGGTTTCTGGTTTTTCTTTAAAACCTGTGTATGAAAAGCAAGTTAAGATTTAAATTTTTATTTTTATTTTACGTTTTTTATCTACTTAACCCCTTTAATTTAACATCAAGTCCATCACTTTCTTCAGCTATAATAGTACGTGTAGGTAATAATTGTTCTGGTTACTTATTTCCTAAAACGAACTATGTATGGACACTTAGCCAATGCCTTGAATATGAAAATACTCAAGGTATTATCTCCATTAAAAGTAAAATTACGGTACAAAAAAATCAATACTCATTATCTTCCTCTATCATTTATGATAGTAAAATAAATATAGATACGCTTCAAAATCCCAGCATTATTTACAAAGGTAAAGATTGGGTTTTGTTGAGTGTAGATTTACCTGTCCATCTTCAAGTTAATAAAACACATTATTCTACGGAATTTCCTTCCATCATTGATACTTTTTCTATAGGTTACCCTGTAGTTACAGAATACAAGGCAGATGCTATAAGAAATTATGTTGATTGGTTACTTCTTCCCCACTGGCAATATCAAGTAGATACCTTCATGAAAAGGATTCAATCAATTGAATATCAAATAATTAATCCAAATCCACTGAAGGAGCTCATAGCCCATGGTAAAAGGTATATGATAGATATTAGAAAATCTGATGCTAATGTTTTAAAAACATACACCTTACATAAAGCCATTGAGTTTTGCATGAAAAAATGGACAGATAATCAGTTTAGCCTTAATAGATTAGCCACCTTATCTACCTTTGAAAAGAGCCCTGAGAGAGATAAAAAAATAAATGATTTAAGTCTACAAATGAATAAAATAGATGAGATAAATGGATTGGCGACACGATTATTCATTACTTATTCCATTTTACCTATTGATATACTTCCTGAAACAGGCACTGATATTATTTTAACCTTCCAAAAAGACTATTATGCCAGTGCTCGTTTTTTAATAGATCATCCTGAGACATTAAATAAAATAAACTTATCCATCAGAAACATTCCTTCGGCTGACACCAAAATACCTTCTAATTATCCTGTTTGGAATCAACAAGATACTGTTTTAGAGGGAAATGGGGGGATACAAATCATTAAAAAAGTAAGAGATAGCTATTGGAAGGTTTCCGGAATGTCAGGAGCGCCGCTATTTTTTGAGGGTAAGTTAAAAGGCATACAAACTTACATTCCTGATTATACCAGCCGGGAATTAACCTATGAAAAGGAGATAAAAATCATTTCGATAAATGAGTTAAAGGATCTTCAATATTTGGAGGAATATGTTGAGATATGGAAAAAAATAAGCGGAATTATTGGACAATAACCCCGCTTATTTACCTAATTAACCTAACTTATTTTTTGTCATTTACCTCTTCGTATTCTACGTCAGTGACATCACCGTTATTATTGTTAGTATTTCCAGACTGCCCACCTGTATTTGGATCTTGGCCTGCGTTAGGATCACCCGCCTGACCACCTTGATACATTTCCTGAGTTGCTGCCTGCCAGATAGCATTTAAACCAGTAATTGCAGCGTCGATAGAAGGAATATCCTGAGATTTATGAGCTTCTTTTAGTTCATTCAAAGCACTTTCCAATGCCGGTTTTTTGTCCGCAGGAAGCTTATCGCCAAATTCTTTGATTTGCTTTTCTGTTTGGAAAATCAAATTATCAGCTTCATTTAATTTTTCTACTTTTTCGCGTGCTAATTTATCTGTTTCAGAATTTGCTGCAGCTTCTGCCTTCATTCTTTCAACTTCTTCTTTAGATAAACCCGTAGAAGCTTCAATTCTGATAGATTGCTCTTTACCAGTACCTTTATCTTTAGCGCCTACACTTAGAATACCATTAGCGTCAATATCGAAGGAGACCTCAATTTGAGGTACACCTCTAGGTGAAGGAGGTATTCCGTCGAGGATAAACTTACCGATGGGTCTATTATCCTTAGCCATAGGTCTTTCCCCTTGCAGCACATGAATTTCAACACTAGGTTGATTATCTGCAGCGGTAGAATAAACCTTTGATTTTCTGGTTGGTATAGTACAATTTGCTTCAATAACTACGTCATACACACCACCCATAGTTTCAATACCTAAAGAAAGAGGTGTAACATCGAGTAATAGAACATCTTGAACGTCACCACTTAGGACGCCACCTTGAATGGAAGCACCAACCGCTACAACCTCGTCCGGATTTACTCCTTTATTTGGTTTTTTACCAAAAAAGTTTTCGACGGCTTGTTGAATTTTAGGGATTCTGGTTGAACCACCTACTAAAATAACTTCAGAAATCTGAGAAAGTGAAAGACCTGAATCAGCCAGAGCTTTTCTGCAAGGTTCTAGGCTGCGCTCCACAAGTGGCTCGATCATTTGCTCAAACTTTGCTCTGGAAAGTTTAGTTACCAAGTGTTTGGGCACACCGTCCATTGCGGTAATATAAGGCAAATTTATTTCAGTTTCTGAGGACGACGACAGCTCAATTTTAGCTTTTTCAGCTGCATCCTTAAGTCTTTGAAGAGCTATTGGGTCCTTCTTGAGGTCCATATTCTCTTGTTCTTTGAAGGTGCCAGCGAGCCAATCAATTATCACCATATCAAAATCATCACCACCAAGATGAGTATCACCGTTTGTAGATTTCACCTCAAAAACACCATCACCCAAATCTAAAATAGAGATATCGAAAGTACCACCACCTAAATCGTACACAGCGATGGTCATTTCCTTATTTCGCTTATCTAAACCGTAGGCCAACGCTGCAGCAGTAGGTTCGTTGATAATCCTTCTAATGGTAAGACCAGCGATTTCACCAGCTTCCTTTGTAGCTTGACGCTGAGAGTCATTGAAATAAGCGGGAACGGTTACTACAGCTTCAGTAACTTCATGTCCTAGATAATCTTCAGCTACCTTCTTCATTTTTTGAAGAACCATAGCAGAAAGTTCTTGAGCTGTATAAAAGCGACCATCAATGTCCACCTTGATAGTATCGTTATCGCCTCTTACCACTTTGTAAGGGGATGCACTTATATCACTTGCAGACTCAGAAAACCGACGTCCCATGAACCTTTTAATAGAAGCGATTGTCCTCTGAGGATTTGTAATTGCCTGACGCTTGGCTGGATCACCAATTTTTCTCTCTCCACTATCCATAAAGGCGACAACTGACGGCGTAGTTCTTCTTCCCTCCTCATTTGGAATAACCACCGGTTCGTTTCCTTCCATAACTGACACACAAGAATTTGTGGTACCGAGGTCAATTCCGATAATTTTACCCATGATAATTTGTTTTTAAATTTTTCAAGTGTTTAACATTCATATACTCTTATCAAGCTATATGCCAACTAAATAAATCTGCCTTTTTTGTCTATAATAGGCAGATATTACTGATTTAACATGCTTTAAAGATTGAACGAACAATAATTAACTGACAAATTGGCATTATTTGAATTGCAATGCTTTGGTATAGACGCCAAACTTCAATGAATCGAGGGTAACAGAAGATAAAGAAATGTCAGTCCTGGACACCTTCATTCGTGATGATAAGAATCCAATACCATTTACGATATTATTGTACCTTGGAATACTGTTAGAACCAGTTAGTCCAAAATTTGCCTGATTTAAATCTAGTATTTCTTTAAATTCAATTCCCCCGGCCGTAAGTAAAATATCTACTGTTTTCATGTTCCTTTGAATATCCGAAGAGACTAGAAGAGAATTGCCTAAGAATTTAAAAAATTCAATGCCTTTGAATGAAAAAGATCCTTTTGTCGGATCTGAACCAACTTCAAGATGGTCTTTTAATACCCAATCTACTGATTTATCTAAAAAGACACCATTCGATTTATTACTCTTTTCTTGGTAATTAATTCTCATCGTCAAGTCAAATAACTTAGTTTCCGTTGAATGGTTCCAACTCATCGTTATTACACGATCATACCCTAAATTTAAAGGAGCAGCGGGAACTCCTTCTCTCAATTGAAGATCTTTTACCAAAGAAATTTGGGCTGAAACATTC
The DNA here is from genome assembly GCA_027488135.1 of Saprospiraceae bacterium. Taxonomy (GTDB): domain Bacteria; phylum Bacteroidota; class Bacteroidia; order Chitinophagales; family Saprospiraceae; genus BJGN01. The sequence goes on along the minus strand of JAIYCH010000131.1, from coordinate 120,262 downwards.
TTTAATAAGGATTCATTTTCAAAAGTAAAAATAACTTTTGCCGGTGGTGTAACCATCCAATCTTTAGTATCAAATTCATACAGTATATTTGGTGTCTCGGCAAAGAATCCACTGTCTCTTTTTATTCCAATATCTTCTGAATTTATTCTTTTACCTAAAATTGTTTTTCCTGTAGAGGTGACCGTTAACATGGCTTTTCCGCCTGAATAATATAATATATTAGAATCCTTGGAAAGGTCTGATACGTTGCCGCCTTTAGATAGAAAAGATCTCTGTACCCTTATGTACTGTTTTGGTTCAGTTACATTTAAAACACCATAAACCACTGGAATTTCCTTTTCAATGGCCTCAATGTCAAAGTCCGTTTTACAGCTGCAAACTATCAACAGAATAAATAATGCTTTACATAGATTTTTCATGAATACAAAGTTAGAGAAAGATTATAAACAAATCACTTTAAATGATTTTTATACTAAATCATTTATCACTAAATTGAGCCAAATTTGGCTGAGATGATTAAAAAAAATTACTTCTTCTGGGGTTTACTACTCACCGCGACTTTAAGTGGCATGTTACTTATGTATCAACTAGTGTATTCATCCGTTTTACCAGGTTCATTGCAGAGTAAGACTATTAGAATTCCTTCAGGTACAGACTTCAAAGGCTTATTAATATTGCTGGAAGAGGAGAAAGTCCTTGCGAACACTACCGTTTTTTCTCTCCTTTCAGAAAAAATGAATTTTAAAGAAGGTAAAGTTAAATCTGGACAATATAAAATAAACAAGGGCATTAATTTGATTCAATTAATAAGAAAATTGCGTGCTGGCATTCAAGAACCTGTCAATGTCGTTTTGACCACCGAACGAATGCCTGAAAATGTTGCAGCGAAAGTTTCATCATTTATAGAGCCTGATTCCATTTCATTAAATGATATTTTTAGCGCAAATGAAATCATAGGGAAAGACGGATTTACCAAAGAGAATTTCCAAAGTTTATTTATCCCCAATACTTATCAGATGTATTGGAATACCTCTGCCCCTGCATTTCTAAATCGTATGAAATCCGAATATGATAGATTTTGGGCATCAAATCAACGTTTAAAAAAGGCAGAATCCCTAGCTTTAACTCCGCAAGAGGTATATACCCTTGCCTCTATAGTTGAGAAAGAAACGCAACAGAATATTGAAAAAAAGAGAATTGCGGGTGTTTATCTGAACAGACTCAATATTGGAATGCCTTTACAAGCTGATCCAACGGCCGTTTTTGCCAGAAGAGATTTCTTGGCTCGACGAGTTACTGATTTTCATACCAAGTTTGATTCCCCATATAATACCTATAAATACACGGGGCTACCTCCAGGACCTATTACTATGAGTAGTATCTCAAGTATAGACGCTGTTTTAAATTACGAAAAACATAATTATTTATATTTTTGTGCGGTGGGTGATGAATCCGGATTACATTCGTTTGCCACCGACTTATCCGAGCATAATCGAAATGCTAGGATATACAGAGATAATTTAATTCGCAGAGGCCTAAGATAAAGTCATTAAAATGAAGAAAAATATTGCCATTGTAACTGGTGGAGACGTTGCAGAACGAAATGTTTCATTGCAGAGTGCTAAAAATATCGCGCTTGAAATGGATAAAAACAAATATGATATATTCATCATTGAGTTAAATAAAGGAAAGTTTACCTTACAGGGAACAGATAAACTGATTGATTTGAATGATTTTTCCTTGAAAACAGAAACGGAGCATACAACTTTTGATTTAGTGTATTTAATGCTGCATGGTCATCCGGCAGAAGATGGAAATTTACAAGGATACTTTAATTTAATTGGGATGCCCTTTACAGGTTGTAACCTTTTTACCAGCGCCATAACTTTTGGTAAACAAGCAACCAAGGATATACTTAAAAAGTATCATATTCCTATGGCAAATTCCATTTTATTAACTCAAAATACCCCATGGAATGAGGAAGAACTGCTATCATTAGGTTTGCCTTTATTTGTAAAACCTAATAAAAATGGGAGTAGTTTTGGTGTAAGTAAAGTCAAATCAAAAAATGAACTTTCTGAAGCCATTACCATGGCCTTTCAATATGATGACGAGGTCGTTGTGGAAGCATTTCTTTCAGGTCCTGAGTTTTCAAACGGGGTTTTCAGAAAAGATAATAGCATCGAGGTTTTACCGATTACGGAAATAATTTCTGAAAATGAATTTTTTGATTACAAAGCAAAATATGAAAACCAAAGTCAGGAAATTACTCCGGCCAGACTTTCAGATGAATTGACAGCTAAATGTAAAACTCAAACCAAGCTAATATATGAAGTACTCGGATGTAAGGGGATTGTACGCGTAGATTCAATATGTGTTGACGGTACTTTTTATTTTCTTGAGGTCAACACTATTCCAGGAATGTCTAACGCAAGTATTATACCACAACAGGTAAAATCGCAGGGAATTACGGTATCAAAATTGCTTGACTATGTGATAAATGAAGCATTAAACGCCTGATTTTGATAAAAATATCTTGTTATTTAAAAATCAAAGATTAAAAAATATTTTATTTTTCTCTTTTTAAAGTAGCCTATTATTTTCAACAAATGCTTTTGGTTTGAAAAACAAAAAGCATTTGTTGAAAACATCTAAGCCACCATAATTATACTTATTCTATTATTTTACCTTAACGCTGCGATGACTATCTGCCCATCTGTTCACGAGTAGGTTTTGTTAACATTTTCATCACCTTTGCTAAACCTGATTCGCCATCGGGTGGATCCAACTGCTTTACCCAGGACATGTTGTAACCGCTGGTTCCTTGAATTTCAAAACCAAGATCCCATAAATCGTTTACAGCTGAATCAAAATAGATGTATTTAAATACTTTACCAGGTTGATGTTCACTAGGGCGTTCAGAAATATACCAGTTTCCATTATCAAAAGTTTCTTGAAACTGCCCTTTTGAATAGGTTCCATTAGGATTAAATTTATACCATGTGCCAACAAAATTGGGCCCAACACCCACCTTTTCGGGAATCACATAAAACTCATAAACCCAATAATCTGTGAGAAGTAAATCTGTTTCTTTAAATTTTTGCGGGATGGCAGGCGTTCCAATACTACCCAAAGAAGGTTTTGCATCAACAGAGGAATCACCGCTCTTACTTACCTTACTATTTGGTTGACAAGAGAATGTTAACATTAGAATAAGTGAAAGCAGCAATAGAAATTTGGTCATGTTCATAAATGAATATTTTAGTGCAAAATTAGACTAATTTTGACTAATATTTGTAACGTAGATAATCAATTCATTAAATTTAAGGGAAGAAAAATCAGGTATTTGATAAAAAGATGCATTTTTCACCTCTTTTGAACCGACACAAACCACATTAAATGTTTCAAGTAGATATAAATCATCTGATGTTTCAGATGATTTAAATACCAAAAGTTCATTTGGGTTTAATTGAAGAGAAGTTGCAGCTAACGTGTAAATATTTGTTGCTGTACTTAAACTTACCTTCGAATTACTTATAAAGTAATTGTTTATTAAATGAGTAATTCTAAGTCTATCTAAAATTTCTTTTAATAAAGGATTATGGGAAACAACAGCTATTTGAATTCCCTTGTTTTTCAGCTCCTTCAAAAAAACTAAAAAACCATCCATTAGATGATCTGGCGTAATTAATTTAGGGTCCAGGCCATCATCATTTGAAACTTCTTTTAATACAACATCGATTAAATTAAAAATACATCCTTTTATCATAAAATAAATAATTGTTTTCCGAAATATATCAAAACTTTTATAAAAAATATCTAACTTTAATATATTTATGTTGTTGTTTATTATTTCGGTATAATTTACACCGTTATTTCAGGTTTTTGATACATTGCATTCCATATTTCTCATTAAATTAAGCCAAATGAAATCCACTCAAGAAGAAGAATCAGGTGCTTCTTTAAACCCATATTCAGGAAAATGGGGAAAAGGAGAGGCCTTGCATTTACTCAGAAGAGCTACTATTGGACCGAACACTGAGTCAATGAATACAGTTATTTCAAAAGGATTAAAAAGGTCATTAGATTTACTTTTTGAAGATCAACCAGATGTCCCACCACCCATTAATTATATTTTTGAAAAAGACCCTCATGTACTCATGGGTGCTTCTTGGGTTAATGCACCATATAATGATACCCAGGATAGTATAAATTATAGAACCTCGAGTCTCCGAGCCTGGAATGCGGAGGTTCTTTTAACTGAGGGAATATCCATCAGGGAAAAAATAACGCTGTTTTGGCACAATCACTTTCCAATTGATTTGGGCACAGTTTCAGACCCAAAATACATGTATGATTACATTCGGTTATTGAGAAATAATGGTCTGAAGAATTTCAAAAATTTGGTATATCTGATGACTATTAATCCAGCAATGTTAAGGTATTTAAATGGAAATCAAAATTCAAAAGGTTCGCCTAATGAAAATTTTGCCAGAGAATTGTTAGAATTATTTACTATAGGCAAAGGAGCCATAGCAGGACCAGGAGATTACACCACATATACAGAGGTTGATATCAAGGAAATGGCAAAATGCTTAACTGGCTGGACAGATCAAGGATATTATTCAAGAACAGCTACGGTTATACAAAGTAGTTTTAATGTCAATAGACATGATTCCACCACAAAACAGCTATCCCATAGATTTAATTCAATAAAAATAGTTAACGAAAATGAAAATGAATATAAAACCTTAATTAATATCATTTTCACTAAACCAGAAGTAGCTAAATTTATCTGTCGAAAACTATACAGATATTTTGTTTATTACAAAATAAGTGCCGATGTAGAGATGAATATTATCCAACCTCTGTCGGAATTATTTATTGCAGAAAAATTTGAAATTAAACCGGTGTTAAGGGCTTTATTGAATAGTGAGCATTTCTTCGATATGGCAAACCGGGGAAATATGATTAAAAATCCCATAGATTTTAGTATTGGCTTATTGAGACAAACCCAATTTGTTTTACCTACTGATAATAACAAAAGAACACTTTCACTTCAATCCATCATTAGAAATATTGGTGGTCAACAAATGGAATATTTTTATCCGCCCGATGTCTCAGGTTGGAAAGCTTATTACCAGGAACCTAGTTTTTATAGAATTTGGATTAATGCTACTACTTTGAATGCCAGAATGAGTTATACCAATTCATTGGCAGGAAGTGGATTAACATACAATACCATAAAATATCAAATAGATGTTTTGGCATTCATTGGTAATATGAAGAAGGTAAAAGATCCTAACCTTCTAATCAAGGAACTGGGCGAATTTTTATTCCCTTTCGGGCTAACACAAAATCAAATCATTGATCTAAAAACACTGATTCTACCCGGTGCACCTGACTACGAATGGGAGGAACAATACGAAGCCTATTTAAAAAACCCAACGAATGTATCCATTAAGGCTGCATTAGAATCTAAAGTAAGAAATCTTATTAAGGCCATGTTAACTATGCCTGAAAATTATTTAAGCTAGTATGATGATGAACAGAAGACATTTTATAAAGAAGTCGGGCGTTAGTTTGACTATACCATTCTTACTCAATGGCCTTGATATTTTCGCACAAGCTGAGTCGCCATTTTTATCAGGAATGGATCCTTTTGATGATAAAATATTAATTTTGATTCAGATGAATGGTGGGAATGATGGATTAAACATGGTCATTCCTATAGATCAATATGAGGGACTTATGCGCGTAAGATCTAATATTGCTTTGCCAGAGTCAAAAGTGCTGAAACTTACAGATAAATTAGGACTACATAGCAGGATGACAGGTCTTGCCACTTTGTATAAGGAGGAGAAACTTGGTGTTTTACAAAGCGTTGGGTATCCTAATCAAAATAGATCTCACTTTAGGTCAACCGATATTTGGAATAGTGCATCCACATCAAATGAATATATAAACTCTGGATGGATTGGAAGATTCTTAGATTCAAAATATCCAGGATTTCCAGAGAAATATCCTTCTATTGAATATCCTGATCCCTTTGCTTTGACCATTGGCAGCACGGTTTCTCAAACTTGTGAAGGTGCATCTGGAAATTTTGGTATCGCTGTAAATGACCCTAAAAACCTAAAGGCGTTAGCAGAAAATGACGCTGAAATCTTTGAATCAATTTCTTATGGTGAAGAGTTAAAATATCTGCAAAAATCAATTCTTCAAACAAATGCCTATTCAAAATTAATTCAAAAAGCAGCAGAAAAGGGAAAAAATTTAGCCGCGTATCCTACCAATAATAGCCTGGCTACTCAGTTAAAATCCATTGCATTACTTATTTCCGGAGGATTAAAAAGTAAGGTATATATTGCCAGAATTGGTGGTTTTGATACTCATGCGAATCAAACTATTTCTACTGATAACACCACAGGTACCCATGCTGAATTACTAGGTAGTTTATCTACTGCTATTGAAGCGTTTCAAAAAGACCTTGAATTGTTAAATCTCTCCAATAGGGTCGTAGGAATGACTTACTCTGAATTTGGAAGGCAGATACAATCAAATAATAGTGGTGGAACCGATCACGGTAATGCGGCACCTTTATTTTTATTTGGTACTTGTGTTCAAAATAGGATAACAGGTGAGAATGTACAGATTCCCAATCCAATACCCTCTCAAGCTGGTGTGTCCATGCAGATAGATTTTAGAAATATTTATGGTTCTATATTGGTGGATTGGTTTGGGGTTAAAGAAAATGAGGTAAAACAGTTGATATTTAACGATTTTGTTAAGCTTCCAATTATTAAGAATTGTCAAACGGCTACACCCGTAAATGAAGTTCTTTTACCTATGTTTGTTGAACTATATCCTAATCCGACCTGGGGACCAATAAATCTGACTTTTCAATCTGTTGGTGGAGATTGTTATCTGCATTTAATGAATGGTCAGGGACAAACCATCAAGCAACAAAAATGGAATGGCATGTATTCAGGAGAACAAAATTTACAAATGGATGTAAGTGATTTGTCAAATGGTATATATTTTGTTCACCTAAGGCAAGGCTTACAACATAAAACCATGCAGATAGTTTTACAACGATAAACTAGGAAGGAAAGCTAATTTTACCCATACAAACTGAAGGGTTATCCCCATAATTTGTGTTGCCCCCTGAAAGCGTTTCATTAGCTAATACGGCGAAAAGAACGGCTTCCTTGGCATCACCGGGAATACCTAAAATGGAAGGATTTAAAAAATTTGAACCAGGTAAAAGTCTCTGAATATGAGACATGAGGAGCTTATTATGGCACCCACCTCCGCTTCCAAATTTTCGGGTTTCCTTCCAATTTGGTACTTCTCTTTTTATGCAATCAGTGATTGTTTCAGCAGTTAACAGCGTTAATGTGGCTAATAAGTCTTGAGGATATAGATCGACGCCTAATTTTTCTTTACTCATAGTGATGAGAAATGAGTATTCAAACAATTCCGGACCGGTTGTTTTTGGAATAGATTCACTAAAAAAGGGCAAACTTTTCCAAAGCTTAAGTACTTCATAATTTATTTTTCCTGACGAAGCAATTTTTCCATCCAAATCAAAGGACAGATGAGGATAAAACTTATTTATAACAGCATCTAAAAGCGTATTGCCTGGACCAGTATCCGTTACTAAAGCACCTTTAAAAATTTCATTACCAGGCAGATAAGTAAAATTAGAAATACCTCCAATATTTAACAAAATAGTAGGAACGCCTATTTCATTAAAAAGTAAACAATCGCCATATAAAGCTAAGGGTGCTCCTTCTCCACCTGCAGCAATATGCTTTTGTCTAAAGTCACTTACAGTGATAATACCCGTATGAACGGCAATATGATCTCCATCACCTATTTGAAAAGTCGCATTCCCAAATTCTTTGTTTTTATGAAGTCTGAAAGGAGAATGAAATACAGTTTGTCCATGGCTGGCTATAACATCTATTTCAGAAGGTTTTATATTCCATTCCTTGAGGGCAGATAAAATCATTTCAGCATGAATCCTTGATAACCATGGGTTTAAAAGGGTTAATGCCTCAAATGAAATATTTTTTCTTGCAAAAACAGAAAGGATATTATCTTTAACTTCATTAGAGTAACTAAAGGTTTTGAAGTGCTTGACTTCTACTTTAGTTTTTATACCAGCGCCGGTTATCTGACAAAGAGCAATATCCAAACCATCTAATGAAGTCCCAGACATAAGGCCTATTATCCACTTTTTATCTGAGGATGATATATTGTATAATTTTTCAATTTGCGCATTCATAGGGTAACATTACATGTTAGGATAACTCGGAAAGCCGGTAAGAAAAGTATAGCCATTATTTTCCTTATCAATCATAAAACAACTGGTCTTTGAACCATTGGTTACGGCAATAAAAGGGGCTTTTAACTCAATATTATATACTGAGGCCTGGTAAATAACATCTTCTGTTAAAGATATATTTGGAGACTTACATTCTATCAACAAAAATGGCTTCATAGAATAGTCAAAAATTAATACATCCCACCTACCCTTTTTCAGACCTTTAGATACTCCTTTTTCAATAGAAAAATGGTTTAATGGAAAATGAAGTTCTATAGACAAGTAAGACACCATTAATTGTCTGACCCATTCTTCGGGTTGAAGGATGAGCCATTTTTTTCTTACAATATCAAAAATTTCATTTCCCTTTGGATTTTTTCTAATTTTAATGAACGGCTGAACCTGAAGTAAATCTATATCAAGCCATACACTCATTTCACCATAACCTTTCTTGAAATAAGAAATTCTCTAGATTCAAAAGAAATAATATAGGCACCAGGAGTTAAATTTAGGTTAGAAAAATGCATTTTTTGAGAATCTTTTGAAAACTGAACACCTCTTTCCTGTTTAATCGTTCTACCTAATATATCTCTTAATTGTACGGTAACCCCACTTAAAGGAAGCGAAAGGTTGGAGAATTGAAACTCAATGTCGTTTACTGTAGCGTTTGTTACTATAAACTTAAAGTTTTCATCTACCTTTTCAGAAATATTCGTTAGTACCCCCGCCATATCAGAAGTTCCGTGGACATTAACAAAATCATATTTTACCCCATTTTTTTTCCATAAAACAGCTATTACTTCAAAATTGGCAGCCTGCGAATTAGCGGGTAGATTGATGGTACCAGAAATAGTTTTTGAATACCCTGCTGAAAAAGAAGTACCAGGAAGATCTTCACCAAAACTTTGAGTAAAGAATGAATTTCTAAGCACATTTTTGTGTTCAACGGTGCCTGATAACCCAGCTTGAATTTCTTTAACCACCTTTTCAACCAAATATAGCCCCATAGTATAGTTACCTGTCATCAACTTGGGGAAAGTAAGGGTAACCTGTGCTTTAATACTTGTATTTCCCGTAGCTCTTGCGACTGTTTTCATTAGCGCCGACGGCTCTTTAGTTACATCATCTTCAATAGCATTTTTGATTTCCCTTTCGGTTACGGATCCCCCTGAACCCTTATTTAGACCATTTAGATAAAAAGCTGGTTGATAAGCAGATTGATCAAAGTTTCTTATGATATCAGAGCCAGTTTGAGAGAAAAGTCTTGAGGTTGAACTTGAATGTGCCGTAAAATAAAAGGCATTATTTTTCACATTATTTAAAAGCGAGTTATAAGAATTCCAGGCTGCACCAGAACAAACAGGACACCAGGTAGCTGATAATTTAACTACTAAACCGTTTTGCTTAGTGTCACTACCTTGGGCGGACATAGAATTTATATATAAAAATGTGCTAATGATTGAAAGGATAATAATTCTCATGTTAATTTATTTTGTACTCAAATATAAGGATATGTTCGGTATTTGAATCAATCTTACACCTATTATCTTGTCTTAAACCAATGACCCAAATAATTTGATTATTGGCATCAACAAGAAGATACACCTCTTCTTTTTTAAGTTTATCCATCTTTTTGTCAGTGAGATAATCTTGAAGTTTTTTTCGCTGATTATTCATGTTTATTGGGTAAAAAAAATCTCCACTTCGCCATTTTCTTACATACAATGGAAAAATTATTTTTTTTACATCCACGATAATTTTTTCAGTGCCCTGATTTAAATTTTCAGGAATTATACTACTATTCTTTATTTGAATGCTTCTACCCTTAGCGTATTCGACCTTTCCGTTTTTTGGTATCTCTATTTCTTGTTCAACTACAGGAGGTTCAATTTCCTTTATTATCCTAAAATACTTTTCTAACTTGATTATTTTAATATTTTTATGTGTCATAACAGAACCATTCGAAATGGACTTTTCCTTCATTTCGACGACCTCATAAATCATTTTTGAAGTAAATCCTAAAGGACTTAATATTTCATATAAAAAAGTTATGGGTGCAATACAGGCATTTAAACCATCAATATCTATAAGTAATTCATTTTTAGTTAAATTTATTACCAATTTATTAGACTCATTAGCAACGAAATCATTCTTAATATGTATCAATTCTAACCAAATCTTCTTATTTTTCAAAAAAGTAGATAATAAAGAAGGATTAATTTTATTTAAAGCTGGTATAATTTGATGCCTAATTAAATTTCTATGATATATAAGTTTGTAATTACTTGAATCGGTGCGAAAAGGTATATCATTTTGAACGAGAAAGTCATTAATTTCCTTTTTAGGGAAAGATAAAAGAGGACGTAAAATAGCTCCATTTATACCAGGTATGCCAATAAGGGCATTTAGAAAACCGCCTCTTAAGACATTAAAAATAACCGTTTCTAACCAATCGGAGGCATGATGAGCGGTACAAATAAAATCGAAATGGTATTTTAATCTGGTTTCTTCGAAAAAGGAATACCGAAAATCCCTTGCTATTTGTTGTAAATTCCCCCCTTGATTAGTTAAAATAGAAGGTGTGTCTATGACCTTCACAAAACAACGAATATCATGATTTTTAGCCCAGGTAGTTACAAAATTCATATCCTCGTCAGATTCATTACCCCTGAGAGAATAATTAATATGGATTAGACTAAAATTTAGTCCAGAATGTAGGAACAAATTAGCAAGGCACATTGAATCACCCCCACCACTAACCCCTAATAGGAAAGATTTTTCCGATAAATCGCTATTTACGAGCTGTTTAAGACTATCTAAAAAAGAAGATTCCAGAAGTAACTTTCTCACTTTGCAATATCCAGGTAAATAATTTGAAAAGTACCATTTACATCGCCGACGACTAAAACCTGCACATTTTCCATCATTTTGATTTTCAATTCATTTGTATAATGCCTTATGGTCATTAAGTTACAATTATTTTGAATACTAACGGCAAAATTAGGTTGTAGCATCAGTTCTAATTGATTGGCATCAAAAAATGGACAACTTCCGCAGATACAAAGATGAAGACCTGTATTTTGCATAAAATTAACCTGAAAACCAATTTCATGAAAAATATTAAATATAAATGCTAAATCCTTTTCTGCTATAAAAGAGTAATCTTTTGGTTCAATAGTCAGTAAAATCTGACTTGACTCTTTAATAATGATGGGAGGAAAATTAACTTTTTCATCTCCGCCAAAAAAAGTACCTTCTAGCTCTGGCTGAATAAAAGATTTTACTTTGAGTGGTATATTTTTAGCTTGTAGCGGTTTAATGGTTTTAAGGTGAATCACTTTTGCTCCGTAGTAGGTCATTTCAATAGCCTCCTGATAGGAGATAACGGGTAATAAAACAGCATCGGTAAAAAATCTTGGATCGGCATTATATACCCCTGCAACATCTTTCCAAATAGTCAAGCTATGAGCATTCAAACAATGACTCAGAATCGCAGCAGAATAATCGGAGCCTTCTCTACCCAAAGAAACCGTATTATTATCTATGGTAGAACCTATAAATCCAGGAATAACAACAAAAGAACCGTTGGCAATATGAGGTTCAATAACCTTTTTACATTTCACATCAGTTTCGTTCCAAAACACCCAACCCTCTCTGTAATTATCATCAGTAGTAATTATATCACGTGCATCAATCCAAACAGCTTTCATGTTTAACTTAAGTAACAATGCATGCATTATTCTGGTAGATAATAATTCCCCAATGCCAATAATTTGGTCATAACAATAATTAAAATCTTCACTGGGATCTTCGTCTAATACCCAGTCTATTTCAACAAATAAATCATTGATAACATCAAAAACTTCGTCTGTTTTATCTAAAAGAGAAGTTGCCAGAGCAAGATGATAAGATTTAATATCATGCCAGATGTCTTGTTGCTCTGCCGATTTTTTATAATATGCCTGTATTAAGGATTCAAGTTTATCCGTAATTTTTCCAGAGGCAGAGAGAACGACTACGTCAGCTGTTTTAATTTTAAGAATATTTGCCACATTTAAAAATGATGCTGTATCTTTCAGGGATGCGCCACCAAATTTAAAAACCTTTAATTCCGAATTCATTCTATCATTATTTAATTAAGCATAAACAAAAGTAAAATGAAAAAATGGAATTAGTTTTTTAATTTTGGAAATTAACTCAAATACTATGAAAAAATCAGGCATTTCAACGGTTTTAATTTTAGTTTGCACCTTTATATTTGGCGCTTTTTTTGAAAAAATGATAGAACCAATCATCACGAGTGATTCCATCAAGGAAGCAGCAAATATTATGGGGCTACATTTTTCTGAGCAAGAAATAGATTCTCTACTGCCTGGTGTATCAGAATTTAACAAAGGATTTAGTAAAAATAGAGAAAAGGACATTGACAATGGTGTATCACCGGCCTTTGTTTTTGACCCCAGACCGTCGGGATTTCAGGCGCCGACAGGTGCTTCCGGATTAACACTAAGTGTGGTAAAACCATTTAAAATAGATAAGGCAAAACTTCCCTGGTATTCTATTTCAGAACTAGCTTATCTAATTAAATCTAAGCAAATCAGTTCAATAGAGCTCACTCAATATTTTATTTCAAGGATCAAAAAGTACAATAGCACCTTATTTTGTGTTATAACAGTAACCGAAGATCTGGCACTTCGGCAAGCAAAAAAGGCGGATGGAGAAATAGCTGCAGGTAAATATCGTGGATTATTACACGGAATACCTTATGGTGCAAAAGATTTATTAGCCACGGAAGGATATTTAACCACCTGGGGAGCAACCCCTTATAAAGATCAGTTGATTAATGAAAATGCAACCGTAATTCAAAAACTGAATGATGCTGGCGCAGTTCTGATAGCTAAAACATCTATGGGAGCATTGGCTTGGGGCGATGTATGGTTTGGAGGTACTACTAAAAATCCCTGGGATATAGAGACCGGATCAAGTGGCTCCTCGGCGGGCAGTGCGTCAGCCGTTTCTGCAGGATTAATGCCCTTTGCCATAGGTACAGAAACTTTGGGAAGTATTGTCTCACCATCTACTGTTTGCGGAACTACGGGATTAAGACCTACCTTTGGCAGAGTAAGCAGACATGGAGCCATGGCATTGAGTTGGACTATGGACAAAATAGGACCTATATCCAGAACCGCAGAAGATTGTGCCTTGGTCTTTTCTGTAATACATGGAAAGGACAGTAAAGATGTGTCTGTGCAGGAATTTCCGTTCAATTACAATACAGCGCTTAATGTAAAATCGTTAAAAATAGGATACTTGAAAAGTTCTTTTGACAGAAATTATCCTTTCAAACAGCAAGATAGCCTCATTTTAGCCCTATTGAGAAGAGAAGGGATAAATTTAATTCCCGTTGAATTACCTGAACTCCCCTATTTATCTCCTATTTTATCAGCAGAATCAGCCGCCGCCTTCGATGAATTAACGAGAAGTAATAAAGATGATTTATTAGAAAGGCAAATTAAAAATGCTTGGCCAAATAAATTTAGAGAATCAAGATTTATTCCTGCAGTGGAGTATATTCAGGCCAATAGGAAACGTAAAATACTCATGGAAGAGATGAAGGAAAAGGTTTTTTCAAAAATTGATCTTTACCTTAATCCATCTTGGGGAGGAACAAGTTTAACCATTACTAATTATACAGGACATCCTTGTATCGTAGTACCAAATGGCTTTATAAATGGGAAACCAACCAGTATAACCATAACTGGAAATTTATATCAGGAATCTCAAGTTATTGCCCTGGCTCATTTTATTCAATCCAGAACAGAACACCACAAGCAACTCCCTTCCTTTCCATGAGTAAACCAACTGTTTTAATTATTGGAGGAGGCGCTGCAGGATTTTTTGCAGCCTGTTTACTCGCTGAAAAACATAGTAATATAAAAATTACTATCCTTGAAAAAGATAAGGAGGTATTAAAAAAGGTTCGTATTTCTGGCGGTGGCCGCTGTAATGTAACTCATGCTTGTTTCGAGCCTGTAGACCTTGTGAAGTTTTATCCGAGAGGAGAAAAGGAACTTTATGCTCCATTCTTACAATTTCAACCAAAAGATACCATTGAATGGTTTTCTAAAAACGGAGTTACCTTAAAAACAGAGGCAGACGGCAGAATGTTTCCCATCACAGATTCTTCTGAAACTATCATTGATTGCTTCATGAGAATTTGTAAAAAACATCATGTTGATGTTAAGCTTAGTTGTCGTGTTACTGCTATAAAAAAAATTGAAGCAAAATGGGAAGTCAATGTTTCAGATAAAACATATCTATCAGATTACTTGATTATTACAGCGGGTAGTAGCCCGTCTATTTGGACTATTTTAGCCTCCTTGGGCCATACCATTTTACCGGCAGTTCCGTCTTTATTTACGTTTAAAATAAACGATAAGGCGTTAAATGAACTTACTGGTATTAGTCTTCCTGCTGCGTCTGTTAAAATAATAGGATTGAAACATTCTACCACAGGGCCTTTATTAATTACTCATTGGGGCTTAAGTGGGCCGGCCATACTTAAAATGAGCGCCTGGGCATCTACCGAACTTCACGAGCTAAAGTACGAATTTGATATCGAAGTAAATTGGATATCCCGGACCTATGACAATGCCTCATCAGATATAAAGCAGATAAAGGAATCCGACGCAAAAAAACAAATAGGAAATGTGGTTATGTATAAAATTCCCCATAGATTTTGGATGTATCTTTTACATACCTCAAATATCCAATCAACGCAACAGTGGGCAAATATTACAAAAAAACAGACACAGGATTTAGCACATAACATGACTAATTTTAGGTTAAACGTGAAGGGTAAAAGCACGAATAAAGAAGAATTTGTTACTGCCGGAGGAGTATCTTTAAAAGAAGTAAATTTTAAAAGCTTCCAAAGCAAACTAAATGAAAATCTATATTTTGCCGGGGAAGTTTTAAATATAGATGGATTAACCGGAGGATTCAATTTCCAATCGGCATGGACAGGCGCCTACATGATATCAAAAGAGATATCATCAAAATTATAACCCCATTTAATTATTTGTAAGATTCCTCATTAATTTCCACCAATGTTTATCAGGCGTTTCCGCTTCAATGGTAATCAGTGTTTTCTTAACCGGGTGAATAAATGAAAGGGAATGACAATGCAGGGCAATAGAAGCATCTTGTAGCGCTGTAGGGAACCCATACTTTAAATCACCAACAATAGGGCAATTAAGTGAAGCAAGTTGCACTCTTATCTGGTGCGGACGACCCGTTTTAGGGGTAACTTCTAACAAAAATCTACCATCAATAATTCCAAATAATTCGTAGGCAGTCTCCGCGTATTTAGCGTCAGGGTTTCGTCTGGAGGGAGCAGATAACGCTTTTGAAATATTTCTTTCCTCATCTTTAGCGATATAATGAGTTATTATACCTTTTTCAGATGGTGGTTTGAAAGCTACGATAGCCCAATATTTTTTAGTAATCAAGTTATCTCGGAATAGCTCATTCATTCTCACCAACGCCTTTGACGTTTTGGCAAAAATAACGGCACCACTTACTGGTCTATCAAGACGATGCACTGTACCAAGGAAAACATCCCCTGGTTTTTTATATCTATCTTTAATATATTTTTTGAGCCAATCTCCAAGAGTAGCATCTTCTGTTTTGTCACCTTGAACTAATAGCCCAGCGGGTTTGTTAACCACAATAAGGTGGTTGTCTTCGTAAATTACCTGCAATTTTTCAACATTTAAGCCACAAAGATATGCAAATTACATTGGGCTTTTCTCCTTGCCCTAATGATACCTTCATTTTTGATGCAATTGTTAACAAAAGAATTGATTTAGAGGGACTTGAGTTTAAAATTATTTTAGCAGATGTAGAAAAACTAAATAAATTAGCTTTTCAAAATACATTAGATGTTACCAAACTAAGTTATCACGCACTGGCTTTAATCATGCCAGATTATCAATTGTTACACGCTGGAAGTGCTTTGGGAAATAATTGTGGTCCATTATTAATTTCATCCAAAGAAGTGGATTTGGAACAGATAAGTAATCTAAAAATAGGTATTCCCGGAAAATTTACCACCGCTAATTTTTTACTTCATTTTGCTTTTCCAAATGCCACCAATACCCGTGAATATCTTTTTTCAGAAATTGAAGATTCTTTAATAAAAAATGACATTGATTTGGGATTAATTATTCATGAGAATAGATTTACATACAAATCAAAGGGATTAAAGAAAATAGTGGATTTGGGTGAATATTGGGAGAATAAAACAGGATTGCCCATCCCCTTAGGTGGCATTGGCATAAAACGAGGATTACCTCAGGAGGTCAAAACTAAAGTAGATAGATTAATTAAAAAAAGCATTCAATTTGCTTTCCAGCATCCTTCCCTAAGCTTGCCTTACATTACATTGAATGCACAAGAGATGGACGAAGAAATTGTTAGGAAACATATTCATTTATATGTAAACGAATATTCTGAAAACATAGGTGAAAAAGGAAAAGAAGCCGTAATCTACCTATTTAACAAAATTAACAACCTGGCTACAAACCTAGATATTTGGGTGTAAAAGAAACGCGGGGATAATGTCTTCTAATTTCGAAACCATCATGGTAGGCCGTATTTGTTGAGGTATTTCTTTCCATTTTGTGTTAAACCATATTGTTTTAAATCCAAATTTCTGAGCGCCTTCAATATCAGAATATGGGTTATCGCCTACCAATAAAATATTTTTTGAGGGTATGTTCCCAGTTGTATGTTTTGCCAAGGTAAAAATTTCATGATTAGGTTTTGACATGCCAATTTCATCAGAAACTATTATATGATCAAAATAATGTGTTATGTCAACTTTCGACAGTCTCGGTCGTTGTGCTTCTTTTAGTCCATTCGTTAAAATACCCATTGGAATTTTGCCCTTAAAAAAATTCAATAACGACAACGCGCCAGATATCAAATTAGATTCATTTATCAAAAAAGAAATATACTTTGCATTCATTTCAAAGGCATCTGCTTTATCATGCCAATTCATAGCGGCTAAGAATCGTTCAAATCTTAAAGATCTTAGTTCATGGGATGAAATTAAATTCTGCTCAAATTCGAGCCATGTTTGGTGATTTCCACGCTGATAAATCTCGAAACATTGTTCATCATTAGGTAAATCATAATGATTCAATAAAAGAGAAAAAGCATCATTAGAAGCAGAAGAAAAATCCATTAACGTATCATCTAAATCGAAATAAATAAATTGAATATCATTAAACATACTAAGGGATTAAATAAATCAAAGATAGTAATTCAAAATAAATCATAGAGTTTATGACTTAAAATACTTAATTTTGTCGCGCTCAAAAACCAACTAAAATACACAAAATGAAAATTGGCGTACCTAAAGAAATTAAGGCTCAAGAAGCCAGAGTGGCATTAACACCAGGCGGCGTTTTAGATTTTATAAAGAAAGGTCACATAGTTTATGTTCAAACCAACGCTGGTTTAGGCAGCGGTTTTAGTGATAGTTCCTACAAAGACGCTGGGGCTGAAATTTTACCTGATATTGCCTCTGTTTATCAACAGGCGGAAATGATTATAAAAGTAAAGGAACCTATTCAGGAGGAATACTCACTGATAAGTGAAAATCAACTCCTTTTCACTTATTTTCATTTCGCATCCAATGAGACTTTAACAAGGGCAATGATTGAAAAAAAAGCCATTTGTCTTGCTTATGAAACAGTAGAACAAGCTGACGGATCGCTTCCATTGCTAATCCCCATGTCTGAAGTAGCAGGTAGAATGTCCATTCAGGAAGGGGCAAAATATTTGGAAAAACCTTCAAAAGGTAAAGGTATTTTATTGGGAGGTGTTCCAGGGGTAGAACCTGCAAAAGTAATGGTTTTAGGTGGTGGCATTGTGGGTATGCAAGCTGCCAGAATGGCCGCTGGCTTTGGTGCCAAAGTGACAATTTTAGATTTAAACCTAAATAGATTAAGGTACCTTTCTGAAACCATGCCTTCTAATGTAACTACCTTGTATTCAAGTGAATATAATATCAGAAGGTTAATTAAAGACCATGATTTAATCATTGGCGCTGTGCTTATTCCAGGGGCAAAAGCACCAAAATTAATTACCAGAGATATGCTGAAGGACATGCAACCGGGAAGTGTTCTCGTCGATGTCGCGGTTGATCAAGGAGGTTGTTTTGAAACGACAAGACCAACAACCCACGAAGATCCAATTTTTATCATTGACGATATAGTGCATTATTGCGTTGCCAACATGCCAGGTGCTGTACCTATGACTTCAACCATAGCATTAACCAATGCAACTTTACCATTTGCCCTTCAACTTGCCTCAAAAGGGTGGAAAACAGCGTGTAAAGAGAATCCCTCTCTTCAACTCGGTCTCAATATTGTACAAGGTAAAGTGGTTTATAAAGGAGTAGCCGATGCATTCGACTTGCCATTAACCCCTATTGAAGCTATTTATAACTAATTAAAGTTTAATAGCCATTTTTTTACCTATTAGCATAAACATTCAGCGAAATAATGACTTAGGAAAGTTATTATTTCGCTGAATTTATAAGGTCAGATGATTAAATACTCCGCCATTTAATCGTCAAATCATTTCAATAAAGGCACCGGTATTAAAACACCATTTACTTCTTTGACAATATATGCATCCTTAAATCCAGCTAATCTAATCTCACTTAATATTTGTTTGACGTTATCCTCTGAAAAATCACCGATAACTTTAGCTGTAATATTATTTGGCTTTTGATAATCCTGAATAGTTCCCAGATGAGCTACCCTTTTTGCATCAAAAAATCTGGTATCTCTTAAAGCTGCGAGTTGAATTTTATATCTTACGGTCTTACTGGATGTTGGTATCTCTACTATATTTCCGTTCTGTACATCAGCAGGTTTCGTGGGCTTAGTTATTTCAATAGGCTTATCTATCTCAACCATTTCAACGGGAACCAAATTGGTAAATCCAGGTCCATTTGTCTCCTCCACAATAAATGCCTGGGGGTAACCATTTTGTCTAACTCTTTCCAGAGCTATCAAAACCTCATTTTGGGTTTTAAAAACACCCATTCTTATTTTCACTTGATTGTCTTCTCTTTTGACATAAATATCAGCAATACGCCAAAGATCACTAAACTGATTAGCAGGAGGCGTCGATGTAAGGGCTGAAATTTGAATAGATAAACCTTTATTCAGACCCTCTTTAATGTCAGGAGAGGAATTATTGCTTCCTTTCGTTAAAAAACTTTCCCCCAAAATAGTCCTATCTCTTCCATCAATAGTTGTCTTTATGATTTTAGTATAGTTCTTATATCCTTCTTTTTTAAGCATCAGATTATAAGAAGTATTAGGTTTCAACGCAAATTCAAAAACGCCATTTGAACTACTTTGGGCATTCATTTTAGAGGAATTTGATAAATTTTCTATGATTACCTCTACCTCATCTAAAGGAAGTTTAGTTTGATTATCAAAAATCTGACCAAGATAAATTTCTCCTAATCTGATTAAAGGAATGGTTATTTCCTCAGCGTCAATATTAGCTTGAGTTAATGTTATCTTTTTAGATGAAAAACCTTCTTTCAAAAAAGTAAGCGTGCAAGGAATATTAATACTTTCATTCAGGTTGTAAAAACCGATTATATTCGTAAGCATAGGTGGTTTAAAAGAAGACATACAATTCCCCCACTCTATTCTAACCTCAGAAATAGGTACACCGTCCAACGCATTGACCACCTTCAATACAATACCCGCGGAGGATTTTTTAAATGAATAAATATCTTCCGCCCCTAATCCACCTGTTCTATTACTGGTAAAAAACCCACTATTGCCTAAGGACATATAATCAAATTCGTCAAAAGGAGAATTGATAGGTAAACCCAAATTATTTACAACAGACCACTCATTATTATCATTTAGATTAACATTAAAAATATCATAACCTCCAAAGCCAGCATGCCAATTCGATGAAAAAAATAAGGATTTACCTTTTAAAAATGGACTTATTTCATCTCCCTGTGAATTAATCTTAGGTCCTAAATTTATGGGTGTGGTCCAGTTCGAACCTTCTCTGTAAATGACATATAAATCCATACCTCCATAACCACCTTCCATATCACTGGAAAAATAAAGCGCATTTCCATCGTTTGATAAATAAGGATATCCATAATTTGCTAGACCTTGATTTATGGAGAAGGGTAATTCATTTATACTATAACTATTATTATCTAATTGGTAATTTCCCCATTTAACTTTACTTTTTAAACCTGATTCTGGTATTAATCTGGTATTTTTCTTAATTGTCCATTGAGAATAAGCGATGAACGATAGGTTTGAAGAAAATGAGATTTGTGCTAACGGATTATTTACTCCCTGGAAACTAACAGGTTGAGGTAAACTTACCTTTTGAGTTGAATAATTTTCAGTTTTATAATTTTGAATCTTAGCATTTCTTGAGGACGAAAAAATAATGGCACCTTGGATTGAAACGGGTGAAAAATCCGCTTCTTTTGAATTAAACCCAGCATTGATAACTACATATTCATCTGATTTATTACCATTTTTCATTGCCCAATCACATGCCTCAACAAAATTATCACCGATACTCTGATTAATTTGGCCGTACTTCAAAAACATATTTTTTGCTTCCCTATAATTACCTGAGGCTCTTAAGGACTGTCCATAGTATAAATAAAAGGAGGACGGTAAATTACGAGCATTAGCAACTGAAGAAAAAATATTATTGGCTTCATACATTTTATTGCAGCGCCATAAACATTCTCCTAACTTTACCACTACTTCAAGGTCATTGTCCTTTTTCTTTAATGCTTCAGTAAAATATGTTTGGGCTTCAGCATAAGACTTATTATCATAAAATTCATTTCCTTTCTGAACCAAACTTTTATAACTTTGGGCTAATCCAATCGTTGGAATAGCTTGGAAAATAATAATGCAGAATATGTTTGAAACAAATATTGACGCATTTATTATTTTAATTTTATCCCTCATTATATTATTTTTTAATAAATTTAGACATTGGTTATGAAAACTGTCTCAAAAATAATCATTTATCCGATAAAATCACTTAGTGGGGTTTCCCTTCCGTTCGCTAAAGTAACATCTACTGGATTTAAAAATGATAGAAAGTTTATGTTGATGAGTTATGTTGAAAAAAAAATGATTACTCTTAGAGAGTATCCATCATTGTACAACATAAAAGTCAGCATGATAAATGAAGACTTAATACAATTAGATAATGAGAAAAAAAATCAACCTCCAATTTTAATTCATTTAAATCCTCCATATCAAAAAAGCACTATATATAAGGTAAACGTTTGGGATGACGTTATTGATGTTCAATCCGTAGATAAAATGATAGATGACTGGTTCTCTGATGCATTAGGCATACAATGCATGCTGGTAAGAATGATTCCCGAATTTTTTAGACAAGTTGATTTAAAATATGCAAATAAAGGACAGGGCGTTTTGTTTGCAGATGGTTTTCCTTATTTAATTTGTACTGAATCATCTTTAGCTTTCTTAAATAGACATTTAGACAAAAAAGTATCAATGATGCATTTCAGACCTAATATAGTCATAGGAAATAGTGAACTTAATGAGGAAAAATCGTGGAAGTCTATTGAAATAAACAATCAAATTTTTGATTCATTTAAACCCTGTGCAAGATGTCAGGTTATAAGTATTGAACCTGAGACAATGATGGTTAATGAGGAAATTTTACCCTTTATGTCAAAGAATTATATCGAAAATAAGAAAATAATTTTCGGCCTGAACGCTTGCTTAAAAACAGGAAACGATAATGATATTATACAAGTGGGTGACGAGATAAAAAATATCAAACAAACAGATCCAATATAATAAATGCCCCTAAAATAACACTGGCCATACCATTGGTAGTAAAGAAGGCTTGGTTTATTTTGGATAAATTTTTATCGTTTACTAAAATGTGTTGTCTTATAAGTAGCGTAATAAAGGACACAAAAGCGACCCAAGATAACCATCCGATGCTAGCGTATTGTTTATTCATTAGGAGAACACCAGAAAACAGGCATATAGAAGATAAAAGATGAGAGATTCTTGATATAGTAATAGCCTTGCTTATACCAAATTTTGCAGGGATCGATTTTAATTGAAAAGAAGCGTCGAAAGAAGCATCCTGAAGAGAATAAATAATATCGAATCCTCCCACCCAAAAGAAAACACAACATCCAAATATTATAGTTAAACTATCGAATTCGCCACTAATTGTGAGATAAGCGCCAATAGGTGCCAGGGCAAGACCTAGTCCTAAAACATAATGACAAAGCCAGGTAAAACGCTTTGTGAAGCTATACCCCAATATCACTAACAATGCAACGGGAGAAAGGAAAAAACATAATTGATTTATAAAAAAAGTAGTGGTTATAAAGCCCAACATACTTAGGAGTATAAACCAAATAGCCGCTTGTTTTGAGATTTTACCTGACGGAATTTCCCGATCTTTTGTACGTGGATTTTTAGCATCTATTTCTCTGTCAACATACCTATTAAAGGCCATGGCAGAACTTCTGGCAAAAACCATGGCTAGAATCACTAAAATAAATTTAGTAATAAAATCAGTAGGTTGATATTTAACATAGGCCAGGTAAAAACCAATAAGAGCGAAAGGCAAAGCAAAGACCGTATGACTAAACTTTATGAGAGATAAGTATAGATTCAGCATAATATAAAAAAAGGGAACCCCCAGAAGAAGTTCCCTTTGTTAGATTAGATTTTTTTTAATTCCCTTGAGGAGCCGCTCCAGAAACGTCACCTTCAAGGTAAAGGAAAGATTCTGGCGGGTTGGTATTAGAAACGATAGTAACTCTTTTACTCTGAGCACCACTTTTACCATTGCTATCAAAAACAACCTTTATCTCCCCTGATTTTCCTGGAGCGATAGGTTCTTTTGGCCATTCTGGAACAGTGCAACCACAACTGCTACTTGCATTAGTAATGATTAATGGCTCTTTACCAGTATTTTTGATTTTGAAATTATGTTGAACCTTTTCACCCGCAGTCACTGTTCCGAAATTAAATCTCTCTTCTGAAAAGTTTACTGTGGTGGTAGGACCACTTGGTGTTTCTGAAGGCATTGCTGTTGGATCTGTAGCAGTAGCTGTCATAGCACTAGCCTCTGGATTAAGACTATCCTTAGCAGCATCTCTAACATCACTTTTTGAATCACAGCCTACTAAAATACTTGATGAAACAAATAACATCAGGAAAAAACTATTTCTGTTCATGTTCATTTTTTTGAAATTTATTAAATCTAAAATCAGGGACAAAAATAGGTACAATTATTCAATTCTTAGTATGAGGAGCTATTTATTTTGTTAATAGACGGTTAATTTTACTTTTTTATTCTTTCTAAAAAAGTAAGTACATCGCAGGCATTTAAACAAAGTTCTTTTTGCAATTTTCCTTTCCTGGCCATATCCACGCCATATTTAATATCTTGAATACCTTTTATAGCGTGAGCATCCGGATTAATAGAAATAAAAACATTTTTATGCATTGCATAAGGAATCCATTGCCAGTCAATATCCAATCTTCGCGGATTTGCATTAAGTTCTATAGCTACTTTATTGGCACTACAAGCATCAATCACCTTTTTTATATCTAAAGGGTAACCTGGCCTAGAAAGTAATAACCGACCGGTAGGATGCCCCAATATATGTGTAAAAGGATTTTCAATAGCTTTAATTATTCTGGACATTGCCCTTTCCTCATCCATTTTTAAAATACTATGAACAGAAGCGATAATAACATCAAAAGTTGAGAGAATTTCATGGTTATAATCCAGATCTCCATTCGATAAAATATCACATTCTATACCTTTTAAAATGGTGAAACCTGCATTATCTTTATTTAGCTTATCAATCTCTTGTTGCTGTTGAATAATTCTATCCCATTTCAATCCATTGGCATAAAATGCAGCTTGTGAATGATCCGTCATAACTAAATAAGCGTATCCACTTTGTTGTGATACTGATGCCATTTGAGCTATAGTATTAGAACCGTCACTATAAAGGGAATGAGAATGGACAACTCCCTTTATATCATCTATGGTAATCAAATTATCTAATACGTTATGGTCCAGGATATCATGGATAGGATATTCTCTTACTTCCGGAGGAATAACCTGCAATTTTAAAAATGAAAATACCTCTTCCTCTGTATTAAAATGAGGCGTATCTGGAGCTAATAAATCGACAGATAAACTATTTATAAAAGTATCACTACCTGTATGAACAATCCACTTATTTCCAAATTTAACACCATTTGAAAAATAAAAAACTACCTTGTAAAATCCTTTCCAGGTAGCGGTGATAAAGTCTTCTTTTAATGCTACCTCACTTACCTCGGGTATTTCAACAAAGAGCTGAGTATTAGGTGCACAGTTTAAAATAAACTCAATAGTCTTAGAATAAGGTAACTTCCTTTTCAAATCACCCGTTAATTCAATATTAATAGTTGAATGGATCGCTTGAAAAAAGTCTAATAATTCATTTGCTTCCTGTAATAGTTCAGGGTACAAAAATTGATTTTCATGATGTAACAAAAACAGAATTTGCTTATGTAATTCATCCTGAGATTTTTGACCGAAACCTTTTAATGCCAGCAATCTATTTTCTTGAATAGCATAAAGAAGTTCACCAGGTGTTTCGATACCAAGTTCAGACCAGAGTTGTTTGATTTTTTTAGGACCAAAACCTTTTATTTTCAATAATTTAATAATTCCAGGAGGTGTTATTTCTAAAAGATTATTGAGTCCTGTTAAACTTCCTGTACTGAATAACTCGACTATTTGTAATGAAATAGATTTACCAATGCCCTTAATTTTAGCTAATTCAGACTGAGGTAAATCTACGAGAGAGACGTCTAAATTTCTTATCGTTTGATAAACAAATTGATAAGATTTGATTCGAAATGGATCTCCATCATGTAATTCCATAAGATTTGACAAAAGCTGGAATGTCTGGGCAATTTCTTTGTTAGTCATGGAAATTATTTACTTTTGTAAAAAAAATATATGAAACAAGTAGGATTTTTATTTATGCTGGCTTTATTTTTTTCATCTTGTACTAAAGAGGTTGTTGATCAAGACATGGTAGATCAGGAAGTTATAGTTAACTACCTAACCACTAATAAATTGACCATGACCAAAGATCCGAGTGGTATTCACTACAACATCATTAATACTGGCGTTGGAAATAATCCATCACCCACAGCAACCGTAGAGGTAAGATATAAAGGCACCTTAATCAATGGCACTGTATTTGATCAAACGGCAACAGGAAAATCAGCTACATTTCAACTCACCAGTCTCATTCCTGGCTGGAGAATAGCCATTCCTTTACTTAAAAAAGGAGGAAAAGGAACTTTTATCATACCATCTAATCTTGGATACGGCCAATTTGGGTCAGGAGGTATTCCAGGGAAAAGCGTTTTAATCTTTGAGATAGAATTATTGGCCTTTTCCAATTAAGCTTCCCCTCTCGTTGTAAAGTGCATTGGCGGGATATAATTATTAGCATTAGGATCTACAATTTCACCAAATTGTTGTTCATACCTTTTAATATTATCCGCCATTGCGCCCAACAATCTTTTAGCGTGCTGAGGCGTCAGAATGATTCTTGATTTAACCTTTGCTTTAGGTACATTAGGAACAAGAAGTATGAAATCTACTACAAATTCTGCGTTACTGTGTGAAATTACAGCGAGATTCGAATAAATACCCTCTGCTATTTCTTCTGACAACTCAATATTCATTGAGTTTTCCATCATCTCTTGACTTTCCAGATTTTCGTTTGATTTTGACATGGTTATATTTATTTAGCTTTTGTTTTTTTCGCGGCAATTTTAGGTTTAAAAGCGTCAGGAAGTTGTTTTTCAATAATTTTCTTGATTGAATCTAAGTCAAACAGCGCTGCTTGTTCATCATCTATTTTAATGCCATCCGTCTTTGGAAAAGAAATCATTTCTTTTTTAAATCTAATAAATGGCCCCCAACGACCTCTTTCCACGCTAATATGTTCAGATTCCCATTGCAGGATAAATCTACTATTTTCCTTATTAATTTTAGCTGAAATAAGCTCATCCATATCTTTTACAGAAATGGTATCCGGATTATATTTTTTAGGGATATTTATAAAATATTCCTTCCATTTTAAAAATGGTCCGAAACGACCTTTCCCTTTAGTTACCGGTTCATTTTGATAATGATGGACGGGTGCATCTTCTTTTTCTTTTTGGTCAATGAGTTTTTGCGCATCATCTACAGTGATGGTAAAAGGATCTGCTGTTCTGGGAATGGAAATAAATTTCTCTCCAAATTTCACATAAGGACCAAACTTACCTTTACCGATGGACACTTTTTCATTCAAGTAAATTCCTAGGTCACGGGGTAGAGAAAAAAGAAGTAAAGCTTCTTCAAAAGTTAGTGTTTCTATAGATTGGCCTGCTATTAAATTTCCATATTTTGGTTTTCCTTCAGGTCCTAATTCATCGGGAGCACCCATTTGAACCACTGGACCTACACGTGTCATCCTAGTAAGAATGGTTAAGCCCGTTACTGGATCTTTACCTAGTATTCTTTCCCTGGTTGGTCTCGTAGCACTTTCCATCGTTTGAACAACAAGCTCATGAAAAGGGAAATAAAAATCTTTCAACATGTTGGTCCATGCAATTTTACCTAAAGCGACGGCATCGAACCTTTCTTCTATTTCAGCGGTGAATGAATAATTCATAATCTCTACAAAATTCTCATCGAGAAAATCTGACACCGTAATACCCATATCTGTTGGTACCAACCTATTTTTAAAAGATCCTGTATTTTCCTTCAGAGAATGTTGTGTTATTTTATCATTTTCAAGCTTCAGGACTTGAAAAATCTGTTCTACCCCATCTTTTGATTCTTTAACAACATATCCCCTACCTTCTTCCATAATTTTACTTATGGTGGGAGCATACGTTGAAGGTCTTCCGATGCCAAGTTCCTCTAATTTTTTAACTAAACCAGCCTCAGAATACCTTGAAGGACCTCTGGTCTGCCTTTCTGTTGCTTTCATTTCACTCAAAGGTAAAACTTGCTTAACTTTAAGCGGAGGAAGCATACCTTTTACTTCATCTTCTTCATCGTCGTCATTAGATTCGAGATAAAGTTTTAGAAATCCATCAAATTTAAGTACTTCCCCCTCAGCTAACAGGACCGCTTTCGGTAACGTTGAAATTCCTATTTTAACCTGGGTTTTTTCAAGTAGCGCCTCAGCCATTTGAGACGCCATAGCTCTCTTCCAAATCAGCTCGTACAATCTTGCTTCATCTCTATCACCCGTAATTTGAGATTTTTCAAAATAGGTTGGCCTGATGGCCTCATGCGCTTCCTGTGCATTAGCTGATTTGCTTTTATAACGCCTTGGCGTTGAATACTTTGCTCCAAAAGATTGAACAATTTCATTTTCAATAGCCAGAATAGCTTGTTCGCTTAAACTTGTTGAATCGGTTCTCATATAAGAAATATGCCCAGCCTCGTATAGTTTTTGAGCTATAATCATTGTACGTTGTACGGAAAAACCCAATTTTCTGCTGGCCTCTTGTTGGAGGGTTGATGTGGTAAAAGGAGCCGCTGGTTTTCGTGACAATGGTTTAACCTCAATAGATTGAATAGTATATTGAGCCCCGACGCAAGACATTAAAAAATCATTTGCCTGCGCTAGACCTTGCAATTTATTGGTAAGTTCGGATTTTAATAAAATTGATTTTCCTTGTTCATTATAAACAGAAAAAAAAGCTTCCACCTTAAAAAATAGTTCGGAGTTAAATTGATTTATCTCCCGTTCCTTCTCAACAATTAACTTAACGGCAACCGATTGAACTCTTCCGGCTGATAATTTACCTTTAACTTTGCGCCATAAAATTTCTGAAAGTTCAAATCCAACTAATCTGTCGAGAATTCTTCTGGCTTGTTGAGCATTTACAAGATTTAAGTCTAAATTTCGCGGAGACTGGACGGCTTTTGTTATCGCTTGTTTTGTAATTTCTCTAAAAACAATTCTCTTTGTTTTATGCACATCTAAGTTCAATACCTCACATAAATGCCAAGAAATGGCTTCTCCCTCCCGATCTTCGTCCGTAGCCAACCAAACCTCATCTACTTTTTTAACTGCTTCTTTTAAATCTTTTACTAATTTAAGTTTTTCAGGTGAAATAATATAATGTGGTTTAAAGTCCATAGAAACGTCCACTGCGCTATTTCCTTTTTCTAAATCTCTGATATGTCCATAACTTGATTTAACGGTAAAATCGCCACCTAGAAATTTTTCAATGGTTTTAGCTTTTGCTGGTGACTCGACAATAAGAAGGTGTTTGGGCATAATAAAATTTTATCTTCAGGAATTGATTTTTTCAAATAAACCTCAAAAGTATTGTAAAAAAAATAATAATGTCAAATTAATCTATGAAATTTAGGGTTAAATTAAAAAGGAACCAATTTCAACGCTTATAAATCTCCTTAAAAATGATCCAGTTAGACGGACTTTCTTGTAAGTACATATACGTTGCAGCATCAAGTCAGCACGTTGGTAAAACAACCTGCACTTTAGGAATTGTTGCAAATTTATTAGCTAAAGGTTATAACACAGGCTATTGTAAACCTGTTGGACAAAAATTTATTTCGCTGAATGGCACTATTGCAGATAAGGATGCTGTGTTATTTTCTGAAGTAATAGGATTTAGAATGAAGCCTGAAATTCATAGTCCAGTTATTTTAGGGAGAGGCGTTACCAAAGAATTTCTCGATAATCCTGAAAAATTCAATTTTGAAGAAAAATTAATGAATGCTCACAATGAATTGAGTGAACAATATGATATCGTAGTATATGAAGGTACAGGACATCCTGGCGTCGGAAGTATTGTAGATCTATCGAATGCCCGGGTAGCAAAATTATTAAACGCTGGGGTAATTATGGTGGTTGAGGGAGGTATTGGCAGTACCCTTGACATGCTAAATATGAATTTATCTCTTTTTAGAGAAGAAAATGTACCTATACTTGGGGTAATTGTAAACAAGGTAAAGCCAGAAAAAAAGGAAGAAATTGAGCACTACCTTAATATTAAGCTTAAGCAGTTAAATTTAAAATTATTAGGCGTATTACCTTATGAACAATCCCTTTCTCTGCCTATAATGGAAGCCATCCGACAGGCCGTAGAGGGCAGAGTCGTTTTAAATGAGGAATACATGAATAACCGAATTGAAGATTTTATAGCGGGTTCATTGATTGACGCTGAGGAATTTGCCGCTACTGAAAATCTTCTTTTAGTTACCAGCATTAAAAGAATTGGCGAGGCACTCAAAAAAATTAAAACCATTACCGCTGCAAAGGGATTAAAGAAATCTCCCTTATCAGGGGTAATAATAACCAGTGACGGCAGGCAACATAAGTGGATTGACCCTGAGGAATTAAATCTACCCTACCTTAAAACGCATAAAATTCCTGTTATAACCACGTTGTTAGACACGTATGGATCTGTTGTTAAAGTGAGCAGAATAGAAGTTAAAATCAACAACCGTACCCCTTGGAAATCCAAAAGAGCCATCGAATTAATTTCCGAACATGTTGATTTTGAAACACTACTAAAAAGTATTTGAACCCGTAAATAAACTTATGATTACCGCAATTTCTCCTATTGATGGTCGCTACGCCGACAAAACAAAAGAACTTTCATCCTATTTTAGTGAATTCGCACTCATTAAATATAGAATATTTGTTGAAATCCAATATTTAATGAAACTTTCCGGACAGATTTCATTCAAGGGATCACAAAAACTGGAAGAAAATAAAGAGGCTATTTTGGCGCTTTTTACAGCCTTTGATGTCAAAGAAGCATTAAAAATTAAAGAAATTGAGTCTATTACAAATCACGATATAAAAGCTGTTGAATACTATCTAAAAGAAAAATTTGATACAATGAATTTATCTGATATTTCTGAATGGATACATTTTGGATTAACCTCTCAGGATATCAACAATACCGCTATTCCATTATCTATAAAAGCTTATTTAACCGATGTTTTTTACCCACAAATTTATTCCTTAGTAGATGAATTAACATCTATGGAAGAAGCATGGGGTAACATACCACTACTGGCCAGAACCCATGGACAACCAGCTTCACCTACCACTTTAGGTAAAGAAATAGGTGTTTTTGTGTCCAGATTAAACGTACAAATAGCCCATTTATCCACCGTGCCAATAAACGGTAAATTTGGTGGCGCCACAGGAAATTTTAATGCCCATTATGTGGCTTTTCCATCCACGGACTGGCATTATTTTGCCAATGAATTTTTAACTTCTCTCGGATTAGAAAGGTCAAAACCAACCACACAGATTGAACATTATGATAATTTAGCCGCTCTCTTCCATAATTTACAACGAATAAATACTATACTTATAGATTTTTCAAGAGATATTTGGACTTATATATCCATGGATTATTTTAAACAAGCTACCATTCAAGGTGAAATTGGCTCTTCTGCTATGCCACATAAAGTTAATCCAATAGATTTTGAAAATGCAGAAGGAAACCTGGGTGTGGCCAATGCTTTATTTCACCATTTAGCTGAAAAATTACCTGTTTCAAGGTTACAAAGAGATTTAACAGACAGCACAGTGCTTAGAAATACAGGTGTCCCTTTTGCCCATACCTTAATTGCGATAAAATCATTAAAAAAGGGCTTATCAAAATTACGGGTTCAAGAAGATAAAATTTCATCAGATTTGAGTAAAAATTGGATGGTTGTAGCAGAAGCTATTCAAACGATATTGCGCAGGGAGGGTTTCCCCAAACCTTATGAAGTATTAAAGGAACTGACGAGAGGAGTCAATAACGTAACAGAAAACGAAATCCATCAATTTATCAACACCCTTAAAGTGGATGAAGAGGTAAAAATGGAGTTACTAAACATAACCCCATTTAACTATATTGGCAAAGCTGAAAAATCATTTTAAATCTACCTACATGAAAAAACAATGCTTATTTTTATTTTTATTTCCCCTTATTTTATTTGGTCAAAATGAGGCAGTTACTCTTGAAAAATTAAAAGAAATTGCAGTAGTTGACCAAAAAGTAATGATGCCTATGCGTGACGGTATCAGACTTGCAACGGATATTTACAGACCTAAAGGACCTGGAAAATACCCAGTTATTTTATCTAAAACTCCATATAATTTCAACCAATGGATTGATGGTAAGGAAATGATTAGACAGTACGAAGCTGCTTATGATGCAGTAAAAAGAGGCTATGTCTATATTGTTCAAAATGAAAGAGGCAGGTTTTTCTCTGAGGGAGTTTGGGATATTTTGGGTACACCTACCACAGATGGCTATGATGCATTTTCGTGGATTTCCTCACAAGAATGGTCTAATCAAAAAATTGGAACCATTGGTTGCTCCTCTACGGCAGAATGGCAAATGGCTGTTGCCTCTTTAGATCATCCATCACACACAGCGCTCGTACCACAAGGATTTGGCGCCGGCGTTGGAAAAATTGGAAATTTATATGAGCAAGGCAATTGGTTTAGAGGCGGAGCTCAGCAGATGTTATTCACTTCTTGGTTATATAGTGTTCAAAATGATAGAGTAAGACCTACTTTTCCTGTTGACATTACACAAGAGGAGTTAATAAGAGTATCTCGAAACTTTGACCTGGCGCCTGAAAACCCTAAAGTTGACTGGGTTACTGCTTTAAAGCATTTACCCGTTCAGGATATTATTAAAAATGTAAATGGTCCGATAGGCGTTTATGAAGACATGATTCGAAGAAAACCAAATGACCAAAAATGGTTTCAAGGTGGTTTATTTCATGATAATATGGCTTTCAAAAAACCCTCCTATTGGTTCGTTTCATGGTATGATGTTGCTTCAACCCCAAATATTGCCCTCTTTAATCTACTAAGAGATAAATCTAAATTTCCTGAAGCTGCTGATAATCAATATCTGGTTATAGCACCCACCCTCCATTGTTCATTCAAAAGGGCAACAGAAAATACCATTGTGGGTGAAAGAAGTGTGGGAGATGCCCGATTAGATTATGACGCATTAACTTATAGCTGGTTCGATTATTGGTTAAAAGGTCAAGAAAATGGGATAAAAAATAAACTACCCAGAGTTCAATATTTTACTATGGGTTCAAATAAATGGCAACAAAGTGAAACCTGGCCTCCAAAAGCAGCCGTGGCTACCCCATTTTATTTAAATAGTAACGGTAAGGCAAATTCCAGAAATGGAGATGGTGCGTTGACCCTATCAGCACCTAAAACGGATTTACCAGACCAATTTTCTTATGATCCTGCGAATCCGGTAAATTCTTTTGGTGGTAATGTATGTTGTATTGGTAATGCTATACAAGGGGGATCTTTAGATCAACAAACCATGGAATTAAGAGAAGATATTTTAGTTTACTCCACTCCACCTTTAACTGAAGACGTTGAAATAAGCGGATTTATAGAGTCTGTTCTTTTTGTTTCTTCTGACGCAAAAGACACAGATTTTACTTTAAAATTGATAGATGTATATCCTGATGGTAAGGCCTATAATCTTGATGAAACTATACAAAGAGTTAGGTATAGAGAGGGTTATGATAAAGAAGTATTTATGGAAAAAGATAAGGTATATGAAGTGAAGCTATCCGCATTATCAACCAGTAATTATTTTCCAAAAGGACATCAAATCAGAATTGAAATATCGAGTAGTAATTTTCCGAGATTTGATCGGAATCTAAATACAGGAGGAAATAACTTTGACGAAAAAGTTGGTGTGGTAGCAAAAAATAAAGTACATCATAGTACAAAATATCCATCAAGAATTATTCTACCAATGATTAAAAAATAAGTATCACAAGAATTCTTGTCCCGAATTTACTGGTTCGGGATAAGAAATTCTTTGGTGGTAAAAAGTTTTAATGTAATCTTTGAATACCTCTTTACATAAATCAAGTTCCTCTATGGACAAATTTGATTCATCGAACTGACCCATTTCTATCTTACGCTCAATTAATCGATCAATCAACTCAAATAAATCTCCCTTTGTAGGATTTTTTAAACTTCTACATGCAGCTTCAACCGTATCAGCAAGCATTACAATAGATTGTTCCCTGGTAAATGGCTTTGGACCTGGATAAGTAAAATCTGCTTCATTAACATCAAAACAATTTCCTGAAGCCTTGTATTTCCTATAAAAATATTCTACTTTGGTAGTTCCATGATGCGTTCTGATAAAGTCTATGATTATTTCTGGCAATCTATACTTTTTTCCTAAGTCTATACCATCCTTTACATGCTTGATAATCAAAGCGGCACTTCTATTAAAAGATTGATTTTCAAAAGGATTAAGATTTTGAATATTTTCATTAAAATAACCAGGATGAACTAATTTACCTATATCGTGGTATAACCCTCCTACCCTGCATAATAGACTATTTACATGAATTTTTTGAGCAGCAGCTTCCGCCAGATAACTTACTTGTATAGAATGTTGATAAGTCCCAGGAGCTTTAAGCGCTAATTCTTTTAATAAAAAATTATCTAAATTTCCTAATTCATTCAGGGAAAATGCCGATGTAAATGAAAAAATCTTCTCTAAAAAAGGTATTATTAAATATGCAAATAATAGGGAGAAAGACTGAATAAATAAGAAGATAATAAGTTCCTCAAAAGAAGGTTGAAACGTGGGGTAAGTTAGTTTTAAGCTGACCGAAATTAAAACGGAAATTGCGCAAACTATTAGGATGCTTCCGATAATATAGAGCGACTTCTTACTATCAAATGGTAAAAAAAGAATAAGTAATCCAGTAAAAATTTGTAAAAACATCCACTGCTCGGAAGGATTCAAAGAAAGATAAATACTGGAAATAGTAGAAAAATAAATACCAAAGGATAAACTTTCATTAAAGAAATATTTGATAACTATAATGATAATGCCTAACGGCAACATATATAAATATTGTGGATTATACTTAATAATAAAATGGGCAATTAACGTAAAAAAAGGAATTAAACCCAGTAAAAAAAATATAGACCTCGATAGCGTTTCGTCAATATTAATGGTTCTATAAATAATGAGCGTAAGCAATAAAAAAATACCTACAAGTAGTATGGAAATACCAACATTAACATAAAAATCATCTGTAAAGACACTGAATAGGATAAACAATGCAAAGACAATAAATCCGGTAAAGATTATAATTGAAATAAACCGCAGCGAATTTGCTGAAAACACGTTGTTACTAGGCATAAACCGAATTGCCCTGCAAATTTATACGAAAATTAAAGAAATCAAAATAAATTTTAAGTTGCTTTCCAAACAATCTCTTCTACGTTGAGTTTGTGTGAGGTATATCGCGCTAAAATGAACAGATAATCTGAAAAGCGATTTATGATAGCCAAAATTTGACTTTCTACTGGTTCCACCTCAGAAAGGGAAACGATATTTCGCTCAACTCTTCTACAAACTACTCTGGCTAAATGACAGTTTGAAATTAATGGATGTCCACCGGGAAGTATAAAATTGGTTAATGGAGTTAAAAAAGAATCCATAAAATCAATCTCAACCTCTAATTTTTCAATTAAATCAACTGGAAGATCGGGAGCGTTAAAAGTGCAGTTTGCCGGTGTTGCTAATTTAGAACCAATAACAAACAATTGATTTTGCATATACCTGAGAAATGATATTTGACGATTCTCACCTATAATATCAGCCAAAAGACCAATCCAAGCGTTTAACTCATCCACACCTCCATAAGCCTCAATCCTAATATTGTTCTTTAACAGAGATTTACCGCCAATCAGTGAGGTTTTTCCCAAATCTCCGTTTTTTGTGTATATTTTCATTTCAAACAATAATTTTATTCATGTACTTTAACACTTTGAATAGATTGATTTAGCTCATCGCTTTCTATGTATCCATCTTTAAGCTTTACAATTCTATGAGCGTGCGCAGCAATGTCAGGTTCGTGCGTAACAAGAATAATTGTATTACCAAGTTTATGAATTTCTTCAAATAATTGCATAATCTCATACGATGTTTTGGAGTCAAGATTACCTGTTGGTTCATCTGCAAGAATAATGGACGGGTTATTAACTAATGCCCTTGCGACGGCAACCCTTTGTCTTTGGCCTCCGGAGAGCTCATTGGGCTTATGGTCCATTCTATCTTTTAATCCAACGGCAGCTAACATATCTTTTGCTCTATTGAGCCTTGTTTTTATTGGAACACCCGCATAAACCAAAGGTAGAGCCACATTTTCTAAAGCTGACAATCTAGGCAAGAGATTGAAAGTTTGAAAAACAAATCCGATTTCCTTATTTCTAACAATAGCCAGTTCTTCATCGACCATATTAGCCACATTATTCCCATTAAGAGAATAAACGCCTGACGTGGGTGAGTCGAGGCAGCCTAAAAGATTCATTAACGTTGATTTTCCAGATCCGGAAGGACCCATCAATGCAACATATTCATTTTTATAAATATTAAGGCTGGCAGATTGTAATGCTTTCACCTCATTATCGCCCATAATATAAGTCTTTCGCAAATTCTCAATTGAGATAAGAGGTTTTTTTTCCATGTTGTCTGTTTGTACTTACTTATTATCCAAATTTATAACCCTTGGTACACTAAAAAAGTTGTTATGTGCCTCGGGCGCATTCTTTACTGCCATGTCAGCTGATATCAACGTTTCTGTTTCATCATTTCTCCAAATGTTAGTTTCACCGTTAACATAAATTAAAGGTTCAACGTCATCCGTTGGCAGTTCCTTTAATTTTTCAACGAGTTTTAACATATCAGATAAATTTGAAACCATAGATTCTCTCTCCTCATCGGAAAGTTTCAATCTACTTAAATCTTCAAGCTTCAAAATTAAGTTTTTGTCTATTTTCATAACAAGTTTATAGAAGTTTATGCCTATTTATTCGTCAAACGTTCAAATATAGGGTAAAGCTAAAAATAAATTTTTGGCAAGGTGTTCAGGTTGTTGTATTTTCGCCAATAAATTATTTTTAGCTAAAAAAAAGAACTTGGAATTAATCCCTCAAATAAAACATATTGCCATTGCAGGCAATATAGGTGCTGGTAAAACGACCTTATGTTATCAATTAGCTAAACATTTCGGTTGGCAAGTACATTATGAAAGTACAGATGACAATCCCTATCTGGTAGATTTTTATACAGATATGCGCAGGTGGTCATTCAACTTACAGATATATTTCTTGCACACCCGTTACAACCAAATAATGCAAATATTAAATGGAGATGTAACAGTTATTCAAGATAGAACTATCTATGAAGATGCCAATATTTTTGCTCCAAATTTGCATGATATGGGACTCATGACAGGAAGAGATTTTAATAATTATACTTCTTTGTTTAATTCTATGACCGCCCATATTCAACCGCCAGACCTGCTTATTTACCTTAAAGCCAGTATTCCAACCCTTGTTGATCATATTCAAACAAGAGGAAGAGATTATGAGGGAAGTATCAGCATAGATTATCTAAAAAAATTAAATGAAAGATATGAAAATTGGATTAGTCAATACAAATTGGGTAGATTACTTGTTATATCCACCGATGAGTTAGATTTTGTTAACAAACAAGAAGATTTAGGTACTGTTATTCAATCGGTTAGAACCCAATTACATGGTTTGTTTTAAATTATTACTTAATGAATATTAATAATTACCGAAATGTTCTGGATAAACTTTCTCCATATAGAGCGAAGTTAATCGTTGTATCCAAATATAGAAGTTTCGACGAAATAGAGACGGTAAAAAATTGGGGGCAAAATATTTTTGGTGAAAATAGAGTTCAAGAGCTCATTGCTAAAAATGAGTTACATGGTGGTAATTTAGAATGGCATCTTATCGGTTCTTTACAAAAAAATAAAGTAAAAGCCATCATTCCCATCGTCAAGCTTATCCATTCTGTAGATTCACTTTCATTATTACAAGAAATAAATAAACAAGCGGAAAAACACGAGGTTGTTCAGGAATGTCTGTTACAAATTAAAATAGCTAAGGAAGAAACAAAACAAGGATTACTTCCTTCAGAGGTAAAGGCGTTTTTATCTGATGAAACTTTTGAACAAATGAAAAACATTCAAATCAGGGGTTTAATGGGTATGGCCACAAATACAGAGGACAGTCAACAGATTCGGTCTGAGTTCAAACAGTTAAGAATTCTTTTCGATGATATAAAGCAAGATTATTTTTCTAATAACCCCCTCTTTTCTGAAATATCAGCAGGTATGTCAGATGACTTTCCTATAGCATTAGACGAAGGAAGTACCTTAATAAGAATCGGTAGTTTGATTTTTAATCCTTAAAAAATAAAAATGTATATTTTCTTAAAAATATCTTTTGCTTATACCATTTTATTTTTGTTAGTTGGTTGTAAATCAAATACAACGATAAGTTATGATCTAGACGAGAAAGGTAAAGAATTTCAAGATTACCCAACAAATATAATTTTACTTATAGGTGATGGAATGGGATTAACCCAGATTTCAGCCGCTATGTATAGCAATAATAATCGATTGGCCTTAGCTAAATTTCCCGTCATTGGATTTCATAAATCACATGCTGCTAATGAGTTAATAACAGATTCAGCAGCAGGAGGAACAGCTATTGCCTGTGGAATTAAAACCAACAATGGCAATATTGGAACAGATGAAAATGGACTTGCAACAGTAAGTATCCTGGAAGAATTGGATTCGATGAATTTTTCAACAGGAATGATTGTAACATCCACTATCGTTCAT
The DNA here is from genome assembly GCA_027488135.1 of Saprospiraceae bacterium. Classification (GTDB taxonomy): domain Bacteria; phylum Bacteroidota; class Bacteroidia; order Chitinophagales; family Saprospiraceae; genus BJGN01. The sequence goes on along the minus strand of JAIYCH010000131.1, from coordinate 82,023 downwards.
GCTACGCCGGCAGCTTTTGCTGCGCATCAAGCTCGACGAGAAATGTATGAAGAAATTGCTTTAGACTATTTAGATGCCAACGTCGATTTACTGATTGGAGGAGGACGTCAGTATTTTCAGAACAGGGAAATGGATGACAGAGATTTAATAAATGAATTTGAAAATAAAGGATATGTAGTAATGGATCAGCTATACACTACTATGAATAAAATTAAATGGCCATTAGATAAAAATTTACTCTATTTTACCGCAGACAAACAACCATTAACTGTCAGTGGCGGAAGAGATTATCTTTCCTTTGCCGTAAGACAAGGCGTTCAGTATTTAGAACAAAAAAGCAATAAAGGATTTTTCCTGTTGGTTGAAGGCTCACAAATAGATTGGATGAACCACGCCAATGACGGACGGGGTGTCGTTATGGAAACATTAGATTTTGACCGAGCTATTTGGGAAGCTATTCAGTATGCAAATAGAAAAGGAAACACTTTAGTTTTAGTTACTGCTGACCACGAATCTGGAGGAATGAGTATTGAAGCTGATTCCCGAATGAATAAATTAAAATATGGATTCACCACCAATGGACACACAGCGGCAATGATTCCAGTGTTTGCTTATGGCCCAGGATCAACTTTATTTCGTGGAATCTATGAAAACACCTCCATTTATCATAAAATGAGAGCGGCCCTTGGACTAAAAGAGAATATTAATCCTCCTTCTCCCAATCCATCGTCCGAGTAACCGCCTTTTTCCAGCCTTTATACCTTTTTTCCTTTTCGATCTCAGGCATATTAGGTTTAAATTCTTGATCAAGTTGCCATTGTTTAGATATATCTGACATAGTCCAAAATCCAGTGGCTAAGCCTGCCAAAAATGCTGCACCCAAGGCCGTTGTTTCAAATATTCTTGGTCTTTGAACGGGTACACCTAGTATATCAGATTGAAACTGCATTAACAGATTATTTGCACAAGCACCGCCATCGACTCTCAACAGGAGTAATTTTTGTCCCGCATCTATTTCCATAGCTTCGAGAACATCTCTGGTCTGAAAAGCTAAAGACTCAAGCGTGGCTCTTATAAGGTGAGATTTAGACGTACCCCGGGTCAAACCGAAAATAGCACCTCTGGCGTACATATCCCAGTACGGAGCGCCTAAGCCAACAAAAGCAGGTACAACATAAACACCTTCAGAGTCAATAATTTTTGATGAATAAAACTCAGAATCTGATGATTCATCAATTAATTTAAGACTGTCACGTAACCATTGTATCGCAGCACCTGCAATAAAAACACTACCTTCTAAAGCATAAGAAATCTTCCCATTTAACCCCCAGGCAATCGTAGTTAACAAACCAGCTTTAGATACTATAGGTTTCTCTCCTGTATTCATAAGCATAAAACAACCTGTTCCATAGGTGTTCTTTGCTTGACCAGGATTAAAACAGGCCTGGCCAAATAAGGCTGCCTGTTGATCGCCAGCTACGCCACACACAGGAATTTCAATGCCAAATAGCGTTTGTTCCGTTTGACAAAACACACCACTACTTGGTAAAACTTTAGGCAAAATAGATATCGGAATGTCTAATTCTTTGAGTAAATATTGATCCCATTCTAATGACAAAATATTAAAAATCATCGTTCTGGATGCATTAGAATAATCAGTGGCATGAACTTTACCCCCACTCAATTTCCAAATAAGCCAACTGTCAATGGTACCAAATAAAATATCACCGGATATAGCTTTCTCCTTAAGATTAGGTATGTTTTCAAGTAACCAATGGATTTTTGTAGCACTAAAATATGCATCAATAACCAATCCTGTATTTTCTCGTATATAAGACGGAAGATTATCTCTTTCCTTTAATTCGTCGCAATATGCAGCCGTTCTTCTGTCTTGCCAGACAATGGCATTCGCCATAGGTTTTCCTGTATGCTTGTCCCAAATAACCGTGGTTTCCCTCTGATTTGTTATACCTATGGCTTCAATTTGCTCAGGCAGAATATTACTGTTTTTAAGAACTTCTTGGGTTACCTCCCATTGGGTAGCCCAAATTTCTTCCGCATCATGTTCTACCCAACCTGGTTGAGGATAAAACTGGGTGAATTCTTTCTGGGCAACTTGTTGAATATCTCCATTTTTATTAAACAGAATCGCTCTCGAACTGGTTGTACCTTGGTCTAACGATAAAATAAACTTTTCCATATATTTCTTTATACTTCTAAGATAAGAAATAGGACCGATTAACAAAAGAGATCTGCTTAAAATTACTTACTTTTGTTTTTTTGCAAAATATAAATGAGCCAAGTCTCGAACCATAATTATGAAAAAACTGGTTATTCCCTTCCAACATATATCTCAATTATCTTCTAAAGATATAGCATATTCTACAGGAAATCAATATCTTAAACCATTTTATAAACATGCAGTCAATATAGAAAGTTTTCAACAGGTTGTTTCTGATAAATCCACACAGGTTATTCCAAGAAAACTTATCGTTGAAGTATTAAAAGAACAATATGAATCGCTTCCTACTTCAGAATGGACGTTAAAAAATATTGATTCTATCCTTCAACCAACTACGTTCACGATCATAACAGCGCACCAACCCGTTCTTTTTACAGGTCCTTTATATTATATTTTCAAGATATGTTCGACCTTGAATTTATGTAAACAATTAAATGATTATTACCCATCAAATCATTTTGTGCCTTTGTTTATTAATGGTGGAGAGGACCACGATTTTGAAGAAATAAACCATGCCTATTTATTTAATAAAAAATTGACCTGGGAAAAAGATAAAGGAGGTTCTGTAGGAAAATTAAAAACAAATACGCTGGATAATGTATTATCTGAGCTAAAAATTTTACTAGGAGATTCAAATGAAGCAGAGGAAATTTATCGCTTAGTTCATGCTGCTTACACAGAAAATGAATTATATGAAAAAGCATCTTCAGCTTTGGTAAATGCTATTTTTGGAAAATACGGCTTGGTTACCCTAAACATGAGCCATAAAAGTCTAAAACAATTTTTTAAGCCTATCATAGAAAAGGAATTGTTTGAACAACCTTCTCAGGCAATTATAGAAAAAACCCAGCAGGCTTTGGGTGATGTTGGATTTAGTGTACAGGCTCATGTCCGTGAAATAAACTTGTTTTATCTTAGGGAAAATGATAGAAACAGGATAGAAAAAATAGGTAACGATTTTCATATTGTTGGGACAAATATCGTTTTTACTGACGCACAATTACGCATTGAGTTAGATTTATATCCTGAAAAATTCAGCCCCAACGTAGTACTTCGTCCTTTATTCCAGGAATATATTTTACCCAATCTGGCGTATATTGGGGGCGGAGGAGAAATTGCTTACTGGTTAGAGAGAAAAGCGCAATTTGACTATTTCAACGTACCATTTCCTATGTTAATCAGAAGGAATTCTGCCTTGATATTGGAAGATGTCTGGGTAAAAAAATGGCATAAACTGGATTTCAAATTAGAGGATTTATTTACTGATACAGATGCATTAATCCGAGCCTTTATTCAGAGACATTCGGCAAATGAATTATCTTTTGACAGTGAAATTGAACAATTCTCTAAAATTATAGAGCAAATAAAAGTAAAAGCCATTAAAGTTGATCCAACTTTAGAGAAAACAATTATTGCAGAAGGGCTTAAGCAACTTAAATCGTGGGAACAAATTGCTACGAGGCTTACAAGAGCTGAAAAGTCGAAATATGATGTTCAGATACAACAAATAAGAAATATAAAAGAAAAACTATTCCCTGGAAATGGCCTTCAGGAAAGACATGATAACTTTATCCCTCTCTTTGTGAGGTATGGATTAGGCATTTTAGACTTATTCATTGAGGAACTTAATCCATTAGAAGAAGGCTTCTTAGTCATTAGTCTGGGAGACTAAATAAAATGGGGGTAAATGTTTTGAAAATAAACATTTACCCCAATTTAATTTTAAAACTGTTTTAGAAGCATCACTGCGTTTTGAATCATTCGGGAGGGTCCTCTCCAAAACATTCTAAATTGAGTATTATCCAGTAATAAAACTACTTTTCCAGCACCCATGGGAACCACACCGGCAAAACATTTACCAGACAGATGTTTCAAAGATTCCTTCGAGGCGTAACCACCTGTTAATAATTTTGCAGGATCTGTATGATAACTACCTACTACTTGCATACCCGTCGTTGGTAAAAAGGATGATACATCTTGTTTTAATGAATGAAGGGTTGGTACCATACCAAATGCCAAAGGATTTGACACATCTATATTGCTTAATAAAGCGGAACCAGGGATTCTTTTCTTGCCAAAATAATCTTCTCTTTTGTCATAAGAAACCGTTTTAGACATTGTTGAAGTATCTGCTGGAATTTCAGACCATTTTACCTGAGTAAATTTACTTCTGTCTTGTGTGAAAAATTCAACAGCATTTTCTAAAGCAATTAAAGTACCGCCTCTGTTTACCCAATCTTGTAACTGAGAATAAGCTTCTCTATCAAAAATATAGCGTAAATTATTACCTCCTCCCGGTAGTATGAGAACATCATAATCATTTAAATCGGCATAACCATAACGCTCACCAAATTTTGGCATGGCTGATTGCAACAAAACAGAAGATCTTATTCGATCGACAGGTAAACCAACCTCTTCATCAAAAAGAAACCAAACCTGACCGGCGGTTTGCATATTAAATGGAGCATCAACCATTAAAGCCACTCTGGGTTGTTGAACTGGTCTGTTTTTTGACGATCCTAAATCAAGGCCCTCTGTGGCACGCCCTGTTGAAATGGAATGAACAGAAACATTGTGTTTTAAACTAACAGCCTGTAATTCTGCAGATAAAGCTGCTTTTTTATCAATATTAGCACCAGTCAAAATGATTAATGTTCCCGCTGAAAACGAAATATTATCCATTTTAAATGGTTTGGAAGCGGATCTAACCTTATATCCCAGCTTCCATAAATGGGCTAATGCAGCGGGCGCATTGCGTTGATTCCAATCTATGGCATAACCATAGGCATTGGGCAAAACAGTATTATTTGCTTTAGTTTCGCTCAGAGCTTCTGAAGAAACGGTTACATTTTCTTTAGTAAAAAAAGCATGTAAATTATAAGCAATGGGAAGCGCCCAAATAGCCATATCATACATAACAGAGTCCTCAATTTCCAATGATTTATCCATTACGCTGTTAATCAACAAATGCTGTGGTTGATTGCAAGAAAGCAGAATAGTTCCTTTTGGAAATGTTTTACGTTGCGAAATATTTGATTCATAATCAGATACTGAATTCACCGTAAATGATTCCTTTGCTTGTTCAAATTTGACGCCATGACGTTGTAAAATTTGAACTACATCAGGCGTGTACATATCACCAGGAGATAAAAAATAGGTTTTATTGCTCGATAATGATTTTGAGGGCTGCCAAGCATCATAACTATAGCGTAAAAGCTCCTTTTTGTGCTTAACACCAGTAAATAATGACTGAATAGAGGTAGTATAATGGTCCCAGATCCTTTGTCGTAAGGTAAGAATAGTTCCATCCTCCGTTTCAATGGCACGACCACCTGCAATACCTCCCTGTTCCGTTAACATAGCTATGGCACCCATGACACTTGGGTAGCTTGAACCATATCCAGGGTAGAAAAAATCAAAAGCTTCTCTGGTAAAATAGCTAATATCATTTTTATTGAAAGCCGCTATGTTTGCTCTGCCAAAAGTATCGGACCATGCTTCATAAGTAGGCGGTAAGATTTTATTTCTAGGCGTTGTGCCAGGCATGGTAAAATAATTACTATTATAGCCTTGTTCATGATGATCTACATGTATTTGAGGCATCCATTTTTGATATTCAGTGGTCAAATTTCTTGTTTCCGGATGAATACCCCAGGACCAATCTCTGTTAACATCAAACCAGTAATGGTTAGAACGGCCATTTGGCGCAGGCTCATAATGCTCCAAATCATTTTTAGAAGTAGCCAGTTGCTTTCTCCTAACTGAATTATACCATTGAATATAACGTTCCCGTCCATCAGGATTAATACAAATATAGATTTGAATAACGGAGTTATGCAATAACTGCTTCGTTGCTTCATCTGTGGCTGCGGCTAACCGATAAGCAACTTGTAGCGCTGCTTCACTGGTAGATGTTTCATTTCCATGGATATTGTAACTCAAAGATAAAAAAACAGGTTCTTTCTCCATTATATCCTTTGCCTGAGCATCATTAGCGGTCATTAACTTTAAATGATTACTCCGAATACGCTCTATATTCGATAAATTTTCAGGAGATGAAAAAACCAATAAATAAAGGGAACGATTTTCATGCGTTTTTCCATATTCCACTAATTTAAGTCTATCAGACTTCTTGGAAAGATCTTTAATATAGTTTTCAATACTCGAATAATACGTTGAATGCTCCCCCAGTTCATATCCTAGAAATGAGGCAGGCGTAGGAATATTTTGATTAACGGCTAATCCAGGTTCAAAAGAAAACCTCTCCAGATTCATCCATTCTTTTTGAGAAAACAGTCCGCTAAGGGAACAAAACAAGAAAAATAAAACGATAACATTTTTCATTTAATTTTTATTTTAGTTAACGACGAGATGAGATCAAAGTAGTAGGATAAACGATTACGCTTTCATTTCCATCGATACCAACGGATGCGATGCCAAATAAAAAATTATCAATAATAATTTTATCCAGGGTAAATTCATTCAGGCCTTTTGGAACAAACTTTGAATATTGCCATTGAGCTGAAGTAGTTTCTCTCCAATAAATTTTATGTCCTGCCAGACCCTCGAAAGTGGAAGGCTTCCATTTAAATCGGGTGGACGGTTGAACAATGCCACCAATCTGCACATCTTCCGGTGGTGGTGGAGCCCAGGCTAAAGCAGCCAGGGTTATGGCATTTACGCCAGTTAATTTAGCTGCATAATCAAAATTAACCCCTTCAATGACATCCCCGTATATAATCCCATTTTCAATTCTAATATCTTCATGTTGCCTGTAATAATTTTCATGAGTCTCCATGATTCTTACCCCTGGAAAACCTTCATCATTAAATGGTTTATGATGTCCTCCCCTGCCGAATCTATCCAATCTGTAAATCATTTTTGCATCCAAATTGGTACAATAAAGCTCTGTCAGTTTATCTATATATCTGGCAATTTGCCTGGAAGGACCATCTACTTCTCCACCATACACTCTGTGCCAAGCTCTTTCTCTTTCAGTTTCCAGAATAGAAACAGGTTCAGAAAAAATTCTGAAGGTGGTATTATCAATAATACCATCGACTCCTTCAATATTACCAATCATATCATTATTTAAGACAGCAATGATATCCCATTGATTCGTTTTAGCAATTTTTGCTACTGTGGTACCACCTAACAGACCTTGCTCTTCACCTGACAATCCAATATAAATAATGCTTGTTGGAAAACGGTATTTTGATAAAACAGCAGCAGCTTCCAGTACTCCTGCCATGCCACTGGCATTGTCATTAGCACCAGGATTATCCTTTTGAGCATCTAAAACATCCGTGACCCTTGAATCGATATCGGCTGTCATGATTACGTATCTATTCGGATAAACCGAACCTCTTTGAATAGCTAATACGTTAGAAATATTAATATCCTCTTTTATTCTGGGATTAAATCCGGCTTTAAATACTTCGTTCATGTAGGAAACTTCCAGGCATTGATTGCAAGAAGAGCTAATTTTTTGAAATTCGCTGTGAATCCAGCGCCTGGCTGCACCAATTCCCCTTGTGTTGGATACCGTATCGGATAAAGTGCTTCTTGTTCCAAAATTGGCCAAAGTTCGGATACTATTTTCAATAGTTTTTGGATTTGGTGCTTTGGCAATATCAAATAATCTGTTATCTAATTGGCCATAAAGAAACTGTAATGAAAGAAAAAGAAAAATTAAGGGAAAATAAAATGAATGTTTGAAGTGTTTTTTCATTGTTTTTGGGGTTAAATAAAGACTTAATTAGGAAAAAGATGCCTATTAATCTGACTTACTGAAGAAATTTTAACTTTAGAGAAATACAGTGGAAAATACTGATTGTTTATCCAAATGGGAAATAAATTTCTATAAAATGGGCTATTTGGATTACCGGATTGACCTGGTGTATTGGTCGCTAAACAATAATCCCAGTTTTGTAAATCTGAAATAAATCTAAAACTGGCACCATGTGTTTGATTATCTCCCCTACCAGTTACATTGGCTGTAAAACCATTTCCACCTCTGGGAGCAGGCCCAACTTCCAATAAGGAGCGAATATTTTGATTAACCACAGCACTGAAAGGATGTTTCAACAGAACATATTTATTTTTCAGCTGACCGTATTGCCACATATTTACCTCTTTACCCAATTTTAGTTCTAGGTTTTGAATAGCCTTTTCAAATGTTTTGAATAAAAAATCATTCCTTCCTTGAACAGGTTGAGAACCAAATTTTGCGTCAGGAAATAAAAGGTTATCCATTATCATTTTAAGTTGAGGGGTAACCAAAGAGCTAACCTTTTCTGGAACAAACTGTAGTTTATATTCCGACATTATAACTCTTTCCCATGCATCATATATTGTGGCTGCGATAGAATTAGGCGACAATGTATAATCCCAGCTATTGAAAAAGGCAGTAAATTTTTCATACTTTTTGAACGCAGGAATGCCTGGAATAAAAGGTACTAATTGCCTTGCAGGCAGAGACAAATAATCTGATTGGAGCAACATAAAATCGAGCGCGGATAATTTCTTTCCGCTGCCCAAATATTCTTTTATGCGCAGACCCCGGTAAGGATCTGACCATGAGAACCCCACTGTATTTGGGTATTTAAAGTTGAGAGGTACCACATTTTCATTGGCTGTGACGACATAATTTTGTGAAGGATTATAACTGGAAGGTCTTTCAGAAATGGGTATAAAACCATCCCAATCTCTACTTCCATCTCCAATGACAGGAACCATGCCACTACTATTATTTCGAATGGGCGCAATGCCTACCGTTTGCCAGCCAATATTCCCTGACCGATCAGCCCAAATCATATTTTCACCTGGAATATGAGAATAAGTGCATGCCATTTTAAATTCATCCCAATTTTTTGCCTGATTCATTCTGAGACTAGCAAGATAAGGTGCGCCCCCTTTTTCTAACCAGGCACATTTTACAGCTACTGCGATATTCTTTTCCTTTATCATTTTAAGCATAGGGCCATGAACGGAATAATACAAAGAAAAATAATGCATACCTTTCCCTTTTACGGATATAGAGTCTTTTATTTCAATAAAATCATTCCATTTACCCTGATATTTATATTGGAGGACATTTGAAGGATTAAGTTCATAAACGTACATATCTTCTGCATCAGTAGCATGAATGGTAAGTCCCCAAGCGCCATATTCATTATGTCCAATTGAAACACCTGGTATGGTGGGTTCACCCCCACCTATAACATTCCAGCCTGGTGAAACCAAATGAGTAATATATCGAAGCGAGGGAGCTGACATAGCCCTATGAGGATCGTTAGCTAACATGGGAAACCCACTTTCGGATAATGCACCGGAAACTACCCAATTATTACTGCCAATCACTTGCTTTTCTTCATTTAATGAATTTTGCTCTTCATTCATACGAGCAGAAAGTACCATATAATTCTCTGTTGAATTTCTGGATGAGAAAGCGATTATATCTTCTGGAATATAATTTACCGGGCGTTTAAAGGCTTTATAAAGATCCATGACATCAGGATATGAAAGAATCTCTTTTACTAAGGAATCCAATCTTAAGTCAGGATTATTAGGATGATACCAATTAATTTCTTTTGTTTTATCTTCTCCTATTTGATGAACGACAAGCGCTGTTTCCCATTCATCTGTCAGGTTGCCAAGCAGTCCCTGATGCCTCGAAATAATATCTTCCGACTTTAAATGCTCCGGTTTGATACCTAATAACCTGAACTCAACAGGCAAGGAATCTAAGTTTAACAGCGCTATATCTATCGCCGCATTAACACCATTTACGAAGGAATGTATTATTTTATAACCATTTGGATGGTAATGATTAAATTCAGCTACTGGTTCACCCCTATAGGAAAAAAGTCTGGAGGCGATATCTTTTTCTAACTCTCTTTCACCTAGAATATCAGAAAGGAGACCCCGAGCCTGCCTTCTCCACATTTCAAATTGAAATAATCTATCCGATGCTGCTTGAAACCCTTGAGCGAAGAACATATCATTTTCATTTTTTGCATAAATATGTGGGACACCGAAAGGATCTATCATTATCTCCACCTCTTCCTGGAGCCCTGAAAGATTTCCGATTTTTTGGGAAAATGCAGAAAAACAAATTGAAATTGAAAATAATGATAATAATAACTTCATAAAAGAATATTTTTGACATTTAAAAGTACGCTTTTCCCTTTTAAATTTTAATTTTAACAGAGAATTTCAATTTCGGCTTAACCTATAATTACCTTAAAGTATGAGTATATCAAGGAAAACATTTGTCAAGAGTGTCGCAGCAGCTACCTTATTGCTTCCCATAGGTATAAAAGCAGTTATGGGGAAAGGAAATAAGACATCCGGCAATGGTTCAGGAATTTCCAGTAAAACGTATTCCTGGAAAATGGTTACGACCTGGCCGCCGAATTTTCCTATTTTAGACGAAGCTTGTAAGTTGTTCGCCAATATGGTAGAAGAAATGTCAGGAGGACGTATTAAAATAAGGGTGTTTGGAGGTGGAGAACTAGTTCCTTCCTTAGAGATATTCGATGCAGTTAGAAATGGTTCCGCAGAAATTGGTCATGGTTCTGCTTATTATTGGGCAGGGAAATCTCCCGCCGCTTCATTCTTTGCCACCGTACCTTTCGGTATGAATGCCCAGCAAGTATCCTCCTGGATACATGCTGGAGATGGTTTGGCTTTATGGCAAGAATTATATGCCAATTTTGGCTTAATTCCACTTCCTGCTGGTAATACTGGCGTACAAATGGGCGGTTGGTTTAATAAGGAAATAAACACTATATCCGATCTGAAAGGTTTAAAAATGAGAATTCCTGGTCTTGGTGGAGCCGTTTTAGCCAAAGCCGGAGGATCGCCTATACTTTTAGCTGGAGGAGAACTATATACAGGTTTAGAAAGGGGTATCATCGATGCCACAGAATGGCTATCCCCATTTCATGACAGTTTAATGGGTTTCGACGAAATTGCAAAATATTATTACACTCCAGGTTGGCACGAACCAGGTACCAATTTAGAGATTATTCTAAATAAGGAAAAATTTGAAGAACTTTCTGAAGACCTAAAGGCCATCATTAAAGCAGCATCATCTTACAGTGGAACCTGGTTGCACGCTCAGATGGAAGCCAAAAACGCAGTAGCTTATAGCGAACTTCTGAAGAAAGGCATTGAAATACGTACATTTCCACCAGAAGTAATAAATGAATTAAGAAAACTAACCAAGGAGGTTATCAATGAATTGGCTGAAAAAGACCCATTTACTAAGAGAGTATATGCTTCTTATTCTACTTTTCAAGAGAAAGCTAATAAATATTCTAATATCGCTGAAAAAGCTTTTTACAATAATCTACAAGAGGATTTATCTTAAAATTTGTTTAATGGAGGTTTTTCTTGGCTAATTTAAGATTAGCTCAACATCTAAAAAAAAATGGTTTGTTGATTTATCTTCAAACTTTATGTTTAGTCTTTAAGGAATAATTAATAGGTTTGGCATAAATATATAAATGCATAAAACAAGCAGTTGAATGAGGATAAATGGAATTATCCCTCTGTATATCTGAGCCGTCGTGACGGAAGCTGGGGCAACTCCTTTTAGATAAAATAACGAAAATCCAAAAGGAGGCGTTAAAAATGATGTTTGTAGATTAAGACCCAGCAATACGCCTATCCAGATAAGGTCAACCCCCATTTTCTGAAACACTGGGGCAACCACGGGAACGATAATAAAAATAATTTCAATAAAATCTATGAAAAATCCAGCTATAAAAACAATTAACATAACTAAAAACAAAAACGCCATAGGCGTCATATTTGCTTCTTGAATAAGGCGTACTAAAAAAACATCACCACCTAGTTCGCGAAAGACAAATGAAAAAGTAGTTGCCCCTAACAATATTAAAAATATCATAGAGGTAAGATGAGTAGTTTCAAGACAAACACTTTTAATAATGCTAAAATTTAATTTCCTTTCGAATAAAGTTAAAATGGTTGCTCCCATGGCTCCCACAGCTGCTGCTTCCGTTGGTGAAGCAATCCCTAAAAAAATAGACCCTAAAACCGAAATTATAAGAATTAATGGTAAGGCAAACGCGCGCCATACCTTTTTATAGAAATTATTTGCCCTAAACTTATCAATTTCTTCCTTAGGAATGGGTGGCATCCATTCTGGCTTAATTTTAGAAACAACAAAAACAAAAATTATATAAAAAGCTACCAATACTAATCCAGGAATTAATGAAGAGGCAAATAGTTTTCCAACAGATACATTGAGAACGCTCCCCAGTAGAACTAAGACAACAGAGGGAGGGATAATCTGACCTAAAGTACCCGATGCAGCAATAACACCCGTAGCAATTTCGGACTTATATCCTCTCTTTAACATCGTGGGCAAACTAATTAGACCCATGGTAACAACCGTTGCACCTACAATACCCGTAGAAGCGGCTAATAAAGTACCTACAAGAATGACCGCAAAAGCCAATCCTCCGTGCATTTTTCCGAAAAGAATAGCTACCGTTTCTAATAAACTTTCAGCAAGTCCACTTTTTTCCAACATAATACCCATAAACACAAAAAGAGGAACGGACAGTAATACATAATTGCTAACTACACCCATTATACGTGGGGGAAGTGCTCCAAAAGCAGCTGGATCTAAAAAAAAGTAAGCATACATAATAGACAATCCTCCTAAAGTAAGCGCTACAGGATAACCGTACATGATTAAGATAAAAATACTTACAAATAAGATGATTGCTATAATTTCCATAAAAAAATCAGTTAATTACCTTTAAAAGCTGTTTTGAACTGGTTAAAGATGATGATTAATCCTTGTAAAAACAATAATAAAAAGGCAATGGGAATGGCCATTTTTATGAAATAGAAAGCCCCTAAGCCACCAGGATCAGGAGATGTTTCTTTCATTGCTAAACTGGTTAATGCGTATTTGAGAGAATACCAACCTAATGTTAAACACCATGGAAGCAAAAAAACAATGGTTCCAACAACATTTACCTGAGCTTTTTCACGTTCAGAAAAATTTTGATAAAATAAATCTACTCTAACATGTTTTTCTTCATTAAGGGCGTAAGCAGAACCAAATAAAAACAAAAGTCCAAATATGTGCCATTCTATTTCTGCTACCCAAGCCACAGAAAAATTGAACAAATATCTAGATATGACGTCTAAACATATTATAATTACCAACACAAAACTCAACCAGGAAACACTTTTACCAAAAAAAGCTACTACTTGAGATAATTTATTCATCCATTTTTCCATGGTCTATTATTTTTCTGTCTTACAGCTAACGAATATAAACATATAAGATACTAATAGGAAGCAACTTGACAAAATTCTGTAATAAACTATAAAAAAAAGGTCAGTAAAAAAAATTACTGACCTTCATTATTAGTTATCGGAATCATCAGGATGAACACCATCCATCATAAGAAAGGCTTTTAAAAATGGTTGTAAATCACCATCAAGAACGGCATCAGTTTGAGATGTTTGGTATTGAGACCTATGATCTTTCACCCTTCTATCATCTAAAACATAACTTCTAATTTGTGACCCCCACTCATTTTTCATTTTTCCAGATTCCACTTTAGCTCTTTCAGCCAACTGCTTTTGTAACTCAAGTTCATAGATTCTAGATTTAAGCAACTGAATGGCTTTTTCTCTATTTTGGTGTTGAGATCTTTCCTGCTGACATTCTGCTACTAAACCTGTAGGTAAATGTCTTACCCTAACGGCTGATTCAGTTTTATTCACATGCTGACCACCCGCACCACTGGCTCTGAAGGTATCCCAATCTAAATCAGCTGGATTGATTTCAATTTCAATGGTATCATCTACACTGGGGTGAACAAAAACGGAGCAAAAAGAAGTCATCCTTTTACCTTGAGAATTATAAGGACTTACCCTAACAAGCCTGTGTACTCCATTTTCACCTTTGAGCATACCATAAACATAGTCTCCGGTAATTTCAATTTCCGCAGATTTAATACCAGCTACATCACCTTGAACCTCAGATAGAGCGGTTACTTTAAAGCCTGACCTTTCAGCCCATCGGACATACATTCTAAAAATCATTTCAGCCCAGTCACAAGCTTCCGTTCCACCTGCACCGGCGTTAATTTCAAGAATCACGCCAAGTTCATCTTCAGGTCTATTGAGCGTTCTATGAAATTCTAAATCTTCAAAAGCTAAAATAGCCTCTTGATATTTGGCTTCAACTTCGTCCTCGGTGGCTTCACCTTCCTTTTGGAAATCGAACAAAACTTCGGCGTCTTCTACTAATAACTTAATATTTTCGAATTCACCTAAATATTTTTTGTGCGTTTTTATTTCCTTCATCACCAATTCAGCTTTCGAAGAATCGGACCAAAAATCAGGGCTGGTAGAAAAACTTTCTTTATCTTCTAGTAGTAAAACTCTGTTATCCACGTCAAAGATACCTCCTTAGCGACAACAATCTTTCCCTCAAATCTCGCAGTTGCTCGATAGTCATTGGATGTTCTTTTTTTAAGTTTAACAATCAAATTTTAATACAAACGTTATTTTTTAACGTCAAGAATTTCAAGATAAAACATTAAATCGGAATTTGCAGGGATAGAACCAGAGCCAGCGCCCTCTTCTCCATAAGCCAGTGCACTGGGAATATATAAAATAGCTTTAGTACCCTTTTTCATTAGACCCATGCTTTCGTCCCAACCTGGTATAACTTGTCCAGTCATTGCTTCAAAAGTAAAAGGCAAAAGACCCCTTTGAAAAGAATTATCAAACATAACACCGTCAGAGGCCAAAATACCATAATAGTTGGTTGATACTTTGCTACCTTGCTGAATTAAATCACCTGAACCTTCTTCTAAAATTTTGTATTTCAAGCCAGTGGCAGTGACAGAATAATCTAGTTTTTCAGCCTTTGTATCTTCGAAAAGTCCCTTTACTTTATCTGCCACCGCTTTGGTAGCTTTTTCAATATCAGCATTTGGAATTCGCTTTTCCACGGTTATTTTATAGACGATAAATTTAGTTTTCTCGAAACCTGGAGGACGCATACCTGGGGCGCCCATCGAATCAATAGGTATGAAAATGCTTATGCTATCTCCTACCTCCATTAAACCAAATGATTCTTCGATAGGAGAAAGTTTTTTTGGTTCTTTTTTTACATCAGGATAAAGGCCAATTTCCGGATACGGCTCATTTGCATTAGTATTCATTAAAGAATCATCTGCATACATGGCATAACGAAGGTAAAGAACATCGTTGGGTTGAACCTTATTTCCACTTTTATTCTGAAAAAGTTCATATTTAATACCACTACTTGTTTTTCCACTTTTCCCTTTTCCACAAGAGTTTAGAGTAACAGCGGCGATCAAAAGGATGAATAAAATTCTCATTATTTTAAGTTAAAAAGTTAATATTTAAAAAACGAAACCAAAAGTAATGTAAAAATAGCGTATTTTATAATCCATCTCAATTTTGAGATAATTGTTCTGCGTACAGAGGAAGGAGTTCTTTAAACTTTCTTACCGTCGATTTAAGGCCAATGAATGAAGCAGCACCTGAAGCATTTTTATGTCCGCCTCCTTTGAAATGTTTTGTTGCAATTTCCTGGACTGAAAAATCTCCCTTGGAACGCATTGAAAGCTTAACTATCGTAGGTTGTTCTGTGATTAGCACAGCTACTTTTATGTTTTGAATACGCATTAACATATTAACAATCCCTTCTGTATCTCCTCTTTGTATGTCAAATTCTGCATAATCCTCTTTAGTTATAGTAACCAGTGCGGTAGCATATTCTTCCAAAATTTCTAATCGCTTGTTTAAACAATGTCCAATAATCTTCAACTGTTTAATTTCCAAATTATTATGTAATCTATTTTGGATGCTTACATCATCTACTCCCCGATCCAACAAAGTGGCTGTGATTCTAAAAACCTTAGAAGATGTATTATACAGGAACGATCCCGTATCTGAAACAATACCAACATAAAGAGCATCTGCCGTAGCAGGTACCAGATATTTTGATTGATCTAACAGATGAATAAAATCAAAAATTAGTTCAGAAGTAGAACTTGCTGTTGTATCTGATAAAATAAAATCCGCAAAATTTTCAGGAAACAAATGATGATCTATAACCACTTTAGGAGCTGTCTGCTTCATCATTAAATCACCACATTTATCAATTCTATCTAAGGAGTTGAAATCCAGACAAAAGAAAATATCTGCTCTTTCGATAACTAATTTAGCATGTTCAGGCACCAAATCATAAATCACGATATCTTCAACACCAACCATCCAATTCAGGTAATTGGGGTATTCCGAAGGCAGAATAATTTTCACTGAATGGTGTTGAGCCAAAAGAAAATGCGCCAATCCCAAACTTGACCCTAGAGCGTCACCATCAGGATTCCTGTGAGAAAAAATCACAATATCTTTCGGTGTAGAAAGCAAATTTTTAAGTTGGTTAAGATTTTCCATATTGATAATAAAACAAAAGCGTAAATTCGCCGCAATTTAAACACATTTATCTACAATTTAAAAAAATAGTAATGACAACTGGAAATCGCACCTTTACGATGGTTAAACCCGATGCAGTAGCAGCTGGGAACACGGGAAACATTTTAGCTATGATCGAGCAAGCTGGCTATAAAATTGTTGCCTTGAAATTGACTCAGTTATCTGAAGCAAAAGCGGGGGAATTTTATGCTGTACATAAAGAAAGACCTTTTTATGGCGAATTAGTGTCTTTCATGTCATCCGGCCCAATTGTTGCCGCAATCCTTGAAAAAGACAACGCTGTGCTAGATTTTAGAACACTCATAGGTGCTACCGACCCTTCTAAAGCAGAAGAAGGAACCATTAGAAAAAAATATGCCAAGAGTGTAGGTGAAAATGCTGTTCATGGTTCAGATTCTGACGAAAATGCAGCTATTGAATCAGCTTTCCATTTCGCAGTTACGGATATGATCTAATCATTTTATTTCGATCAAAGTTACGCCATCCCCTCCTAATTTTGGGTCGGGATGGCTTATTTCCATTTCCACTCTATATTCTTTTAACTTCTTCCTGACTGCTTTGCGAAGAATGCCATCCCCCTTGCCATGAATTATCTCTATTTGGGTTGAACTGTTCATCAGCGCGGAATCTATGTATGATTCAACTACTTGCAACGCTTCCTGCATTCTCATACCCCTGATATCCAGTTTATTTTCAAAAGCTGCTATCTTTTGAATCGTATCAAAATGAAGTGATTTTAACTTTTTATCTAAAGGTTCCGGGCCTTTTTCCAGGTCCCTAACATCAATAATAAGGGTTAAATCACCCATCAGTACATTTGCTTTTTCCTTATTAATGCCAGTTAAAAGACCGACCGCTCCGCCACTTCTAAGCCTGACATAATCACCCATTTTCAAGATATTCGACGCACCTTCCGCGTTAGATCCATAATATAAATCTTCTTTCAAAACTTCAACTTCCAATACTTTTTTGGCTCTCTCCTCTCTCAACCTGATGGCTAGTTCTCTGGCTTTTTCTATGTTTTTTTCCTCCTTAATCTCCTTAATTAAGCGTTCAACCTCCTTATTAACTAAACCAGTATCCTGTAATTCCTGTTGTTTTTGTTCAAGTTTAAATCTTTTTCTACGAAATTCATAGTCCTTTTGCATAGATTCATAACCACGAACCAGTTTATCAAGTAAATCTTGCTTCTCCTTAAGAGCCACTAAAGATTCCTTAACCGTTTGCTTTTCCTTCTGTAAATCGACCAATAATTCATCGACTTCCTTTTCACTTTTTCTGGTTCTTGATTGAGCATAGGTAATTACATTATCTGGCAAACCACTTTTTGAAGCAATTTCGAAAGCGTAGGAAGAACCAGGTTTACCCTCAATAAAATGATAGGTCGGCGTAAGATTATCCATATCATAAGCCATACAACCATTTATAATACCTTCCGTATTATATGCAAATATTTTTAAGTTTGAATAGTGAGTAGTAATAACACCAACCACTTCTTTTGTATTTAATTCTCTTAAAATACTTTCAGCAATAGCTCCACCAAATTGTGGATCAGTTCCAGAACCAAACTCATCAATAAGCAAAAGTGACTTTCTTCCCGATTTACGAATAAAGGAATTCATATTAATTAATCGGGAACTATAGGTACTTAAATCATCTTCAATAGATTGTTGGTCTCCAATATCCGCAAAAAATTCATTAAAAATACCAAACTCACTTAATGGATCTGCAGGAACAGGAAGACCAGACTGAACCATAAGTTGCAATAACCCCAATGATTTCATGGTAATAGATTTACCACCGGCATTGGGACCACTTAGAACCAAAATCCTGTTTTTTTCACCCAAAGTCAATGAAAAAGGAACCGTTGGTTTACCCAGGACTGCATTTTTTAATAACAATAAGGGATGCCTGCCTTTGTAAATTTTTATCATAGGCAAATCCTTGATAATAGGCTTGGTTGCCTTTAACTTCAAAGAAATTCTTGATTTTGCCTGAATCAAATCAAATTGAATAAGTACATCTTGAAAAACTTTAAAACCAGGAGCGTAAGGTCTTAAAAAAGCACTTAGAGCCTTTAAAATTCTATAAATCTCCTTCCTTTCCTCTTGTTCTAAATCAAATACGTCATTATTTATATCTATGACGCCCTCTGGTTCAATAAAAGTAGTTCTACCTGTCGCTGATTCGTCATGAATAATACCTCTTATTTTTCTTTTGTGCTCTGAAGGCACACTCAATACTCTCCTACCGTTTCTATAACCCTCTAAATTATCTGTTAGCCAGCCTTTTCCTCTGTAATCTTGTATAATTTGCCTGAAAACTTTATCCAGTTCTTTCATTTTAAACTGAATAGATCTTCTTATCCTGCCTAATTCTGGTGAGGCATCGGGCCTAATATTTCCGTCAGAATCCAAGACTTTATCAATTTCTTTCGCAATGGCAAAATCAAAATCTAACGATTTAATTATGTTGTATAAATTAGGATAGATAAGCGTTCTTTCAGTGGTAAAATACCTGTAAATAGTAGAAACAGAATAGAGCTGTTTACTTATTCTTTTAAATCCCTCTTCCGGAAGAACGTAATCCTCAATAGCTAACATTTTTAAATCATCTCTTATATCCTCATAATTAGATAAGTTTATCGTATCTGCATGTTGAATACCCCTCATAAACTCAGAAACCTCATTTAATCTTTTTTCAATTAAAGATAAATTTAGCTCAGGCGCGATATGGTGAGCTTGTTCAATGCCTAGATTGCCCAAACAATTATTGGCGATTAATTCAATAATTTTATCAAATTCAAGTCTGACTAAAAAGTCACTTGGTTCGTAAGTCATAAAAATTGTCTTTAACTTTCCGTGTGGAACAAATAACAGGGTATATAAGTTTGTTATATTGTGTTCATTTTTTAAAAAGATCCACTTTAAGAAAGTTTAATATATGGGAGGGAGTATTTTCGGCAAGCTATTTACCATAACCACCTTTGGAGAATCACATGGTAAAGGAATTGGGGTAATTATAGATGGCTGTCCTGCTGGAATAGACATTAATGTAGATTTTATTCAATCTGAGTTACGCCGCAGACGACCAGGACAATCAAATATTGTTACACAAAGGAAAGAAAATGATGAGGTTCAAATTTTATCCGGTGTCTTTGAAGGTTTAGCTACTGGAAGTCCTATTGCCATGATCATTCCTAATGATGATCAAAAATCAGGTGATTATAGTCATATAAAAGATTCATTCAGACCTTCTCATGCTGATTACACCTTTGAAGTTAAATATGGGCACAGAGATTATAGAGGGGGTGGTCGTTCTTCTGCCAGGGAAACAGCAGCAAGGGTTGCCGCCGGCGCCATAGCTAAACTTTTTTTAAATCATTTTGGCATAACAATTAATGCTTGGGTAAGCCAGGTTGGCTCTATTGGCATGCCTTATCCACCAAATAATATTGATTATGGACTTATTGAATCAAACGATGTAAGATGTCCTGATCCAAAATTAGCTGAGGAAATGATTCAGTTAATTAAACAAATAAGAAAAGACGGCGACACCATCGGTGGATCCGTGACATGTAATATAACTGGCGTTCCCGTTGGTCTCGGTGAACCGGTATTTGATAAACTTCACGCTGAATTGGGAAAAGCTATTTTATCAATTAATGCCTGTAAAGGATTCGAATATGGTTCTGGTTTTGATGGCATAACTATGAAAGGATCGGAGCACAATGATTCATTTTTTGCAAAAGATGACGGTAATATTTCTACCAAAACCAATTTTTCAGGAGGAATTCAAGGTGGAATTTCCAATGGTATGGATATTTATTTTAGGGCAGCGTTTAAACCCGTTGCCACCATTATTCCTGCACAAGATTCAGTCGATAAATATGGTCAATCTACAATAATTACAGGAAAAGGCCGACACGATCCTTGCGTAGTGCCACGAGCCGTTCCGATCGTTGAGAGCATGGCTGCGCTTGTACTGGCCGATTTTATGCTAAGAAATAAAGCTGTAAAATTATAACTACAAGCATTCAAATGATTAGAATCGGGCTTTTAAGTGACACCCACGGATTCTGGGACGAAAAAATAAAGAAACACTTTATTGATTGTGATGAAATTTGGCATGCTGGTGATTTGGGCAGGCTACCTGAAAATATGACCTTTTATGAAAACAAGAATTTTACTTGTGTGTATGGAAATATTGACGGAGGAATATATCGTATTGCCTATCCAGAGTACCAAATTCTGCAAAAAGAGGATCTGAAAATTGTTATGCTTCACATAGGCGGTTATCCTGGAAAATATACGCCGTTGGCTAAAAAGTTAATCGCAGAAAATAAACCCAACCTTTTTATCTGTGGACACTCTCATATTCTCAAAGTAATGAAGTGTCCAACCCTGGGTCATTTACATGTGAACCCGGGAGCCGCAGGCCGGGAAGGTTTTCATCATGTTCGAACCTTAGTCAGGTTTTCTATTGTAGGAAAAACCATAAAAGACATGGATGTCATACATCTAAATACTTAATTCTTTTTTATAAAAAGTAAATCACCCAAATTAATTCTAATGGTTATAGGAGTCATCTGATCTTTTGGAGAGGGAATGAACAATGTTCTAAGTCCTATTTCTTTTTGCTCCTTCACTTTAAATTTGGGATGTAAAGGAAAATCAAGTTGTCCGTTTTTAACTTGTATATCCATCCCCATTTGAAATGGATTATCACCCAAGATAAATACTTCCGAATTAGTTGCATTAAGGCGTAGAGACTTCAACTTGTCATCTAATAATAACTTAATCAGTCCATATTCTGCATTAATATCAACATTTCCATATAATTTTTGTAAAAACATATCTGTTCGTCTGGCATTCAAGGATAGGTTTCCCCATAAGTCAGTTCCTAGTAAATCCCCAAAAACAGATTCAATGATCATGTTTCCATGAATATTTTCCAAACCAACTTTACTAAATCTGCTATTAATTTTTATCTGACTATTCAAATTTTTAAGGGAAGCAATCCCATAGTTATTCTTTAGATACACAGGACATTCGGCAGGAACTTTTATAAGATATACTACTTTTAAAATAGAAGTAGGCTGATCCCCTTCATTCATTAAATAGTTCCTGACATACAGGTTATTTTTGACCCTTTGGATCATGTATTTCATCTTTTCCAAGTCCTTTGTTGCCAGTTCTCTATCTAAATTTTTTGCTGTAATCTCCATTTGTATCTGAACAATAGGTTTATCCCATGTTTCAATACTTACCTCTGCTTTTTCACCATCAATATTGAGACTATAGGCCTCTTGATAAGGAAAAGATTTATCGATTCTTTTAGACACTATTTTGACATTACTCTGGGCATTTAACCCAAAGCCAAACGTACTCAATAGACTCATTGTAAATAAAAACCTAATTTCCCACTTCATCATACATTCATATTAAATTCGCTGAGCCATATTTCGAATAATCCTGGATTTTTCTAATTCAATCCTTCGCAATTGCTGCATAATGTTATCAGAATTACCCATTCTTTTAATTATATCTTCCAATTCTGCTTTAGCAGACACTAAATCTGTAAAATCATTCACTAGAGAACATGAAATTTCATTTGGATAATATTTACATTTTTTCACATATTCATCCAACACGTCATTTATTGATTCCTGATCTTCTTCTAAATTAGAAATAGTTTTAACCTGCGAATAGCTTAATACTGGAGAACTCAATGGCTTGGTATTAAACCAACTACCTAAACCAAATCCTACCGCTAAAAGAACTATAGCTGCGGCTGTCTGGACTACCCATTTCCTTTTTAAAAGTCGCATTCTACCAGAAGGTATATTTTTTTCAATTTCACTCCAAATATGCGAAGGAGCCGTTCGTTCTGGTAACTGTTCAAGAAGAGGCTTTATGTTATTCTGATAATCCAAATCAAATTCAATCTTACCCCATAAATCATTTGGAGGTAAATATTTTTGATTATCCCATTTTAATTGGTTAAAATCTTCCATAACTACTCAATTTTAGGAGAAATTAATTCCCTTAATCTTTTTTTGGCGTAAAATAATTGAGATTTTGAAGTTCCGACGGACACGCCTAACAAGTCTGCAACGTCTTGATGGGTATATCCTTCGACTTCAATTAAGAGAAAAACGGTTCTATAACCTGAAGGCAGAGAAAGGATGGCTTTTTCGAGATAATCAATATCATGTGAAAAATGCAGATGAGTATGAGATTCATCCACTTCACTTAAATCAAAGGATAACTCTTTTTTTTCTTTTTTGAGCATCGCCAAAGCAGAACGAACCACAATCGTTTTTATCCAGGCACCCAAAGTAGATTCACCCCTAAATGTATAAATATAATGAAATACTCTAACGAATGCTTCCTGCAGAACATCGGCGGCTAATTCCTTATCCTTTGTTATTCTATACGAAATAGTAAACATAGCGTTTGCATAACGTTTATAAAGTAACTGTTGCGCCAGTCTGTCGTTTGCCTTACAAGCGGCGATAAGTTTCTGCTCTTCCATGAAAACAATACATCAGAGGTGCTACATTATTAATAAGAATCAAAAAACCCTTCCGAGGTTGTACGTCGAAAGGGTTTTTTATCATTCTAATTTATTTTTTAAAAACGGAAACCTACGCTTGCTAATAATTTAGGAGGTCGGTTAGAAATTTTAAAATCTTTAATAAAATTTACTGTACCGTCAGAGCTAGAGAAATTTCCATCATAACGAACATCTACCATAAATTTACCAATGTCCAAACCAACCCCTGCAGTATATCCAAGCGTTAAACCTGAAAAATTGACGTCGTAATTATTAATTTTAAAAAGATCTCCCGTTTTATTTAAAAACAAGTGACCAGATGGACCTGCATTTACCCTGAATGGACCTAATTTCAGACCAGCCAAGACGGGGATTTCAAGATATTGAAATTTTTGTTTTCCAACATTTACGACTGACTTCCCTACTTCCTTCCAGGTAAAATCAAATGAATTGGAGTTAAAAACCAATTCTGGTTGTAAAAATAAAGGGCCTAACTTAACTCTAACGAGACCTGCAAAATGATAACCAAAGTTAGAATTATTTAAAGCTAAGGAGAAAGATTGTTTGTCGGCAATGGCTAATTTCAAGTCGTCAATATCCATAGAGTTGTTCAATCCCAACCTAAACCCACCACTAATAAATTGAGCATTTAGGAATGTCAGCGGGGTAAAAATGGCAAAACATAGAAATAAAAACAGGTACTTTTTCATAAAATTTATTTTTAACGTAAACAATCCAATTCAAATAAATATGCATGCATAACGAAGGTTTAATAAAAAATGTTACTTTTGGTGTAAAGTAAAAATGGAAAGTATGAAAAATATAATAGCAGAATTCAAAGGTAGTTTTCCAGATTTACAATTATGCCCGGAAACAAATCAGCCTGAATTTGCCTTCATCGGAAGATCTAACGTGGGGAAATCTTCGTTAATTAACATGATTTGTGGTAAGGATGAATTGGCTTTAACCTCAGGGAAACCAGGGAAAACCAGAATGTTAAATTATTTTCACATAAACAGTAAATGGTTTCTGGTCGATTTACCTGGATACGGTTATGCCATTACTTCCAAAGCCATGAGGAAGGAATGGGAGAAAATGATTAGAACCTATTTAAGTAAGCGAGATAATCTTTATTGCACTTTTGTACTTATAGACAGTAGAATTCCTCCTCAGCAGCTGGATATAGATTTGTTAAATTGGTTGGGTGAGGCAAGAATACCTTTTGTCATTGTTTACACAAAAACAGATAAACTAAGTACGGAGGAATATGACAAAAATACCCAGGCATTTAAAGATGCCCTGTCCGAAACCTGGAACGATTTGCCTATGCAGTTTCCTAGTTCCGCCAAAACATCGTCGGGAAAAGAAAATATTCTAAACTACATAGAACAGCTTGTAAAACAGTATGAACAAGCCTATTAATTATGCAAAACAAAACACTTCCCGGTACTTACCCCCCTATTTTGCCGGATATTAACGACTGGCCTATTTTTAAGTTAAGTGAAGACAGAAAAACATTCACTGAAGAATTAGAGCATTTCACGCTCGATAAAATGGAACATTTTCACAAGGAAAATATTACCGATCTATTAGCGGAAACTATTTATTTAGAAAAAATAAGAATCAAAGAGGAACCATGGAAGGTGGATCCGCCCAATGAAAGACAATTTTGGTCCAGGATTAAGAAAAGATTGGTGAAATATTCTGTCGATAAAGATGAAAGCATAAGTTCGCAAAATAATACCTACCTCTTAAAGCAAATTATTCACAGGTATGCGCTTGAAATTGTAGGTACTTTTAGAATAAATACCTTCCTATTTGCAAGAAAGTTTCTCACCTGGTTTTTTAACCAATTACTTCAAGCTAGTTTTTGGAAAATCAGACTGACGGGAGGAAAAAAAAGACTCGTTCAAAAACTCATCGTTAAAGGTGATATTGACCATGTTAGAAGTTTAGCGCAAAAAGGAACTTTAATTATAGTACCTACTCATTTTTCTAATCTTGACTCGATTCTTATAGGTTATGTCCTTGATGCAGTGATAGGTTTACCCGCATTCTCTTATGGTGCAGGTTTAAATCTGTATAATACTGGTTATACAGCCTATTTCCTGAATCGACTGGGAGCCTACAGAGTAGATAGAAGGAAGAAAAATAAAATATATTTGGAAACCTTAAAATCTATGTCAAGTCTATCTATTCAAAGAGGTACTAATAGTATTTTTTTTCCAGGTGGTACCCGATCAAGATCAGGTGCTATAGAAAATAAGTTAAAAATGGGTTTACTCGGAACGCTGGTTGAAGCGCAAAGAGCCATGATTCAGAGAAATGAAAATACAAAAATATATATAGTTCCATTAATATTAAGCTATCACTTCGTTTTGGATGGCCAATCTCTAATAGAACAATATTTAAAACAACAAGGTAAATCAAGGTACTTTAAAGAGGGAAAAGATTATTCCGGACTATCCGGAATTATTCGATTTATTTGGAAAATTTTATCAGAAGGTAATGAAATTACCCTTTCTTTTGGAAAAGCAATGGATGTTATTGGAAATCCAGTAGACCAGAAAGGAAATAGTAAAGATAAATACGGTAATACCATAAATATGGCCGATTATTTTATTTCTGATGGCAAAGTAAATACCGATGTACAACGGGAGACTGAATACACTAACTTACTAGCTGAAAATATTATCAAGAGGTTTCATTCTGACAATATTGTCTTAAGTAGTCACCTTTTAGCTTTTGCTGCATTTGAAATAATTTGTAATGAAAATCCTAAATTAGATTTATTTGGTGTTCTAAGATTACCAACCGACGACTATATTTTTGACTATAACGTGCTATCAGCTACTGTAAAACAATTACAAAAAACCTTGGTTATTTATGCTGAAAATGAGAAACTCATCCTTTCTCCTGAAATAAATTCTTCAATAGATGAATTGATAGCAGATGGAATTAAACATTTAGGAACTTTTCACATCAAAAAACCATTAAAAAAGAATAAATCAGGAGAAGTTATCAGTGAAAATTTTTATCTCCTTTACTTTTACCATAACAGATTAACAGGGTATGGTTTGGAAAAATGGATTAAACCTGGACGAATAAATATATGAATTTTATAATATATGATTTAGAAGCTACCTGCTGGAATCAGGATGCATTTAAGCTCCGACCTCAGGAAATCATAGAAATTGGAGCGCTTAGTTTAAATAATTTTGGGGAAATTCAAGATACTTTTTCCTCCTTAATAAAACCAACTTTATATCCTGACCTGTCCATTTTCTGCCAAGAGCTTACCAATATAACTACCCAGGACACCAATAAAGCGCCCTTATTTCCTGTGGTTATAGAAAGATTTTTAGATTGGGTAAACATTGAAGAAGATTATATGCTTTGTTCATGGGGACATTTTGATAAAAAAATGTTCATTCAGGACTGTAAACTACACCATATTGGATCAGAATGGACGGATTACCATATTAATTTAAAGCGACAATATTTAGATTTCAAAAAACTTAAACGTTCAGTAAGTTTAACCCATGCTTTAGAAATTGATGGCTATGAATTTGAGGGGAATCAGCACCGGGCATTACCCGATGCTGAAAACTTAGCCGTTTTATTTGTCCACCACCTTGATAAATGGCAATACTAAACCATTAATAATTTACAGTGGAATATTTCCATGTTTTCTATTCGGTGACGACACTTTTTTATTCTTTAGCATACTAAATGCTTTTATCAATTTTATTCTGGTTTTATCAGGTTGAATAACTTCATCAATAAATCCACGTTGAGCGGCTTGAAACGGATGAGCAAAAGCAATTTTATATTCCTTTTCCTTCATTGAAGTAGTTAAATCTGGATTATCAGAGGCTGCAATTTCTTTTTTAAAGATAATTTCTGCGGCACCTTTTGCACCCATAACAGCAATTTCTGCTGTGGGCCAGGCAAAATTTAAATCAGCACCAATATGTTTTGAGTTCATAACATCATAAGCACCACCGTAAGCTTTTCTGGTTATTACGGTAATTCTGGGAACAGTAGCCTCGCTGAAGGCATAAAGTAATTTTGCACCATGGGTTATAATTCCATTCCACTCCTGATCGGTACCGGGTAAAAAGCCAGGAACATCCACTAAAACCAGTAATGGAATTTGAAAGGCATCGCAGGTTCGAACAAATCTGGCAGCTTTTCTTGAAGCATCTGTATTAAGCACGCCTGCTAATACCATAGGTTGGTTTCCAACAATACCAACGGACATGCCAGCGATACGAGCAAAACCGATTATAATATTTTCAGCAAACAGCTCTTGAACTTCAAAAAATGAATTTTCATCTACAATTCCATTGACAACATCTTTCATGTTATAAGGCTGATTAGCATTCTCAGGAATTATGGTATTTAGTGCTGAAACAACTTCAGTACCAAGAGTAAAGGGTAAATCAACGGGTTTTTCCCAACAATTTTGAGGTAAATAAGATAATAAGCCTTTGATTTTTCTCAGACATTCTACATCATTTTCTGCTGTAAAATGGGTTACTCCCGATTTGGAAGCATGCGTTAATGCTCCACCTAGTTCCTCAGATGTAACGGTTTCATTGGTAACGGTTTTGACCACATTGGGCCCTGTGACAAACATGTAAGAGCTTTCCTCCACCATGATGGTAAAATCGGTCATTGCCGGAGAGTAAACAGCCCCTCCCGCACAGGGTCCCATAATAGCTGAAATTTGCGGAATAACACCGCTGGCACATACATTTTTGTAAAAAATATCAGCATATCCACCTAAAGAAACTACCCCCTCTTGAATTCTTGCACCACCAGAATCATTCAACCCGATAACAGGTGCGCCATTATTCAAAGCCAGTTCCATGATTTTTACTATTTTTTCTGCATGAGTCTCTGACAACGAACCGCCAAAAACAGTAAAATCCTGGGCATATACATAAACTAAACGCCCATAAATAGTACCATAACCTGTTATTACACCGTCACCATAATAAATTTGATCCTGCATGCCAAAATCGTTACACCTATGGGTAACCAATTGACCAATTTCCTCAAAACTACCATTATCAAGCAAAAAATGAATTCTTTCCCTCGCGGTTAATTTACCTTTTTTATGTTGATCATCTATTCTTTGCTGCCCCCCACCTAAATGAGCTATTTGAATGCGTTCTTCCAAAGATTTACTTCCGTTCATTATTGATTAATTAGCTTCATTAAAAGTATGTCATAAAAATAAGGTTTATACTACCTAAAAACAGGGTAGTTTATATTATTTTTGAAATTATTTTTAAAAAACCCAAAACAATGTCAAGCAATCTATTATCACAGCGAGTTGTAAGAATGGCTGAATCTGAAACACTTAAAATGTCGCAGATGGCAAGAGAACTTAAAGCTAAAGGACACGAAGTTATAAATTTAAGTATTGGTGAGCCTGATTTTGATACACCTGACGCCATAAAACAAGTGGCAAAAGATGCCCTCGACGCAGGTTTTACGAAATATACCCCCGTTCCAGGTATTCCAGAATTAAGAGAAGCCATAAGTAAGAAATTCAAGGAAGAAAATAATTTAGACTATAAGGCAAGTCAGATTGTTGTCTCTAATGGGGCTAAACAGACATTGGCGAATATTTTCCTTTCTTTATTAGACCAGGATGATGAGGTAATTGTACTTGCGCCTTACTGGGTTTCTTATTCAGAAATAATTAAACTGGCAGAAGGTAAAACCGTTTTACTAAAAGCGGGCATTGAAAGTGATTTTAAGGTTAGCGCTGAAGATATTGAAAAAGCTATTACACCAAAAACAAAAGCTTTATTATTTTCATCTCCTTGTAATCCAACAGGTTCCGTTTATCTTGAATCTGAATTAAAAGCTATTGCCCAAGTAATTAGTAAGCATCCTGGAATAATTATTGTGGCGGATGAGATCTATGAATACATTAATTTCACTGGAAAACACATCAGTATTGGTTCCTTCCCAGAAGTAAAAGACCAAACAGTAACAGTAAATGGATTTTCAAAAGGATATGCCATGACAGGCTGGCGCTTAGGTTATATGGGAGGTCCTCAATGGCTATCAGATGCCTGCAATAAAGTTCAGGGACAAATCACCTCCGGTGCAAATTCATTCAGCCAGAAAGCGGCCACCTTTGCTCTTCAAACAAAATTGCCTGAAACTGAATTAATGAAAACAGCTTTCTTAAAAAGAAGAGATATGGTTCTTCAATTACTTCAGGAAATTCCAGGTGTTAAGGTGAATCTACCCCTTGGTGCCTTCTATATTTTTCCAGATATAAGTGCCTATTTTGGAAAAAAATCAGATAAAATGGAAATCAATAATGCCACTGATTTCTGTGATTATATTCTCCAGGAAGCCTATGTTGCTGTGGTTTCAGGTGCAGCATTTGGTGCTGATGAATGTTTTAGAATTTCTTATGCGGCCTCTGAAGCTGAATTAAAAGAAGCAGTAGCCAGAATGGCCAATGTTTTAGCCCAATTAAAATAATACATGAAAATATCCCATTTAGTTCCTCCTGTTGCACCTGCAAAACCTTCCGTTTTGGTGGCTCACGGAGATAAAAGAATTGATTCTTACTTTTGGTTGAATGATCGAACGGATAAAGAGGTCATTGATTATCTGGAAGCGGAAAATGATTATACAAAACAGGTCCTGGCTCCTTATGATTCATTGCAAAATGAAATTTATGAGGAAATCATTGCCAGAATTCAACAAAATGATTCCTCCGTCCCATTCTATTTAAACGATTATTTCTACCAGATTCGGTATGCAGAAAATCTGCAATATCCATTTTTATACAGAAGTAAATGGGAAGATTTTAGTGCTGAAAACTTATTATTGGACCAAAATAAACTGGCAGAAGGACATTCTTATTATCAACTATCCTCTTTTAATCCAAGTAATTGTAATTCGTATTTGATTTATTCAGAAGACACTGTTAGCCGCCGTCTGTATGATCTTAAATTATTAGACATTGAATCAGGTAATTTAAAACCCGATACAATAAATAATACAAACGGTGAATGTATCTGGTCCACGGATAATCTCTATTTCTTTTATGTGAAAAAAGATATAGACACACTGAGAGATTATTGTGTTTGCCGGCATAAACTGGGTACTTCCAACAGTGAAGATGTAGAAATTTATAATGAATCAGATGATACTTTTTATGTAAGCATTTCAAAATCGCGTTCTAATAAATTTTTAATCATACATTCTTCGCAGACGATTTCAAATGAAGATTTGTATTTGTCCTTAGATACCCCTCTTGAATCTCCACAGGTCTTTTCAAAAAGACAACCTAACATTGAATATCAGATTGATCATTTTAAGGACACTTTTTATATTCTGACAAATTATGAGGCGGAAAATTTTTGCCTTATGTCCTGTGAAGAAGGAAATACAACAATGGATAGATGGAAAATGGTCATTCCTACTGATTCTTCTATTTTATTGGAACAATTCCTTCATTTTAATGATTGTCTGGTGGTAGCTCAGCGGCAAAATGGGTTAACACAAATTAAGATTATTTCCAATTTAGAGGGTGAATCGCATTTATTGGAATTTCCTGAAAATGCTTATATGGCTTCTATTGGAATGAATCCCAGCTATGATTTACCTTTTGTCAGAATACAATACCAGTCGATGAGCACGCCTTCGACGGTTTATGACTACGAATGGAAAGAAAAAAAATTGAATTTCAGAAAGCAGCAAACCATTGTTGGAGATTTTAAATCTGAAAATTATCATTCTGAAAGGATATTTGTGCCAGGAAAAGACGGAACACCCATTCCAATGTCATTGGTTTATAGAAAAGATATTGCCGCACCCGGTAATCATCCTCTTTTACTTTACGCTTATGGCTCTTATGGCATTAGCTTAGACCCCTATTTTAGTTCGTCTAGACTTAGCCTTTTGGATAGAGGATTTGTGTATGTTATTGCCCATATCAGAGGAGGTGAGGAACTTGGAAGACACTGGTATAACAGTGGTAAGTTACTTAACAAAAAGAATACTTTTTACGATTTTATCTCTTGTGCTGAATGGTTAATTTCAAATAATTATACCTCTCCAGATAAATGTTTTGCTATGGGTGGCAGTGCCGGTGGATTATTAATGGGTGCCATTTTAAATATGGCTCCTCACCTTTGGAAGGGCGTCATCGCTTCAGTACCCTTTGTCGATGTCGTAACTACTATGTTGGACGACACTATTCCGCTGACTACCTTTGAATATGATGAGTGGGGAAATCCCAATGATCCGGTTTATTATCACTATATGAAATCGTATTCTCCGGTAGATAATGTAAGAAAAATGGATTATCCCGCTATTTTAGTGACTACTGGATTACATGATTCCCAGGTTCAATATTGGGAACCAGCCAAGTGGGTGGCTAAATTGAGAGCTTATAAAACAGATCAAAATATACTACTATTGAGAACAAACATGGAAACAGG
The DNA here is from genome assembly GCA_027488135.1 of Saprospiraceae bacterium. Taxonomy (GTDB): domain Bacteria; phylum Bacteroidota; class Bacteroidia; order Chitinophagales; family Saprospiraceae; genus BJGN01. Next base: position 50,205 of record JAIYCH010000131.1, on the reverse strand, counting down.
TCATTCAGGTGCAACAGGTAGATTTGCTCAACACAAAGAAACCGCCATGGAATATGGTTTTTTAATTTCATTAACATTAAACAAATAAAAATAATATTATTTCAAAAAAACGGACTAAAAATATTCAGGAAATTTGGGTGTTAATAATAGTTTTACTATATTAACTCTTGATCTTATAATTAATTAATTTATGCCGGATAAAGTTAATGTGAATAATTATAGTGGTAAAAGCAACATTGTATCGCTAAATACCACTAATAATCCATTTCAAACTAAAAATGAGTTGATTCTAAACGATCGAGACCAGAAATTAGCTACTTTACAAAAAATGGCTGATAATAATACATACAGTCGTCGATTTGATCATTTTACATTAAATGCAAATAACAGCATTCCACAGCAACCTGTCAGTCAGCTTTCCAAGGACAATTATAGTTTACCAGATAATTTAAAACAAGGTGTTGAAAGTCTCTCTGGTATTTCAATGGATGATGTAAAAGTTCATTATAACTCTGATAAACCAGCACAATTAAATGCCCATGCCTATGCACAAGGAACGGATATTCACATAGCTTCAGGCCAAGAAAAACATTTGCCTCATGAGGCTTGGCATGTAGTGCAACAAAAACAAGGAAGAGTCCAGCCAACGACCATGATGAAGGCTAAAATTCCCATTAATGACGACCAGGGTTTAGAAAAGGAAGCTGATGTTATGGGAGCAAGGGCATTGCAAATGAAACCATTTTCTCTTTCGGATTATAAGACAGAAAAATTATTTCAAAGAAAAGAAATAATACAGCGTGTTCTGGAAACTATACCAGAAGGTAATGAAGAACATGATGAAGAATCTGGACTAAAATTTCCTGGCTTAAAAACTATACCAGAAGGTGACGAAGAAGGTGACAAAGAAGATGATGTTTATCCTGAAAATGAAATAGTTAAGGACGCAGAAAATCCTATGATAGCAAAATCTTCTGAAGAAATTGCATCAAATCAAAGACTAAAAGTAGTCAGTTCTTTAATAATATCTTTATCAGCAAGTATTAAAAAAATTAATGAAAAAAAAGCAGAAAAGGTAAAAATAGCCGAGGCAGAAGAGGCTCTCAAAAGAGCGAAAAAGGCCGAAGCTAATGCAGTCGAAGCAGTGAAAATACTTTCGAAAATGGCAATAAAAGCTGCATTAATAAAGGAGGTATTAAAAAACAAAGCAGCTAAAGCAAAAGATAATGTTGCAGCCGAAGCCGAAAGATTAAAAAACGAAAGAATAGCAGCCGAAGACGCAACGCTACTTGCAATTGAAAATGCAGAAAAAGAAGTAGAAAACGCAAGATGGAAATTTCATGAAAATTTTGGAGAAAATACTTTAAATGGGATAACATTAGAAATGTTTGGTGTACTGGGAAATTCAATAGATGTATATTCAAGAGATGGAGGTGATGAAAGTATGGAAATGTATACAGGTGATGGTGCATTTGTAGGAGGTATGGCAAGTATGGGTGAATTATTTACAACAACAGCAAAATTTTTACATAGTGAAAAAAAACCTGCTGATATTGGTATACTAGCGTTAACAGTAGGTAAATTTGTAACGCAAGTAATTGATGGAGTTAACGTTGCTATGTCAGGAGAAATTGTTGGTGAAACATTAACATCTTCATTTGCTTTGTTACCAGGAATTAAGGCAGGTTTGGGAGCATTTAAAAATGCTGTCGAGGGTTACCAAACTAATTTAAAACTGATAGCGATTAGTGAATTAAAAGAAAAAACCGTCCATCTTCAACCAAAAGATAAGGAAATTTTAGAAAAATATAATGCCGATATATATTACAAATTAAGAGAGATAGAGGTTGATTTCATATTAAATGCGGCTGAATCAATTGCGATGATTTATCCACCAGCTCATGTAGGTATTGCTTTATTACATGAAGGTATAAATCTGTTTAAGTTTGCGCGTAAACAATACCTAAGCCATAAAGATAATAAAGAAAGAAAAAGGACGGAAAGAATTGGAGATGCTGATGTAGAAAAATTAAAAACCGATAAAATTGAAGAAAAATCTGGAAGAGCTGGATTTCGTGAAGCTATTATAATTTTATCAAAATTAAAAGAACTTAATAATAAAGATACCAAAGGCCCCGAAGACCAGAAAAACATAAGAAATATGAAAGAGGGGTTAAGTGCAAGCCTTGAAGAACTTAATAAAAATAAAGCAGGCGTTGAAATAATTACTGAAGGAAATTTAGAAAACTTTCTTGAATACGAACAAAAAGCTATAAATAATATAGCTGAAGAGGTTAAAAAAGAAGAAGATTGGAAGAAAAGATATTTCATACACTTTCGGCTTCCTCAAAAAAAAGATGAAATAATAAAAGAAATGACAAAAAATAGACTATTTCAGTATGATAATATAAAAGTGGACGATATTCATAAACTTGATCCAGCCCATCAGAATTATTTTTTCGAAAAAACAAAAGATGCTTTAAAAACAGCAAGTAATAGAAAACATATTTCATCAGGTGAAAGATTAGATATGATGGAGAAAATGTTATTAACAAAACATGACGATAATGTAATCAAAAGTTATATGCTTATAAAATATGAAAATCAAAAAGTATATGAAGATAATGACACTGAAAAAGTTAAGTTTACGAAAAGTGTAAAAAAGTTTAAACTTGAAATGAAATTATAAGACCTTTATGGAAAAATCAATAAATGAATTTATTGGAGAACAGTTAAAAAGGCTTGAAATTACTGATTATGATGATAAAGTAATTCCTGGTGAAAATGTAATTGTTTTTAAAAAAGAGATTGATGATCAAATCTTTCACGTCAATTTAATTTATCAGACATTAGATGATGTATTTGTTTTACGTTTAATATGTACCTACTTAATTCCATTTAAAGAGCCTGGTAAAGACTTCTATCAAATTTTAGAAAAGCTATCTAGTATGTGCCTCTTAGGTTACTTATCTTTTGCAGAAGAAAATAGTCAATTCTTCATATCCTATAATTCACAATATGTTTCTAAGACAGAGACTTTTTATACTAATGATTCCCTCGAAACTCATTTAAAGGTTTCTTTTGACATGATTGGTATGAATTACCATGAAATATTTGATAAAAAATAAGTCAAACACCAAATCGATGGCAGATTGGGCATTTTTCAACAATGTGTCCTCTTGCCGGACAGTAAGACCGGCCATAAAAAATAATCTGTAAGTGAAGTTTATTCCAAATCTTTTTAGGAAAAAGCCGTTTTAGGTCCCTTTCTGTTTCCTCTACATTTTTACCAGAGGTTAAACCCCAACGCGTAGCTAATCTATGAATGTGTGTATCCACAGGAAATGCAGGAACGCCAAAGGCTTGACTCATTACCACAGATGCCGTTTTATGACCCACTCCGGGTAAACTTTCCAGATCTTCAAAAGTATCAGGAACCTGTCCATTAAATTTATCTATCAAAATATTTGATAAACCTGAAATAGCCTCTGATTTCTTAGGAGATAGGCCACAAGGTCTAATAATCTCCTTTATTTTATCCACAGGAACTTTTGACATTTCTAAAGGATTATCTGCCAGTGCAAACAGGAAGGGCGTAACCTTATTTACGCGTTCATCGGTGCATTGAGCCGATAAAAGCACGGAAATTAATAATGTATATGAATCTTTATGAACTAGTGGTATAGGCGTTTCCGGGTAAAGCTGTTCTAAAAAAACAGCAATTTCCTTCGCTTTTCTTGCGGGAGACCGCCATTTTTTACCTGTAAATGAAGGTTCCATGGCTACTTTCTAAACGAACTTCACTTTGTTCCGCATTTTCAACAAAACCTGCAACGCAAGCGTCAATGTTAAATGATCTAGCTAATGATACTATGTCATTCCCCATTCCTTTGTCCACATAAACTTCCAAACGCTGCCCCATATTAAAAACCGTGTACATTTCCGACCATTCTGTATTACTCTCTGTTTGTATCAAATTAAAAATAGGCGGTACAGATAATAAATTATTTTTAATAACTCTCTTCTTATTAAGAAATTTTAAAACTTTCGTTTGTCCACCACCTGTGCAATGGATTAATCCTTGTAGTTGAGGCCTGAAAGTATTAAAAAGAGAACGAATAAAAGGTAAATAAGTCCTTGTAGGTGATAAAAGTAACGAACCAATTGAATGATCTTCTCCTTCAATCGTAAGCAAATCAGTTAATTTTTTAGAACCTGCATAAACATATTTTTTGTCTATAGAAGGGTCAAAAGATTCTGGATATTTAGATGCATAAATATGTTCTAAAACATCGTGTCTTGCAGAAGTCAAACCATTGCAACCAATACCAGAATTATAACTCTTTTCATACGTTGACCTGCCAGATGAAGATAAGACAACTAATTCAGCGCCTTCTTTAATATCAATGTCAAAAACATCTTGCTTTCTCATTCTGGCAAAGGCGGTATATCCAATATCTGCCACCCTAACGATATCTCCTACATCGGCCGTTTCGCCCCCAGCCAGATGAATATTAAAGTCCAGACCCTTTAAAAAATCTGCGAAATTGGAGGTTCCTTGAATAATAGCGGATAACACCTCAACTGGAATAAGCTTTTTATTCCTGCCGATAGTAGAAGAAAGAATAAAATGATTATAACAACCAGCACAGGCCATATCATCTATATTCATAACTATGGCATCCTGAACGATATTATTCCAAACAGAAATATCGTTCGTTTCCCTCCAATACAAATAGGCTAAACTAGTTTTGGTTCCTGCTGTATCAGCATGCATAATATTACAATAATCAGCATTTCCTGCTGCTACATCAGGTATGATTTTACAAAAAGCATTTGGAAATAAACCCTTATCTAAATTTTTGATAGCGTCATGAACTTCTTCTTTAGAAGAAGAAACACCTCTTTTCTCATAATTGCTCCCTGTGTTCATAGTAATTATTAAGCCATAAAGGTAGAAGTAATTTTTAGAAATCAAATATGGTTTAATTCATAAAAGCATTATATTTGAAAATTATAATTTTTACCCCCTATTTTTCTGATGATGAAATATCTTAAAAAAATTTATTTACCTCTTTTGTCAGTTGCTGGTTTAACCATCCTTTTTATATTTTCTAATGAATTACCTTTCAGTGGACTATTTAAAAGGGAGACACCAAATCTCTCAAAACTTGGCTCTTTGCCCTTAGTGATACCCACCATCAAATATGGTTTTGCTATTGACACCTTTTCTATGGTTGAAAATACCATTAAAAATGGTGACGTCATCGGTAATATATTAAATGACAATGGAGTAGATGCTCAAATCATTCATAATATAATGAATGATAATCAACATATTTTTAAACCGAGTAATTTCAGAGTAGGTGAAAAATATACCTTGTTTAAAAGTTTGGATGGTAAAGAATTAGAATATTTAGTTTACGAACCCAATGTTTATCATTACTTTGTTTTTAATTTTATTGATTCCATAAGTATAAATAAAATAGAACGGCCGGTAACAAAGAAAATAAAAACAACATCAGGCACCATTGAAAGTTCCATTTGGAATGCTATGGCTCAACAAGGATCTAGTCCTGAATTAATTGCTAAATTGGAAGATGCCTTGCAATGGTCCATAGATTTTTATCATTTACAAAGGGGAGAAAAATTTAAAATTGTATATGAAAGCCATATTATTGAAGGTAAAGAAATAGGTGCTGGTCTTGTGTTGGCCGCAAAATATGAAATGGAGAAGAATACTATTAATGCTATTTATTATAGTAAACCAGCTTTTAAAGGGTATTACGACCTTGAAGGAAGACCGTTGAACAAAGGATTTTTACGATCTCCATTACGGTTTTCGCGCATTAGCTCTTATTTTAATACTTCAAGATTACATCCTATTCTAAGAAGGGTCAGACCACATTTCGGCACCGATTATGCCGCTCCACACGGTACACCCATTATGTCTGTAGGCAATGGCGTAGTATTAGAAGCCAGGTATTCCGGAGGAAATGGAAATTATGTGAAAATAAAACATGATAAACTTCATACCACGCAATATTTACACATGTCGCGCATTGGACCAGGAATAAGAAGCGGCGCGCAGGTTCAACAGGGGCAAACCATTGGTTATGTAGGATCTACAGGATTAGCCACAGGACCTCACGTTTGTTTTAGGTTTTGGAAAAATGGACAACAAGTAAATCATTTAAGATTATCTTTTCCTCCTCCCGAGCCTCTTCCAAAAGAAGAAATACCCTCTTTTAATAAAGAAAAGGAAGGTATAATAGCATTACTAAACTAAATATCATCAGTTCCAGGGAAAATTTTCAGCGATATCTGCAAGGGGTGGATAATGCTTTCTTTTATCCTTTAGCATACTTTTCCAAACAGCTTGGGACGAGAACTTAAACAAATAGTTAGCGTCCATATTCGTTGATATCCATGCATTTTCTTTAACCTCTTCTTCTAACTGGCCTTTATCCCACCCTGTGTATCCAGCAAAAAAACGAATATCGTTAGGCAAAATAAGATCATTTTTAACTAGAAATTTCAACATTTTAAAATCTCCACTCCAATACACGCCGGGACAAACAGGAACGCTGTCGTTCAAAATTGAACCCGCCCTATGTAAAAAATGAAGGGTGTTCGTTTCAACAGGACCTCCTTTATATATATTAACTCCAAAGGGAGGGAAAGATTCCAGCGCATCATTAATAGATGAAATCATTGGTTTATTAAAAACAAATCCTATGGTTCCCTGATCATTATGGGAGCAAATCAGCACTGCCGCACGTGTAAAATTAGGGTCATCCATAAAAGGACTAGCCAATAAGACTTTGCCCGTTGAAATATTAAGATCTTGTTTAATCATGTTAAATAGCCGTTGTTTCCATTTGCCTATCAACTTTTTTTACTAACCCTTGAAGGACTTTTCCATTGCCTCCTACCTCTGTAAAACTATTAACACCGTCAGCTATCATATTCTGCATCGTTTGGGTCCATCTCACTGGTGCCGTTAATTGATTGTTCAAATGTAATCTAATGGTATCAGCGTTAGTTTCAGGTAACCCAGTAACATTTTGATAAATGGGACAAATGGGAGCATTAAAAGATGTATGTAAAATAGCTTCTGCCAACAATTCAGCTGCGGAGGACATCAATGGAGAGTGAAATGCACCACCAACAGTTAATGGAATAGCCCTCCCTCCATCTAATTCCTTACATTTGGTCATAGCTTCGTTAACTGCTTCAAGGGAGCCAGATATAACCAATTGACCCGGGCAATTATAATTTGCAGGTACAACTATACCTGACGTTACACCTTTACAAACCTCTTCAACCGCAGTGTCTGATAAACCAATGATAGCAGCCATGGTACCCGGATTATCTTCACAAGATTTTTGCATGGCCAGTGCGCGTTGATAAACTAACTTTAAACCGTTCTCAAAAGAAATGCAACGAGCGGCAACTAAAGCAGAAAATTCTCCTAGAGAATGACCTGCCACAACGTCAGGGAGAAATTGATCTCCCAATAAAGCTATTTTAATAGTGGAATGTATAAACAAAGCAGGTTGAGTAACTTTTGTTTGTACCAGGTCTTCTGCTAAACTATCAAACATAATATCGGTAATTCTAAAACCAAGAATTTCGTTTGCTCTTTCAAATAATTCTTTGGCTACCTCAGACGATTCATACATGTCTTTACCCATTCCTACGAACTGCGCTCCTTGTCCAGGAAAAACAAATGCCTTCTTTATCATTCTTTTACTTTATTGTTAGACTACAAAAATACAAATAAACCTTTTATCTTATGGAATAAAATTATGGGAGTTTCGTCTATGCCTCTATCCAATTCATCTTATTTATTTGTACTTTAGAGCAAATCGTTCTATTATTATAAAAATTTAAATATTTTGGATAAACTTTTTCTTTCTTCTAAAATTAATTGGATTATCCACATCATTATTTGGATAGTAATGTTTTCTGTCCTTCTTTTACTAAAAGAAACAAAGGAAGACATCATTTTTAACCTTAGTAACGAACTCATCAATGTGAGTTTCTATATCTTCATCGTTTATTTAAACCTTCTTTATTTAATACCTAATTATTTAAACCAGAAAAAAATCTTCACTTATTTATTCTTATTATTCTTAGCCTGTTTTTTATTAACACCTATTAAAACTATGGCTCTCCATATCAAATTAAATGATTTCCCTACCTATCAGTATAAATTATTCGAAAAACAGACAGGATATTTCTTTGTATTTATCGTCATTTCAGGCTTTACTACCATTGGAAATATTGTAGTTGACTGGTTTGCACAAATATCGTTGAGACAACAACTGGAGAACAAGAATATGCAGTCAGAACTACAATTTTTAAAGTCTCAAATTAATCCTCACTTCTTTTTTAACACTTTAAATAGCCTATATTCCCTGACATTAAAAAAATCAGATCTTGCGCCTGAAATAGTTATTAAGTTATCTGATATGATGAGGTATATGTTGTACGAGTGTAATGAAAAAAAGGTAAATCTCTCAAAAGAAATTCTTTATTTGCAAAATTATCTGGATTTAGAAAAATTAAGACAAGGAAATTCCATTGATATAAAATTTAACATCGTTGGAAGTATAGAAAATGAACTCATCGCTCCCCTATTATTGATTCCATTTTTAGAAAATTCTTTTAAACATAGTGTGAATACCTCTTTGGATACCATCCGATATGTCCATATTACCTTAAATGTTAATAATCATCTGCTGAACTTTTCCATAGCTAATAATAAATCTTCCACCGTTTATAATACTGAAAATTTGTCCCTTGTAGGTGGTATTGGTCTGGAAAATGTAAATAGGCGATTACAACTCATCTATCCAAACAGGTTCGAATTGAATATACTGAACCTGCCACAGGAATATTGTGTAAACCTTACGCTTAATTTAACTGATTAAAATTAAAAAAAATGCTTAATATCTTAATAATTGATGATGAACCTTTAGCACAGGATGTATTGGAAACTTATGTTTCACAATTTCCCGAACTAAACTTAGTGGCTAAATGCCTGAATGCCATTGAGGCAAATGAATGGTTAAAGAGCACTTCTATTGACCTTATTTTCTTAGATATTCAAATGCCCATGATAAGTGGTTTGGATTTTTTAAAAACTTTAAAAAACCCTCCTTTAGTTATTATTACCACCGCTTATCCAAATCATGCCATTGAAGGTTTTGAGCTGAATGTATTAGACTATTTATTGAAGCCCATTTCTATGGAACGGTTTATTAAAGCTATAAATAAGGGGTTTGAACTTCATCAATTACATAAAAATAAAACACTGGAAAAAGTTAGTTCCGAGAAAGAACCTGAAGACTACTTCTTTGTAAAAGCTGATAAAAAACTAATTAAAATAAACCATAATGAAATTATTTATATAGAAGGATTAAAGGATTATGTTATTATCCGTATGGAAAACCAAAGAGTTATTACTTTACAAACAATGAAAAGCCTTGAAGAAAAGTTACCAATTTTGAAATTCAAAAGAATTCACCGATCTTATATTGTCAACATAGACCGAATAAATGCCATATTGGGAAATATGGTGGAGGTTTTTGAAAAGAATATCCCTAAGTTACTCCCCGTTGGAAAAAATTACAGAGATGAATTACTGGACATCATTAATAAAAATCGCCTGTAACATAAAGATACAGGCGATTCGCTAAAAAAGAATATGTGTTATGGGATTACCTTTGTAGGATTTGTAATTTACGTGTGAATATCGCATTTTCAGTAAGAACTCTGAGATAATATACGCCAGTTACTCTATTTGCAATGGATATCTCTATTTCTGTGTTATGTATATTATTTGACTCAAACAGTATCTGACCTGACATATTTACTAACTGAACAGTCCTGATTAAATTATTTTTATAGCTTTTTATGTTAACGAAATCTGTGGCAGGATTTGGAAAAACATCAATTTCACCACCTTCATTAAACCTGGGACTTAAAACAGGTTCTACCGGTAAGGTAGGCGTCACTTTTTCTTTAACATCGCTAAAATCAATGGTTAGGGTAAATGGTTCGACGTAAAGACTGTAAGCATTACCGTTAGCGTCACTTCCTGTAGCCTGACCACCCAATGTAACTTGTAATTCGTTTGAACCGCTTGGTGGCTTTATACCTGCGATATCAATGACAATAATTCTTGCAGTACCCACTTTACCAAAACCGTCCGCTGACTTACCACTCGTTCTTGTGTAAGCAGCTTCCATGACCCCTCTGTCATTGTTACTATTTGTCATAGAGAAGACAGGAGAATTATATGCCATCCAACTTCTGGTATCAAAATTTAAAGATGATTTAGATAAATCAAATAACTGTTTGTTAAAGGGCAATGACAGGGTGAATCCATATAAATCAATGGCAGGTTTTGATTTATCTCCAATAAAAACTTCCAAATTTAAAGCTTCACCTGGTTTAACTGATGCATTTCCTTTTAACTTTACTGCAAATGTTTGAATAGGTATATCTTTTGAAATAATACCATGTGTTTTTCCTAAATGATTCTTAACAGCCAAAGTATCAGCGTCTGAGATAAATTTATCCCCACTCGTATTTACATATTTCAATAAAGGATTATTTGCCCATTCTTGCGCTTTTTTACCATACCATGAAGTTGTCACTGCTGGTCCATCAAATAAATTAACACTACCGAGGTATTGACCTATCGGCAGCAAATCTGATAAAGAAACAATTCCATCATTATCTGTATCACCACTCCAAGTACAATCATCACCAAAACAAGGATCGGTAACATTTTCGTTTAACACATTAAAAATCAATTTAATCGTAGAAACTTTCTTATCAGATACAAAATAATCCACTTCCCAATTATCAATACCGGGTGTAATTTGAGGAGTATAAGTAAGGCTATTATCACTATTTACTACTAAAGCACCAATACCTGTTTTACTAATTTCAAATTTGACATTCTTTAAAGAGGAAGGAAGTGTATGGGTTACCTTTAGAGGCGATCCTTTAGGCGTAAAAAAATTAAAAGTTGATGCATTAGGCTCAAATCTGCTTATCCTAACATAAGCAGTAGCTATTTCTTTATCCAGCCCGTCCTGAGAAAGTTCATAAGTGAATTGATCTACACCAGAAAAGGTAGAACCATTTGGAGCTTCGTAAGTAACTCTGCCTCCATCCACGGTAATTTTACCAAATTTCGGTGCAGAAATAATTTTGAAAGAGGATGTTCCGGTTATTTTATCGTTTACCAGCAGATTCCAGTTTTGGATAGTGGAACCTGGCGTCAAAGAAGTGTAATCGTCAAAGGCATATATATTTTTACGTTTACTTAATACATTGACATTAACTGCAATTTGCTGATTTGTTAACGTATTTTGGAAAAGTAAACTCTCTCTTCCAACAAAATTGGCGTTCGGTGTAAATTCTTGAAAATGTCCAGATAGCTTTAATGTGCCATTCGCAGAAGAACTCTGTAGAACAAAATCCTTTGGAATTGGCAGATTGATGGGTGTAAACTTAGGGGTAAAAACTTCAAAGGTATCTCTGGGATTCGGAACAATGATAGATGCTGTAGTTTGAGCGCAAACTTCATTTGTAGAGTTACAAACAAGATAAGTTATGTTTGCAACCCCTGAAAAACCGGACACAGGAGTAAAAAAGATATCTTTTCTATCCCCAGAGATTTTAAAAAGTCCATTATTTTTTGAGGTGATTTCTAAAATAGTTGGTTTAAGACCATTTTCTTCATCAATATCATTTTCAGTAACAGACATTAATTGTTCTCCTTTCTTGATAAAGTCATAAGCATATAAATCAGGAATTGCAATAACTTTTGATTGTCTGACGGTCACATTGAAACGGGTAGTTGTTGAAATGTTTCCTGAAATAGAATTTACAGAAAAGGTATCTTGACCTAAAAAGTCAAATTTTGGTGAGTATGTGAACTTATAAATATTTCCAATACCTAATACTGTAATAATACCTGAGGCAGGATTAGTATGGGTAGGCGTAGTATTGGGATCTACTTCAACAAGACCAACCCCATTCTTATTTTTTATTACATCAACCGTTTTTACAACAATCGTCTGAGCAGAAAGTGTGACGTAAAAGACCCAAAATAAAATGGTAAATGCCAGATAAGTTATTTTTGAATACATGCTATTTGAGATTAGGTCGATTTTTTATTTACAAATATACAATTAAATTCCAAATCACGTTTACGTTAATATAAATTTAACTTTTGAAAAGATACTTTTATGAAAGACTCTAAATTAATACAGACGCTCCTACATCTCAACAAACCAGAGAGAAATAGATTTAAAAAATTTCTAATATCTCCTTTTTTTAATAGCGATGAAAATATGGTCTCTATTTTTGACTTTATGGACGAGCATATAAGCAAAAATCCAACGCAATTACCAGAAAAACAAGTCCTTTGGAAAAAAATATTCAGGGGGATACCGTTCGATGACATTAGATTAAGAAAATACTTTTCAGATCTCTTCAAGCTATTGACAAAATTTTTGTCTTTTGACCTATATCAACGTGACCCAATAGTTCAAGATTTATCTTTATTAGAAGTCATAAACGAAAGAAAACTAATTAGTCTCACAAAAAGTAGTGTGAAAAGTGCGCGTATTCGCCTGGAGGCTAACGAATTCCGACATTCTCAGGCATTTTTACAACGTTATTCTCTTGAAAGAAATAATTATGAAATTCTAAATTTAGAGGGAGATAGAAATATTCGTTCTAATATTGAGGAAATAAACGAATCTCTGGACGTCTTTTATTTATCTGAAAAGTTACGTTTATTCTGCAAAGAAATCGAACTCAAAAACTTGGCTATACACACCTATAAGTTGACCTATATTGATGAGGTTAAAAACATGATAAAATTAAAAGGTTATGAAAATGTGCCAAGTATCATGCTCTATTCAAAGCTATTGAATTTATACACTGATTCAGAAAATGAGGAAAACTACTTTTCCCTTAGGCAATCCGTTTCCGAGAATAATCCACTTTTTCCTAAAAAAGAGTTAGCAGAAATATATTCTACGATTATTAATTATTGTTCTATTCAAATAAACAAAGGAAACAGTAAGTTTTTAGCTCAACTTTTTGATTTTTACAAAGAGGTAGTATCACAAGATATTTTATTGGAAGATCAATCATTCTCTCCCTATCACTTTAAAAATATTGTGGTCATTGGCCTACGTTTAAAGGAATTTAACTGGATAGAAGCATTTATCACAGATTATGCCCCGCTACTCCCTGAAAATCAGAGGGATAATTCTTTATCATTTAATCTTGCCCAGTTGTATTTTTATCAAAAAAAGTATGACCTTGTAATAAAAACACTACAATCTGTTGAATACGATGATTATATATATAATCTAAATTCCAAGACCATGTTAATATGTACCTATTATGATACAGGGGAAACAGATGCCTTATTTTTTTTACTGGATAGCTTCAGGGCTTTTTTAAACAGAAATAATCATATTCCAGACAATCGAAAGGAGCTTTATAGAAATTTTGTTTCCATAGCAAAGAAACTAGCGAAAATGACACCGAAGGATGAAAAAGCGAAACAAAAACTTACCTTAGAATTAGAGCAGACAAAAAATGTTGCATCAAAAAACTGGCTGCTTGAAAAATTAGCTGAGTTGTAGCGACAATATATCTGCAAAATGATGAATCCCCTTGTTTCCTTTTATCCATTTTGCGGCATAAAGAGCACCAAGAGAGAATCCATTTCTATTTAAAGCTTCATGGCTTATTTTTATTTCATCTATCTCTGAAGTGTAAAATATTTCGTGTTTACCCGGAGCAGGATCTTCCCTAACCGAAAGAATAGGAAATGATATTTCATCAGCTGGAATCCCTTTTGACCAGCCTTGATAACCGGAGTGATTATTTATTAAATCTTCTGCTAAAGTGATAGCAGTGCCACTGGGCGCATCGAGTTTTGCTGTATGGTGTGTCTCCTGCATTGAAACTTTATAATCTGGATATTGACTCATTTGCTTTGCCAGTATTTTATTCAGTACAAAAAACAAATTTACACCAATAGAGAAATTAGAGGCATAGATGAGAGACCCATTTTTTTCGTTGCACGCTGAAACTAACTTAGGTAGTTCATCATACCACCCTGTTGTACCGCAAACAACGGGAACTCCAGCCTCAAAACAAGCCATAATATTACCAAAAGCCTGATTAGGTTGGGTAAATTCTATAGCTACATCAGCAGATTTAAACAAATCACTTTGTAAATCATTTTTATTATCCGCATCAATGGTTAAAATAATTTCATGATGTTGTGTTTTAGCTAATTCAGCGATGGTTTTTCCCATTTTCCCATAGCCAATAAGTGCAATTTTCATTTTTATGATTTAAGATTCCAATAAATTTTTTAACTCCCTTATTTTAAGCATACATTCAATCGGAGTCATTGTATTGAGATCAAGGTTAAGGATGGCTTGTTTTAATTGTCCAGCCAGGGGGTCAACCGTTTCAAAAATACTTAATTGAAGTGCCTCTGGTACTCTCTTCGAAATGGTTTTAGCTATATCCACCGATTTAGTATTCCCCTGTAGCCTTTTATTCTCAAGCTCACTTAAAATTTCTCCCGCTCTTTCAATAATTATTTTAGGCATTCCTGACATTCGTGCCACGTGAATACCAAAAGAATGTTCACTACCGCCTTCTGTTAACTTCCTAAGAAAAATAATTTTTTTATCAACCTCTCTGGTGGCAACATGAAAATTATGAATTCTTGGGAATCGTTCCTCTAAGGCATTTAATTCGTGATAATGCGTTGCGAATAACGTTTTTGCCTTACAAAAATTATTTTCATGTAAAAATTCAGCAATTGACCAGGCAATCGAAATACCATCATAAGTACTCGTACCTCGTCCAATTTCATCAAGAAGTACCAGACTTCTGGATGAAATATTATTTAAAATACTCGATGTTTCATTCATTTCGACCATAAAAGTAGATTCCCCAGAAGAAATATTATCACTGGCCCCTACCCTGGTAAAAATTTTATCTAAAATACCCAATTCCGCTGATTGTGCGGGTACAAATGAACCCATCTGAGCCATTAAACAAATCAGGGCAGTTTGTCTTAAAATAGCAGATTTACCAGCCATATTAGGACCTGTTATCATTAAAATTTGCTGAAAATCATTGTCCAAAAAGGTATCATTTGGAACATAAAACTCTCCCAATGGCAGCTTTTGTTCAATCACAGGGTGCCTGCCTTGTTTTATATCAATATTATATGACTGATTTACTTTGGGCCTGACATAATTAAATTTCTTTGCATTTTTAGAAAAAGATAGCAAGCAATCTACCTGTGCAGCTACTTGCGCATTGATCTGAACAGGTGCTATATAAGCTTGCAAATCAATCACTAATTGATTAAACAAACTATTTTCTATCTCCACACATTTCTCTTCAGCCTGAAGAATTTTAGCTTCAAGAACTTTTAATTCTTCAGTAACAAATCGCTCTCCATTGGAAAGCGTCTGCTTCCTAATCCAGTCAGCGGGCGTCGAATCTTTATGTTTATTAGTTACTTCCAGATAATAACCAAAAACTGAATTATACCCAATTTTTAAACTTTGAATTCCAGATCTTTCAATTTCCTTCTGTTGGAGATTCAACAATAAGTCTTTACTATTATTTATGATGAACCGCCATTGATCCAGGTCGGGTGAAAAGCCATTAGCTATTACTCCACCTTTGTACATATTTACAGGTGGATCATCTACTATTTGTTTACTAATTCTTTCCGCTAAAGAATCGCAGGGATTCAAAGATTCAGCCAATTGGATAAGGGTGTCTATTTTTGAAGAGAAAAGAAATTCTTTTAGCGGTTGAATGGCCGCCAATGATTTCCTTAATTGATTTACCTCTCGGGGATTAATTTTACCCATAGGCACCCTGGAAATTAATCTTTCTATATCGCCTAATTTGATTAATAGTCTGGAAATATCTTCGCCTACTTCCATATTTTCAAAAAACCAGGAAACGACGGATAATCTTGCTTCAATTTCAGATTGATTTCTCAACGGCAAAACCACCCATTTTTTTAACAACCGTGAACCCATAGGAGAAACGGTATTATCTAAAACATCGAGAAGAGAAGTGCCCGATTCATGAGGGGAGTAAATTAGTTCAAGATTTCTTACCGTAAAACGATCCAGCCAGACATAATTATCCGGTTGAATTCTATTGATGGTCGAAATATGCTTCAGTTGCCTATTTTCGGTCGTCTCCAAATAATGAAGAATAGCTCCAGCAGCTACCTGACCTAAAGAAAGGTCTTCAATGCCAAAACCTTTTAAATTGAGAACATCGAAATGATTTAGCAACCTTTCTCTACCGTAATCGTAGGTACAGACCCATTCATCGAGCCAGGTTAAATAAAATGACCCTCCCCACTCCTTCTCAGCAAATGATTTTTTATCCTTTCCAATAATAATTTCAGAGGGATTTAGGCTTCTGATTAATTTATCGGCATTAGGAAAATCTCCCTCAGAAAGTAAAAATTCACCCGTTGAAATGTCTAAAAAAGCAATTCCAATTTCATCCTTTTTTGTAAAATGAATGGCTGCGAGAAAATTATTTTTTTTGGTATCTAACAGGGAGTGTTCCAAGGTAACCCCTGGAGTAATAATTTCAGTTACCCCCCTTTTTACAATCTTTTTCTGCGGATCAGGTTTTTCAAGTTGCTCACAAATAGCCACTCGATATCCACCTCTAACTAATCGTGGCAAGTAAACATCTAACGAATGATAAGGAAAACCAGCTAAAGGAACGTCACTACCCCCATTATTTCTATTAGTAAGCACAATACCCAGTACTGAAGCCGTTTTAATGGCATCATCTCCAAAAGTTTCGTAAAAATCACCTACTCGAAAAAGCAAAATAGCATCGGGATGCCTGGCCTTCACTTTAAAGTATTGGGCCATTAGGGGAGTTTCCTTAGTATTTTCTGATTTAGCCATAAAATGATAATTTTTCAATCTACAAAAATATCTTTAGGAATTGACAAAACCCAATTTAAGTTCAGACGTTTGTAAATATGATAATGTAAAGTATATTTGCAGAAAATATTTTTAGTATATATTAATTTTGCTTTTATGGCGATTATGATAACAGATGAATGCATTAATTGTGGGGCTTGTGAACCAGAATGCCCCAATAATGCTATTTATGAAGGTGGTATGGAATGGGCTATATCCGATGGAACTACCCTTTCCGGACAATTTACCTTAGAAAATGGAGAAGTAATTTCTGCTTTAGATAAAAATACCCCTGTATCAGATGATTATTATTATATAGTTTCTGATAAATGTACAGAATGCGTTGGCTTTCATGAAGAACCCCAATGTGCAGCAGTCTGTCCGGTAGATTGTTGCGTACCCGACCCAATCCACGAGGAATCAGAAGAAACGCTTCTCGCACGCAAAAAAAAATTACATTTATAGGTTAAACTAACGCGCTAACCCTTATCTTTAGGATTAAAAAATGTCAGAAACATTATTTGATCTTTCGGGCAAGGTTGCCATAGTAACAGGTGCCAGCCGAGGTATAGGAGAATCAATAGCCGAAAAATTAGGATTAGCTGGGGCTAAAATAGTTATTTCAGGAAGAAAACAAGAAGCACTCATTCTTAGTTCTCAAAAATTAATTAACTTAGGTATTGATTGTCAATATTTTGCCAGCAATAATGGCGTCGAAAGTGATAATCAGGCCTTAGTTGATTTTACGCTTCAAACCTTTGGAGCGGTAGATATCCTAGTAAATAATTCAGCATCAAATCCAGTTTTTGGACCTGTAGAACAAACAGAAACATGGGCGTTTGATAAAATTATGTCAGTTAACCTAAGAGGTCCTTTTGATTTATCAAAAATGGTATTACCCAGCTTCAAAGAAAGAGGGGGTGGTGTTATTATTAATATTAGTAGTATTGGTGGTTTAAGACCTGAACCGGGTCTTGGAATATACAGCGTAAGCAAAGCTGCTCTTATTTCTCTTTCTAAAGTTATGGCTAAAGAATGGGGACAACATAATGTCAGAGTCAATACTATATGCCCGGGATTGATACAAACCAAATTTAGCGAAGCTTTATGGACAAATGATAAAATCATGAAAATGATGCTACATCAATTACCATTGGCCCGCATTGGTTCCCCCGAAGAGATAGCAGCGTTGGCCCTTTATTTAGCTTCTCCAGCTTCCGCCTACTCTACTGGCGCTGTTTTTACCGCTGACGGGGGCTATACAATTTAATATATATGAAAAAAATTATAAAATACATCCTAATTGCTATTATTGCCTTTCTTATTATTGTCATATCTATTTATTGGAAAAATGATATCGATATAAAGGAGCTAAAAAATAAATATGCTTACCCATCCTCTTCCTTTATTTCTATAGATGGTATAAATGTGCATTATCGAGATGTGGGAAAAGGGGAAGCCATCATATTGATCCATGGAACGGGGGCATCTTTGCATACCTGGGAAAAATGGATAGACATTTTATCACCAAGTTATCGTGTTATTTCATTTGATTTACCAGGTTTTGGACTTACCGGACCTGATCCAAATCATAATTATCAAATTTCAAGATATACAGCTATTTTAGATAGTCTAATGATAAAATTAAAGGTAGATTCATTTCATATTGCCGGAAATTCTTTGGGAGGTCTGGTGGCATGGCATTATACCACTCAATTTCCTCAAAAGATTTTAACCCTAAATTTAATAGATGCCGCAGGTTTGCCACAACCTGGAAAAAAACCTCCTTTTATTTTTCAACTGGCAAAACTTCCAGTTCTTTCTACCCTATTACAGAAAGTAACGCCTAAAAGCATTATTGAAAAATCTATGCTGGATGTTTATAAAAATGACCAATTAGTTACTGAAAAATTAATTGACCGATATTTTGAATTATCTCTAAGAGAAGGAAATAGAACAGCCTTTGTAAAAAGAATGAGTCAGTCAAATGAAAAATTAGTTGTCAGTGATTTGAAAAATATAACTGTGCCCGTTCTTATTCAATGGGGAAAAGATGACCGTTGGATACCTTTAGCTAATGCATTTGAGTTTCAAAAATTAATCCCCAATGCTGAATTAATAATATATGACAGTGGTCATGTACCGATGGAAGAAAATCCGATGGAAACGGTAAAAGATTATATGATATTTCTAAAGAAAAGTAAAGAGGATTAAAAATTAACCCTCTTTACTACTTTAATTAAAGTTTATTCTGGTCTCTTGGAATAGATTCTGTTCTATTGGCAATTTCCCAAGCGGTATAAAACACTAATTGGGCTCTTTTTGCCATTAAAGGATAGTTAATTTTATCGGGAGTATCGGTGGCCTGATGATAATCTGGATGAACGCCATTAAAATAAAAAATAATAGGCACGCCTTTTTCAGCAAAATTGTAATGATCTGAACGATAATAAAACCGATTAGGATCGTTAGGATCATTATATGTGTAATCTAACTTTAGATTGGTATATTTTTTATTGGCACTTTCACTAATTGGTCTTAACGCCGAACTTAATTTATCGTCACCAATAATATAAACATAATTACTTGAATCAACGTCCTTTAAATAGGGATCACCAATTCTACCTATCATATCAATATTGAGATCACAAACTGTTTTTTCCAAGGGAATTATCGGATTATCAGCGTAGTAAGCAGAACCCCAAAGGCCTTTTTCTTCACCGGAAACAAGCATAAACGCCATACTTCTTCTGGGACCCTTACCCGCTTTTTTCGCTTCAGAAAAAGCCCTGGCCAGTGTCAAAATACTAACCGTTCCAGAGCCATCATCATCGGCACCGTAGAAAATTTTATCAGCAGATTTACCAACATGGTCATAATGAGCAGTTAACATAACGACTTCATCTTTGAGATCGGTTCCTTCTATAAAACCAATTACATTAGTTGTTTCCTCTGTATTGGTTTGTTTTAATAGATTAAAGGAGATTTTAGTAGAAAATGAGTTATTAAGCACGCCATTTTTCGCTTCTGCCAAAAGTTCGTCATAAGATTTACCCGTAATTTCCTTTGCGACATTTCCTTTGATGGTAATTAAATTAGGAAGATTTACCTTTTTATAAAGATTCAGGTAATGTCTGGGGCCGCCACCTCTCATTTGAATGGAAAGATTTTGTTGAACCTGTAAAACAGCAATGGCGCCATACTGTGCAGCAATAGCTTGTTTATTCACAAAATTTCCACGACCTGCGCCTGGGTTAGGCGTTCCAGCCATGACCAATACTATTTTCCCTTTTACATCGAGACCTTTATAGTCATTACGCGTTGAATCAGACATTCCATAACCGACAAAAACTACTTCAGATGCATGTAATTGAGCGGAATAATTATTAGGATTCATTTGAAAATCTTCACCTGAAACATAATTTTGACCGTTTACGGAGAAAGAAGATGCTAAAATAGAGTCCAGGTAAAGAGCATAAGGCATTTGATACTTACCATTGGCAATGGGTTGTAGCCCCATGGCAATAAACTCAGATTCCAGATAAGCCGCTGCTTTTTTCAAGCCCGCAGAAGGGGTATTCCTGCCTTCCATTTCCGGACCTGCAATGACATAAAGTTGTTTTTTTAATTCCGCTGCTGAAATAATGGTTGAAAAGTCCATCGCCGTTTTATCTTTCTTTTGAGCCCAAACAAAACTCGTTGAAAATAAAATCGTCAGAACCAGTAATAATTGCTTCATAAAAATTTATTTGTAGTTAAAATTAAACAGATTTAACTTTAAGCACCGTAAATGCACCTAAAATCATAAAAACACCCGCGAATAAAAGGGCATAAATAGCATTATTATTATAGGCATATTTCACGACGAGACCTCCGAATACGCCATTAACAATTTGAGGTAACGTTATAAAAAAATTAAATATCCCCATATAAATACCCATTTTCCCGGCTGGAATTGATCCTGCCAATAATGCGTAAGGCATAGCAAGTATAGATGCCCAGGCTATTCCCACACCAATCATACAATATATTAATTGATCTGGTGAAGTACAAAAATAAATACCAATTAGCCCTAGGCCACCAGCAATCAAAGAAAAAGCATGTGTCCATTGTTTGCCAATTTTCATAGCAATAAAAGGGAGTAATAAGGCATAGAAAGTAGCTACCAGATTATACATTCCAAAAGCTTTTCCTACCTCATCCCCTGCTTTGTTGAAAGCCAGGCTATGGGTGTCATCAATAGCTAATCCATATATATGATGGGCCACCGCTGGGGTAGTAAACACCCACATACTAAATAAAGCAAACCAACTAAAAAACTGAACTAATCCCAATTGCTTCATTGTTGAAGGCATAGCTTTGAAATCATGGAAAATATTCATTAACCCTTGTTTTTCTTCTTTTACTTCGCCGTGATAACTTTTATATTCCTCGGGTGGATATTCCTTTGCGAAAATTAAAGTAACTAAAATAGCACCAAAAAATACCATTGCACCTATATAAAAAGACCAGATAACATTAGGTGCTACTCCCCCATTTACCCCTTCTCTGCTAAATCCAAAATAATCGGCTAAAATAGAAGGTAAATAGGATCCGGCAACAGCTCCGACACCTATCAAAAAGGTCTGAATACTAAAACCAAACGTATTCTGATCTACTCTTAAATTATCTGCAACCAGCGCTCTGAATGGTTCCATCGCCACATTTATACTGGCATCCATTATCATTAAAATGCCCGCACCAATGAGTAAAGCTGACTTAATAGATAAAAAAATATCAGCATTAGGCAAAAAAATCAGCGCCAGACAAGATAAAATGGTACCTACTAAAAAAAATGGTTTTCGTCGACCCAATCTATTCCATGTCCTGTCACTATAATAACCAACCAAAGGCTGAACCAGCATACCCGTCAAGGGAGCAACTAACCAAAACCAGGATAATTCATGCACATCTGCACCAAAATTTTGTAAAATTCTTGAAGCATTTCCATTTTGTAAGGCAAATCCAAATTGGATGCCTAAAAAGCCAAAACTCATGGAAAATATTTGCCAGAAATTCATTCTGGGTTTTTCTTTCAGTGCGGTACTCATAATTATTTTAATAAATATAAATCAAAATGACAAGATAATTTGTTCCACAAGTTACAAATCTTACTCAATGAAATGTCGTAAATTTTAACATGAAAAAGAAAATTCCTGTCCACATTATTACCGGTTTTTTAGGATCTGGAAAAACGACCTTCCTAAATCACTTTTTAAAAAATAAAACAAATGAACGAATCGTTATTATTGAGAATGAGATTGGAAAAATAAATATTGACGGAGCTACTTTAGTTACTAACACAGACGCTATCATAGAATTGACCGCTGGCTGTATTTGTTGTTCTTTAAATGATGAACTTTTTGATGTACTGGAAGAACTGTATGCAAAAAAAGACGAAATTGATAGAATTTTAATTGAAACAACTGGCATAGCAGATCCAGGTGCCATAGCAGCCACTTTTCTTAATCATCCAGCGGTTATAAAAGATTTTGAACTGATAAATGTGATTGGCGTTATCGATGCACTTTTTATTGAAAGCTGGCTTTCTGAAACGGAGGAGGCTATCAGGCAAATTGCCGCTTCCGATATTTTGTTGCTTAATAAAACCGACCAATTATCAAATGAAGAGAAAAAAAATGAATTAACTGTCTTATTAGCCAAAATCAACCCTTTAGCAACCATTTTATGGGGTGCATTTGGCGCTTTTCCTATTGCTGAGATCCTGGAAAGACATCATGAACTACTTCCTGAAATAAAATTAAATAATGTATCGGGAGCGTTAAATAATATACACGAAAAAATAACCACTTTTTCGTTTACGTTCAGTGATCCTTTTGTGTTGGCAAAGTTGAATTTTGAAATAAACAGATTGCTATTTCTAAGCTACCATCAGATTTATAGAATTAAAGGTATTATCGCCGTCGAAAATTATCCGGTAAAATTATTATTTCAAACAGTAAAAACACAAATAAACTATAGTGACGGTCAACTATGGGCCAATGATGAGCCTCGAATAAGTAAAATAGTCGTCATAGGCAAAAACATAAATAAAGACAATATGTACAAATTCTTTCAAAAATGTTTGTCTGTATAAATTTTATTCAGGCTTAAAAGGAGCGAAAGAAACTCCAAAAAAAATAGTCCTTGGTCTGGAAGGTCCATAAATATAGCCCGCATCTCTTTGTACCCCTCTATCAAAATCTTTTTGGTAAGCATTAAAAATATTTTGAATACCCATGGACAAAGTTAAAGGCATGGTCTTATGCAAGTGCCATTCTTTGCTCATTTTAAGGTTTACCTCTAAAAATGACCTAGTATTTACCCATACCGGAAACTCATTATCTACATTAATAATGTGTTTTACCTGCATAGAACCTGTATAAACACTTGATAGCGAGAAGCTCCATTCATGAACTGGACGCCAATCCATACTTAAGAAACCATATACATTGGGTGTTCTTAATAGTCGGTCGGTAGACACAATACTATCCTTATTACTTTCAGTTACAAGCCTAGGTGACCAGATTATTTCCCTTTCATCATACAAAGCCCGTTGAACCGTTGCACCACCTTGAATAATCCATTTCCTGGTAATGGCTATATTGGACTCAAAATTCAACCCAAAAACCCTTGCTCCAGAACCATTTCTTTTTGTTACCACACCAATACCATTGGGTAATTCAATCTGATCACTCAAAATAAATGGATCTGATAGTGTAATATGAAATCCATCTACAATAAAATTACCTTCAGCGGAACCTTTTCTCCAGTTATAGTCAAATGAGGCATTCCAGGAACGAGAGGTTTCCGTTTTTAGATCCTTATCAAGCTGGGTAAATAATGCAGCACCTCCAACGGTTTCAATATGCAAGTCTTCATTAAAAGCTTGAGGAGCCCTGTAACCCTGTGAATAAGAAACTCTTAATTTTAAACTGCTATTTAGATTTTTTAAAATACTAAAACGAGGAACGAAAGGAGCCATTCTTTTAATTTGGTTGAAATTATAATTATCCAACAAATAAATTCCATCAATGCTTAATGGATCTAATCGACCTCCTGCAAGAAAAGTCCAGGAATCTGCAGGTTTCCATTGTATTTGAGCATAGGTACCAAAAGTATTTACCGTTTGATTGATGCTCCGATTATAGCCAGGCATTCTATCTGAAACTTTATTATGAACCCACTCATTTCCAGCAGTCAATGAAAATCCACCATCCAGTTCAGCTGAAATTTGCCATCCAGCGGCCAAAGCAAGGTCTTCAGATACGCCATAAGCATTAATAGCCTGCAACTGCGGCAAACCTACATTACTTCCCGTCGTCAAAATACTTCCTCCGGAACCATAATAACTGCCTCTGTTCGTTTGTTGTAATGAACTATACACAGAAATTTTCCTTGCTTTATCCTTAGAATAATATTCATAAGAAATACCACCTCCGTTTATATCGTGATTAAGCTGTTCAGCTAAGGAAGCCTGGTGCGGCTGAACATCAAAGTCTCCCCCACCTCTTCTAAACTCCTTCATGAAAAGTAAATTCCAACTCAACCTACTTCTTTCCGACGGTTTCCAATAAGCATCAGCACCCAGGGTAAGATTATTTAATTTTGTCATTTCAGATAACCCATCTCCATTAGCATCCCAGGGATTTCTTGACCTATTAAAACCCAAAAAGGTAATACCTCTATCCAGTTGGTCTGAAACAAGAGAACCATTGACAGATAATGATTTATCTGCATTTTCAAAGTTTGTAATGGCTAAATTGGAGTTATATTCAAAATGGTTGAACAGCGGATCTTTGGTAATAATATTTACCGTTCCCGCTATCGCATTTCCACCATAAAGCGCCGAACCTCCACCTCTCACTATTTCAACTCGTTCCACCATGTTTGTTGGTATCATTTCCAAACCATAAACACCGGCTAAGGCAGAAAAAACAGGTCTGCTATTAATTAAAATCTGGGTGTATGGTCCCTCCAGACCATTCATCCTTAATTGGGTAAAACCACAATTCTGACAATTATTTTCAATACGTAAACCTGGAGAAAAATGAAGCCCTTCGGCTAAACTAATGGATTGAGTCCTGTCAAAAATACGATCATCTAACCGGTTAACTATAATGGGAGAAAGAAAGGCAGGAATGGCGTTTCTGGTGGCTGTCACCACTACAGCTTCTAATCCAAGCACATCCTCCATCAAATTAAAATCCATCTTTTTTATCTCATCCATTTGAAAAACAATAGTAGATGAAATAGATTTATATCCAACATAAGAAATATTAAAAGTATGTTCTCCTTTTGGAATATCAGATAAAACAAATTGTCCTTCTAAATCAGTAATAGTACCTAAACTGCTGTTTTCCATCGCAACAGAAGCACCAATTAAAGGAGTTCCATTAGAAGTAACCAGACCAGTTAACTTATTATTCTGACCAACAGCACCAAAATATAAGATCAGAAAAAGCAATAAAAACCAGACTGATTTAAATCTAAAAAACATTTGTGAAAACATATCCATTTTTATACCTTTCAATTTCGTGTGAATTATGGGAGCAATTATTTTCTGCCGTTATTTAAGTTTAAAGATATGAGATTCCAGCAAATAACCAATGCAACAATGTTTCATACTAAAAATTTTATTAGCTTATATTTGCAAGAAAAGAAATGAAAGTGAAGATTAATACTATTTTGATATACTTAGTCTTAGGGTTATCTCAGGCTTTGTTAACTGACTTGAAGGCCCAGACTTTGTTAAGCTGGGAAAAATTAGCTGATGTTAATTTTGATTTAGTGTGGTTTGAGGAGCACCAATCTAAATTTATGGTGCCAAGATTTGGACCAATACCAAATTCCTTAAAGAACAAAAAAGTCAAAATTAAAGGTTATGTAATACCTGTGGACGCCGCAAAAAACTTATATGTCATTTCAAAGGTGCCGATGGCTATGTGTTTTTTTTGCGGTGGATCGGGTTCAGAAACTATTGTTGAACTTGAAATGAAAAAGGGCTTTTCAAAAAGATATAATACCGACGATGTAAAAACATTTCAAGGAGTACTTACATTAAACACCAAAGATGTAATGCATTTCATATACATTCTAAAAGATGCAGTTGAAGTAAGTACACCTTGACTATAAATTATTTTATTTCCAAAATTATAGATTTGTTTGCAGGAACCAATAAAGAGTTAGTAACTTCCAGTTTCTTGCCAGAAATGATATCAAAAGCATTAAATGATTCGGGTAAAATCTCTTTAAATCTGCTTAAATCAATGGTTTGATCTTTTTTATTTAAACTAAGGATTACCATTATTTTTTCCTTGTTATCATATCTAAAATAAACATAAATATTTTCGCTTGGAACGAAATGCAGCATTTTACCATGATGGATAACAGGTTTGTATTCCCGCCATTTAAGTAATTTCTGCATATAATTTTTTGCCTCTATTTCCTTACTTGTAAGTCCTGTGTTTGAGAAAGCGTTTTTAGTATCTCCTTGCCACCCGCCTGGAAAATCACTTCTAATGATTCCATGATCATCTGTTCCTGGATTGGACATAAGAATTTCCGTTCCATAATAGATTTGGGGTGTACCTCTGGTGGTTAACATATAAGTGAGACCAAGATTAAATAAATCTAAATTTTCATTTACCTGAGTAAAAAAACGGCTCATATCATGATTATCAGGGAACACTACTAAACTGGATGCATCTGGGTATAAAAAATCCAGGGATAGTGTTTCATATAATGGATACCAGTTATTATTTCTCAAAGATTTACCCAGAGCACTTTGTAATGGAAAATCCATAGCTCCAGGTAAACAAGAGGTATATCCATTTGGATTTACCTTATCTTTCAACCAATGAGCAATGATAGCAGGGTTTTCAGACCATTCTTCCCCGACAATATTAAAATTTGGATATTCATTCATAACTGCACAAGTCCAGTCACTCATAAAATCTTTATCAGGATAAGGATAAGTATCCATTCTTATGCCATCAATACCGGCATATTCTATCCACCAAATGGCATTTTGAATTAAATAAGTAGCTAACAAGGTATTCCTTTGGTTAAGATCTGGCATAGTTTCAACGAACCAACCATCAGCAAAAAGTTTTTTATCATATTCACTGACATGAATATCTTGAATAACTGCCCTTTGGTGAGAAGTATTTACAAATTTATTATCAAAATTTATCCAATCGGTATCCGGCAAGTCGTTCATCCACCAATGAAAAGAACCACAATGATTTACAATCATGTCCATAATTACTTTTAAACCTTTGTTATGGCAGTTTTGAACAAGATCAAGATAAGAGTCATTAGAACCAAAACGGGGATCAACCTTATAAAAATTGGTAATTGAGTACCCATGGTAGGAATATTCTTGTTGATTATTTTCCAAGACAGGATTTAACCAAATGGCTGAAAAACCGATATTTTTGATATAGTCTAAATTTTTGATAATACCAGCGATATCCCCCCCATGGCGACCACCTTTGAAAGCCCTGTTCCCTTTTTCTCTCATTTCAGGATGATTATCATTTCCAGAATCACCATTGGCAAAACGATCTGGAGTAATCAGATAAAGAACATCTGCTGTTGTAAATCCAACACGTACGGCAGAATTACTTTTTCTTTCCTTTAGGGTATATGGCTGCGAAAAAACCACTTTATCATCTTTCAAAAAGTCAATTTGAAATGTTTGCGGTTTTACAGACTCATTGATTTTAAGATTTAAAAAAAGATAATTTTTATTAGACGTTTGAACAGCACTTACTAATCTAATACCTGGTGTATTTATTTGGGTTCTAAGCGAAGCAACATCTTTGGCATGAACCATTATTTGAAGATCTGTATTTTTCATACCCGCCCACCAGAAGGAAGGTTCGATATGATCCACTTTAAAATTGGGTACAGACCCATTCACCTGCATCGAAAAAACATTCAAAAGCAGGAACAAAAAGATTAAATTTTTCATAGTAAATTATTAAAAAATAACGGACTGCACTAAAATAGCGACAGTCCGTCATAAATATAAGATTTGTTCAACAATTCTTATCAAAGAACGAGTTCAACAATATTTCAAATTTTAGTCAACTTATAAGAATAAACGGCTTTATTAAGGAAAAGCTCCACGGTGTATCTACCTTCAGCAGAGACAGCAATATTGGCACCTCCGTATTCCAGAGATCTGTTTGCACCATCATCCCCAAGATTAAGCCCCCAATCATCATTGGCCCTGAATTTAATATCACCAACCTTTAAATTTAAGGTAATTTTAAGTGTGTTTGAAGCGGCATCATAAATCAAATCTTGATCACTATCCCAACCATTTGGGGTAGCAGAACCGATAAGCCCCCAAGAAGTTAGCAATCTTTCATGCTTAAGGGAATTAATGTTCACATTCAACTTATAAATTCCTTCTTTGGCGGCAGTTATATTAGCACCGCCTTTATCAAGAGATCCATCTGCACCATCGTCACCATAGTTTAAGTCCCAGGAAGGTCCAACCGTATATTTAAATTCGGTATTACCTTTCATAAAAACAAACCCTTCAAATTTACCGTCACTTTTAGCAGAAAAAATAACTGTATTTTGATCCGCAGGATTCCAACCCTGATAGCTTCCAGGAACTTGTAATTTGGGATAGTCAATAACTGCTTCATAAGGAGTGACATTAACCACCAAAGATTTTGAGTAGATAGTGGGAACATCAGGATTAACGGTTGCTGCAATTCTAAATTCTATCGAAACGGGTTCACCACCAGGTCTGCCCTTTGCAATAATGACACTATTAATTTTTCCAATGGTGGGTGTTAAAGATAAGGCATTTACAGAACCTAAGACAATAGGTTCCTTAAATTTTTCAGCAGTCAAAGCCATTTCCAGGGTATAATTGACCCCAGCCTGAAATCCATAATCAGCAGCTGTCCAAGAAAAAGTAGCAAAACTTTTTGCGACATCTGCTTCCTTAAGAATATAACTGGCATTAGCGGATGGTGCTGTAAATTCAGGAGAAGCACCAATATTTAAAACAGGTCCTGCTACTTCGTCACTACAAGAAATAGCTACAAAAGTTAAAACCAGACTAAAAACGAGATATTTTCGTAACATGTTCATTTAATTTAAGGATTAATAACCTACGTTCTGCTTTAATTTAGGATTTGCGCCTATATCAGAAGCAGGAATGGGAAATACATCAAAGTTTTTATTTACCGACCTTCCGTCTTTGACACCCCCTTTCCAAGGCCAGCGATAGTCCGTTGCACTAAATTTGCCAAATCTAACTAAATCGGTTCGTCTTTGGGCTTCCCAATATAATTCTCTTCCTCTTTCATCTAAAAGAAAATCGAGTGTTAACTGAGCTGTTGTGATATCTCCACCGGGACCGGCATAAGCCCTTCTTCTAACAATATTCACATAATTTAAGGCATCTGCTGGAGCTCCACCTGTACCACCGCGAACAATGGCTTCTGCAGCGGTTAAATAGATATCGGCCAATCGAAAAAGAGGAAAATCCGTATCAATGAAGGTTAAATCTGAAGGTTGTCCCCCTGTTGAAGTCCGATTGGTAAATTTAGTTACAGCATAACCATCTGTAAATTGTGAAATATCCGAGATTTCTAATTCCTGACCATCTGTAAAGAAAAGGGAACGACTATCAAAACTTGCGAGTTCAATAGAATAGGTATAATCAGGTTTATTAAGAAATAATTTAATGTTATAAGTACCTGCACTTGGAATAACAATATTGGCGCCCCCTGGTTCAAGAATGGCATTGGATCCATCATCTCCATAATTTAAATCCCAGCCATCGTTGGCTCTAAATTTAATTTCCCCTTTTACTAAATCAGCAGTAATAAGCCATGCATTTTCCTTGGCGTCGTATTTTAAATCCTGATCTGCATCCCAGCCATTTTTTGTTGCTGAACCAATAAGTCCCCAGATCGTTTTATTTAAGGTATATGTCTTTGCGGTAAAATCAATATTTAATTTATAGAAACCAGCATTTACCACCTTAATGTTATCTCCATTCTGGTCTAATTTACCATCTGCACCATTATCCCCAAAATTCGCATCCCAATTTGGACCCTCGTTAATTTTAAATTCAGTATTTCCATCGAACCAAAAATAACCCTCATATTTTCCATTATTCCCAGAAGAGGTAACTACTGTGCCTGTATTGGATGGATCCCATTTTTGATAGGAACCAGGAATATATAATTTCGGATATTTAGATGTATTTCCAGCAGATGGAGCAACCAATATACTTCCTGAACTGGTCGAAGGAAATTTCTTCACTAAACCGCTGGTAACCCGTGTACCTCCCCAGCCGCCATCAACACCAAAATCAGCAGGATTCATTTTTCCGCCTACAGCGGCATGAACCACGAAAGTCATTCCACCCCAGGTTCTTGTTTTGGTTCCATCAAAATTGATAGCAAAAATGGTTTCCTTACTTTTATGGTTATCTGCAGTGAACAAATGTTTATACTCTGACTGAAGGGTATAACCTGCACCCATCACTTTTTTACAATAGGTAAGTGATTCAGTATATTTCTTTTGTCCGGTATATATTTCAGCATTTAAATACATTTTGGCTAACAAAGACCATGCAGCAGCTTGATCCGCTCTGCCATATTCATTGGTTCTTGGAGCGACCATTTTTGTTTCAATATCTTTCAATTCCGTTTCAATAAAATTGAATAAATCGTTTGCTGAAATTTGTTCAGGAAAGAAAGCACCCACTTTATCTTTTTCAGTAACGAAAGGAACATTTCTGAACATATCTAAAGCATGATAATAACTTAAGGAACGCAGAAAACGAGCCTCAACCCTAAATTTTTCAACATCAGAACGAGTAGCTGCATCCGTATTTCTTCCAGCTAATTTTTCATCCGTAGTTTCTCTAAGAAATTCATTACAAAGAGAAATCTGATAAAAAATACGATTGTACATAGCAGCAATAAATTCATTATTTGCATCCCAGTCCTGCTCGTGATAATCTTTAAGATTACCATCATTCCAAGCGATTACGGCTTCTTCTGTAGGTAATTCCTGCGCTTTCCAGTACTGACGGAGATAGGTTGAGAAACCCTCATCAATACCACTTATATCTGGTTGACCAGCAGGACCTTGTTGGCCAGATACTGCTAATCCTGCATATAATTTAGCTAATACTTGACGATAAGATTTAGGATCGTCATAAACTACAGCGGAAGTAATTTCGTCTTTATCCAATGGGATGGTATCCAAGTCTTTAAAACAAGAAGAGGACAAAAACAAGATACCAACGAAAATAAACCAGCGGTTCAATGGAGTTAATAATTTCATATTCATCATTTTTCTAGTTTAAAAATTTGCACTAAGACCAATTAATAAGGTTCTTGATCTTGGATATATATTTCCATCTATACCCCCAAAAATTTCAGGATCAAGGCCTTGGTATTTTGTAATAAGCAGAGGATTTTGCATTGTAGCCGAAAGCCTTAAATTGCTCACCTTACCTGATTTGGTAAAATTATAACCCGCCGTTATATGATCTACTCTTAGGAAAGACCCATTCTGAATAAAATGATCGCTAAAATACTGTGGTACAGCAAAATCAATGTTTGATGAACCAGATTGAAGGTTATTTAAAATACCGGTGGCATTATAAAGATTATTATAAGAAGTCTGGCCAGAAAGAACATTATTATAAATATAATTACCTACGTTAGCTCTGGCCGCGGCTGAAAGATCAAATTTTCCATATCTGTAATTAATATTGAATCCATAAAAGGCATCCGGAGCTGGTTTTTGCCAATGATAACGATCATCGGGAGTAACTCTACCATCTTTATTTCTGTCAACGTAAAGCCCTTCAACAGGAATACCTTTGTCGTCATATACTTGTTCGTAAACAAAGAAAGAATTAGCCGGATAACCAACCGAATGTATTTGTATGGTATTTCCTACCCCTCCAGAAATACCGCCTGTGAATACTCCTTTGTAGTTGGGGTCATCAGTAGCTGTCAGACGAGTAATTTTATTTCTATTCATCGTCACATTAAAACCTACGGAAAGTGCTGATTTTTTAGTTTCAATGACATTGGCATTTAATGAAAATTCAACGCCTTTATTTTCTAAATCACCCACATTGGTATTGATAAAATTAGTAAGATTTGTACCAGCGGGAACAGGTATAAAATTGATTAGATCTGTAGTTTTTCTTTGGTAATATTCGATAGAACCTGTTAATTTATCTGAAAACAAACCAAAATCTAATGCTGCATTATAAGTAGTCGTTTCCTCCCATTTTATATTTGCATCATAACCATTAGGACGCAAAGTAGTAACAAATTCATTACCAAGTTGATATGCTGCATTTGATTGGCTGGCTAGGTATCTTGCCAGATAAGGATAATAATCTCCACCTATATCTTGTTGCCCAGTTACTCCATATCCTAAACGAAGTTTTAAATTGGAAAGAGTGCCTTTACCTTCTGCGTCAATAATTTTCAATGCAAGAGCTGCTGCTGGAAAAAGACCATATCTGTTATCGGCAGAAAAACGAGAAGTGCCATCTTGTCTTACAGTAGCTGTAAGCAATAATCTGCTTCCTAAATCAAGATTCATCCTACCAAAAAGAGAAACCAAATAGTATTCTTTGGGGTCATAATTTATTGGGTTCAGTATTTTATCACCTGCAAAATTTGTCCCGTAGTTATAATTTTCAATAAAGAAGTGTTGCCATGAATAACCACCCATAACATTAAAAGAAGACTTTCCAAAGGTTTTAGCATAGTTTAAATAAAACTCCAAAAGGCTGTTCCTTTTATCTTGCCAGTATTCCCCTTTAAAACCCTTATTTGTAAATGCGAAAGCGGCATTTTGATCAACAATATTCGTTCCTTCACCTCTCGAAGCATCATATCCCAGATTAAGATTAGCTCTTAAATCTGGCAGAAATGGCATACGATAATCTAACTGCGCATTAGCAATGTAATGATTAACTTTTGACGAATTATTTGATAACTGTAACAAAGCCATAGGATTAGCTGGTGCTAAAGGATTAGGTGTTCCATCATTTTGAAGCCATGTATAGAAACCACCAAATTTACCAGCTTCACCCAAAACAGGTTTTGTGGGGTCAAAAGATACGGCTGAACCGATAGCACCCGTGTTGGCAAAAGTATTTTCAGACAACATCGCTTTTAGACTGACATTTACCTGTAGGGTATTATTTAAAAACCCAGGAGAAAGATTCAAGGAAGCTGTTGACCTGTTGAAAGCATCCGTTTTTAATATACCCGTTCTATCTGTAACCCCTAAAGAAAGTCTGTAAGGAATAATACCCAGACCACCAGATAAATTTACATTATGGTCGTGTGTTACGCCAGTTTGGAAAATTTCTGCTTGCCAGTCAGTATTTGATGAACCTAGCAATTTTCTGGATGGGTGTGATTCTGGAAATCTGGAGGCAACAAGTGCTTTAAACTCATCTCCATTTAGCACATCTATCTCATTTCTTCGATTACTAAATCCAATACTTCCATTATAGCCAACATTTAATTTTTTTCCGAGCTTACCTTTTTTCGTGGTGATAAGGATAACCCCATTTGAGGCACGTGAACCATAAATAGCAGTAGCAGAAGCGTCCTTAAGGACGGTAAATGTTTCAATATCACTTGGATTAACAATATTTAGAGCATTTCTTGAACCGGCAATACCACTATTTTCAACTGGAATACCATCAATGACAATAAGAGGATCGTTTACGGCACTTAAAGAAGAACCTCCACGAATTCGAATAGCTGCTCCGCCACCTGGTTCAGCAGAGGGTGTAATTTGAACACCAGCCATTTTACCAGCTAATAATTCTTGCGCTCCAGTGATTGCACCTCTATTAAAACTTGCAGAATTTACTGATTGTACAGAACCTGTTGCATCTCCTTTTTTAACAGTACCATAACCAATTACAACTATTTCATCTAATAATTGACCCGCACGAAGTGCAATATCAATCTGATTACTCTGCCCAATTTCAACAATTTGTTCTGAATAACCCGTATAAGAAAAACTAATCTTCTTAAGATTATCCGGAACCTCTAACTTGTACATGCCCTCTAAATCAGTAATAGTACCGATATTAGAACCTGTAAGCAACACATTAGCACCGATTAAAGCCTCACCAGAAGAAGCATCTGTAACTTTTCCCGAAATAATGCGTTGCGCTTGCAAAGATGAAATTGCGAGCAGAAAAACCAACAATAACATTCCATTTTGGAATTTTGGCCTTTGATTACCCATAAACGCTAATTTTTATTTTAATAAATATTGAATTTACCAAAGATTATAACATAATTGGCGAAAGCTAATATCTTATTTTCATTCTATTATAATCATGATAATTGTCTTTTTTAATCATGATTAATAGTTAACATAGCAATATAATACTTTGTATAACAATAATTTAACCTACAAATAACCTTATGTTAAATTTGCATTATGATATCAATTAAATGATGTATTGAATCCGTTTTTAATTTTTTCTTTAATCTAAATCTAGCTGTTTTAACACTTTCTATGGAGATTCCTAAGATGGATGCAAGTTCATTGATCGATAAATTTAATCGAATTAGAGCACATAGACGCAATTCCTGCGCCGTTAGCTCCGGATATATCAGTAAAAGCTTTTCAAAAAATCCTTGGTGTATTTCTTCAAAATAAAATTTAAACCTTTCCCATTCATCATCATTTCTAAAACTAAAATCAATCAATGAAAGAATATGTTTTAATTTTGATTGACTTCTTTCTCCAAGACTTCTTTTTAATTCAAAAATAGCTGCTTGAAGCGCACGCATCGCTTCATTTTTTTGTATTAGATGCAACGTATAGGTTGTAAATTGCTTATTTCTTTGAATAATTTCATTTTGATAATTATCTTCTTTTAATTTTCGATATTTTTCCTTTTCAATCTTAAGTAATTGTTTCTGAACAATGAAACGCTTAAGTATATAAAATAAAAATAACAGAATAATCAATCCAATAAAAATACCCCAAAAAGTAAAATACCATGGTTTTGAAACGATAAATTCTACTTTTAAGGGGATACTCCATTCATACCCGCCCTCTTTTTGAGATCTAAACCAAATAGTTTGTTCCCCTGATTGAATATTTGATATTAAATGCTCTTGAGCGGAAGAAATGTGTATCCAATTTTTTTCCTCCTTATATTTTACCTGATATTTTACTTCATTGGATGGAAACATAGATGAAAATAATTGAATTGAAATATTATCTCCAAAATTCAAATATATCTTTTCAAGTTTACTACTTTCCCTTTTAATCCCATTAACTGAAATTCCCTGGATTAGTGGCGTTGCTGAAATTTTATTACCACTTTTGTTTCTTCTTAATAAGCCAAGTCCTTTAGATGCACCCACCCATATAAATCCTCTTTGATCCTTAATAATTCCACTGGGAGCCAATATCCTACCTGGAATACCAGCATTATTATCAAAAATAAGTTGCTGATCAGGTGTAATTAATACCAATCCTTCGCTTGTTGAAATCCATAAGTCACTATTTATGCCACCAGCAACAGCTACAACATTTAAGTTTTCAGGTAATTTATCCCAATGAATTCTTTTAATTTCCCCTGTGGAAGGAAATGCAGAGGAATAAATATATTGAAGTAATCCTTGATTAGAGGCGAGTAACAATTCACCTTTTTTCGAGATATAAATCTGATTAATATGAAAATCACCTTTTACAGAAAAAGGCAATTTCACACTTATATTGACGAGTTTATCTTCTTTTTGACTATAAATGAACAAATAACTATCAGGTGAACTACCTCCCAAAAAGATGTTTCCATCTGATTCTTGCGCTATAACTCTTAACCCTTTTTCCTCATTTTTAGAAAATAATTTCAGCTTGTTTCTTTGGTTTAAGCGCATAGGACCGTATTGTGGGTTTCCCAGTACCCATATATTATCTTCCTTATCTTTATAAATTTGATTTATTTTAAGGCCTTTATTAAGCGCTGGAAGTTCAGATAATTTTTTATTCTTTAGATTAAATTTTTGAATACTTCCATCCAGATTTCCCCAAAATATTTCATCTCCTTTGGCAAAAATTGCTGTTACAGATCTGTTTCCACGAACTATTTTTTGTGTTAGTTTCCAACTATTACCTCTGAAGGAGATCTTATCAATATAAGCACCAGAAGAAACAAAAATATCTCCATTATTATTTTCACAAATGGCATCTAAAGGTAAATTTGGAATACTTAGGTCAATTTTTTCAAAAAAACCCGTTTTGAAAGTGGCAAATGACTCGCTACTAACAATCCAAAGGCCATTATTTCGGTCATAAGATAAATCAACAATATCCTCAAAGGGTAAATCAATAATTTTACTATAAGGCTTTTCTAATTCATCAATATTTGTGACAAATAATCCATTTTTTTCCGTCCCCCAATAAATATGTCTATCTATTAATACCCCTGAAGTTATTCCATCAGGTACTTTGAGGCGAATAAGATCCTCAAAAGACAAATCGGGTAAAACTTTCAGCTTAAATAGTCCATTACTACTTCCTATTAAAAAGGTATTATTTGAAAGGATGAAAAATTGAGTTATTTTTTCTAATTTGACGGGTAAGGGTGTATGGATAAATTTATTTAAAAATTCAGCGTAGCGAAAAAATTCTCCATTATAGGAAATTGCCCAAATATTACCAAAATTATCTTCTGACAAAGAAAAATTTTTGAAAATGCTTCCTGGCGATTTCATTTTCTCAGGATAAAATTTAACTCTTTTACCTTTTCTAATCAATGAAATACCATTATCTTCACCAATCCACAATCTTTTTTTTGAATCTTCAAAAATAGTTTTTGGAAAAAACATTTTATCTTTTGTTGGATATAATTCCCCAACCGCAAGTTGAAGGAATTTTGGAGAATGAATATGTGGAATAATCTTTGTGACCCCTTTGTCATGCGTAACAATTAACGATCCATCAGACAGTGCTTTGATGGATTTTAGAAAACCTCCGTTACAAGCTTCATTATAAAAAATAGATTTAACCCCATCATATCTGTATAACCCCTCATCTGTAGCCATCCAGACAAAACCAAGATTATCAACCGCTAAACCTTTATAAAGTCCACTGGATAAATTTATAAATTCATCAATATTACCAGATATTTGTTGCTGACAAAATATAGAATCAGATATAAAAAGTAAAAAATATTGACAGAAAATGAATAGCTTGAATTTTAGCTTCATAGAATTTTATTCTGCTAAGTTAATTCATTATTACAAAATAAAGGGTAATGTTTTTATTCTCCCATCCTCTTGTCTAAACAGATTGATACATTCATTATCAATGTCATGTTCAAAAATCAATACATAATTATTTATAAGTGCTTCCTCGATTAAAATTTTCCTTTCTATAATTGTTTCCAGAGGTTGAGTATCATAAGCAATAATATAAGACAAGGACAAATGATGAATTGTAGGTATTAAATCTGTACAAAAGACGAAAGATTGATTTGACGTTTTTATGATAGGAAGCATCATTCCGGGACTATGTCCATGAATAAATCTAAGCGTTAATCCAGGGATAAAAATATAATCTTCTTTAGAACAAGGAATAAATTTTATTTTTTTCCATTCCTTTAAAGGTAAAAAATTTTCTATTAAGAAAGATGGCGCTTCCTTTATAGTAGGATTAACAGCAGCATTCCACTGTATGTCACTGACCCAATAAGTAGCCTTTGGGAAAGCAGGCACTGAGCTATTTTCTTCATTCAAACGAATGGCTCCTCCCGCATGATCAAAATGTAAATGGGTTAAAATAACATCAGTAATATCTTCATTTGAAAAACCTTTCTTGTGTAAATTATCCAACAGAAGGTGGGTATTGAGAGGAGAGAAATGTTTTATAAAATTCCCCTTTTGCTTATTTCCAATACCTGTATCGACTAAAATCAATCTGTCTTCCGTTTCAATAAGCAAGCACCGCATACCCATCTCAATCCTGTTTGAATCATCAGGAGGAATTAATTTTTGCCACAAGACCTTAGGAACGACACCAAACATGGCACCACCATCCAGTTTAAAGGTACCTGTATCAATCAGGTGAAGTTTCATTATTAAACTAATCTTTTCAATGCAGCCATTCTTATGGCAGTAACGGCAGCTTCTACCCCTTTATTTCCATACTTTCCACCTGACCTATCAATAGCCTGTTGTTCATTAAGTACGGTTAGCACACCAAATATGCAAGGAATATCATACATAACACCTATTTGAGTTAGACCATTAGCCACAGCATTTGCAATATATTCATCATGTGCTGTATCTCCCTTAATGAGACACCCTAGACAAATTATAGCATCAACCTGATTTTTATTTGCAAGTATTTTTGCACCGACGGGTAATTCAAAAGAGCCAGGAACCTGATAGGTAATTATATCCTGTAAATTAGCTCCATGAGAAATGAGGGTATTTTTGCATCCAAGTAGTAGTTTCTCCATGATACCACTGTTCCATTCAGAAACGACAATGCCGAACTTCCAACCAAGGATATTCGGCATTTTCGTTTCATCATAAAGGGAAAGACCATTTGATGATGATGACAAAATATTTTAGTTTGCTTCTAATCTACCTATATATTTTTCAATATCAGTAGCTTCGAATGAGTTAGGATAATCGTATAAAATTTTCTGAAAAGCCTCTATAGCATCTTCATTATTTCCATTTAGCTGATGTAACATACCCACCTTTTTGAGATAATGAGGGGTCATGAGTTCGTCGGTATCAAGAATTTCTGTAGCATTTACATAATACTTCATTGCTTTTTTGAGATCACCGAGTTCTGCATGACAATCACCGATAATACCCTCTTTCATAACAGCGAGAACAGTGCCTTTAGGTGAAAAGTCTTCCATGTAAGATAGGGCAGCTTCTATCTGACCTAAATTAAGGTAACAAACACCCGCATAATAGTGAGCAAGATTTGCTGCTGGTGTACCGCCATAATTTTCAATAATACCAAGGAAACCAGCGAAACCACCTCCTGGATTTTCAAGAGCAACAGCGAAAGAATCTCTTTCGAAAAGACGCTGGGCTTGAGCCATTTGTTCGATGGCTTCTATTTGTCTTGGCTGTTTATATAAAAGATTATAAGCAACTAAACCAACAATTATGATGAGCAATGCAGCACCACCATAATTAATAATATTTTGATATTTATGATAAAATTCCTGCGTTTTATTGCGAACTTCAACGATATCTACAAGAACTTCGTCTTGTTTAGGATTTTGAGACGTTTTTGCCATATTAATTTAACTGCCTTAATAATAGAATGAACTAAATTCAAATGAAATGCAAAAGTAAAATTTCTTTATGAATTTTTATAAAAAAATTAATCCATAATGAAAGGATAATCTTTTTGCAAGTAATTATCAGTGTAAAGTTCATCAGGATGCGGTAAAGGCGAGTTTTCAGCAAAATCAATAGCCTCTTCCATTTCAATTTTAATTTTATCCTTTATTGCCTGAATTTCCTTTTCGGTAGCAATTTTTTCCTCCAACATTTTGAGTTCAATCATTTTTACCGGATCTCTATCTTGGTAAGATTGAACTTCTTCTTTGGTTCTGTATTTTGCTGGATCAGAAACAGAGTGACCTTTATATCTATAGGTTCTGATTTCTAAAAAGTAAGGACCATTGCCCGCTCTGATGTGAGCGGCGGCACGAGCTATTGCATTATGTACAGCTTCAGGTGACATGCCATCCACTGCTTCACTGGGCATATCATAAGAAAGCCCCATTTTATATAAATCGACAACGTTACTTGTTCTATTCACCGAAGTACCCATCGCATATCCATTGTTTTCAACAATATATAAAACGGGTAGTTTCCAACTCATTGCCATATTAAATGATTCATGGAGAGCGCCTTGACGGGCTGCACCATCACCAAACATCGTTACACATAAATTATCAGTACCTTTATACTTTTCAGCAAAAGCAATACCTGTACCAATAGGAATTTGCGCACCTACTATACCATTTCCACCAAAATATTTGTGTTCTGCACTCAGAAAATGCATTGAGCCACCCTTACCTTTAACAACACCTGTTGCTTTACCGTAAAGTTCAGCCATAGCTGATTTGGAGCTAATACCTCTTCCCAAAGCAATACCATGTTGACGATACGCAGTGACAATACCATCTTCTCTTCGTATGACCGATTCAATACCCGCAGCTATAGCTTCTTGTCCAATATATACATGACAAAAGCCACGGATTTTCTGCTGACCATACATCATCAAGGCTTTTTCCTCGAATCTACGGATTCTCAACATCAGTTCAAACCAGAAAAGATACCTTTCCTTAGGATGCCCATCAGATGTAAGATTTCCCTTGCCTGTCTTTTTTTTGTCTACGACGGTGTTCATACCCTCTATTTTTTTTAAAATCCTGATTTTTTTAAATCTTGACAAATATAAACTATTATTGTAGAAGATATAAATTGAAAGCCACCAATTTTATTAAATCCTTGTTTATTTGTTTTAAAGAAAGTAGAAAATACCTGTTTAAGTATGTGGTTGAATCAACTCATTTTAACAAATTATAAAAACTACGAATGGGAAGAGTTTAACTTTAGTCCCATAATAAATTGTTTTACAGGCCTTAATGGCATGGGTAAAACAAATTTATTGGACGCTATCTACTATTTAAGTATGACTAAGAGTTATATAAGTACCAATGATTCTTTGATCTCAAGGTTTAATACAGATTATTTTAGATTAGAGGGACATTACTCCAGATTAGAACAAAATGAAAAAATTGTCGCAAAAGTTCAGCCAAATAAAACGAAAGTATTTGAGGTAAATCTGAATCCTTTAAGCAAACTATCCGAGCATATCGGATTTTTACCTGTTGTTTTTATTGCTCCTGATGATATTTCAATCATTATGGAAGGAAGCGAATTAAGGAGAAAATTCTTAGATAATACCCTGGCCCAGACCAACACCACTTATCTTACGCATCTATTACACTATAACAGAGTTCTTCACCAGAGAAATGCCTATTTAAAACAAATAGCCAATGAAAAATCAACTAGCGCTATTTTACTGGATATTTATGATGAACAATTAGATAAACCGGCCACTTATATACATCATACCAGAACTGAATTTCTAAAACAATTTAACCCCGTTTTTAATGATATTTATCAAAAGATTTCAAATGATAAGGAAACGGTTGGGGTGGAATACCAATCTAAATTAGATGGTGATTCTTTGCTAAATTTATTGGCATTAAACAAAAAAAGGGATTTATTTTTGCAACGAACTTCTGCTGGGATACACAAAGATGACCTTATATTTACCCTTGAAGAAAATCCACTAAAAAAATATGCTTCTCAAGGACAAAGGAAATCTTTCCTGTTAGCGATAAAATTAGCCCAGTTTACTTTTTTAAAGAATTGTTTAGGTATTCATCCTATTTTATTGTTGGATGATATATTTGATAAACTCGATCCGTTTAGAGTCCAATCACTAATTAATCATTTAATTACTAATTTCAAGGGGCAAATTTTTATATCTGACACGCATAATCACAGAATACCTGGAATGTTGACTGACTTGGGTGTTTCACATTTGCACAAAGAAATTATTGACGGTAAATGGAAGAAATAAAATTTTATCCTTTACTTTAGGACAAACACCATTTAAAATTTATTTAATATGAAACACATTTTTTGTTCTTTTTTTATTTTGTTCTGTAGCTTTAATGATTTGTGGGCTCAAAAGTCGGCGTCTTCTTCTAATGGAGTCATAGCGACGGCACATCCCTTAGCGACCCAAGCTGGTCTTGAAATTTTGGAAAATGGCGGTAATGCTTTTGATGCGGCGGTGGCAGCCTCTTTTGTTCTTTCTGTCACCGAACCAAGTATGAGTGGATTGGGCGGAAGACTGCAAGCATTGTATTACAATTATAAAACAGGAGCGAAGGGCATTGACGCAACCACACAGGTTCCCATGAAGTATATTCCTGACGTTTCGAAGGCAGAAGATGGTTTTAAGACCATTGGCATACCAGGAATGGTAAAAGGAATTATTAAAATGCATAAAGAAAATGGAATATTGCCGCTCAATAAAGTATTAGCTCCTGCCATTAATTTAGCAAAATACGGATTTGTCCTGTTACCCGATGAAGCATTAAGACAATCTATGGTCAGGCGTTCCTTATCCAATTTTCCAGGATCAATTAAATATTTTTTAATCAATGATTCAACCAGACAGGCTAATACACTTTTCAAACAACCACAGTTAGCAAAAACAATAAAAGCAATATCAAAAGACGACGGAAAAAGCTTTTATAATGGTAAAATAGCTAAAGACATTTCAAATGAAATCATTGCAGGTGGAGGTTTTTTACAAGCATCAGATTTACAACAATATAATGCTTTAGATGCAAAAATACTAAGAGGAAGTTACAGAGGGTATGACATTATAGCTATGGGCTTGCCTTGTTATGGTGCCATTGTCATTGAAATGTTAAATATATTAGAGCAGACTGATCTTGCTCAGGCTGATGAAACAAATTGGGTTCTAACGCATGCTGCAGCGCATCACAAAGCTTATGAGGACAGGCCTTTACTAAAAAAAGATGAAGACAAAGTAGCCAGTCTTCCCTTTGCCAATGAAAGATGGTTGGCTCCATTACCACCCACCATGCAATATGATACTAACTTACATTCAAATGGGCATACTACACATTTTGTTGTTTCCGACCAAAAAGGAAATGTTGTATCTGTTACTCAATCTTTGGGACCTCTCCTTGGCTCAAAGGTAGCCTCAGAAAAACACGGTTTCCTTTTTGCAACAACCATGGGGCCCTATCTCGGAAACATGGAACCATTGGAGAGAGCTTCTTCACATATTTCACCCGTGCTGGTTTTTAAAGATGGTAAGCCTGTTTTAGCTTTGGGAGCCGCCGGTGGTGCAAGAATTGTACCCGCCGTAGTTCAAGTAATTAGTAGATTTATAGATCAAAATTTATCCCTGGAAAAAGCCCTTGAAGCGGCCAGAGTCTATCAATTACCTGAAAAATTACTCCTGGAAAATCATACAGGGAACTTATGGCAACATCCACAAACTATAAGTAATTTAAAAAAATTAAATCTACCTTTAGAAGAAGTTAAACTACCAGGTCAAATGGGTAGAGTCCACGCCCTATTTTATGACGCTTCTTTGGGAAAATGGCATGCAGCAGCTGATCCAGATTGGAGTGGAACTGCCCTTGGATTAAAACCAGACATCAAATAATAATCGGACAGCGGCTAATAGGGTCATCCAGATGACTAGTTTCCTAAATGACTTTTCATCTAAATGATTCACTATCCAGGTGCCAGAGAAAAAGCCTAAAACCAGGAAGGGAATGCCCAGTATATTTAAAATCAGACTCTCTGCATGAATAGTTTTCCATGAGAATATATGAAATGGCAGTTTCATTATATTTACCGTTAAGTAAAACCAAGCTCCTGTACCTAAAAACAGGAGCTTGGGCAGTTTAAGGCCCAATAAATATACTGACATGATAGGTCCTGCTGCATTACCAACCATGGTACTAAATCCACCTAAAAGTCCGATAATGGAAGCAAAAATAGGATGACCAACCATTTTTTCATTAACAAAACCTTTAGTTTGCAATAACATTAAGGTTAAACTTCCAAAAACAATGCCTGCCATCCACAATTTAAAAATATCATCGGAAACATACATACCAAGATAATGCCCCAGGATAATCCCTAATAATGCCATAGGTAACAGTTTCCACAACGTTTTCCATTCTGTATGTCCTTTATAATGTCTAACGGCAAATAGGTCGGCAAAAAGTAACATTGGTAATACAATTCCTGACGACACTTTGCCACCAAAAAGAATTGCCATGATGGGAATTACCAGTAAACCAGTACCTTTTATTCCACCTTTCGCCATACCAATAAAGTATGCGGAACTAAACAATCCTATCCAACTCCAAAAAGGAAGATTTGGAAATAATAGATTCATGAATATTTAGCTTTGAAAGGAGACCGAGCTTTCCAAACAAGGTTTTGAGGCGAAAACCAAGGTACAAGTATTGGAAACAGTGGTGCTAACCATTTAGAAGTTGGTTTTATATAGACCATTGTTTCATTTCCAACTGCCCCTACTGAACTTTTTATTTCCATGGCAGTACGGTAAAAATTTAATTTTCCAACTTTAAATTTAATGGCATTTTCAACCATAAAAAATAACATGTTCAGGTATAATTGCATTTTTAGATTTGTTTCTTCTTCAAATCCTGCCAAATTTGCTTCAAGCGTTTCTCCATTAATTAAAGTGGAATAAAAACAAACTAAATTTCCATCTAAATAACCCGCCGTTAGGTTATACTTCTCTTTAAAAGCCTCCTTCATTCTTGAAAAATAAGATTCCGGCACCGTTGCCATTTTAAATGTTGCATCAGATAAAATTCCTACATATAATTGATGTAAAGATGCTTGTGAATTTATTATTTCTTCTTTAGTCAAGGTTTTCCAGATGATACCTTTCATTTTATTTCTGGCCCTTA
This sequence comes from Saprospiraceae bacterium, assembly GCA_027488135.1. Classification (GTDB taxonomy): domain Bacteria; phylum Bacteroidota; class Bacteroidia; order Chitinophagales; family Saprospiraceae; genus BJGN01. The sequence continues at coordinate 5,490 of JAIYCH010000131.1, read as the reverse complement.
ATAATCTAATTCTATACTTAGAAGACAGAGATTGTTCATAATCTTGCATTGTTTCCCAACGATCATCGATCTTCATTATCATAGCAGGCTGATACTTAAAGGAAAAATAACCATTCAATTCCAAAGCAGCACATCCAGAAAAAAAATCTTTCCATAAAATCGCTTTTGCCTTATACCTGGAAGCTATATTATGAAGGAAATGATGTAGTTCTTTTTGAAACTGTTGATCTTTCAAATAATCACTAAATGGGTAGTTCGTTCCTGTTGAAAATATTTGACCCATTAACAAGATTTTTGCTTTAATAAATTTACCGAGAATTCTTTTCAGCAGATTTTTTTCCCTGAAACTTTTATCTAAAGAAAAATCAAAAAAATAAATTGGAAAATATCCCTTTACTTCGTTTCCAAAAGAGTAGCCACCATACAAAACCTTTACATTTTCTGGCATGGCCTTTAACATATTTTTTTGAAAATCAAAAGATAGCCAAGGATTTACATTTTTATTTGTATCCATTAAGGACCACTTTGATGCAATCTCATTGAGGTCCTCAAAAATAGTAAAGCTGAAAGAAAAGGAACAATTAGGGGCTGTTCCTAATATTGGTTTAGACAGGTCGAAAAAATTCAAACTGTCACAATTAAGAAAACTTTTTGTAATAGTCAAAGTAACGATTTTGGTGAAATACTAACCAAAATAAATGAAGAAATGTTTCAAAAGTAAATTTATTATCAAAAAATAGTTTTCAAACCTATTTCAACTTAATTAGTATTTTTACAAGAAAATTGACAAATCAGATGAAATTAATTCAAAACTGCTTTTACACCCTTGCTATGTTAACCTTTTTAGGCTGTGGACCAAGCGCAGAAGAAAAGAAACAACAAAATTCTCAGGTTTTAAGTGAACAAATACCTGGCACTTGGCAAATAACTTTTATGAGTGTCAATATTGAGTCATATCAATCTGTTGGAAGAGATTCATTATTTGAAGCAAGAGAAGAAACCTGGGAAAACCAGTTTCAGGTTAAACCATTTAGGATGTTTTTTGATAAAGACAAAAAGTATCACCAAACTTTTAGAGGCAGGGATAATTCCCTGATCAGTGAATATTTTGGCATTTGGAAAATAAATGGCGACACCTTAACATTAACTCAGTCAGATCAAACCCTTGAATATAAAATTGACATTGAAAATGGTCAAATCTTTATGACCAGCCTTATGGACTGGGATGGTGACCAGGCTGAAGATGACACGTATTATGCCAAGCAAAGATTGATTAGTAAAAGGTCTGTCGAATAAAGAATTAATAACCAAGGAAAAATTTGGTTTCATATTTTCCACCGGTCAAATTTTCCTTCCCTACAAATGAACCAATTAGATCGGAATTTAAAGTAGCTGTAATATTGTATTGACCGTTTGGTAATTTAACAACATACATACTCCCATCTTTTACTTCTATTTTTTCGCTAACGGGACCACTATAAATTATAACCAAGGTAAAACCTGTGATATTTTTTATAGTGATTTCGTTTAGTTTAGAACCTGGGAGAGACTCACTTTTATTCATGGCGGGTAAAGCCTGATAATCTCCCGCAAGAATAGTTGCCACTTCTTCGTCTAAAATTTTCTTTTTAGCTTCCTTAAAATACCTGCCTGTTGGAAAAAGCTTTTGATAATTTTCGTAAGCTTCATTGGTATTTGCCGACTTGGCCCTCATCCACGTTTGTTCATCGAACAATGCTAATTCCTTTTTTGCTAAAGGAGAAAACTTATGTTTAGGAAACTCTTTTAAAAAATCCTGATAAGCTTCAATGGTATTTAATGCATTAGCTTGAAACCATTCATCGGCACCCACGTCTTTCTTTTCAGGTTTTTCTACCTTTTGAGGTTCATTTTGCCTGATGATATTCTTTTGAACCCTGGAAGTTTCAGAAGGAGGAACAGCCGCTTTAATAGCCATTGAATTTGAAGCAGGCGCATTACCATTCAATGTTTGAACTTTGGCTATTGCCTGATCTTTGAAAACACTATTTGGAAAAGACTTTACATAATTTTCAAAAACAGCTATATTATTAAAATTTTTAATCCTGTTCCATTCTGCCTCACTTTGGATAGTGGAATAGTTATTCTTAGCCTCCGTAATATATTCAGAAAGCGGAAAACGGGAAATAAATTCACTATAAGCCTCTGCTGTATTCAACATTTTTGTTCGATTCCATGTGCCTTCTTGTCTTATTTTTGTAAGGTTAGCAAAAGCCTGTGCATTATACTTCGATCCCGCATAATCTCTCATAAAAACCTGATAAGCCTCTTCGGAATTAGCGGTTTTAGCTTTTTCCCAGGCAGCTTCTGTATCCACCAATTGTAATTGAAGCCTTGCATCATATTTATATTTTCCATAAGGAAACTTACTTAAATAATCTACATAAGCCTCTTCAGTGTTGGTAGATTGAACCTTTTTCCACAAAGCTTCCTCTGGAGAAATGCCATTAGACTTTGGCTTTTCCCAAGAAGCTTTATTATTTAACCCCATTGAAGTCATTACAGCACAGGAATTAAAAAAGAAAGCCATCAAAACAACAAAAAGTGTAAAACTAATTTTCATGGGATACATTTGAAACATATCGTTAAGTAATTGAATGATTTGAATGCAAATTAGCAATTTATTGTTTACATTATATATTAAAATGCCTATTTTGCACCAAAAAGTATAAAAACAAAATCAATGGCCTCAATGAACGCAGCGCAAGTCTTAATTTTATTGGAACAAACTAAAATTGCACCTGTCTTTTTTAACCCGGATATCGAATATTCTAAAAAAATAGTAAAAGCATGTTACGATGGTGGAATGAGGGTATTTGAATTTACCAACCGAGGCATTGAAGCCCCCACCGTTTTTTCTGCTTTGAGAGATTTTGTCAATGAAAATTGTCCAGAAATGGCATTGGGCATTGGCACCATTTTTACTGCCGAAGAAGCAAAAGACTACATAAATATGGGAACTGATTTTATTGTTCAACCTATTACTTCGTTAGAGGTCGGAGAAGTATGCAGAGAACATCAAATTCCCTGGTTACCAGCAGCAGCAACACTTAATGAAATCTGGCATGCAAAACAAGCCGGGGCTACCGTGGTTAAATTATTTCCAGGCAATGTTTTGGGACCTGGATTTGTAAAAGCTATTAAAGGTCCTTTACCCAACATTAAAGTAATGGTTACAGGGGGCGTTGAACCAACCCAGGAAAGCATTCAGTCCTGGTTAAAAGCAGGTGCAGACTACCTTGGTATGGGCTCACAGTTATTTGCCGGCGAATTAAAAACAGAAGAAGACTTTTCAAAACTTAGCTTAAAAATAAAACAGGTATTATCCTATTAATATGAAAGAAATAAGTGAATTACTTGATTTATTGGATTTAGAGCAAATTGAAGAAAATTTGTTTAGAGGATATTCCAAAACAGTAGGAAGTTCTAATGTTTTTGGTGGCCAGGTCCTGGCCCAGGCCTTAAGTGCCGCTATAAATACGGTGCCAGAAGACAGACATGTGCATTCTTTACATTCTTATTTTATTCTTCCAGGCAATCTTAATATTCCTATCATATTTCAAGTGGATAGAATTCGGGATGGCGGAAGTTTTACTACAAGAAGAGTAAAAGCTATTCAACAAGGTCGTGAAATATTTTTAATGTCTGCCTCTTTTCAATCCGATGAAATTGGATTTGATCACCAAATAGCTATGCCAAAGGTTCAGGAACCTGAACAATTAGTAAGTTGGAAAGATTTAGCTAAGCATTTTGGAGAATTTTTACCCCAAAATATGTACGACTTCCTTAATCTTGACAGACCAATTGAATTCAGACCAGTAGAATTATATAACCCCGCTGTACCAGAAAAAAGAGAGCCGTTTCGTCATATTTGGATGAAATCTATCGGCGAAATGCCTGAAAATTCAAAATTCCATCCATTGGTACTAGCCTATGCATCTGATTACAACCTATTAACCTCAGCGCTACTACCCCACGGAAAAGAAGGAAGTATTCCAAAATTACAGCTCGCCAGTTTAGACCATGCTATGTGGTTTCATAGACCATTTAGGATGGACGATTGGTTACTTTACGCAATTGATAGTCCAAGTGCCTCAAATTCAAGAGGATTTACCAGAGGGAATATTTTTACCAGAGACGGAAAACTGGTAGCTTCTGTGGCACAGGAAGGTTTAATGAGACCAAGAAAACAACCTAAAGAAGATTAATTTACTCTTTTTTTATCTTAATATATCTGCTAATTGACCGTCGGTTATCAAAATAATATCGTCGAGTAACATCTTTAGTAAAATACCCTTTTTACCCGCATTTATCCAAACGATGGTATTAACCGGTGTGGATGAATGAATGTAAACAGGGAATTTTTTCTTCATGGCTATGGGTGAGCATCCACCTCTGATATAACCAATTCTGTTCATTAACTCTTCCGTGGGAAGAAGATTTATTTGTTTAATTCCAGCTATTTTTTCTAATTTTTTTATTGATAATTGCTCATTTGCTGGTAAAACTGCCACTACTATTTCTTTATCTATACTTATACATATTAGTGTTTTAAATAATAGATGCTGTGGAATATTATTATCTAAGGCAATTTGTGCGGCATCAAAATTATCCTTGTCTATCTTATAATTTACCATTTCGTACTGGATCTTGTTAACATCCAATAACCTCATAGCATTTGTTTTCATAAAATATAATTGTAATCATAAACAAGATGATAAATAAGTGTGTTAAAAACAAAAAAAAACATGAACAAAAATTGGTCAACCCTAACGGATGAAAACCAAATAGCTGAAATTATTGCATTGTCAAGCTCCATTCCAGTATATATTTTTAAGCATTCCACGACTTGTGGGATAAGTGCTCAAGCGAAAGAAAATGTAGAAATTTCTTTCAAAAACATAGATAAACCCCTCTCTTTTTATTATTTAGATCTATTAAAATATAGGTCTGTTTCTAATGAAGTTGCCTCAAGGCTCAATGTTCATCATCAATCCCCACAGCTAATATTAATCCATGACGGTCAGGTTGCCTTTACCACCTCCCACCATAAAATAAAGGCTACGATACTAGAAGACAGCCTTTCTTTGTTAAAATAAGGGGAGATTATTGCTTAAATAAATCATCTCCCTTTTTGAACCTAAGCAAAAAAGTTAGACTGGAAAGAAAACTTAGCGTAAAAAACAGGGTAGAAATATTGTATCCTAAAATACCATTGTAATCTTTCATTGCCAAATATAACAGGCTAAAAGTAAAAATTATCAGCGCAAACTGTTGACCCAACAAGTAAAGTAGTTTGGCACTCCTCCAAATATCAGGTGTTTTAAGACTACTGTTACCCGTTTGAAATTGTTCCACTGTATCTCTGATCAGCTTTGGAAGACTTATTATATTTCTGCCAAATAGACCAGCCTCCTTAAACCATTGAGATTGATTATTTTCATTTAGATA
>JAIYCH010000011.1 GCA_027488135.1 Saprospiraceae bacterium | reverse complement strand
TCCAGGGAATCGGTTTGAGCACCCACATTAAGGGAAATGCTACAGGTTATTCCCAAATAAATTAAATATTTTTTCATCTCTTTGTTTTTTAATGACTAACGGGAATGTTGGAATATTGGTTGCCTTCTGGGACATACAATTTTAAAAATTCAAATTTTTAGTTAGAAAGGATATTATGTAAAACGCCATGGTTATGTTGAATAAAGTGGTTTTTAAGAGGAGACAGGTTATGATAGAAAGGAAGTGTCTATCGGTATGGAAATAATGTGCTTAATAAATTTACTACTGTTTTTATACTATTTCTGTAGGTTTCTGTACGGTTTCTGTACTGTTTTTATTCGTTTTCTATTTGATTTACTAAGTTTTTTGGAAATCTACATTTTCATGTAGATTAATTATCAGATATTTAGGTTTATATTTGAAGCATCAATAGTGTTTTTCACTTCTCAATTGATGAATAATTACTCCAAGTTAGAAAGGCTGCAATTTTTTGTAGCCTTTTTTTATTGGGTGAAAATTCCCTCTGAATTTGTTTTAATTTCAATCTACAAACAAAAAATTATAATTACATAAACTATATTATTTGGTTACTACATTTAAATGTACCGCTCATCTTTTTAGTTTTGTTTAAATTTGCAACTTAAATCGAGAGTAATAGGTAACCTGCATCCTCCTTTTGTGATGCATGCCTTTCTTTGGTTTTGAATAGGGTTTTATTTTCTCCTTACGTTAACGAAAATTAAATAAAAATGTATGACTTTTATCATACTGCATCATTATGTAGTAGTATAAAAATTTTTAATAAACTAAATTTGGACATTAATTACTCCCAGACACTTTTTTAATTACTCCAACTACAATGGGATGCGAATTTATCGCATCCCGTTTTTTATTAACATCTTTTGTTTTAATCTTTTAATTTTGAATGTTATTAGCGCTCAAAATTATTTTGTAAATTACAAAGGATGCAACTTACTAAATCTCTGCTGGAATTTCTCTCAACCTTAGCTCAAAATAATCATCGTGAATGGTTTACCTTGAACAAGCCTGTTTTCCAAAAAGAACTTGCTCATTTCAAATTATTTTCTGATGAATTATACTTGAAAATGGAAACATTTGATCTATTGGAGGGAAAAAATGTGTTTAGAATATATCGGGATGTGCGTTTCTCTAAAGATAAACTACCCTACAAAACACATTTTAGTGTGGGTATCACCAGAGCTACTAAATGGAAAAGAGGGGGCTATTATCTGCATATCCAACCTGGGGAATCATTTATTGGGGGTGGTTTTTGGGATCCGGAACCAGCAGATGTGAAACGAATCAGACAGGAATTAGCCGTGGATTCTTCTACCATAAAAAAAATAACCCAAGCGCCTGATTTTAAGAAATTATTTGGTGAATTACAGGGGGAGAAGCTAAAAACTGCTCCTCAGTCATTTTCGAAAGATCACGAAAATATAGAATGGTTGAAATTTAAACAGTATCTTCTTATCAGAAAACTTTCCGATGAAGAGGTTTTATCTAAGCAATTTATAGAAGAAGTCGTCTTTACTTTTAGTCAAATGTTACCATTTTTCGACTATTTTTCTGACATTCTGACCACTGATGAAAATGGTACGCCATTACCTGGCTACTAAATTTACTAAAATCTAGTAAAGTTGTAAATAGGTAATAACCAGCCAAAGTAAGCCAAAGCTTAACAATAAAGAGATATTAGCCAGTGTTCCAGCAATTTTTGCATCAAAACCAAGCTCGTCTGAAAACAATAAAACGCTCATACCTACCGGTAAAATGACCAATGCTATTAAAACACTGCTCATTAATGACTTGGGTAATAAAAAATAAATTGCCAAAATAGTTAGAATACCTATCCCATATCGAACGAATAATACTTTAAGAATACCATTAAATTGGTTTTTATCCAGATTAAAACTTAAATAAATACCTAACAAAAGTAAAACTAAGGGTTTGTTTGCTTTAGCCAGCGTTGTTAATACATCTTCTAAAATGCCCGGTAAAGGTATATTGGTGACATTAAGAGTCAATCCCATAATCATTCCCAGAACGGGAGGTAAAAGAAGGACTTTTTTTAACATATTTAATTTCCCCATGGATGGAACGTCAGAAAAATGATTTCCAATGGGATACAATACACCAAAGGCTAAAAAGGTATTTCCAATGTCATACATTATGGCAAATAAAAGGGCTTTAGCGCCCCAGATAGATTCAATAAGTGGGAAGCCAAACAAACCAACGTTCCAGCCTCCCGAGCCCATGGTTAAAACCCCTCGGATGGCATTTTTTTCCTTTTTAAAAAGGAAAAAAGCAATGGTAAGCATTATAGCTGAAATACCTATAGCAAAAATTGGAATTAAAAATAACCGAATATTCAGATCAATGTGAATGGTGGAGACAATCATTAAGGCTGGAAAAGTGGTGTGCATTAGCAGGCGTGATAACACTTTTCCTTCCTGTTCTTTGATAATTCCTCCCGTTTTTAATAAAAAGCCGATGAAGATAAATGCTAGTGTAGTGATAAATGCCAAATTGACTTGTCCCATTTTTACCCATTATTGTTCATCCGAAAGGTAAGCTGCTTCGTCTAGTAAATCTAATATTCCTGCATCTATATGCGCTTCAAATTTCCTGGCAAATAATTTTCCGTTTTTTTTAGCTTTCTTTAATTCATCAAAATCGGTTGTACCAAAAATGGCCGGAAAGTCATAATCCAGTTTTTCCCAATTGACATAAGTTAATGAAGGAAGAATTTTTATTTCAGGATATTTATCTGCCAACAATTTAATGATAGTATGAAAAAATATTTCATCAGGTATATAGGTATATCTATGGAAGTTTAGGAATAATGGATTTTCTTCCACATAATTCAATATCATTTTTAGTGTTTCTTGATTAAATGCCCACCATTGTGAACCTCCATAATGGCAGGGAATGGGGGAATTCCTTTTTTTAAACAACTTTAAAACTTGCAAACATAATCGCAGGTTTTTTTGCCTGATACCATGTTTTATTAAATGATAGATGGTCTTTAAAAAGGAAATAAAGGGGATATCAAGGAAATAGGCTATAAAAAAGCCGTTACCCCTTTTGGGGGTAAGGTTTAGGTAGTAATTTTGAATTTTAGCCTTGTATTCAATAGGCCAAGCCTCTTGTGCTGACTTTATATCGATAAAATTATAATTATGGTGTGTTGAAAGAAATCGTTTGATATGCTTATTACTTGCTAATGGATAATCTTGTCCACTTAGAAGTATGGTAAAACCACCTCTGCCATATTTCATCACTTCATTCATACCATTCAAAGTTGCTTGAACAATCGTAAAATTACCCCATATTGCATTTTCTCTTTTTTCAATAAATATTACATTTGAATGGGATATTAATTTTTTGAATTCATGAATATCTGAGGTTACATCTATGTGTATAAAAAAAGTTACGTTTTCATCATTTAACCTATTCACTAATTTTTTTAATTGAACTGGAAAATGATGGGCGAGGATGACATAATTAATAAACAATGGGTCAAATTTTATTAAAAGTAGAAAAAAAATTATCTACTAAAAAAGATGACGGGTATTTTTTTTCTGAAAAATTAAACAGCGATTTTTCCCTAATTCTTGCATTTCACGACATATTCCTGCTTTTTACGTCAATAATCAAGTTAATTCTACGATTGTATTTATGTTTGGGTATTGAAACTATTACTCCAGATGAACAGAAATCAACCCGTAAAAAAATTAGTAGATGAAATATGGAATGACCAAAGCTATGGTGATTCAATAAAACAAAATATAGCTTTCATTGATATCCTCCAGGAAAATAGGTTAGCCCTCTTCATGATAGGAAAATCCTATTTTTTTCTTTCGGATATTAAAGACGTTGATCTTAATAATTTCAGTAAAGGTACCAAGGATGTTCTGGGTTATGAACCAGATGAAATGTCTATGGAAAAAATGCTTTCTTTGGTTCATCCCATTGATTTACCTTTGGTTATAGCTAATGAGTCAAAAGTAAGGGAATTTTTCAATGGATTGTCGCCGGAAAAAATATTCAAGTATAAAATAAGCTATGATTATCGGTTGAAACATAAGGAGGGACATTATATCAGAGTGTTACAACAAATGATAACTATTGAAACAGATGAAAAAGGAGCCATTGTTAAAACAATGGGCATACATTCAGATATTACAGATTTGAAAAAAGAAGGCCTACCTGTCCTTTCTTTCATTGGGTTGGATGGTGAACCCACCTATGAAAATGTTCAGGTTGAAGGAAAATTTTCTTTTTTAAAACCAGAAGAGCGGTTTTCACCCAGAGAAAAAGAAATATTGAATAAACTGATTCAAGGTAAAACAAGTGAAGAAATTGCCAAAGAATTATTCATTTCAAAGGAAACGGTAAATACGCACAGAAGAAATATGCTGGCTAAATGTGAGGTAAAGAATACGATAGAACTAGTAAATAGGTCTGTAAAGAACGGTTGGGTATGAAAAATACTCATTTATGAGTATATGATTAGAAAAAACATGAGATTATCTTTGCTTAAAATACAACAGGTTCAGTTATGTAATTTAAGAAGACAATAAAAGTTAAATCGAGAGTAATAGGTAACCGGAATCTCCCCAAGTGGAGTTCCGGTCTTTTTTATTTTATTTCTATTAAATCGTATTCCTGAATACGGGCCGGTACTTCAGGAGTTAACGTAAAGCTTAACTTCAAGGAAGTTTTTTCCCCTTTCAAGATACAATAACCCCTTAATTGATTTTCAGGAAAAATGGGTGATACGGAAATAATTTTGCCAGCAGCTGAAAATAAACTTTTTGATTCTGCCTGGAGATCCTTCAAAATATAGTCTGAAAAGAAATTATCCGCAAAAATATCGGGCAAATTTTCCCAGGATGGTAAAAGCGCTAACATTTCTTTTTGTCTTTTTACCAATATGGTTGATATAGAAACGCTCCTCGGTTTCAATTGGGCTAATTGAATGATGGTGTCAAGAATAGCAACATTAAGTCCTGAGGTTGGGGCGTAGGTAACATTGGCAAAATAAATAACACCAATACCATATTCTGGCATGAAGCGCCAGTTACTGCCAAAACCTGGCAAGCCTCCACTATGACCCAAACTTATTTTACCCCATTGGTCTCTCATCCAGTTCAGGCCGAAAGTATAACTGGACGTGGTGGCCATTTTTTTTCCATTTGGCAAAGTATATCCTGGATTTAAGCCTATAAAGGCTTGAGGAACATGCATTTCTCTAAGGGTACTCCTTTTAATGGGCATTTTATCCTCATCATTTCTTTCTGGCCAGGCCTGTTGATGAAGGGAAACGTATTGACTAAACTCATCTATTGAGGTAATCATTCCTCCCATAGCTCCATAAATTCCATCGGCTAATAAGGGTTCAATCTTCCAGGCTCCATCTATGAACCGGTAGCCCTGTGCTAACCATGCTGGTTTCACTTCTGAATATTCATAGGTTGTATGCTGCATGCCAATAGGCCTTAGAATATTTTTTTGGATGTACTCATTATAAGGTAAACCGGAAACTTTATGAATAATATAACCGAGAATGGCGAATCCAAGATTGCTATATTCATAAGAAACGCCAGGCGTATTAGAAAATGATAAGGTTTTACCTATGAGTTGTATCAGGTCTTCCTCAGAATCTGCTAACTGTCTGTCTCCCCATGGATTATCCTCTGGAAAACCAGCTAGATGATTCATACAATGTCTTATGCTTATGTGAGGCCCGTCCGTCGTTAACTTTTGGTTTTTAATACCCGGCAAGTATTTTTCTATCGGATCATCCAGATTTAATTTTCCTTCATCCCGCAATTTTAATATAGCCGCAGTAGTAAAACTTTTAGACATGGAGGCAATTCTAAATAATGTGGAAGAAGTGGCAGGGGTTTTATTTTCCAGGTTGGAAAACCCACCACTGCCCTTAAAAACGAGTTGTCCGTCCACCACTATGCCGAAAGAATAACCAGGAAAATGATTATTTACTGCATGGTCATTGTACATTTTTTCGACCAGGGAAAAGGTGCTTTTTATTTTTTCTACCCTCTCCTTATCTGTAAAACCGCCAGGCTCAAAAAATTCAGTCGTTTGACCTTGCACTAAAATGGAAAAACTTAAAAATAAAAAGGTTAGAAATTTCATTTTTTATAGGAAAGATAATTAAAATCATCCTAATATATTTCATTTTTAATTAACATTCTATTCATAAATAGGACATTTTTATTTAGTTTTAGGCGATTTATAAATGATACAGATATAAATCCTTAAAAAAAACCAGCATTAATGAAAAAAACAGTATTCTTCCTACTCATTACCTTATTTATTTTACCAGTCTGTGCGTTTTACTTTGGTACGCCTCCTAATGATATTCAATGGAATATGATTAAAAATGCCTATTATATCGTAGTAGCTGTTATTTTATTTACCTTTACCGTAGGGCAGTTAACAGGAAATTATTCGCAGGTGGACAAACTATGGAGTATTGTGCCCGTTATCTATGTTTGGTATATGGCCTATTTGGGGCAGTGGAATGACAGGATGTTAATTATGGCTATTTTAGTTACCCTCTGGGGTGTGCGACTTACGTATAATTTTGCCAGAAGGGGAGCTTATTCATGGAAATTTTGGGAAGGGGAAGAAGATTATCGCTGGGAAATATTGAGAAAAAAACCGGGACTTAAAAATCCATTCATTTGGACTCTTTTTAATTTGGGATTCATTTGTTTCTATCAGAATACACTCATTTTTCTTATTACCCTTCCCGTAATTGCCGTGTATGCTGAAAATGTGGCTCCAGTTGGAATGATTGATTACCTTCTTGCTTTCCTTTTTATGGCAACCATTTATCTTGAATATATTGCCGATCAGCAACAATACGATTTTCAAACAGAGAAGTATAACAGAATAAATGCTGGTACAGAACTGGGCATGTATGAAGACGGATTTGTATCAAAAGGTTTATGGGCCATCGTGAGACATCCTAATTATGCCGCGGAACAAGCTATATGGATTATTTTGTATTTATTCAGCGTCCTTGCAACGGGTCAATGGTTTAATTGGTCTATCGTTGGCGCTATCCTTTTAATTCTTCTGTTCAGGGGAAGTGCCAATTTTTCTGAGGAAATTTCTGCATCTAAATACCCGAAGTACAAAGAATATCAGGAAAAAGTACCGCGTTTTTTCCCGAATTTCATTACAAAGAAGTAATTAAAATCATCTTTTAACTATCATAATGCCTAAACTTATTGACAAAGATAAATTTTTGGATTTATCCGATTATGGCAGATTTTTTGCAAAGTTTATTTCCAGAGCTTCTCTTAATACCAGCGTAACGCCTGTTCATCTTACTTTTATGTTTGGTCTCAGCGGATTGCTGTCTATTTATTTTATTCTTACAGACCATTTTTATCTGGCCGCCTTTTTTATCATTCTAAAGTCAGTTATCGATGCAGCTGATGGGGAATTAGCAAGAATGAGAAATAAACCTTCTTATGTGGGTAGGTATTTGGATAGCATATTTGATATCATTTTAAATTTTTTGTTTTTAATGGTTTTCTATTGGTTATCAGATGTTTCTATTTTCCTCATGCTGATTGCCTTTTTTAGTTTGCAAACTCAAGGAACGCTCTACAATTATTATTACGTGATTTTGCGAAATAAATCAGCAGGTAGTGATCAAACAAGTCAAATTTTTGAAATTAACGCGCCAGAAGCTTATCCGGGAGAAAGTCAGCGAAAGGTTAATTTTTTATTCCAATGGTACAAGATAAGCTATGGTCTTTTTGATAAAATTATTTATAAATTGGACCCTACTGCATCAAAAGCAACTTCATTTCCTTCGTTGTTTATGACTTTTTTATCAATGTATGGATTAGGATTTCAATTATTCATTATGTCATTTCTTCTGGCTGTAAATAAACTGGAATGGATATTACCTTCTATTATTGGTTTGAATTTATTCTTTTTCCCATTTATATGGTACAGGAAAAAATTCATTCAATAAAAAACCACCCTAACTGGCTGAATAGCTAAGGTGGCTTGGCTGAAAACTAAAACTATTGCAAAATAAAGACTTTTTTTTGCCAATTAAGGTCAGTTAGTTTTAAAAGCAAAAAAAAATGACTTTATTTGAAAAAAATATTCATTTATGTTCAATCAAAATAGAATTTTCAGGGTTTTTGAGTTGATTAACTTTTTAAAAGCGAAGCCATCAAAAGGTATGAAAACCTTGGTGAGTCTATTGGATATTTCTGAACGCTCGGTGTATAGATATCTGGATCTTTTAGCAGAGTTAGGTATCATAGTATTAAAAGATGAGGAAAACAGGTACTTTTTACCAGCTAATACAGATAAGCAGTCATTGCCTTTTTCAGATCAAGAGATAGACTATCTGGTTAAACTGGTTCAAAGTGTAGGAAATCAGCATAATTTGTCACAAAGCGTTTTACAGAAAATTCAAGGTCTTACAGTAGCCAATGTTGGTGCAGAAAATATTTTTAAAGCACATCTTTCACAAATTATTTTTAACCTTTACGAGGCTATAACTCAGAAAAATCAAGTAATTCTTAAAAATTATTATTCTGCGAATAGTCAGATAGTATCAGACAGGTTAGTAGAACCTATCGCATTTACCCCTAATTATGAAGCTATTGTTGCTTATGAGGTTTCATCGGGTGAAAATAAGTATTTTAAAGTGGAACGTATTTCAGAGGTTCAAATAACTAAAGGAAACTTCAAATTTGAAGAACTGCATAAATATAATAAACCTGATATCTTTGGATTTCAAGGTACTAGTCTTGATAAAACTATCGAGCTGGACATGTCTATGAGAGCTTATTTAATTCTTAAAGATGAATTCCCTGGGTGCAAGCCATTTGTAACGGAAATGTATGGCACGGGCAGATTTCATTTTAAGGCTAAAGTTCAAAGTTTTGCACCTCCAGCTCGATTTGTTAAGGGCTTGAGAGGTGACGTAAACGTTTTGGGCTCAAAGCCATTCTTGAAATTTCTTGAAAAAAACAAGGAGGAATGATTATCCAACAGATAGCGTGGTTCCTGAAATACTAATGGCATAAACAGGTAAAGCGCCGGTAGATTGACCTCCAATATTTTGTCCAGATGTGTTGAAACGAGCACCATGATTAGGACAAATGAATTCATTCTTTGATGCATTCCAATTGACATCCGTTCCTTGGTGCGTACATGCTCTTTGAAGGGCAACAAATGAGGTTGGGACACTGCCAGTAGCGAGACGTACTACAATAATTTTATCGTTAAATATAAAAGAACCAACAGCTTGAAGTTCTTTAGTTAAATCGACTTTAAAACTATTTGTGGTGTTTCCACCTGAATTACCTCCACCTGGTGTGGTAATATCGTCTTTAGTACAAGACCCCAAGCAAATGGCACAAGTGGCCATTACGGGTAATTTTAATTCTTGAATAAAGGTTCTTCTGTCCATTTTAATTTTTTCAAAGCCTAACATTCTCAACATTTAATTGTTCAAGAAATATGTATTGCTTTAAAAAAAATATCCAGCTTTGACACATCTAACTGTCCGTTTGTTCTTACGCTACTGCATAAATCTAAGCCGTAAGGATTGACTTCTTCTATGGCTTGTTTCACATTTTGAGCATTTATGCCACCAGCCAGAAAAACAGGCTTTTTGATAGCTTCCCTGATTTTTCTGCTTAACTTCCAGTCGTGTTTATTTCCCGTTCCACCTAAAATTTTAACCTTCAGATTAGGATTTCCACTGTCCAACAGAATAGCGTCTATCCATGGTTCAACTTCCAGTGCTTCATCTATTTGTTTTTCATTTAAGACATGGATAACCTGTACTATTTTTACCATTGGAATAGCCTGTCGGATAAGGTCATATTCCTTTACCGGCAAGGAATCGACAATTTGTATGGTATTTGTTTGTACTTTTTGATGGTGTGCAATGATATCTGATGCTTTTCCTTCACTTGTCAGCAAAAAAGTGGCGATGGGTGGTGGAATTTCCTGGGCAATTAAAGAGATGAGTTCATCTGATATAATGCCAGGTCCACTTGGCATTTTTCCGACTAATCCAATGGCATCTGCACCATATTTTATGGCAAGAAATGCTTCTTCTAAACTGCTGATACAGCAAATTTTAATTTTAGGTCGGTTTAATGTAAAGGTCATGTTAATTAATCATTTGCTTTATAAATAGGACTAATATTGAAGATAAAGATGGTGAAATTTTAAGTAGATTTGAAGAAAAACAATATGCGACAACTATTTTTTATTGTTCTTTTAGTGGGTATTCCCATTTTGACGAATGCCCAACCGGTCCCATTTATCATATCAGCACCCGCAGGTGATGCTTATATTAAAATAGATAAAACAGGTAAAACGGTGATTCCAAATGGCAGAATGATAACTCCCATTGGAAAAGTGCATCAAGTCGCTCCGCATCCCTATGGATTAACTCTGAGTATGGACGGTTCTATCGCCATCACAGCCAATTCAGGAACAAATCCAATTTCAATTAGCATTTTAAAAAATATTCTGTCTGAAAATCCTGAAATTACTCAGATTCCACCCACCACAAAAAGTGATAAAGGCGTCTTGGAATCTGTTTTCATGGGTATTGCTATTTCTCCCGATAACCAAACCGTTTACGCTGCAGGAGGGCAAGCTAATAAAATTTATTCTTTTGATGCAAATACTGGAAAATCGAAAGGAGATATTGACTGCAGTTTTAAAAGCACAAATTTCAATTATTTGCATGGATATATTGGTGACATGGTGTTAAGTAAAGATGGTCGATATCTTTTTGCAGTAGATCAAATAGGATTCAGAATTTTAATAGTAGATGTCATTGAAAAAAAATTGGTTTCTTCTTGTCCCGTAGGTCGTTATCCTTTTGGTATCGCTCTTTCAAAGGATGAAAAATCAGTTTATGTGGCCAATGTGGGTATGTACCAATATGATTACATTTGGAAAAAGCAAGATGGGGAATGGAAACAAATCTCTGTAAAAAAACCTGTATTTGCCTATAATACGCCTGAGGCAGAACGTGGTTATCAAAATGATTCGATGTATGTGCCTGGTCTTGGTCCAATAAATACAGATGAGTCATTTTCCGTGTGGGCGGTAAATATTGAAAATAAATGGCAACCAAAAGTTATTGCAAAAATAAAAACGGGACACTTAATAGGTGATTTAGTGGAAGGCATTCCTGCAGTGGGTGGTTCTAGTCCCAATTCAATGGCAGTTGCAGGCAAATATGTATTTATCAGTAATGGAAATAATGATAATATTACGGTGCTGAATGCTGAAAATCAGCAAATTGTAACTCATATTAAACTTGCGCCTGAAGAAAAATTATCAAAATTAAGAGGCGTAATTCCCTTTGGATTAGCTGTTTCACCTGATGAAAAAAGAATATATGTAGCAGAATCTGGTATTAATGCAGTGGCTGTTATTGATGTTAATACCTTAAAGGTTATAGGCCATATACCTACGGCTTGGTTTCCAGCAAAATTAAAGGTTTCACCAGATGGTAAAAAATTAATCATTTCTAATGCAAAGGGTTTTGGAAGTGGTCCCAATGGTGGATATACTTTTAAAATGGGTGTTTCGGGAAGTTATATTGGCAATTTAATGTTTGGTGCTGTTCAAGTTACCGACGTTCCTACGGACGATCAATTACCTGCCTTAACGAAACAGGTGATTGAAAACAATTTCAAGATAATTCCCGCCAATAGCCCAATATATAATGTGAGAAAGAATAATCCTATTCCACTTTTTCCAGGGCAAAAAGATTCGCCTATAAAACACATTGTTTTCATTTCAAAAGAAAATAGAACCTATGATGATGTTTTTGGACAAATGAAGAATGGATTAGGAGACTCTACGTTGGCGCCTTTTGGTTTAAACAGAACGTTTTCTAATAAAAACAAATCCAGCATGGTTGAAAATGTCGATGTAATGCCTAATCACATAAAGTTAGCGGAAAGATTTTCCATAAGTGATAATTTTTATGTCGATTCTGATGTTTCAGCTGACGGCCACCGTTGGTTAGTAAATACTTATCCGAATCAATGGGTGGAAGCCACAACCCCTGCCAATTATGGAAATAACAGGGAATATAAAGAACAATCTGATGCTCCAGGTAATTTGGGTATCAATGGAGCTGCTGGTGCCATTTTTCCTGAAGACTATAACGAAGCTGGTTCTATGTGGGAACATTTATTCAGACATAATAAATCATATTTTAATTTTGGATTTGGTGTTATGTTTGAACCCGCTGATTACAAAGACACTTATAAATATGGTGGCATTCGCCATAAAGCAAATTATCCGATGCCAACGTCACTCTTAGATCGGACTTCTTACGAATATGCTACCTATAATATGGCCATTCCTGATCAGTTTAGAATGACTGTTTTTCAAAAGGAATTTGAGGAAAAATGGGGGCAAGGCAAGGATACTTTACCCAGTATGCTTACCATTATTTTGCCAAATGACCATGGTTCCGGGGAAAGACCAGAAGCTGGTTATCCTTTCAAGGAGAGCTATATGGCCGATAATGATTTAGCGGTAGGCAGAATGGTTGAATTTTTATCTAAAACGCCTTATTGGAAAAATATGCTTATTGTTATTACCGAAGATGACGCTCAGGGTGGGGTAGATCATGTGGATGCGCATAGAAGTGTGCTCATGGCCATTTCGCCTTATACTAAACGTAATTATGTGAGTCATAACCATAGTAGTTTTGGTAGTATTTTTAAAACATTCTGGAATATTCTGGGCATTCCATATCTTAATCAGTACGATGCTTCTGCATCTGATCTAGCTGATATGTTTACCGATAAACCTGATTTTTCTCCCTATATCGCCTTGCCTGTAGATGCCAGAATTTTTGACCCGCAAAAAGCCTTAGATCCTTTTGATGAGAAATTTGATTGGAAAGCATTAAAAGAAAGTCCTGAAATGGATGATATGAAAGAAATGAAACGGCAAGCTAAGGAACGAGAGGAAAAAGCTTCAAATAGACCAGCTAAATCCAAAAATTAAGGATCTCCCAACGCTATTTATTCCTGAGCCGTGAAATTTATAATCTTTGTCTAATACATTCTGGAGCGTAATATTTATATCCATTTTTTTGAAATTGAATCCATTGGATATATTGATTACGCTCCAGCCTGGTGTTCCCAAGGGGCCAATCCTATTGTCAGAAATATCTCCGGCGGCAAGTCTTTGTTGTTTACCAGCCAGTTGAAAAAATAATCTGGCCCAGTATTTATCCTTTTGATATTGAAGATTGACATAACCAAAAAGTGGGGGAATTCTTCTTATAGGTTCATTCTTACTGGTGTTCTGTCCATAGGTGTAGGTGAGGCTACCTGACATTTGTAACGATTTACCCAAGATATACTGGAAATTTGTCTCCATACCCATGATATAGCCATTTTCCGCATTTTCCTTGATGTGAACTGGGTAACCATCTATTATTTCATTTCCTTTCTTTTTTCGTACAACAATGTCTTTCAGGCGATTATAGTAAGTATAGGTTTCCCAGTTAAATTTAGGTCCATTCCATTTGTATCCTATTTGTATTTGTGTCGATTTTTCTGGCTTTAAATCATAATTGGGGATCTCATATCTGAAATCTACAATGCCCAGACTACCTAAATCATCAATATTTGGCGCCCTAAATCCAGTATTTATTCCATAAATCAATTTTAATTTCGGTAATATGGCTTGCGATACATATAAATTTCCTACCCATGCCTTGGGTTGAATATTTATAATCTGCCCATTGTCAATGGGAATTTGTAAGGAAAGGAATTGAATACGATTTCCTAAAGTTACCTGAAATTTGTTTTTCTCAATATGGTGGTTAGTAAAAAAGGCGTAGCTGAGTTGCGTAGCATCATCAGGATAAAGTCCCCTTTTAAATATAGGCGCATTATTATCGGACATTTGAACCCTATTACTGTTAACTTTGTCATGATAAAGGTCAAACCCATGACTTCCCGTCCATTTCCAGCCCCCCAGATTTTTAAAGGTATTAAATTCAGTCAATATGCCAAAAATCTCAACCGTATCATTTTCAATCGTCGTCAGGTTGCTGTTATTTTTTTTACTCCAGCGGCTCTCCAGGACCTGCTGGAAATTAGGGGTAAATTTAATGTTTTGGATAAAACCTTTTTCAGGGTTGTAAGTATAACTGAGATAAGCCAGACTCCTTTTTTGGGGGTCCATTTTATTAAGGGCAAAATTTTCTAAAATATATTTATGATAAACGGGCACATCCTTTTGGTGGACGTACTGTAAAAGACCTTGTATCGTATGCCTTTTGTTAATTTGTATATTGGTTTTTATGTCATAGCAGAGTTCGTCATAGCCGCTGGGATGCTGTAACTTAGTGTTTTTTCCGCCAATCAAATCACCAAAGGAACGGGTTGTTATGCCCGAGGTCAGCCAACTTTCTTTGTTTTTATAACTTATTCTTCCATTTAAACTTTCCTCTAGATGATTAGAGCCAATCCTGGTTGAAATTTTACCCGAAAACGCCTTTTGTTGTTTTATATCTGGATTTATACTCAATATATTTATGACACCACCAATGGCATCTGAGCCAAAAAGTACAGAACCTGAACCACGAACGATCTCCATTCTATCTATACTAAACCGATCAATGGTGTTCAAATATTGATTGGGGCCATATCGTGTAATGGAATTATTAATCCTAATGCCATCCATTAAATATAATACCTGATTTCCAGTTAATCCTCTTAGAAAAGCAGAACCTCCACCATGATTTGTCTTTTGAATAAATACACCTGGTGTTTCATTTAATAATTCGGGCGTATTTCGCTGTGAATTTAAGGATAGTGATTTTGAATTAAGGATGGATATGGATTCCGCCGCATTAAAAACATTGGATTTTATTTTTTTACCTGTAAAAATGACCTCATTAAGTTCTAGGGATATTAAACTATCTGGAGAATCTGCAGGTGAATTATTTTGTGAAAATACAGGTTTAACTATAAATAGAAAACCTAAAAAGGAAAGGCTTTGAAGGATGTTTAATTTTTTCATTTCTAAAAATAATAATTTTATAAATTAATCAAATTTAATTCGTGAAAATTAATAATTTCACTACATTTAATTAAAGTTTAGATAATTATGACAAAGGCAAGCTTCAAAGAAAAATTAAGATATAATTTTGATAATACCCTCTCAAATGGACCAATAGCCATTATTTCATGGTTAGCATTGGTTACTTTTCTATTGGTAATAATAGCAGGTTTTATCCTTTTTATATTTGGACTAAGTGCAAATCCAATAGAAAATGAACCTTTTGATTTGATTGAAGGAATTTGGCAAAGTCTTATGAGAGTGCTCGACGCTGGTACCGTAACAGGGGATGAAGGCTGGGCGTTCCGTCTTTTCATGTTGCTTATAACCATTGCAGGTCTTTTCATTTTCTCTTCCCTTATTGGTTCCATATCAAGTGGAATTGATGAAAGTATTTCCAATCTAAGAAAGGGCAAATCAAAAGTTATTGAAACCAATCATACCTTGATTTTAGGGTATAGCTCTATGATTTATTCCGTTATTTCTGAGTCGTGCCTTGCAAATGAAAGCCAGAAAAAGGCAGTTATAGTCATTCTTGCCGATTTAGACAAAGTTGAAATTGAAGATGATATTCGCAGTAGAATTCTGGATACTAAAACTTCTAAAATAATTGTCCGGAGTGGAAATCCTTTAAATTTTCAAGACTTACAAATGGTGAATTATAATGAAGCCAAAGCTATCATCCTTCTAAGTCCTGAAAACGAAGAAAATCCTGATAATCAAGTGATTAAATCTGTACTTAGCATAACGGGAAATAAAAACCGGAAGAAAATACCCTATCATATCGTTGCAGAAATTAAAGATAATGAAAATAAACAAGTTGCTAATTTAGTAGGTGGAAAAGAGGTTTCGTATGTGTTCTCTTCTGATTTAATTTCTAAATTAACAGCCCAAACTTGCAGACAATCAGGGTTAAGCATCATTTATTCAGAGTTATTGCAATTTGAAGGAGACGAAATCTATTTTTATTCCGACCGGGGTCTCATTGGTTTGACATTTAAACAATGTTTATATTCTTTTGAAGACTCTTGTGTTATGGGTGTTTTTACTGGTGATAGAAAGGTTTTACTAAATCCGGACATGAATTATATTATAAAAAAGGAAGATCAGCTCATTATAATTGCGCAGGATGATAGTAAAATTAACAGACTGCTCATTCCTAAAGAAATTTTGCCTGTAAACTTCATACCGGCTCCTAAAAAGGAGAAAGAGCTTGAAACAACCTTGATTTTAGGATGGAACGATAAAGGAAAAAAGATTATTGAAGAATTAGATCACTACGTTGTTAAAGGTTCTTCTGTAAGTATTTTGGGCGAAATTGATGATATTAAAGATTCTCTTACATTGCTTTCTGAGGAACTTCAGAATATTACGCTTTATTTTAAACATGGCAATATTAATGATAGAAATACATTGGACGAGTTACGAATTGATTCATTCAATCATATTATTGTTTTAAGTTATATGAATAAGGGTAGTATTCAAATCTCCGATGCAATTACCCTTATTTGTCTAGTACATTTAAGAGATATTTCAGAAAAAGCTGGAAAGGATTTTTCAGTGGTATCGGAAATGCTGGATGTTCAAAATAGAGAACTCGCCGAGGTGGCAAAAGCAGATGATTTTATTGTTAGTGATAATTTGTTAAGTCTTCTTATGACGCAAATTGCTGAAAATAAGGATTTAGAAATGGTTTACGAAAATTTATTTAGTGATGAAGGTGCTGAGATTTATTTAAATCCTGTGGAAGAATATCTGGATTTGTCTAAACCGGTAGATTTTTATCAGGTAATCGAAAGTGCCTCCAACCTGGGACATACCGCCATTGGATTTAGATCCTTACAACCTGAGATAGTGAATAATGGTAAATTTGGGATTGTACTGAATCCAATAAAATCTAATCAAATAAAGTTTGAACAAGGTGACTTTTTGATAGTATTGGCAGAAGCCTGAGTTTTAATTCCTTCCTCTTTAAGGGCCATCCTTTTTGAAACATTTTTTTTGTTGTATGGATATTTACAAATATTAATCGTAATTTTACGATTAATATTTGCTGTTTATGATTGACTCCAAACCGACTGATTTTATTCACACAGAAATTGAGATAGCTAAATATGCAAAAGCATTAGCTCATCCAGCAAGAATAGCCATTCTTAACTTACTGAAATCAAGGAATGCTTGTATTTGCGGTGATATCGTAGATGAATTGCCGCTTTCTCAGAGTACCGTTTCTCAACATTTAAAAGAATTAAAATCAGTTGGATTAGTAAAGGGGGAAATTGAAGGCACTAAAGTTTGTTATTGTATCGACGACCAAAAATGGGAGCAGGTACAATCGATGTGGATTGATTTTTTCAAACATTTTAAATTAGAGAAAATGAAAACGGATGTTCAGCTCAAGGAGATTGTAAAGCAAAAATACAGTGAAATTGCTTTGCAGGAAAAAGAGGTCAATCAATCATCTTGTTGTGGTGCAGGAGGTTGTTCTACAGAGGTTTATAATATTATGACCGATGATTACACTGATCTATTAGGATATAATCCGGATGCTGATTTGGGTTTAGGTTGTGGATTACCTACACAATATGCAAAAATACAAAAAGGAAATACGGTCATTGATTTAGGAAGCGGTGCTGGAAATGATTGTTTTATTGCTCGCGAAGAAGTTGGTGAAACAGGGAACGTTATTGGCATTGATTTCACGACGGCTATGATAGAAAAGGCGAGGGTCAATGCAAAAAAGCTCGGATTTACCAACGTCCATTTTCTGCAAGGAGATATTGAGGAGATGCCTGTCGAATCAAATGTTGCCGATGTGGTGGTAAGTAATTGCGTCCTCAATCTGGTGCCAAATAAGGAAGGTGTTATCAAAGAGATTTATCGGGTTTTAAAGCCTGGGGGCCATTTCAGTATTTCTGATGTAGTGCTCATTGGGGAATTGCCAGAAAATTTACAAAAGGATGCAGAAATGTATGCCGGTTGTGTTTCAGGGGCTATTCAAAAAGAGGATTATTTAGCGCTTATTTCAACGAATGGCTTCTTAAACATTTCCGTTCAAAAGGAAAAATCAATTATTATTCCTGATGATATTTTGAGTAAATACCTTAATAATACAGCACTGTCGGATTTTAAAAATGGAAATACAGGTATTTTCAGTGTTACCGTCTATGCAGAAAAACCGGTGTAAGAATCATTAATCTTTAATGATTCTTACTGAAAATCCGTGGCGTTTTCCATCATTTCCAATAGTTGCTTCTGCGTTATTACAATATAATCGGAAATTCCACGAATTTGAGCTATCAAATTGCGTACTACTCCAGAAACCTCCAAATACGCCAAGATTATTAAATACACCATTAAATCCTCTTCGATCACCAGCGGGAAGTCCTGAAAATCCGCTGGTGTTTGACGCGGAAGTATTGGTGGAACAATAGGTTGTTCCTGTAGTTTTCATTTTTCCACCTGCAGTAGCAGCGCCGCCCAATGTATTTATCATGGTAGTCATTTCTGATTGTGTTGGTATGTGCCAACCTGCCGGTGCTAAACCTCTACTATCATTTACGGCATGCCAATTATAAATTTTACCGTAAATAGCTGCATATTTTACTGAATCGTTATTGAAGTAACAATAGGCCCCAGTTGTTAGTGAAGCCCAGGTTGCGTCATCTTTAACATGTGGTATGGGATCCCCATTTCTATATTTACAAGTGGATAAATTTTCTGATGTCCATGTTTGATTACCAATTATTATTTCTTTGTAGGTTTTTCCACAAAGGTCAGTCACCCCAGCATTTGTTACCACTGCACTTGTCTTAAAGGTTACCTCGTTGCCATAAGCGGTGCCTGCGCTATTCGTTGCATATGCTCTTACATAATAGGTAGTGTTTGCAGCTAAAGAAGTTAATTCCGAGGTAAAAGCGCCTGTACCAGTGCCGTTAGTTGTCTTTGTAGATAATGCTATCGTTGGATTCTGACTTGTTGCCCAAACTATACCACGAGCTGTTACACTTGCCCCGCCGTCGGCAGAAATATTGCCACCACTGCTTGCTGTAGATTGAGTTATCGAGCTCGCTGATGTCGTGTTAAGCGTTGGAACGGTTATTGTTTGCGCTGCAATTGTCTTAAAGGTTACCTCGTTGCCATAAGCGGTACCTGCAATGTACGTTGCATAAGCTCTCACATAATAAGTTGTGTTTGCAGCTAAAGAAGTTAATTCTGAAGTAAAAGTGCCTGTACCAGTGCCGTTAGTTGTCTTTGTAGATAATGCTATCGTTGGATTCTGACTTGTTGCCCAAACTATACCACGAGCAGTTACACTTGCCCCGCCGTCGGCAGAAATATTGCCACCACTTTTTGCGGTGGTGGATGTAATTTCAATCACCGCATCCGTTGAAATGGAAATTTTCACGGTAGGATTTATATTATCTGATGTTTTGGAGCAACCACAAAAAATCAGGAAACAAAAAAAATATTTCTTCATGGGTTTGGGAGATAAAAATCAAAAATATAAAAATAACTAACGTTTAGAACATAGTATATTATTATATGTTGCCATTGATACTGTTAGAATTTTTAATTAATTGATATATTCATACTTCCAATGCATCTTTTTTATTAATATATATATCTGAGTATTAATTTTTTATTAACTCCTAAATATTAAAAAAGACAATAAAAAAAAAGCGACAATTTAAATTATCGCTTTTTTTTATTATTTAGAATAATCTTATTTTCTGGTATTAATCCAGGCGGCAAGTTTGCGGATATCGGCACGAGGGACATGACCCATGGGCGCCATAGGCGTTGCGTAATCTGGCCAGTTTTCTGGCTTTGGCATAACGATAAGAGCCTCCATTTCAGCCACTGTATATTTGCGTTTAGCAATATCGACAAAAGAAGGACCAACTGCCCGTTCTTTCTCCTTATGACAAGCAACGCAAGTATGTTTTGTTAACAAGGCCATAGCTTCTTTATCAGAAATAACAGAACTTGTCGAAGAGCTTGGTTTTGGTGTACCTTTAGGAGCTGCCTCTTTCATTTGATTATCTGGTGAATTCACCTGTTTTCCTGCGTCAATTCTTTCTCTTTCTGCCTTCGATTTTGGTGTTACCAGTGTGATATTAGCTTTACTTCCAGAAGGAATCGCGTTTAAAGTATAGTAAGCTGTTTTATGCAATAGAGGCAAGCTTTCGTTTTGAGAAAGAACACCTTCAGGTACTACCGCATGAATGTAACCCGCTCTAAGTGCATCCACGACGATTCTTACTTTCAGTCCATCTTCAGAGACCATAGCACCTCGGACAGGATTTTCACCTATATTAACCATAGGGCTGCCATATACAGGATGATATTTATAGGTAAAACTACTGACGTCATAATTATTAACATCAGCGGCTAATTTTTTATTCACGGGAAGGGTAAACTCAATCTCAAATCCGTCAGGCATAGCCTTCACTGATTTCATTTCAAAAGGCATTTTTCCGGTAAAAATAAGTCTTTCGAGACCGAAAGCTTCGTTACCGATAGATCCCCAACCTCTATTTGTACCCCCAACAAATAAACTGTGGTCATTTCCCCATGACATTCTCAATACCCCTGATCTGAATCCTGAGCGAAAGTCGAACGCGGCACCTTGATATTGGCCGTTTACTTTTTCAAGAAAAACCCTGGCTATTTTTGACATTCCCTGATCACCGACAAAAAGTTGTCCAGAAAAAGGACCGAAACCTCCCTTGGTTTCATCGGCAATAATTTCAGAGGTAGAAACGCCTAAAACACCGTGAGGAAGCCAAACTGCGGGTGGTTTTATGCCTTTTTCGGGTATCGCTTTACTCATATCAAATATGGTGGTTTGAGGTAAAGCCTCCTTTTCAACATACTCTGGTTTAACTCTCGGATTATCACGTGGATCTACCAGTGAAAAAATTTCTTCTTTCCTCATTTTTACGGGTGAATTAGGGTTATCGGCCCAAGCAAGAGAAGCTGGATGACCTAAAAAGTCACCTTTTTCCACATGAGAAATGAATCCTGAACCTTGCCAATCCCCTTGATTATCACCGTAAAAAAAGTCACCGTTAATCATTCCAATACCACAGGGAGAGCGCATACCAGCGGCAAAAGGCTCCATTTTTCCGTCGGCACTAATTTTCATTGTCCAACCTCTCCATGGAACGAGTGATTTTCCTGCCCACCAGTCAGAGCTGCCAAAGGCAACATTGGCAGTCACATAAAAAGAACCATCAGGACCTATTTTGGGTCCGTAAGAATATTCATGGTAATGACCTGAGATGGGCCAGGAATAAACGGTTTCATATTTGTCTGCCTTGCCATCATTATTTTTGTCAATCAGGCGTGTTAATTCACCTCGCTGCGCACAATAAATGATATCATCCTTTATGGCTAAGCCTAATATTTCATGCAAGCCCGTCGCAAATTTCCGGAAATAGGGCTTATTTGAATATGGATTTTCGACGATGTAAACATCTCCCCGTCTGGAAGAAACCACTACATTGCCATTTGCCATGGTTGCCATGCCACCTGCCTCCAATATAATACCCTCAGGAATAGCTATTTTTGCTATTCTGTAGTAATCGTTTTCTGTTGGATCTTGAGCAAAAACAGAAAATGAATATAAAAAAAGTAGAATTAAAAGATTGCTTTTCATGTTATGGTCATTGATGATTTACCAAATAATTGAATATTGAACTTTTTCTGAAGCTGGAACAACCAAAGCTTTTTGATTGTCTCCCGTTTCAATCGTTGCACCTGAGACTTCGATATAATAGGCTTTGCCATCTATAAGATATCTGTTTTCCCCTGTTTTTGTAATGTCACTGCCCACGGCAAGTCTACATACGTGATTGGGATTAGGATTTTTTATCGTTAGTGTTCTTTGGAAATGCTTTTTATTAACTATAACCGTTTTGTCAAGAATATCAGCACCATCAATCATATAATTGAAAGTTGGTATATCCTCAGCATCAATTTCGTATCCTTTTATAAGTAGATTTTCACCTAAATTATCCTGACTAAATACGGTTGATTTACTGGTAAAAAAAGCATTAGGTGAAAGCGTTAAAACAGCACCTAGTGGTCTGGATGAACCATCGCCACGATCATCCCACATTGGGGTTGTATTTAAAAAATTTCCTTTCCAAACCTGAACTATATTGGCATTATCCAGATCAAAGGTGTAATGCAATTTATCAGGACTTCCCACATTCACTGAATGGACTACTCTTTTTATTCTTTTACCATTTTTCATTACATCCATGAAGGAACGAAAAACTCTGGGAGCACTTGCATCTAGGGTAATTTCCTCACCGGTCGATGTCGATAAATAAGAGCCGGTGCTATGAAGGGCGGTATTTCTGAAATTTGGACCGCTTATCCAAAAGCCCAAATTATTATTCACACTTTTATTTGTTTTAATTTGTGTTATTTCAAACGGAACTTTTCCTGCAGGCAAGTTAAGGAGAAGTGTTCTTCGATAATTATCTTCCTCTTTGGGTTCAACAAAAACCTCTTTGCCATTTATCTGAATAAAATACTTTCCTTTAATTTCAAATTCAACTCTATGTTCACCAGCGGTGGGAATATTCAGCATCGTTTTTAAACTATTTGCAAATTGAGAAGTATTTGAGGTAAGATCCCAGGTAAGTTTATCTGTAATTCCCGTAACCTCAGGTTTCTTAGCTGACAATTCTTCGCGACCTTTAAATTCTCCAAAATAAACCTGATAATTAACAGGATCTAAAAAGGCAGGTTTGTCGCTCTGGTCTTTTACACTGAAATGTCTAAAAGCCACTGATCCATGATCTCCTTGTATAACAAAAGGACCTTTTTCTGTTTCCATTTCAGAGATTGAACCACCTGTAGGACCGCTTAGACTTACATTTTCATGAATGATGGCACCGTTAAGCTTAATTTGAATCATTTTTGCATCCGATATTTTTTTTCCATTACCATCAAACCTTGGTGCTTGAAAAGAAATATCCAGGTGTTGCCATAATCCGGGAGCCAGACACGCGTTTACCCTGGGTGCATAACCCTCGTAAGTTCCGCCTGGTTTTCCTTGCTTAAATCTTTGATATATACCACCACAATCTGCGCTCGTGGGATTTAAAACACCCCATGAATCTAATAATTGAACCTCATATCTACCCTGTAAATAAAATCCGGAATTAGAATGAGCGGACATCATAAAATCAAAGCTTATGTC
Source organism: Saprospiraceae bacterium (assembly GCA_027488135.1). Classification (GTDB taxonomy): domain Bacteria; phylum Bacteroidota; class Bacteroidia; order Chitinophagales; family Saprospiraceae; genus BJGN01. The sequence goes on along the minus strand of JAIYCH010000011.1, from coordinate 66,522 downwards.
AACGTCTCCGTATTCATTCGCCGAATGAAGATTTGACATATTACCTTCAGAAGGTAGATTTACCAAAACTCCTGTGCCAGGTGTAAGGGTAAATATATCTTTTTTTGAAAGATCAGCAGAAGCATCCTTAGCTAATTTCCAATTTGTTTTTCCGGTAGATTTAAAGAACGATAAATCTTCCAGAGGGATCAAGGTTTGTCCCTGAAGTATCATCGGTAAGCAAAAAGCGCTTATCCAAAATATTTTTTTCATCTGCATTTATTTTGTTGACGATTTAGATTTCCAAAGATATAAAAAGGATTATATGGAAAATATTAAAATGATAATGGATTATAAATATTTTTTGGATTCGCCTTCTTTCAATTTAGCCAATTTCCATTCATGAACTACATTGACTAAATGATCTGAAAATTTGCCTCGAAACTTTAGTTTTTAATTTTATCACCCAATAAAGCACTTTCATGTACTATTTTAAAAATTTCCATTTTAAATAGTTAACTTAAATTTATTTTATTAATTAAGTCCTAATATATTGTTAATTAACCTTTATTTCTTTGGAAGAAATGTTAATTGATAGATTAAAAACCCAATTAATCTTATGGTTACCATATTAACTCGATTTAAAACAACACGACTATGACAAAAAACAAATTTTTAATTTCTTATGCTTTTTTACTGGTTTTATTTTTTTCTACGACTGCTGTTTTAGCACAAAGAATTTTAACCGGAAAAGTATTGGACAGTAACACCAAAGATCCACTCATTGGAGCAAATGTTATTGAATCCAAAAGTTCAAATGGAACTACAACGGATTTGGAAGGTAATTTTTCCTTGCAGATTTCGGCAAATACCGTTCAATTGGAGATTTCTTATGTAGGTTATATGACCCAATTGGTTGATATAGGTGATAGAAAAGACATTCAAATCTTACTTGAGGCAGGTGAATCACTGGAAGAGGTAATTGTTGTAGGTTATGGAACGCAGAAAAAAATAAGTATGACAAGTTCTGTAAGTCAAATTAAAGGAAGTGAACTCATTAGACGACCTGTTTCAAGTTTACAACAAGCACTTCAAGGGCAGGCACCCGGATTAACAGTCCTCGACAGGGGTGGAGAACCAGGAAGGTCTTCTGCAACAATGAGAATCAGAGGTATCACTACCTTTAGCGGGAATAATTCAGGAAATAGTTCTCCATTAATTATAGTTGATGGCGTTGAACAAACCCTTTATAACCTTAATCCTGAAGATGTAGAAAATATATCCGTATTAAAAGATGCATCATCTACGGCTATTTATGGTTCCCGAGCAGCAAATGGGGTTGTTTTAGTTACTACCAAACGCGGGAAAAGTGGTAAAATGCAGATAACTTATAACGGTTTTTATGGGATACAGGAATCTACAAATGATCCAAAAATGATGGCCATTGAAGATTATATGAAATTTCAAGTGGCTGGATATATAAACCAAGGATTAGCAATCCCTGCAAGATTTACAGAACAAAGTATAAAAGATTATACTGCAACGGATGCAGACAGACTTAAATTTCCATTACCCAATACTTGGTTTCAAGATGTGTTGAAACCAGCGCCACAACAAAGTCATTCATTATCTTTTAGTGGGGGAAATGAATTTTCGAGGACCAGGGTAAGCTTAAGATATATGGATCAGGGGGGAATTGCTCCGAATCATGATGCTAAAATAAGAGAAGTAAGAATAAATAATGATTTGAAAATAAATGAAAAGTTGGATATTAACTTCGATCTTAACTACCGTTATAATTATTCTGAAAGACCATTCCGTTCTGATATTTTCAATTTCTTTTTACACGGCTCGCTTTGGGCTGTACCTAAATATGACGATGGATCTTATGGGTTGAGTCCGCAAAATAACAATCCGCTGATGTTTGCAGAACAAAGTGGTTATAACAATATAAGTACAAATTATTTATTTGGTTCAACCAAACTTGATTACAAAATATTCAAAGACTTAACTTTTACTGCTCAATTGTCAGGGGTAATGAATTACCAAGAGGAGAAAACCTATCAAAACGCTTATAGGAATGTGGACGCAATAACTGGAAGAAGCTTAACGGTAGCAAACAATTCATTGACAGAGGGTAGGAATCGATATACAGAGTTAACCACAAACTATTTTCTAAATTACAGTAAGAAAGTAAATAAAAATTTATTTAAAGGTCTGATCGGATTTTCAGAAGTATATAACCAAGGTTCGAATATCAATGCTTATCGTGAACGCTTTTATAACAATGACATTCAATCTTTGGGTCAAGGTACTAATGATGCAACAAGGAATAATGGCGGTTCTGAATATGAATTTGGATTGCGCTCAGTTTTCGCCAGATTAAATTATTCTTTTGCGGATAAATATTTATTAGAAGTTAATGGTCGATATGACGGTTCATCCCGTTTCGCAAGTGAAAATCAATATAGTTTTTTTCCTTCGTTCTCGGGAGCATGGAGAATTTCGGAAGAAGGATTTTTTAAAAATGCAAATCTTCCATTTGAGGAATTTAAATTAAGAGGTTCCTGGGGACAAACAGGTAACCAAACAGTGCCTTTATATAGTTATTTTGCTTCCTTAAACTCAGGTTCTTATACTTTTGGAGGAGCAGCTGCGCAAGTATTTTCCCAAACAAGCCTGGCAGACAGAACAATCACTTGGGAGACAAATAATCAAACGGATATAGGTATTGAAGGCCAAATGCTTAATGGTCGTCTAAATTTTTCGGCCGATTATTATAAAAAGAGAACGAATGGAATATTACTTGCTTTACCCCTGGCAGCTGTAACAGGCTTTACATCGTCCACGCAAAATGCTGGAATTATCGATAATGAAGGTTGGGAATTTTCTTTAGGATATAATTCTAATCCAACTGGGGTTATTAAATTCAGATTTAGTGGAAATATGGCTATAAATAATAACAATGTTGTTGACCTTAAAGGTTCAGGTCCATTCATTTCAGGTTCTGATTTAGATCCTCGGTATATTGTTAAAGAAGGATTGCCATTTAATACTTTTTGGGGCTACAAAACAGGGGGATTATTTCAGAATGCAGCTGAAATAGCAGCTTATCCAACCATAGCTGCAAATACAAAACCAGGAGACGTTAAATATTTGGATTTAAATAATGATAAAAAAATTACCGCAGATGATATGACAAATATTGGAAATCCTTTTCCTAAATATACTTTTGGATTCAATTCTGATATTTCATATAAACAATTTACGCTCAATATCTTATTTCAAGGTGCAGCCAAAGTTGACACCAGATTGTCAGGCGCACTGGCTGAAATGGGTATTTTTGAAGGATTTACACATGAAATTTTTGCAAATAATTACTGGACCCCCGAAAATCCAAATGCTCTTTTCCCTTTACCTAGAAAAAGTGATCAACGGAATGTTAATACTTCAGACAGACAAATTATTGATGGTTCTTATATCAGGCTTAAAAATTTGCAACTTATCTATGCCCTTTCTCCTAAAATTTGCAAAACAGTTAATATCTCACAGGGAAACATCTATTTCTCAGGTACTAATTTGTTGACCTTTTCCAATTTGAATAAATGGGATCTTGATCCTGAAGTTGATTCTGGAAGAGGAACCTATTATCCTCAAACACGAATGTGGACTTTCGGTGTAAACCTCACTTTTTAATTAACTTTAATGCTTAATAAATGAAAAATTATTTATCTTTTAAATTGTTTTCTTTTTTACTTCTGATTTTTATTTTACAAGGGTGTAAGAAAGATATTCTTGACACAATTCCTAACGATAGAATTTCTTCAGAAATTTATTGGAAAACAGAAACGGATGCTATTAGTGCTGTTAACGGTATCTATCAAAGTTTAGATGCCGTAAATTTATTTGTATTGGACGGTGTTTCTGATATTGGTCATACCAATACCACATTTACAGCTGAATATAATATTGAAAACGGAACTTTCGATGCTTCTCATTCTCGTATTCAGACAGAATGGCAAAATGGTTATAGAGGTATTTTCCTTGCTAACTTTGTTCTTGAAAATATAGACAAAGTTATTACCTCAAATACGACGCTTATAAATAGACTTAAAGGAGAAACAAGAGTTTTAAGAGCGTACTTTTTTCTTAAATTGGTTGGTTTATATGGAGATATTCCTTTAACAACTAAAAATTTTAATCCTGAAGAAGGAAAAAGTATCTCCCGGACGAAAGCTGATGCTGTTTATGCCTTTATTGAAAAAGAATTATCAGAGGTTGCTTCTGTTTTACCAAATTCGTATGCTGCATCCGATAAGGGTAGAATAACTAAGGGTGCTGCCTTGGCTATAAAAGCAAGGGCAAATTTATGGGCAGGAAATTATGCGGCTGCTGCAGCTGATGCTAAATCTGTCATGGATCTTAAAGTTTATGCCCTTTTCCCTGAGTATGGCAAACTTTTCTCTTACGCTGCAGAAAATAATGTTGAGGTAATTCTCGATAAACAATTTTTAGCGGGTATTTATTCACATAATGCATTTGCTTTCATGGGGCCCTACAGCCAAAAAAGTTCTGGGAGTAATTATGTTCCAACTAAAGCACTTACTGATCTTTATCCAATGAAAAATGGAAAAGCTATTTCAGATCCAACTTCTGGATTCGATCCTAAAAATCCTTATTTAGGCCGCGATCCAAGAATGGGTTTCTCTCTCTTTTTAGAAGGAGATAAATTACCCAGTGGTGTGTTATTTGGAGTTATACCAGGGAAAGGTGGTTCTGATGAAGTTGGTCGTACACAGTATAACACATCTACTGGTTTTTCATTAAAGAAATATATTCCAACGGATGATTTTGCCAATCCTGGAAATAGTGGGTTAAATTTTATTTTATTGAGGTATGCTGAAATATTGCTCACTTATGCTGAAGCTAAAATTGAATTGAACCAAATTGATGCTACTGTTTATGATGCAATTAATCAAGTCAGGACTCGTTCTGATGTTGGCTTACCTCCACTATCTTCTACCCTAAATCAATCACAGCTTCGTGATGCGGTTCGTTTAGAAAGAACGTTGGAATTAGCGTGGGAAGGTTGGCGTTTATTTGATATCAGACGCTGGAAAATCGCTCAAAATGTAATGCAAGGCAAAGTATTTGGTATTACTTATTTTGTAGGTAATAATCCATTAACTATTGAAGTTCCCAGCGTTTTAAGGGTTTTTGATCCGTCAAAACATTACCTGTGGCCTATTCCTCAGAAGGAAAAAACGTTGAATCCTACCTTAGGTCAAAATCCTGGCTGGTAGAATTTTAAATTTTCCAGTTATTTAAATGAATTCTCTGCGATTATTTTCTGCAGAGAATTCATTTAATATTGGTTGCTTTGTAATTTTATCTATTATGGCTTTGGCCCTATCTTATTAAGTATAGGAACATATCTATTTTTCAACGAGGTAAGGGCTTCATTTGCTTTCTTGATTTCCTCGTTTAAGTCTTTTGTCCTCATTTCTTGCAGATTGCTTGGTTTAGAGTCATTGCTACAAACAGCAACATAAACCTCGCTGATATCCTCACGAAGCCTTCTGATGTCGGCAAACATACTTTTCATTTCAATAGGAACTAATGTTTCTCTCAATGAATAAAGTGCTTTGGCCGATTGGGAAAGGGTTTCCTTGTAAGCAGCTTTTTTAACTTCTGCACTTAACTTTGTTAAGAGTTCTTCCTCAGCTATCAACTCATCTACCAAAGAGGCTAAATTCTTATGCATTTCATACAATTGCATACTCAATGAATGCCTTGCTTTCCTGTCTTCCAAACTGAAAGATGGATTGGATTCGTCGTGAACCAGCTGAATAACCTGCGTAATTACTTCATTACCTTTGGTCATTTTAACTGTATAATTACCAGGTAAAACAGCAGGTGCAGTAAAAGTGGCATTATCTACCTTACTTCCTTTGGCTGTTTTAGGGGGTTCCATTCGAAGATTCCAATACACCTTATTTAATCCTTTTCTTTTGGAAGGATTACTCAGTTTTTGTACCAGCTTTCCTTGTTCATCCAAAATGTCAATGGAAAATTCACCTGTACTTGGTCTATCTTTAAGATAATAAATAATAGGTTTAATTCCTGGAGCATTAGGAGCTACCCATCCGCCCGTTGCAGGAAAGCTTCCTCCTGAAAATTCACCATCTGTAATGGCAAGGGGAGGGGTAGGTAGAAAAATGGCAGCTTGCATTGCTTCTTTCTCCGTCAAAGATCTCATGGAACTTATATCATCTATAACCATGATACCTCTGCCGTGCGTACCAAGGATTAGATCGTTTGTTTTGGGATGAATGGCAATATCCCGGACTAAGGTGTACCATGGAATATTGTTTTTCATCCTGTTCCATTGTTTTCCTCCATCAAAACTGGTAAAAAATCCCATTTCTGTGCCAAGGAAAAGTAAATCGGGACGAACCAGATCTTCTTTTATCTTGTGAGCAAACCCGGTAAATTCACTACTTTTAAAAGAGATCCAAGTTTTGCCCAGGTCAGTTGATTTTGCTAAATAGGTCTTATGGTCTCCATAAGCATGGTGATCAAAAGTGGCATAAATAGTATTTTTATCAAATCTGCCTGGTTCCACACTACTGACCCATGCCTGAGCAGGAATGCCTGTTTTTGCTACATTGGCACTGGTATTTGTCCAGGTTTTACCCCCATCGGTGGTCACTTGTAAATTACCGTCATCGGTACCTACCCAGATAATTTTTTCGTCCAGCGGACTTTCAGCTATAGTGAAGATTGTCGTATGGTTTTCAGCACTGGTCACATCAGCACTGATACCGCCACTTTTTTCCTGTTCCTGCTTTTTTGGATCATTAGTTGTCAAATCAGGAGAAATTCTTTCCCAATTTCTACCCTGATCTGTACTTTTGAACAAATATTGAGCACCAGTATAAAGATTACCTTTATTTGCAGCACCAGTAACAATGGGCGTATTCCAATTCCATCGCAACTTACCATCTACCTTTCCCGCTTGAGGTTTAATGTCAATGGATTTAAAGGTTTTCAAATGGACTCTCGCCATAGTTCCACCCTGAGCTTCCGCATAAGCGAAATCTGGGTTTACAGGATCAGGAACAGTCCAGAATCCATCCCCACCAAAGATACTTTTCCAATCGCCATTACTAATACCACCTGGCACGGCAGAAGGGGCCACCCAACTGCCATTATCTTGTAATCCGCCATAAATACGATAGGGAGATTCATTATCAACGGCAACATGATAAAATTGACCTACGGGAAGGTTACTCAGAAAAATCCAGGTAACCCCTCTATCCTGACTCAAATAAACGCCTCCGTCGGTTCCAAGATACATTTGAGCGGTATTATTAGGATTAATCCAAAGCGCATGATGATCACTATGCACCCAACCTCCTTCACTACTGGCATCAGTGAATGAATAGCCACCATCACTACTGTAACTAAAACTGTAAGCTGGACGGTAAACCCTTTTCGCATCCTTGGGGTCAACCACTAAGGTGCTGAAGTAAAACGGCCTGCTCACTACATTAAGGGTGGCACTTTGAGGTTTCCAGCTTTCTCCGTTATCACTGCTAATATAAAGGCCGGTATTTTCACTTTCTACAATAGCCAGTAAATTTTCAGGAGCAGAAGGAGCTAAAGCCATGGCGATTCTGCCAAATGGTTTTTGAGGAAGACCTTTTGTGATTTCTTTCCAGGTTTTTCCTGCATCCGTACTTTTATATAGACCACTGCCATTACCACCGCTCGAAAAACTATAAGCGGTTCTTCTGAATTCCCAGGTAGTTGCATAAAGGACAGAGGCATCACGGGGGTCGAGCAGCAGGTCTGCAACACCCGTTTTTTCGTTGATATATAATATTTTAGACCAGGTTTTTCCTCCATCCTCAGACTTATATAATCCCCGGTGAGGACTATCAGACCAAAGCGGACCTGGTGCAGCTACATATAAAATAGAAGGATTTTTTGGGTCTATGGCAATTTTTGAAATATGCTCTGTACTGTCAAGACCTATTTTTTTCCAGTTTTCTCCACTATCGGTCGTTTTGTAAAGACCGTCTCCAATGGATACAGAGTTTCGCATATTGCTTTCACCTGTTCCTGCATATATAATCTTTGCATTGTTAGGGTCAATCGCTAAGGCGCCAATGCTCTGACAGTATTTATCAAAAATAGGTTTGAAAGAGGCGCCTGCATTGATGGATTTCCAGATACCTCCACCTGCTGTACCAACGTAAAGGATTTTTGGATCAGATACAACGCCTTCAATGGCGGAAATTCTGCCACTCATGGTTCCCGGGCCTAATTGCCTGGCTTCCAATACGCCAAAAGAACTGGCATTAATGGTTGTATTTTGGGCAAAAGAAGGGAAACTTAAACCTCCTATCAGGAGGTTTAAGCCAATAAATTTCTTTAAATTCATTATTATTTATCTACGGTGAATAATGTTTCAGCAACCGTTGTGTTTACTTTTACAGATTTCATGGTGATAGTACCCATGGCACTGCCAATAGTCATTGGAAATACATAACCTTGTTCATTTGGTGAATAACCTGATAAGTCACTTACCAATTCTACTTCCTGACCGTTTGCTTTGGTTTTACTTTTTTGTCTTACCATATAAAAGGTGGATGGATCAAAAAAGCAGAATTCCTCTTTCCCATTCTTATAGGTAAATCTTATTTTATGGCATTCTGTACCTTCAATATCCTCTTTTTCCAACAACTCAATGGCATGTCCTTTTGCAGCATAATCAATAAAGGGACTTTGAATATCCAGTTGGTTAATTCCCTCATTAATGTCATCTGCTGTAACAGGTTCAGGTTTTGTTTGTCCCTGGAATGGATTAAAGTTCCAGCCTGCGGTAGGCGTTATAATGGAATATCCATTCATGCCGTTTAAACTGAAGTCCTGACGCACCCCTTTGTTGTGTACGGAGGATAACTTGATAGGTAATTCAAAGCCTTGAACGGAAAGACTTCCTTCCATAACGACCGTTTGAATGGTTTTTAATTTTTCCTGACCTCCTAATGCCTGGAGATACTTATTAATAATTTCATCTGCGGTTTGAGCACTTCCTGTCACATTGGTAAAGAGAATGCAAACCATGGTTAGGATAGAAAAAAATGTTGTTTTCATCATTTTGGATTTATTTTTTTTCAAAGATATAGTGGTTTTATTACCTCCATATCATAATTAGAAGATTTAGTATTTTTTATCGACTAAAGCACTATAAAATTGGGAATAGTAATACTACCATCCGACATACTTAGGTGGTTTGAAACCGTTAAGCCTAAGGTAAACAATAATTTGCCCCCTATGATGCGTATGATGATCGTGCATCAATTCAAATATCTGCCAGCGGGTGAGGTTTCCGGCAAAAAAAGGTACTCTTTCAGTAAGTTCATTTTCCTCTAAATTCTGGAGCACTTTTAAGGTATATTTTCCTATTTCCAGGTATTGGGACTTAATTTCCTGAATAGATTGGCCTTCATCTTTTATTTTCAAACGTAAACTTTCACCATTCAGGTAAGTACTGCTTAACCAATACATATTTTGAGTAATATGTAAAAGTTGTTCCCGAAAAGACATTTCTTCTTTTACAGGTTTAAAATTCCAGAGTGAATCTGGCAGCGTATTCATAACATCCTCTGTATATTTTAGTCCATTTTGCCACTTAGTGATATGGTCCTGGATAAAAGAGATTTGCCCGTTCATGACTGACAAAAAGAAAGAGAGGCATAATATGAGGCTGATATTTTTTTTCATGATTACAAGTTATTTATAATTTCCTCTAAAGAATCATTTAGTGTCCAATCGATTTTTACAATGATTCCTTTGGAGACTAACAGCACCCAATTTTGAATGTTCTCTGAAGCTTTATTTCGCTTAATTAATTCATTTTCAAAGGCAAGTTTATTTTTATGTTCTTCCAAAAGCTCTTCAACTGATTTACTGTCTAAATTATTAATCAGGGTGACAAAAATATTCTCTTGTTCTGATTCTATGACCATAGGAATATGAAAATTATATTCCCTTTGTGCAATATATGAAGTAACTGGATGATTTTTATCTATAAAATCGAAGAAAAGGGGTTCTACTAAAGAGGTTAAACGTTCATTAATCTCACTAAAAAAGGTAGTTGGTAAAAGGTCAGTCAGTGAAAATTCCTTCAACAAATCTTCTGCCAAAATTTTTATTCTATAACTTTCCTCGTCGGGATGCCATTCATTTATAAAGGCAGCCATAGCCATTTTAAAATTTTCTTTTTCTTTATGAGACCAATTTTCTGTGTTTAAATCTTCCCAAATAGTTACCGTTTCAATAATTTTGAAAGTAGTTGTTACCTCTTTTATTCCAGATAAATCTTCATACTGAATAAGTTTAGTAATATGGTCAACCTCGCCTTTAGCTGCTTCCGTATAAAGAAAGGAAGTATATTCTTTAACCATCTCTGGCGTCTGGTCAATAAAACGCATAGGAAATCTATGAAAGGTTAGGTTTTCATTTTTCCAGGGTATTGAAATCGTTTCACTCTTAAGGTCGAGGAGATTCAATTCTTCCAGGTCTTTATTCCAGATTCTGTTGATAACGGAGAGATCTTTATCTGCTTGGGGCAGTATCAGATAATCTCTTGCTCGTGTAAACCCCACATAAAATAGTCTGATTTCTTCGGCAAGATCTTGTTTATTCTGGTAATCCCATTCTGGAGATTTTTCAATATTCTCCCAAAGCACGGTTTTTTTATTGTTCTTACCGTAGGGATTAATCCATAAACGCACCCATCGGTTTCCCAGAATATTTGATAAATCAATGGTATTATTTTTGGGAACAATGGTTAGATTATTGATTTTAGTGTTAACATCCTTATCAAGATCAAGAAGAATAACGATGGGCCATTCAAGTCCTTTGCTTCGGTGATAGGTGAGCACTCTGACAGCATCGGGGCCTTCCCCGGCACCTTGAAGATCTGCTTTGGTTTCAATTTTTCTTTGGCACCAGAAAATAAATCCACTCAACGAAGTAGCAATATGAAGGCTCTTGCAACTTTCCTCATATTTAAGGGCGATAGATCTGATTTGATCAATATTATCTAATCGCTGATCCGGATTTCCCCATTCTACAATCAATCTTTTTATATCAAGAGAGGAAATTATCTGGTCTAATATTTCAAAAACGGAAAGATATTTTCTATTTTTTCTTAAGGCTATCAGTTTCCTTGTAAGAGGGTAATCCAAGCCCCATTCAGGTAATTTCAGTTCACTTTCGTTTGCTTTTTGGCGTTGCAGGTCAGCCTTTGCGTGTAAAAGTGCCTCAAGACTCATTTTTTCGCCGTACAATAAAATTTCTGTGAGGGCAATCTCATCTTTACTTTGAACATATTTCAGACAGGCGAGAATCAGAATGCCTTCGATAGTGTCAAAAATACCTGGTTGTGAAAGGGCAGCATTTAGTCCGGCCATTTTCAAGGCGGCGGCCACGTCTAAACAAAGGCTGTTTTTTTTACAAAGAATAGCGACATCACCCGCTTGAGCCCTTCTCATTTCACCACTATGATCATCTTTTATATAGATACCCTTTTGTAACTGAGATTGCAAAGATTGGGCTAAAGCGTTGGATACATTTTGAATTGTAAATTTTTGTTTCTTTCCATCTTCATTTTTATTTAATTCCCACATATTTAGAGCCGGACCAAACAGATTAGATTCACTTTCCCTGGTACGAAAGGGTTGAAGTTCCACTTGAGAGGAGGGCATATCGCTAAATCCACGAACGAAAAGGGCATTAACATAATGAACCAGATCTTGCCTGGACCGGTAAGAAGTACCTTGAACATCTTCAGGTTTTACCCCTCCGTTTTTATCTATAATGGCTTTCATCAAAGAGGGTTCGGCACCTCGAAATCCATAGATACTTTGTTTTGGATCTCCCACCCAAATAGTATGTTTAGCTATTTGAGAAAGTTTGAGAAAAATGGATAACTGAATGGGGCTGGTATCTTGAAACTCATCAACCATTAAAATACTGATTTCCGATCTCAAAATGTCGCAAACGGCAGGATGGTCGAGTAATTCATCCACCTTAACTTCCATATCTGTGTAATCAATGAGACCTCGTTGCGTTTTGAAATGACTATACTCTTGCATAGCTTCGATGGCGAGTTCAAATATTTCATGAATAAACGCAGAAATATCAGCATGGAATCGTGGATGCCGAATATGACTGGCTGCAAAATCGGTCATTTCTTTTATAGCTTCCTTACTTTTTGCCCCAGCATCTAATTTAGATAGTCTGGCCCAATCTTCCCATGGCGGATAGATATTATTTTCAAGGAGTTGTTTTACTTTTTTAATTTTATCAATACTGGTGGAAGTAACTTTGGTTACATCACCGGTTTCGCTAACTTTATTTAGGGTATCTTTTATCTGATCTAATAGAAGCCTGTCAAATGCTTCGGCTTCCATCTCAGGTGATTCCAAAAGATTCAGTTGGGTAGCAATAGATTCTTTTGCTGATTCCCTTAACATGGCCGCTGAAAAATTATTAGATCTGGCAATATCGGTTAAATTTTTTACGATATTTCGCCAGTCCGTTCCATTATTTTCATCTTTTACAATGGTAAGTCTCCTACTTAATTCCTCCATTTTTTCTACCTTATCCGGGGTCAGAATAGAGGTCATAGCCAGATTGAAATAGTATTGTGGTTCTCCTTCAGTAATAATATTTACAATGGGAGATACGCCTGCTTCAAAGGCAAAGCGTTGTAATAATTTGATCCCCAGACTATGAACGGTTCCAATCAATGCGTTGGTTAACGCTTCAGCTTCTTGTCGTAATCCTAATTTTAGTAAAGCTATCCTTACTCTACTTTGCAACTCGGACGCAGCTTTTTGAGTAAAAGTGGTAGCAATGATGCCAGCAGCCGGGTAGCCTTCATTTAATTTTTTAACCATTTCCTGAGTGAGCCTGTATGTTTTTCCACTGCCAGCACCTGCAGAAATTATAGTAAATGCCATATTGTATAAAATTTTTATAGTAAGTTATCCTATTCTATCGCATTGCTATTTACAATTTTATTTACAGTTTTTTCGTTTTTACTAAAAAATTTAAGATGAAAAAGGAATTATTAATTTTTTTATTTATCGTTTCTCAGCTCTTCTTTGGTTGTGAAAAAAGCGATATGCTGGACGAATCAATTTTAAAAGGGGAAGTCATTAGGGTAACTTGTGCTTCGACGGTTATACAGATAAAAAATGCAGAAAAATACGGTGAGGACGGATGGACCAACGAAATGTCAACGGGTGATGTGAAATATGATAATGTTTTTAAGGTAGAAAATATTTGTAAAGTTAACCTGGAAATGGGGAAAATATTTCAATTTAAAATCATTTCCTTAACGCAAAATGATTGCATTCAATGTTTACTCTATGATGCGCCACCCAAGGTTTCTTATGCTATCGAGGTAATTCCCTGACAAAAAAAGAGGGAAATCACTGGATAAACGGATGATTTCCCTCTAAATTTAGGTAACAATCTATTTAGGCAGAAAGTAAGGTCGTCCTTATTTTATTTAAGGCTGAACCAGCTTGTACCCATTCTATTTGTTGTTGGTTGTAAGTATGATTAACATCGAAAGAATCTCTGCTACCGTCGGAATGATGTAGAACTAACGTCAGTGGTTTACCTGGCGTCATGGTATCAAAACCTTCGATATTAATTAAATCATCCTGACGGATTTTTTCATAATCGGCGGCATCTGCGAAAGTTAAGCCGAGCATACCTTGTTTTTTCAAATTGGTTTCATGAATCCTGGCGAATGACTTAACGATAACGGCCCTTACACCAAGAAATCTTGGTTGCATGGCTGCATGTTCCCTGGAAGAACCTTCACCATAATTTTCTTCACCAAAAACGACGGTTCCAATACCTGCTTCTTTATATGCGAGCCCTGAATCTGGTACAGATAGGTAATCATTTTTAATAAAATTAATCACCTTATTTGTTTCACCGTTAAAGGCATTAATGGCACTGATGAAAGTATTTTTAGCAATATTTTGCAAATGTCCGCGATAAGTTAACCAGGGACCTGCCATAGAAATATGATCTGTGGTACATTTTCCCTTTGCTTTAATCAAGATACGCATACCTTTCAGGTGTTCGGCCTGAATAGGTGTAAATGGAGATAAAAGTTGTAATCTTTCTGAGATAGGGCTTACCGAAATGGTAACCTCATTTCCGTTATCAGCTGGAGCAACATAGCCAGCGTCTTCCACGGCGAAACCATTTGCTGGTAATTCATCACCATTTGGTGGATCTAATTTAACAGCCACACCATCTTCATTTAACAAGGTATCTGTTAAAGGATTGAAAGTTAAATCACCGGCAATAGTTAGCGCGGTAACAATTTCAGGAGAAGCAACGAAGGCCCTTGTTTGAGGATTACCATCATTTCGTTTAGAAAAATTACGATTAAATGAGGTTATGATAGAATTGGCTCTCGTTGGGTCGTCTGTGTGTCTTGCCCATTGACCGATACATGGCCCACAAGCATTCGCCATGACCACACCACCTATTTTTTCAAAATCAGCCAGCTGACCATCGCGATTTACTGTGTATCTGATAAGTTCAGAACCAGGCGTAATAGTAAATTCTGCTTTAGCTTTAATATTTTTTTCACCAGCTTGTCTTGCCACGGAGGCGGCTCTGTCTAAATCTTCGTAGGAAGAATTGGTACAAGAACCAATTAAGCCAACTTCTAATTTTGTTGGATAACCATTATCTCTTACTGCTTGAGCGAACTGAGAAATTGGCCAGGCCAAATCGGGCGTGTAAGGACCGTTAATATGTGGTTCCAGCGTATTTAAGTCTATCTCGATAACCTGATCGAAATATTCAGTAGGATTTGCATAACAGGCTTCGTCACCAGTTAAATGTTCGGCTACTTTATCAGCTAATGCTGCAATATCGGTTCTTCCGGTAGCCTTAAGATACCTGCTCATAGAGTCATCATAACCGAAAGTTGACGTAGTGGCGCCAATTTCAGCACCCATATTGCAAATAGTACCTTTTCCAGTACAAGAAAGAGATTCTGCACCAGGTCCAAAATATTCAACGATAGCGCCTGTTCCCCCTTTAACTGTCAGAATACCCGCTACTTTTAGAATAACATCTTTTGGAGAGGTCCAGCCGTTTAGTTTACCTGTAAGTTTAACGCCAATGACCTTAGGCATTTTTAATTCCCATGGCATGCCTACCATAACGTCCACAGCGTCAGCACCACCAACACCGATGGCCACCATACCTAATCCACCCGCATTCGGCGTATGAGAATCCGTGCCTATCATCATTCCACCTGGAAATGCATAGTTTTCAAGAACAATCTGGTGAATGATACCCGCACCTGGTTTCCAGAAACCAATACCATATTTGATAGAAACGTCAGCCAGGAATTGGTAAACCTCATCATTTTCGCGTAGCGCCGTACTTAAATCTTCTGCAGAACCAACCTCGGCCTGAATTAAATGATCACAATGAACCGTAGTGGGAACCGCAGTATTGGGCATACCACAAGTCATAAACTGAAGAAGTGCCATTTGTGCGGTAGCATCTTGCATGGCAACACGGTCGGGGGCAAAAAATACATAATCTTTACCTTTCTGATAACCTTGCAAAGGTGAAGCATTATGAAGATGGGCATAAAGTATTTTCTCGGTAAGATTTAATGGTCTTCCAAGTACTTTTCTTGCGTCAGCAATGCGTTGTGGTAATGCAGCATACCAAGCTTCAATCATATTAATATCAAATGGCATAATCGTTGGTTATTTAGTCTATGCTTTGGTTTATTAAATTTCGCCCAAATTTAGAACTATTGAAGGATATTTACCCAAAATTTTCTGATATTTAATTAAATTTTAAGAATAGTTTTTTTTATAAATAAAATACCCTAAATTTAGGTTTATCACTCAACAAATTTTCATAAAGCAACAATGTACGTAAACACTGAAGGTAAAAAAGAAGTCACTTATGATGCCATTGTCATCGGATCTGGGATTAGTGGAGGTTTTGCCGCCAAAGAACTCTGTGAAAAGGGACTCAAAACGCTCGTCCTCGAAAGGGGTAGGGATGTCAAACACGTAGTCGATTATCCAACAGCCTCTCTTGATCCATGGGAATTACCTAATGGGGACAATGTGCCGGAAGCTGAAGTGAAAGAACATTATTTCAACCAATCCAGGACTGGATATACCATAAAAGAATCTACCAAGCACTTTTTTGTTAAAGATTCTGAACAACCTTACACTGAGGTTCAACGCTTCGACTGGATGCGGGGATACCATGTGGGCGGTCGCTCTATTATGTGGGGAAGACAAAGTTACCGATGGAGTGATCTTGATTTTGAAGCAAATGCAAAGGACGGTGTGGCAGTAGATTGGCCTATCAGATATGCTGATATCGCTCCTTGGTATGATTATGTTGAGCGTTATATTGGGGTAAGTGGCCAAAAGGAGGGGCTACATCAGCTTCCTGACGGTGAGTTTTTACCTCCTATGGAGTTTAATTGTATAGAAGAATATGTAAAGGAAAAATCAGAAGCTAAATTTCCGGAACGTCGCATAACCATAGGTAGAACGGCCCATCTTACTCAGCCAAATCCTGAGTATCATGGAACAAGAGGTCAGTGCTTGTCAAGAAACCGGTGCATCAGAGGGTGTCCTTATGGTGCCTATTATAGTTCCAATGCCGCCGCTTTACCCGCTGCCGAAGCTACGGGTAATATGACCCTAAGACCTCATTCTATTGTTCAAAATATTATTTTGGATGAAAAAACACAAAAGGCAGTGGGTGTTCGGATTATCGATGCGGAAACCATGGAAGTACATGAGTTTTTTGCTAAAGTGATTTTCTGTTGTGCCTCTGCTTTGGGAACTACCCATATCCTTTTGAATTCAAGGTACGATTCTCATCCAAATGGTTTGGGAAATCTAAGTGGTGAGCTTGGTCATAATATTATGGATCACCATTTTAGAGCAGGAGCAAGAGCTAAATCTGAATTATTTGGTGATAAATATTTTAAAGGCAGAAGACCTAATGGAATATATGTACCCCGATTTAGAAATATTGACAATGCAACCAAAAGAAGGGACTTTATAAGGGGTTATGGTTATCAGGGTGGTGGCGGAAGACAAAGCTTCGGCGCATTAGTAGCAGAGGAGGCTTTCCTTATGGGTGCCCAATCTAAAGATCAACTTTCTGAGCCTGGACCATGGTCTATGAATTTACTTGGCTTTGGTGAAACACTGCCTTATCATGAGAATAAAGTCGAACTCGATTATAGCCGGTTAGATAAATGGGGTCTTCCTGTGCTGAAATTTGATGCAGGTATTAAGACGAATGAAAAAAACATGCGACTTGATATGATGAATGCTGCAGCTGAAATGCTGGAAGCTGCCGGTCTAAAGGATATAACGACCTACGATGATGGTTATTCACTCGGTTTGGGTATTCACGAAATGGGAACAGCCAGAATGGGGAATGACCCAAAAACGTCTATTCTGAATAAATGGAATCAAATGCACCAGGTGTCTAATGTTTTCGTGACGGATGGCGCTTGTATGACTTCGGCCGCTTGCGTTAACCCATCGTTAACCTACATGGCTTTAACAGCCAGAGCAGTTGATTATGCCGTTAAACAATTGAAAAATAACAATCTGTAAACCTTTATAATAGCCACTATGCAACGTCGTGAACTTTTAAAATATACAGGGATGGTTATTGGATTTACAGCCGCCACCGGATCCTTAGCTGGATTGGTCTCGTCTTGTAAACCTAATAATGAAAACGCCCCCTCAGAGGGTAAAGAAAAAGATGATTGGGTTCCCTCCGCGCTAACTACAGAACAGTTTGCCTGGGTTACTTTGATTGCTGATACTATGCTGCCTAAAACAAAAACCCCCTCTGCTTCAGAGCTGGGCGTTGACAGATTTGTAGATTTACTTCTTTCCGATTGGGCTGCACCAGACACAAAACAACTCTTTTTAAACGGTCTTGATAATTTTGACGTCAAGGTGAAGGAAAAAATGGGCAAATCATTTGTTGCTCTTATGGAATCAGAACGTACAGATTATTTAAACGCGCTGAATACAGAAATTAGAGAAGCTGTTAAATTACTGCCTGTGGGTGCCAAACCTTTGCCTTCGCATCAGTTTTTTATGATGCTGAAGGATACCATTTATAAGGGATATTTCGCTAACGAACAACTTTGTACCGAGGTTTTAGTCTATGACCCCATTCCGGGTGTTTTTAAAGGTTGTACCCCCTTAGCGGATACAAAAGGCCTGGCTTATGCGCCCGTCTGATTGTTTTTATTAAAACATTTTGTTATTGTTTTTAGTCATATTAATCATTCTGTCTTATGAAACATTCTGTTTGTTACTGGTGTTTTCGCGCCTTTTATACCTTACCTGAGTTTTGTAAAGAAGTCAAAGCATTGGGTTTTGAATCGGTAGAAATTTTAGGGCCTGCCGATTGGAAGGTCGTCAAAGATGCAGGTCTTACTTGTGCCGTTGGTATGGATAGCTTTTGTAGTATTTCCAAAGGATTTAATGATCCTAAAAATCATGCCTTTCTTCAAGAGAATTATGCGAGATTTATCAGACAAGCGAGTGAAAATGGAATTCCTTCTGTCATTTGTTTTTCAGGAAATAGAAATGGTATTTCTGACGAGCAAGGACTTGAAAATTGTGCAAGAGGTCTGGAAATGGTGACCAAAGAGGCAGAAAAATATGGTGTCAAAATAGTTATTGAACTGTTGAATAGTTATATTGATCATGCTGATTATCAATGCGATCATACCGCTTGGGGTGCAGCCCTAGTACAAAAATTAGGCTCGCCGAACTTTAAATTATTGTATGACATTTATCACGCTCAGGTGATGGAGGGAAATATCAGTAATAATATCTTGAAATATCATGAGGTTATTGGTCATTATCATACGGCTGGCCTTCCAGGCAGAAATGAAATCGATGAAAGTCAGGAACTTTATTATCCTCATATAATTAAAACTATAAAGGGAACGGGTTATGATGGCTTTTTAGGACAAGAATTTATTCCTACTTCAGGTAAACCGCTGGAGAGTTTGCGAAGGGCTAAAGAACTTTGTACCGTTTGATATTAATAAATGGGTAAGATATTTGAAAAAAGCTTCCGAATAGGAGGCTTTTTTTATTAAATAAATAGTGAACTCTTTGACAAATTATAAGTTTCAATACTTTTATTTTACCTTTAACCATTAAATTTTTCATCAAATTAAAAAAGAAAATGAATATTAGGCTTGAAGCTTTACTTAAAGACCGTATTCTAGTTATTGATGGTGCCATGGGCACAATGATACAACAATATAAACTAACGGAAAAGGACTATCGGGGTACTAGATTTGCAAATCATGCATACGATATTCAAGGAAATAATGAAATTCTTGTTTTTACCCAGCCCCATATAATTGAAGCTATTCATCGTGCCTACTTGGAGGCCGGTGCCGATATATTGGAAACAAATACCTTCGGTGCTACAAAAATAGCCCAAGCCGATTATCATTTGGAAAGCCTGGCTTATGAAATGAATCTTGAGGCTGCAAAAATAGCCAGAAAGGCAGCAAATGAATTCAATCAAAGAACACCAGAAAAACCTCGTTTTGTTGCAGGGGCAATAGGTCCAACCAATAAAACAGCTTCGCTCTCCCCCGATGTAAATAACCCTGGTTTCAGGGGGGTGTCTTTTGACGAACTTAAAGAGGCTTACTATGAACAGGCAAAAGGATTAATGGACGGTGGTTGTGATGCCCTCATCGTGGAAACCATCTTTGATACCCTTAATGCAAAAGCAGCGCTCTTTGCCATTGAAGAATTATTTGAGGAGGTAGGCGACCGTCTTCCTGTTATGGTATCTGGTACCATCACCGATGCCAGCGGAAGGACCCTTTCAGGACAAACCGTTGGTGCTTTCTGGGCCTCTATTAACCATATTCCTCTCTTAAGTGTAGGTTTAAACTGTGCTTTGGGAGCAACAGAAATGAGACCCTACCTCCAGGAATTATCTGATTTGGCAGACTGTTATATCTCCGCATATCCTAATGCAGGTTTGCCTAACGAGTTTGGAGAATATGATCAGGGTGCTTCAGAAATGCAGCAGTATATTAAGGAATTTGCCTCTTCTGGTTTCGTAAATATAGTGGGTGGCTGCTGTGGAACAACGCCCGATCACATTCAGGCTATGGCTGAAGCAGTTAAGGGTATTATTCCAAGAAAACGAACACCTAGAAGCCATTACACTACGTTAAGTGGTCTGGAACCTCTGGTCATTCGCCCCGAAACAAATTTTGTTAATGTGGGTGAAAGAACAAATGTTACGGGTTCCAAGCAATTTGCAAGATTAATTCGGGAGAAAAATTACACGGAAGCCCTAAAAGTCGCCCAACAACAAGTAGAAGGGGGAGCCCAAATCATTGATATAAATATGGATGAGGGTTTGCTCGATTCGGAACAAGCTATGGTGGAATTTTTAAATCTTGTTATGTCCGAACCCGATATCGCAAAGCTTCCCATAATGATTGATTCCTCAAAGTTTTCTGTCATTGAAGCTGGTTTAAAATGCGTTCAGGGCAAATGTATCGTAAATTCAATTTCATTAAAAGAAGGGGAGGAAGCTTTTTTAAGACAAGCTAAATTGGTTCGTCGTTATGGTGCGGCGGCAGTGGTTATGGCTTTCGATGAGTTGGGTCAGGCCGATACCGTGGAACGAAAAGTAGATATTTGTAAGAGAGCCTATGATTTGCTTACTCAAAAGGTAGGTTTTATTCCTGAAGACATCATCTTTGATCCTAATATTTTTGCCGTAGCTACTGGCATTGAGGAACATAATGATTATGCGATTCATTTTATTGAAGCTACCCGTCAGATAAAAAAACTTTGCCCTGGTGCCAAAGTTAGTGGTGGAGTAAGTAATATTTCTTTCTCCTTCAGAGGAAATGAAGTGGTAAGAGAGGCAATGCACACCGCTTTTCTTTATCATGCTGTTCGTGCTGGCATGGATATGGGTATTGTAAATGCCGGGATGATGGATATTTATTCTAATATTGAACCCGATTTACTCGAAAAAGTGGAAGATGTGCTTTTTAACAGAAGAGCAGATGCCACCGAGCGATTAACTGATTTAGCCGTGTCTCTTAGAGGGGATGCAGGAAAGTCGATTCAGAAAGATCTCTCCTGGAGAAATCAATCTGTTAATGAAAGACTTAAATATGCTTTAGTAAAGGGAATTACAGACTATATTGATGAGGATGTTGAAGAGGCACGCACGCAAGTAGCGGAACCTTTGTCTGTTATTGAAGGCCCCTTGATGGATGGCATGAATTACGTTGGTGACTTATTTGGTGAAGGTAAAATGTTTCTTCCCCAAGTAGTTAAAAGTGCCCGGGTAATGAAAAAGGCAGTAGCTTGGCTAACGCCTTATATTGAAGCAAATAAAAATGGGAATAGTCGGGCAAAAGGTAAAATTTTGCTTGCTACTGTAAAGGGTGATGTACACGATATTGGTAAAAATATTGTTGGTGTTGTTCTCGGTTGTAACGATTATGATATTGTTGATCTGGGGGTTATGGTACCCGCTGATAAAATTCTGCAAAGAGCAAAAGAGGAAAAAGTAGATGTTATTGGATTATCAGGTCTGATTACGCCTTCCTTAGATGAAATGGTTCACCTTGCCAGTGAAATGCAGCGTCTTGGATTTACTATTCCGTTGCTGATAGGTGGCGCAACAACCAGTCGAACCCATACAGCGGTAAAAATAGAACCTAAATATAAGGGTCCCGTAGTCCATGTATTAGATGCATCCCGTGCTGTGGGAGTGGTCAGTAATTTACTTAGTGAACAAGGAGACGTTAGCAGTAATTTCATTCTGGATGTCAGAGCTGAAAACAATAGAATCAGGGAGCAAAGAGTAGGGAGAGAACAGGTAAAACAGTTTCTTCCTATTGCAGAAGCCAGAAAAAATAAATGGACCATGGATTGGGCTACTTACACGCCTCCAGTGCCAAAAAAGGGAGGGATACAGGAAAAAATTCCTTTCCCATTAGATGAATTAGTTCCTTACATCGATTGGACACCCTTCTTTAGCTCTTGGGAACTGGCTGGTAAATATCCAGATATTCTCAAAGATGCTGTCGTAGGGGAGGAGGCAACGAAACTTTTTGTAGAAGCCAATGCCATGCTCAAAAAAATTGTTGATGAAAACTGGCTCGAGGCCAGAGCTGTTTGGGGTGTTTTTCCAGCAAATCAAGGGACAGAAGATGATATTATTATCTATGCCGACGAAGAGAGAACCACTGAAAAAATGCGCTTGCAGTGTTTGAGGCAACAACTTAAAAAAGCACCCGGACAGCCAAATAGGTCACTTTCCGACTTCATTGCTCCAGTAGGCAAACCTGATTTTATTGGCTCTTTTGCCGTTTCCGCAGGCTTTAATATCGAGAAAATGGATGCCTATTTTCTGGAGAATTTAGATGATTATCAATCTATTTTACTTAAAGCGCTGGCTGATAGATTGGCAGAAGCCCTGGCTGAAAAATTACACGAATGGGTAAGAACGGATACCTGGGCGTATGCTAAAGATGAAAATTTTTCTGCCATCGATTTATTAAAAGAAGATTTTCAGGGTATTAGACCAGCTCCAGGTTATCCTGCATGCCCAGATCATACTGAAAAAGAGAAGTTGTGGGAACTTCTTGAAGTAGAAAAGAGAACGGGTATTATTTTAACCGAAAGTTTTGCCATGTATCCTGCTGCTTCTGTGAGCGGTTGGTATTTTTCAAATCCTGCCTCTACCTATTTTGGCGTTGGTCAGATATCTAAAGATCAGGTGGAAGATTATGCAGATAGAAAAGATATGTCTTTGGAGATTATTGAAAAATGGCTTTCTCCAAATCTAAATTATAACAACTAATATGGAAGAATGGGAAATAAATTTTGATTGGCTTCGAATTAGAAATCAAATAAAAGAGGCTTTTAAGAAACCTGAACTTCCTGATCTTAATGCCGTTTTGCTGCTGGTGGGCATTCAAATTTTAGGTCGTTGGCAAAAAACTTACACAAAGGAAGAAAAGCAAGATTTAATGCATATTGCTATTTGTGAGTTATTGAGTCAGCAAGGAATTTATGTGTTTAAAGGGAGAGATGCGGACGGATGGCCACATTACGACCGGGTAACAAAAAGTCCGGTGGAAGGACCTGAAGCCCAGGAAAGATATTTAATTGAACAAATTATTCATTTTTTTAAACGGCTCGATGCGGAAAATGAAGTGCTGCTAAAAAATCACGCCAATTAATTGGTATTTCTCTAAATAACAGAGTAACTTGTTAGCCTTGATTCAATTTTTCAAACGTATTTTATGGAATTAGTAATTCCTGGCAGTTGGGATGCTGAACAAAATGTGGTTTTAGCTTGCATACGCAGAGAGAAATGGGCGCAACAAGCCCTTTATGAAGAGTATTATGCGCGTATGATGGGGGTTTGTATGCGTTACGCTAATAACGAAAATGATGCTCTCGACATTATGCACGAAGGCTTCATAAAAATATTAAGGAATATTCACTCTTTTCAGCCGGGTACTTCTTTGGTTTCCTGGATTAGACGCATAATGGTTAATACTTCTATTGACTATTATCGGTCAAATATGCGCAGAAGAACTTCGGATATGGACGAGGCAAGTCATGTGGCCAGCTTTGATGCGGATGCAGTGAGCCGTTTCTCAGAATTGGAAATTTTAGACGCCGTTCAGCAACTTTCTCCCTCCTATCGCGCCGTTTTTAATTTATATGTCATTGAAGGTTATTCGCATAAAGAAATTAGCCAATTACTTGATGTTAATGAAAGTACGTCAAGATCAAATTTGGTGAAGGCAAGACTCAAATTACAAAACATTTTATTGAAGCAGAGGTAATGATGGAAGAGGAAAAAATGGACCAATTTTTGAAGGATAAACTGGAATCTCTGGAAACGAAGGTTCCTAAAGATGCATGGAAAAATTTTTCTGAAAAATGGAATGACGCTTTGTTGGATGATCAGACTGATGCGGAAAAAATGTTTGACCAAAACATTCATGAAAAATTAAATCAATTCATTTTTCCTACAAATGAAAGGCACGCCTGGGGGCATTTTCATTCTTACTATTCCCATATCAAAAGAAATGAAAATAAGATTATATGGTTTAAAGCCATGGAAGTTACCATGGCCGTTTTATTGTTCTTTACGTGTTTGCATGTAGGAGTCATTCGGCAGGTACCTACCTCCCAATCGATCAATCTGGAAAATAGAACTAAAGTATCTGTTGATAAAAGTTCCTCTGCAACAACGGAAATTAAAGTAGTAGAAAACAATATTCAAAATAAACTTAATGATAATCAGCTAGATAGAATATTGTCAGAGGTATCAGATAATCAATCTTATGAGGAGGTAAATAAACTACTACCCAAAAAAGGACTATTAGAAGTTGAGCCTATTCAAAGCTCGTCTCCAATAATTCTTAAAATGTCACCCGTTTCTTTAGAATCTTTCCCTGAGGTAAATCAAATTCCTACTTTAACATCAAGACACATCCCCATTGGGACAAGAAAAATTTATATTAACAATATACTTGATTTTGGGAAATGGCATTTAACCTTATTAACTGGATTAGACGGTGATAATGTTTTTACCCCGGCCTACCCAAGATTTAAAGTTCCTGAAACCATCAGAAATTCATCAGGTTTTCATCTTGGTTTCTTACTAAGTGAGGGAGCAAAACGTTTAGAAACCGGCTTTGGATTCATTTTTGCGCATAAAGAGTACAATGCCCCAGCGGTCACCTTTATACAAGGTAGTCTAAGAGATGGTTACACTACTGAGCAATTAAAGAAAATTCAGCTAAATCTTTTACAAATTCCTGTATTTACCCGTTTCAATATTGTTCACAAAGAAAATTGGCGTCTTTACGCTTCTTTGGGTGCTACGGCTCAAGTCACGCTCTCTGCAAATTACTTTATTGTCCACCCAGGATTTTTTCCCTCCTCCGTTGCTTTAACGGGTAAAACCAATAGTGTTTATCAAAATCTTGAAGAGGGATTAATGCAGGGAGGAACGCTCATTGATAACATATATTTATCTATGGACATGGGAGTTGGAGCTGAAAAGATGATTTCACCAAGAACAAGTATTTTCGCACAATCGAGCTATCAATCTTTTGTAGGACACGTTAGTAAAGGTATAGGTCCCTACAATGACCGTATTTCAACGGTTTCTTTTCAATCGGGGGTAAGAATAAATCTTTTTCAGCCCATCAAAAATTGATTTAATTTTTCAACGCGTCATAAATAGATTGTTGGATGCGCGGTCTGATATTCAAATCGTAAATAGCCCTGCTTTCTCTGGTAGGATATACTCGGTTGGATAAGAAAATGTAAATCAGCTCTTCTTTGGGGTCTATCCAAACAAAAGTACCTGTATATCCGCTGTGACCGTAGCTTTCAGGAGAAGCATCTTTTGCAATGGAACTTTTACCAGGAATATATTGAACGAACGGTTTGTCAAAACCTACACCTCGATAATTATCAGGGCAGAATTGACAGCGGGTAAACTCATCAAAAGCTTTCTCCCCGATAAGTCTTTCTCCGCCATAAATACCTTTGTTAAGGTATAACTGCATTAATTTAGCTAAGTCATTGGCAGAACCAAATAAACCTGCATGACCGGAAATACCGTTTAACATACCGGCACCTTCGTCGTGTACATTTCCCTGTAAAAGGGTCATTCTAAAAAAAGTATCTCTTTCTGTGGGCACAATTTGAGTGGTATCGAAAAACCGCAATGGGTTCCAAGTCAGTGTATTAGCGCCCAATGGTTTGTAAAATTGGGTTTTAATATAACTTTCAAATTCTTGCCCCGTCTGCGCTTTGACCAATCTAGGCATCAGTATAAAAAAGAAATCGGAGTAAACATACCCAGGTTTAGTATTAAGGGGAGACTTAAAAATATGGGAGGCCATTTTATCCGGATAATTTTTATGTAACCATAAGCCGCCCGGTACTTCAATAGAATAATTTTTTGTCGCTTGTAATCTGAATGTTTTTGCCTTAAACCTATAATCATTATTTCGATTATTATTCCAGTTTTTTTGCCATGGATTCCTGCTGTTTCCCACTAAAGTACCTTTCCAAAAGGGAATCCAGGCCCTTAATCTGGCTTGATGCGTCAGTATATCTCTCATTTTTAGATCAGCTTTGTTCGTTCCTTTTGCTTCCGGCAAATAGGTACTTAATGGCGCATCTAAATCTAATTTATCTTCTCCATACCACTTCATTAACGCAGCAAGGCCACTGCTAACTTTAGTAACGGAGGCCATATCGTAAATATCATTTGTAGATAATTTTTGTTCCCCCTCATAAGTGTGTTTGCCAAACGCCTCATGGTACACAATTTTGCCCTTTCTGGCCACGAGAACCTGAGCACCGGGAAATGCTTTGGCTGCAATACCTTCTTCTATGATAAATTTAATACTATCATGGAGGATATTCGCCTTCATGTCAACACTGGCCACTGGTGAATATCCAAGTCGGACCCCCTTTGTTTCCTTTCCATCTTCAATGCTTAAGCCTCCAAAAATAAGTTGTGCTGCTAAAGATTGGTGCCAGTAACCGGAAAGGGTTTGAATGTCAAATTTCACACTATTTCCAATTTCATCCTTACGGTCAAAATATTCTGAGTCGAAGTTTACAATGACCACTGGCAAACCATCAAATAATGTTTTTATTTGGATTAATTTATCTTTGCTAAAATTTTCAGCAGTCCAGATTTCGATAATAAAGGCATTATCACCAGCGGATTTTCTCGCTTTTAACCAAATGTCAAGATTTTGGAGATTATCTTGAAGAGGGAGTTGATAATGACTGACAGAGGCATACTTGTCTAATTGATTACTAAAAACGTTGGTTTGAACTTGTGCCTTGCCCAATACCAGGTGCGTAATAGATAGTGTCTCTAGTTTTTTAAATGGAATAATTGATTTTTCATTAGATGTCATTCTTATTTGTTGAATGGCAACCTGATAAGGATCGATGTTATTTATCTGACCAGACAAGGCTTTTGAACCTATCACTGATAAAAAAATGATGGCGGTGTATTTGAGGAATGACATTTTCAAGGGTATTTTTTTTAACTTAGCTGAAAAGTACGAATTAGTAAAGATTTGTAACCCTTTCAAATCAATTTTTTAGAAAAAATAAATCAAAATGACAAAAACCTATGTTTCTTTTTCAGGGATTGTAGTTATTTCTTTTTTATGTATCGGTTCCATTTTAGGTCAAAAAACACATAAAAAGCAGGTAAAGGAATTAGATAATCTAGTTCATAACTCCATTATATTTAATCAGCATTTTAGTGGATTAATGATTGAAGATGCGGCATCGGGAGAAATTTTATTAAAAAGAGAGGCAGACAAACATTTTACTCCAGCTTCTAATGTGAAATTAGTCACACTTTATGCAGCGTTAAAGGTATTAGGCGATAGTTTGAATGTTTGGCGAGTAGCGGAAGATGAGGGGCAACTAATTATTCAGGGAACAGGTAATCCGATGTGGAGGCATCCGGCTTTTTTGTCAGTGGAACAACCGGAGCCTTGGAAAAAATCAAATCTGCCTGTAAAGCTTTCTTTTGATAATTGGAAAGGGAATCGTTTTGGTTCAGGATGGTCGTGGGCAGATTATCCCTATTATTACCAGGTGGAAAGAAGCCCCATTCCTATACATGGAAATTATGTGCAGTTTAAAAAAGATAGCCTGGGTAAGTGGTTGACCACCCCCGGTTTTTGGTTAGATCATTTAACTTTTGACGATGCAGATAAGGGGAAAAAACCCAAAATATACAGAGATGAATTTGAAAATAAATTTTATGCCAATAAAGTAGCTTTTGATACCAGTTTTGATTTGCTCGTTCCATTTCGTACCGATGTAGAAACGGTGTTAGGTGTATTTAGAGAGGATATTCAGCAACCTGTATCTCAAATTAAACTCAATGTGGAGGAGAATATTTCTTTTACAAATTATAAAGTCTCTATTCCGGATTCTCTTTATCGGTTTTTTTTACAGGAAAGTGATAATTTTATAGGAGAACAATTGTTGATTTTATGTTCAGATAAACAGTTTGGTTATCTCGATCCAGAAAAATTTATTAGGTATGCAAGAGATTCCATAATTTCTGACTGGCCACAAAAACCTGTTTGGGCAGACGGATCAGGTCTTTCAAGGTACAATCTTTTTTCACCTATGGATATGGTTTTTATTTTAAAAAAATTATATGCGATGATGCCACAAGAAAGACTTTTTAGCTTACTGCCAGCAGGTGGGGTGTCGGGTACCATCTCAGGTTCTTACAAAGGCCAGGGAAAGCCTTTTGTTTTTGCTAAGACAGGATCACTATCCAATAACCACTGCCTTAGTGGATATGTGGTAACAAATAAGGGTAAAACATTGATATTCAGTTTTATGAATAATCATTTTGTGGAAGGGAGTGTCGTGGTTAAAAATGAAATGAATAAGGTATTAACCTTTCTGAGAGATAACTTTTAAAAATAAGAAATGAAATCACTTTCAAGTATTCCCACCTTATCTGATTTGAGGCTGACCCAAGACTCCATCAAATCGATGATTCATAGAACGCCGGTGTTGACAAACCAATTTTTAAATGGTATGGCTGGCTGTTCTATTTATTTCAAATGTGAAAATTTCCAGAAAATAGGTGCATTTAAAATGAGAGGTGCTGCGAGCGCTTCTTTGCGATTACAAGGAGAGGTTAAAAATCTGGGAATAGCTACTCATTCATCGGGAAATCATGCGCAGGCCGTGGCTAAAGCAGCTCAATTTTTAGGTATTCCCGCTTTTATCGTTATGCCCAATAATGCACCTAAAATAAAAGTTGAGGGAACCCGCGCTTATGGTGCGGAAATCATTTTCTGTGAACCAAATCAAATGGCAAGGGAAAGTACTTTGGCGGAAGTAGTAAGAAAAACGGGGGCTCATTTTATTCACCCTTATGATAATTATGATGTGATTGCAGGGCAGGCAACCGCTGCCTTAGAGTTACTGGAAGATTACCCGCAGTTAGATATTGTGGTTGCTCCCGTTGGCGGCGGTGGATTGTTAAGCGGAACTTCTTTGGCCGCGCATTATGTTAACCCTGAGATTATGATCATTGGCGCAGAACCCAAAATGGTTGATGATGCCCTTAGGTCACTCAGAAGTGGTCATATTGAACAAAATGAGAGGACTGATACCATAGCAGATGGTTTGCGAACAACCCTGGGACCTTTAACGCTGGATATTATAAAAAGACATGTTACCGATATATTTACCGCTGAGGAAGATGAAATTGTTCAGGCCATGAGATTAATATGGGAGAGAATGAAAATAATCATTGAACCTTCCTGCGCCGTACCTTTAGCAGCTATATTGGCTAATAAAGAAACTTTTAGAGGGAAACAGGTAGGCGTCATACTTACAGGAGGGAATGTCGATTTAGGGAATCTTCCTTTTTGAATTGGCGCGTAGCGTCGGTCTAATGATCATACGATCAGCGTTATTCTGACTTTTTTGAATATTATTGGAGTCACCCATCGAATTACCTACCGTTTCCTTGTTCTCGAAAAAGCTACAATCTATAAATAACGGACTTCCTGTTTCTTCATCGTCTAATTGATTATAAATGCAAGAACCTCTGACGTAGGCAATATTCGTGGCAAAATCTGAAAAACTAACCCGTGGCGAGGAAATGGATCCTTTATCTGCTTTGTGGTAAATAGCTCCACCAAAGGTGGCAATATTTTCAGTAAAGGTGGTGTGTTGAATGTCTAATAAATCCTTGCTTCCTTTTGCTGCAAGATGGTAAATAGCTCCTCCTTCAATTTCGGCAGTATTATTTTGAAAAACACAGTTTTCTATGTGAATAGTGACATCGCCTCCCTCAAGTGTGAAGGCAGAAATAGCGCCTCCATACAGAGATTGATTATCGATAAACAAACAATTAGATACCCAGAGACTACTTTTATTGCCACTGCTGGTATAAAATATTCCCGCTCCTGACGCTTTTCTATCATAAGCATTGGAAGAAATATTGGCCATTCCACGCTGTAATGTAATACCATCTAAAACAATATCACCCTTATCAATATCAATTAAAAAAATATTATGAGAGTTGTCCAAGAGCGTAGTTTTGTCACCTATTTCTCCAGAGATTATGGTTTGGAATTGTTTGAAATCCCTTTCTTTCAACTCCTTTTCACTACCTGAAAAACCTCCAAAAATTTGTACTGATTTATCAATTAAAAATGGAATTTGCCTGTTATTAGTCTTTGTTGGATAATAAATACCCGTTTTTACCCAAATTTGGTCTGATTCCGTTGCCATGCCAACGGCAAGTTGAAGGTTAGATAGGGCATTTTCCCAACTTTCCCCGTTCCCTTTCCCATCCATTTTTACAAATATAGTCTTCGCATTTCCCTCCACAATGAAGAATAATGCGCAGAAAAAGAATAGTTTAACAGATATTGGTTTCATACAAACTGGGTTTTAAAAATTAAATAGCAATATTGTATTAACGCTAAATATAGTGATTTATTTATATGTGTTCAAGATTGTTTGTTTTATTTTTAATTTAAATTTAAAATTTGTATTTTACCGCTGCTTTATTTGCTATAACATACTAATACTTACTCCATGATGAAAATTTACAAAAAGATTTCAAAATTATTTTCCTTGTTTTGGGTTTTGCTGTTTTTATCTACCAAGGTAATGGCTCAAGATATTCATTTTACCCAGTTTTTTAGGAACCCTTTGCAAGTTTCGCCAGGATTATCTGGTGTATTCAACGGAGATACCAGATTGATGTTTCAGGCCAGAAATCAATGGAGAGAAATTCCCGTTGATTACAAAACGGTTACGCTATCTTTTGATACCAAATTACCTTCTTATTTGGAGGATGACAAATTTTGGTCATTAAATGGCGGGTTAACCTATGATTTGGCAGGTGATTCACGTTTACAACAAACAGGATTGTTTGTCGGTGGAGGGTACACTAAAAAATTCAGCCCGAAGGTTTTTGGCACCATTGGATTCAACCTTAGCGGAAATCAGAGAGGTTTTGACCCTGGTGCATTGTTATTTGATCGTCAATATGACCCATCAATCAATGGTGTAAATGCTTCTGCTCCAAATGGAGAAGGACTTTGGGATTTATCGAAAATATTTTTTGATGCCGGAATGGGAGCAAATATTAGAATCCAGGCAGATCAAAGGGGACAATTAGTTGATCTTTTGAATAAACGAAGTAAGTTAGATATTGGCGTGGGTGTTCATCATTTGTTTTCGCCAAATACCAGTTTCTTTCCTGGCGCTGTGTCAAAAGTTCCCATGCGATTAAATCCTTATGTAATGGGGGTTTTACAGGTTTCAAATAATATTGATCTTACCTCTAATCTCATCTTTGTTACACAGGCAGCGTATAGTGAGTGGATGGCAAGCGCTGGTTTCCGGGTTTATTTAGATAAAAATCCAGGGAATACCTTTGCCATTGACTTAAATGTTAACTATCAACAACGGGAAATTGGTAATAGGATTGCACCATCTATTGAAATGCTTTATCGTAATGTCAGAGCTGGATTTAGTTATGATATTAATCTGACAAAGACAGGTGTTCTGCCAACGGGTCAGGCGGATCCTGAAATTTTTGTGCATTATGTAATCAAGAAAATACCTCGTTTTAAAACGGTAAGGGTTTGTCCTTTGATTTGATGTTAAGAATTTATTTTCCTAATCTGTATTAGACAGATGTAAAAAATTACCAATAATGCGAAATTATAATACTCATACTTTTTATAAGCTGCTATTCAGTTTTTTATTGATAGGCACTTTTCAATATAATTCCTTTGGACAAAAGTTAGAAAACTGGTTAAAAGCGGGTGACCAGTCCTTCTACGTAGAAAAGGACTATCGAACGGCTTTTAATTTTTATCAGGCAGCAACAAATTATGATTCTACCCGGGTGGATATATGGGTGAAAATGGCTGAATCTGCTCGAAATATGCAGGGTTTACAAACAGCCAGATCCATTTATGATAAGGTTCTTCTTTTTCCAGATTCCGTGGTTACCGCTGAAAATTATTTTTATTCAGCATGGATTAACATGAGGTTAGCAGATTATAAAGGTGCACAAAAGAACCTACAGTCCTATTTCAGAAAAGCAAAAGAGGGTGATCCTTTAAAAAATAAAGCTTTAATGATGGATGGTAGTTGCAGCCGAATCTTAAAAGATTATGCTAATTACACAAATGTTCCGGAACAAACTAAAAAGATTTCAACCTTTAATGATTGTTTGGAAGCAGAATTTGGTGCCGTTGCTTATAAAAATGATCTTGTCTATGCTAAATTTTCTGAAAATGACAGGGTAACCTCTAAGAAAGACAGTATTGCTTTTTTATCAAATTTAAGGTTAATGAACAGTCAGGGAGATACCAATTGGTTGCCTCAATTGGCTATGCCTAATAAATTAATTTCTGGCGTTACTTTCCTACCTGAAAATACTGGTTTATACTATTGTTTGTGTGACAAAGTAAATTTAATGGAGGTTCGATGCGATATTTACTTTAGAAAATTTAATGAGAATGGGGGTGTAGGGGAACCTTTAAAAATAGCGGCTAATGCCAGTGGATTTTCTACCCAGCACCCCGCTGTGGGAAAAGATATGAACGGAAAATTATGGTTATATTTTTCTTCCAATAGACCAGGCGGTAAGGGTAAAGATGATTTATATCGCGCTGCAGTGTTAGAAAATGGTGAGGTTGAAGCACCAGAAAATTTGACAACACTGAATACCTCAGAAGAAGACGTTACGCCATTCTTTCATTCGCCGACCCAACGTCTTTATTTTTCCACGCAAGGAAGATTTACTTTTGGAGGTTATGATGTTTATGCCTCGTCGTCATCTTTAAATGGCTGGACCAACCCAATGAATATGGGGGTACAGATGAATGCCTCCTCAGATGATCTGTTTTTCTCCCTCAGTGAAAAGGGAATCAATGGCTGGTTAACCGTTCGGGGGGAAAAGGGAAGTTCATGTACTACGGAAGTGCCTGACGCTTGCTGTTATAACTTGGTTACATGGGACATGCCAATGAGAAAAGTGAGAATTTTAGCTCGTAATGCAAATGATTCTTCTTTAATCAGAGAAGCTAATCTTTCTGTGCAAAGCCTTCCTTCAGGAACAGTAGAAAAAGTAGATGTTTCTTATGGCAACTGGCCCTATTTTTCATGGAATTCTTCTGACAATTATGCCGTAGGAGTCCAAAGTGACGGTTTTGATCCTTATCAGGGAGAACTGAATATAGCAGGTTTTCCTTATGCAGGGGATACGGTTATTATTGAAGTTTATTTACAACCTACCGTTATAGAACTCCAGGTTTTAACTTTTGATGACCGAACAAAAGAAGCACTTAATGGTACAACGGTTAATCTTTTAAAATGGATAGACACAAAGAATTCGGTGGACAATATTCAAACCAATGAGAAGGGCAATTCCTTTACGTTCTCGGTCATTCAGAATCACAAATATACTTTGGTAGCAAGCAAAGAAAATTATGAATCTGTCGAAAAGGCCATAAGTTTTACCTTAAGTGATGTGAAGGGTTTAGGTAAAAAAATAACCATTGAAGTCTATCTTAAACCACCTTTATCTACGCCTGTGGCCTTGTATTTTGATAATGATATTCCAAAGGCGAAGCAAATGAAGATAAAAGGAACCGAGAATTATGTAGAACTTTCAAATACCTATTACAATCAGAAGGAATCATTCATTTCTAATTTTACCAAGGTACTTCCTGAAGCTGAGAAATTTATTTTAAATGAACAATATGATTTGTTCTTTAACAGGGAAGTGAAAATGGGTACAGTAAGTCTTGAATATTTGTCAAAAGCCATAGCCGCTAAGTTAGGGGAGGGTAAGAAACTGGAAATTACCTTAAGCGGATTTGCCAGTCCATTGGGTAGTGTTAGCTCTAACAAATTGTTGAGTGATCGACGTATTAAAACTATCCAAAATTATCTGCTGCAAAGTAATGAGGGAAAATTAGCAGCGTCTGTTAAAAATGGACAATTGAAGTTTGTTTCATCCGCTTATGGTGAAATAAAATCGAAAAAGCAGGTGTCGGATAATCCGATGGATAAGAGGAATTCCGTTTTCAGCTTGGTAGCTTCCGTAGAGCGAAGAGTTGAAATTTTAGTAAAAATTCTTAATTAAAAAGAGCTATGAATCAACATAATATAATTAAAAAACATGATTTTATAACGTATTTTCGTTTAAAATTAACGTTATTTATACCTGCCATTTTCTTTATGCTTCCTTTTACTGCCAATGCAACCCATATTGTAGGTGGTGAAATTGGCTACAGATGTCTTGGTGGCAATCAGTATGAAATAACATTGAGGGTTTTTAGAGATTGTTTTAATGCCGATCCAACGGCTTTGTTTGATGATCCGGGCATTATAGGGGTTTACGCTTCAAATGGTTTAAGGTTAAGTAATATTTCACTCAGACCTATTGGGAATGATACGTTAAGGGAAGGCCTTGACTCTTGCTATACCTCTTTTATAAATAGTGTTTGTGTTCATACTACTGTTTACAAATCTGTAATTACCTTAAATCCAAGGGTAGGGGGTTATCATTTCGTGTATCAACGTTGCTGCCGTAATACGACTATTTCTAATATTGTTAATCCTACCGAGGCCGGGGCAACGTATGATATTTTGCTTACGGAAGCAGCTATGCAAAAATGTAATTCTAGTCCCGTGGTAAATCGCTGGCCTCCCGTTTATGTTTGTGCCAACCAGGAACTCAATGTAAATTCTGCAGCTACCGATGCTGATAATGATTCTATTGCTTATAAACTTTGTACCCCATTAGTAGGTGGAACATTTCAAAGACCTCAACCTATACCTCCCACTGCGCCGCCATTTCAACCCATTATCTGGTTAGGCCCAACCTATTCTTTAGCGAATGTACTTGGAGGGAATAATCCTTTAACTATTGATGTTAATACAGGCATTATGAAGGGGGTACCCCCCGTTTTGGGTCAATTTGTGGTGGCTGTTTGTGTAGAGGAGTATGATAGATCTACTAAAAATTTATTGTCTGTCGTTCGCCGCGATTTTCAATATAATGTAGTGAATTGTATGGTGCCTCAAGCTACTTTTGAAGCTCCGAAAGAGCTATGTGTAGGTTCAAAACTTACTTTGAAACAAAGTACTCCAGGGGCAAAATCTGTAGAATGGTATCTCGGAGAACCTGGTGCGGAAAAGTTGATATCGAAGGGTGATTCCGTTAATTTGACTTTCGCCGCGGCGGGTAAAAATAGAATTACATTATATTACGAAAAAGGAACTGCTTGCCAAAGTACTTTTTCTGCCGTTATTGATGCCGTAGCAATAGATGTAAATTCTTTACCTTTAGCAGGTCAAAACTCAGTGGTTTGCAGAGGTTCAAATTTTGAAGTAAATATTCAAAATAAACAAGGGAACAGGTCGCTAACTTACGATTGGCAAACCAATGGAAAACTGGTTTCAGGTCAGGGTTCTTCTTTAGCTACCTTTAAAATGGATGCGCCAACCCTTATTACGCTCAATCTTTCCAATGCCCTCGGATGTAAATCTACTTTGATTTTTCCAGTGGCCATACACGCTTCCATTCAGTCAAATATTAATGCGGGCGTTCAATTATGTAGAGATGTGCCAACAGTAACCAATGTAAATGTTAATAAAGATTTTTCCTATAATTGGTTGCCACAGAATGGATTAAGTAATCCAAGCATTGGAAATCCTATTATAACCCTGAATAATAGTCAAATCTATTCCGTAAAAATTACAAATCCAGAAACTAAATGTGATACTTCTATCTCATTTAGTGCCATAGTCAAACCTTTTGGTGCAGAAACGGGTATCGATAGTCTTTCAACCGTTTGCTACAATGTTGGAAAACAGATTAATCCAAAGTTTAATAATTCTTTGATTTATTCCTGGAGTCCTGCCACTGGCCTGAGTGAAACGTCCAAAGGTAATCCTACGGTAATGTTGAAAGAATCAATGTCTTATAAAGTTAAAATTCAGAATCCTGCATCTGGTTGTGATACCACCATTTCAGTGCGCGTAGAGGTGAGTCCTATGCTTCCCGTTGTGGAATTGGATACTACACTGGATTTTTGCCCGGGTATTCCCAAAAAGGTTAATCTTCCTGAAAGCCCTTTGGTGACCTATTTATGGTCTCCCTCAACGGGCTTGGATAATGCAAATGTGGCTAATCCTACGTTTACTTTGAAGAATAATCAAATATATACGGTAAAGGTAACTGACCCCAAAACCAATTGTAATTTAGTATGGAAAGTAAATGCACGGGTAAGTCCTGAAGCAGTTATTTCTGCTGGCAGAGATACTACGCTTTGTAATTATGGCCCATATACTTTGACTGCCACTTCTTCTCTTCCTCTTTCTTTCCAATGGTCAAGAGTATCAGATTTTTCAAATAATCTGGGTAATCAGGCTACCTTAAAAAGAGATACGCTGAGTAGAACTGAAAATACTTTTTACCTTAAAGCAACGGACCCTAAAGGCTGTTTCTGGAGAGATACCGTAGTAATTAGTGCGTTTCCAGTAGAGGCTTCCATGCCGGATAATTATGTGGTTTGTAAACCAGCCGATTTGACTACGGTGACTATTAAGGATAATGATCCAAATCAGGGCTTGAAAAATTATAGCTGGTTCCCTGTAAATTCGCTGACCACTAAACCAAATGAAGGGCCTAATGCTATCTATAAAATAAATGCAACCTCACTGGTGAATGTTAATTTTGAAAACAAATATGGCTGTAAGAAAACCTTGGAAACCCAGTTGGAACTTATTGATATTAAAGTGAATATCGCTACTGATAAGGAAACATTGATTAAAGGAAATAACGAAATAGCCAATATTTCGGTGACAGGTTGTACCGATTGT
Source organism: Saprospiraceae bacterium (assembly GCA_027488135.1). Classification (GTDB taxonomy): domain Bacteria; phylum Bacteroidota; class Bacteroidia; order Chitinophagales; family Saprospiraceae; genus BJGN01. Next base: position 29,407 of record JAIYCH010000011.1, on the reverse strand, counting down.
GCTTATACTTGGACCCCTTCCACTGGTTTAAATGCAACGAATTCCGCTTCAGTTAGGGCCACACCTCAGGATACCACCATTTATAAGGTGGTTGTTTCGAAAAAGGGTTGTAAGGAGGAGAAAACAATTCGTATCAATGTAGATAATGTGAATTGCGGTGAACCAAATATTTTTGTGCCCAATGCCTTTACTCCCAATAATGATGGTAATAATGATATTCTTAAAGTGAGGGGGAGATGGATTTCAAAACTTCAATTTGTTGTCTATAATAGATGGGGACAAGAGATGTTTACAACCACCGATTTAAATAATGGATGGAACGGAGTTTTCAAAGGAAATGAGGTCGCTCCCGATGTTTATAATTACTTCCTTCAGGTTACTTGTCTGGACAATAAAATTTTTACGAAAAGAGGAAATACAAGTCTGATTAAATGATTTTTTCATTTCAATTATTGATAATCATTGGAAAATGGCAGCCTCGGTTGCCATTTTTCATTTTTAGGACACTTTACATTTTCATCCTGTTTTATATTAGATAAAATTCGTATATTTGTAATTATATTGATGATAAGCCATAAAGGTCTTTTAGATATTCATCGATAAAAGGAAAGCTACAAAATGGGGAGCATAAACAAAAGTTGGTTTTACTCTTATGCAAATGATAAGTCAATATATCGCCTTGTTATTTTGTGTTTTTCTTTTTTTCTTTTTTCAAAATCCCTGTTTGCTACCCATATTGTTGGCGGTGAAATAGGTTACAGGTGTCTTGGAAATAATAATTTTGAAGTTACTTTACGTGTCTTCAGGGATTGTTTCAATGCTGCGGACGGAGCCTATTTTGACGATCCGGCATCCATTGGTGTTTTTAACAGGGAAGGTTTACTTATTTCTACTTTTACCTTAAGTCCTATTGGTAATGACACACTAAGTGAAGGTTCTGATCCTTGTCTCACCATTTCCACCCCAGTTTGTGTACATACCACAACTTATAAGGATACCATAAATCTTTTGCCAAGGTTAGGTGGATACCGTTTTGTTTATCAGCGATGTTGTAGAAATCAAACCATTGTCAATATCATAAATCCTCTGGAAACAGGGGCCACTTTCGATATTTTACTGACGGAAGCAGCCATGATAGATTGTAATTCAAGCCCTGTTATCAATTCATGGCCACCTGTTTATGTGTGTAATAACAGGCCCTTACTGGTAAATTCAAAAGCTATTGATGAAAATTTCGATTCCTTAGTTTACAAATTTTGTACCCCATTTCAAGGAGCTACTTTTGCCATTCCACAGCCTGTTCCTCCTGATGGTCCTCCTTATGACACGGTGGTTTGGGTTAATCCTACCTATAGTTTGGCAAACATGTTGGGAGGAAGTTTCCCTCTTGTCATTGATTCAAAAACAGGAATTATGACAGGAGTGCCTCAAACATTGGGTCAGTTTGTCGTTGGTGTTTGTATCGAAGAATATGATAAAGTTACTAAAACATTACTTTCAGAAACAAGAAGAGATTTTCAGTATAATGTGGTAAACTGCACAGGTTCCAACGCAGCATTTAGCGTGCCCGACAAAATTTGTAAAAATTCGGAAGTTACCGTTTTTAGGGAAAATCCTGAGGCGAGCACTTTTGAATGGTATTTAGGCGAAGGGGAAGATAAAGAACTAATAAGTAGGGATTTTGCTGTAAAATTGAAGTTTGCTGAAATTGGTTTTTATGTTCTTACTTTAATTACCGATAAAGGTCAGTTTTGTGAAAGTATTCAGTCTCGTCGTTTTCAGGTGATTGGCACTGAGATTGATTTTTCCATCAATAAACTGGATTTTCTTTGTGAAAATTTTTCTCGCTTTTCTTTAAATAATGTTTCTGTTATAAATGATTTAACTACCCCACAATATTTATGGACAGTTTCCTTTGGAAATAGCCTGCTGACAAGCTCCCTGAAATCCCCCGTTTTTGATATTCCACTTGGATCTTCAGGTAGTATTTCCTTAAAGATGACTGCCTCAAATTGTGTCGATAGCTTGTCCAGGGTGTTTTCTACCAGTCCATCTTCAGGTAGTGATTTTAATTTAACAATTAATGAGGTAGATCAATGTCTCGATTCGCTGTTGCTACAGGCAAATTCAACATTACCCGTAAATGAAATTTTATGGCTGAATAGTGACAATAAGGTCATTGCTTCCGGCAAAACCATTTCTTTGTCCTGGTCAGCAACCAGGCCATCCAAATTAGTCGCCATAAACAACTTAGGTTGTAAAGATACTTTGATTCTTTCTCTTAGTACTTTTACAAATATCCCATTTAGCCTCAATTATCCTGATTCTTTAGTTTTTTGTGATTCTATAGCAAAAAAATTAATACCAGATTTTTCAAACTCAGCTACCCTTTTTCGTTTAAAATGGACCTCTAATGATAAGGGAATTTTAAATGATACCGCCACTTCTCCAACCTTTTTGTATCCATTATCAGCGCATTTTGCTTATGTTAAAATGACAAATACTTTGGGCTGTGAAAAGCTTGATTCTGTAAAATTGATACCTGGAAAAATTAGTTTGTTACCTCCTTTTCCGCCTGATTCTATTAAGATATGTGCTAATAATGAGTTCACATTAGAAGTAAAAACCCTTTCTTCTCCTTATGCAAACAGGTATCTCTGGACGCCTGCAAATGTAATTAAAGTAGGTCAAGGTTCTCCAACTATTGTTATTTTGACGGACAAATCATCGAACTTACAACTTAACATTACCAATACAGTGGGGTGTTTTATCAATAAAGATTTCAACTTAAATGCGCAAACATTCGATCCTGCCTTAGACACATTAATTACTGTATGTACTCAGTCTCCTATCGTTTTAAATCCAGGATTTAATCCTTCATATACTTATTTATGGGCCCCAGGCTTCGGTTTAAGTAGTAATTCTATTGGAAATCCTATATTTTCTTCCTCTGAAAGCAGAATTTATAAAGTTACCGTAACCAATCCATTCAATAATTGTAAGATGGTTAAGGAAGTTGCTGTGAAAAAGGGCGTACTTAACCAAATTAGCCTAGGAAATGATACGACTCTTTGTGATATAGATAATTATTCATTGTCGGTCAATGGTTTGACGAGTGGTATTTCCTACATCTGGTCAAATGAAGCAAATTTTAATAAAATCATTGGAACAGGAAATTTAGTTTCTACCGTTTTAAATCAAGGGTTAAATTCATTTTTTGTAAAAGCAACGGATACGATAGGTTGTGTTTTAACAGATTCAATTCAAATCCGGTTAGCTTCTATTATGGCGAACATGCCGTCTTCTCTCATTCTTTGTAAACAATCTGACACTGCTATAGTAAATGTAAAGAACCTGGATTCCTTGCAAATATTAAGTTATGACTGGTTTCCTAAAGGTGGTTTATTTTTAAATCCGCTAAATAGCGCTGAAGGTAAATTTTTAATCCGTGACTCGGGGAGAATTGGTGTTTCCCTTGCAAATCAATATGGATGTAGAAAAGAACTCATTACGCAGATTTCTCTTTCAAATAATGGAGTTCCCGTAACCTTTTCAGCGGGTAAAGATAGTACTTTATGTAATTTAGGGAGTATTGAAATTAAGGTTAATTCTAATATTCCGGTGCAGCCAACCTGGTCGAAATCATCAACTTTTAATACCATTTTATCAAAAGGGGATAAAATAAACTATACCCTTGAACGGGGTATTAATACCTTGTATGTTAGAGGTGAAAACACAGATAAATGTGTGTATGTGGATACTATCAAATTATTTGTATTTCCTGTAGCAGCTTCTATGCCAGATAATTATTCTGTTTGCTTACCCTCAGATACTATAAAAATTCAGGTGACAGATACCGATACTTCTCAGTTTTTAAATTATTTATGGGCGCCAAATGGTGTTATTAAATCTGACCCTTTGGAAGGTCCCATCGCTTTGGCTCAGATCACAAAAGATACCACGGTATCTGTTTTGCTGATGAATAAGTATGGGTGTGAATCTACGCTAAGCACAAAGTTAACCCTGATTAATCCTACAGTAAAAGTTACTTCAGATGTTGAAACATTAATAAAGAACAAGGGGGATAAAGCTATAATAAAGGTAAGTGGATGTCAAGGATGTCAATATGTATGGTCTCCTTTTAATACCCTGAATAGTTTAACGGATAGTGTGGTTACAGCAATGCCTAATGATACAACCATTTACAAGGTAATTGCGAGTAAATTGGGGTGTTCTGTTACAGGAACCATAAGAATTAATGTCGATGATGTTCAATGTGAGGAGCCAAATATTTTTGTTCCCAATGCATTCACACCGAATAATGACGGGAATAACGATGAGTTGCTTGTAAGAGGACGTTGGATAACTTCTCTTCGTTTTGTGGTTTATAACAGATATGGACAGGAGCTGTTTACCACTAATAATCAGTTAGAGGGTTGGGATGGATCCTTTAAGGGAAAAGAGTTAAGTCCCGATGTTTTTGGTTATTATCTTACTGTTCGATGCATAGATGGTGGAAATTTTGCCAAGCGAGGAAACGTAACGTTAATTAAATAAGACATTGTATATTTGCAAAAATTCTTTTAAAGGTGCTGAATAGATTTTTACTTTTTACGGTGTTTTTACTGCCTTGTTTTAAATTGTCCGGACAATGTACCTCGGTTAAAATAGAAACCGATGCATTTGATAGCACAAGGTTAGTTTATGATAAACCTATAAACATTGGCGGGTTAGTCACTTCTAATTTTGAAGTGGAAGAGGGAAATAAAATGGTGGAAGAAGCTAAATTATTAGTTACTTATGCCGAAAATGATTCATTAGAATCATTCTTTCTTACGCTGGCTTTAATGGAATGGGAATATCAAGTGTTGGAAGCAGGAGAAAATGTAATGCTTTTATTGGAAAATGGTAGTATTATCAAGTTAAATACGGTGGAGGATAGGGGAACGCTGGATAAAAAAACAAACATGAGGAGATATGAGGCGGTTTGTGTGCTCCCCATCGATTTATATTACGCTTTGGCACATTTCAAAACGGAAAAAATCAGGTTGCAATATAAAAGCGGTATTAAAAGAACCGTTTCCTTGTTTTCTGAACAACAAAAAAAGTTTCAGCAAACTATCCGTTGTGTAGGTGAAGCAGCAGGGGTAATGCCCGTTAAGCCTTAGATTTATTTATAGGCTTTTATCCATGCAAATGCCATGTTTTCCATGACCTTCTGCAGCTCTAATTGGTTATCTTTTTGATCTGCAAGGCTGGTTAATGAGGGTAGGTTCTTAGCGTAATAAAGTTGTTGATTTGGCATTTCTGTTAAGGTACTGGCAAGTATTCTTGCGTAAGGAAAATCGGGATCAACCTCAAGCATAATGTCGGAAATAAAACGGACTACTTTTTTGTAAGCCAGAAAAAATCCATTTTTATTTTCTTCGGTAACCTCCTTAATTCTATATACCTTATCGGCTTGACTTACCATGATACTATGCAGAATATCCTCATCAATATAGGAAATTTCATCGTTTTTCATCATACTATCCAGAATGCCGGCTATAGCTATTTTTAGTTTCTCAGTAGGAGAAGTAATATTATATAATTTATTTTGAATATTTACGTACATATACTCCCAATACCAATTTGACAAATAAACCAGTAGCAGGTGTTTGTTTTCAAAATATCTATAAATAGATGCTTCCGTTGAATTAATTCTAACGGCTAATTTTTTAAACGTAAAATGTTCAAAACCAAGTTCGTCAATAAGAATAATGGAATATTTTAAAATACTTTGCCCTAAAGTAGTTTCTTTCGGATCCCTTAGGTATAATCCACTATGAATGTTAACCGGCATTTTAATTTAGGATTTATAGAAGTTTAAAACTGCAAAATACAACTAAAATTTTTATCAAAAGGATAATTTAAATCTTTAATTTCGCATTCAATTTTACATAAGAAAATTTATTTTCATGAACGAACTGGAGATTAATAAGCGGAAAACATTTGGGATTGTAAGTCACCCCGATGCGGGAAAAACTACCCTTACTGAAAAGCTGCTCCTTTTCGGAGGTGCTATCCAAGTGGCCGGTGCAGTTAAGTCCAATAAAATAAAAAAATCAGCCACTTCCGATTTTATGGAGATTGAGAAACAAAGAGGTATTTCCGTGGCAACTTCAGTGATGGCTTTTGACTATAAGGATCTTAAAGTAAATATTTTAGATACTCCCGGACATGAGGATTTTGCTGAAGATACCTACAGAACCCTTACAGCCGTAGATAGTGTTATTGTAGTTATCGATGCAGCGAAAGGCGTTGAAAGTCAAACTGAAAAATTAGTGAAGGTTTGCAGAATGAGAAATACGCCTATCATAGTTTTCGTGAATAAATTAGACAGGGAAGGGAAGGACGCTTTCGATCTTCTGGATGAAATTGAAAGTAAACTCGATATTCAGGTTACTCCCCTAAGTTGGCCTATTGGCATGGGACAGCATTTTAAAGGCGTTTTTAGTATTTTTGAGAAAAATCTTAAATTATTTAAGCCTCACGGAAAGCAAGATGAAGAGGATACCATTGAAATTGCCTCTGTGAATGATCCTCTCCTTGAGAAAATAGTGGGCATTCAAGATGCCAAAACACTAAAGGAAGAGGTTAAGTTAATTGAGGAAGTCTATCCTGCTTTCGAAAGAGAAGATTATCTTTTGGGGATGATTTCTCCAGTCTTTTTTGGCAGTGCTATTAATAATTTTGGTGTAAGAGAACTGTTGGATTGTTTTATTCAAATCGCTCCCCAACCTCTTCCAAGACAGGCGGAAGAAAGGATTATTGAACCAAATGAAGCGGGTTTTTCTGGATTTGTATTTAAAATTCATGCGAATATGGATCCCAATCATCGAGATAGAATTGCCTTCCTAAGAATTTGTTCAGGTGTTTTTCATCGAAATACCAATTATTTGCATGTAAGACAGAATAGAAAGCTAAAATTTTCTAATCCAACGTCTTTTATGGCAGCCAAAAAGACCATAGTAGAAGAGGCTTTTCCAGGCGATGTTATTGGCCTTTATGATTCAGGGAATTTTAAAATAGGTGATACCTTGACGGAAGGCGAAGTGCTGCATTTTAAAGGAATTCCCCGGTTCTCTCCTGAAATGTTCAGATATGTAAATAATGTAGATCCACTAAAAACCAAACAATTAGCAAAAGGATTGGATCAGTTGATGGACGAAGGTGTCGCTCAATTGTTTACTAAAGAATTTGATGGCAGAAAGTTGATAGGTACTGTAGGTGCCCTTCAATTTGACGTTATTCAATATAGATTGTTACATGAATATGGCGCTTCTGTTCAATTTGAACCTGTAAACCTTTATAAAGCTTGTTGGATAAGTGCCGAAAAAGATTCAGATCTCCAGTCATTTCTGCAAAGACGAAAAAGAGACCTCGCTAAAGATAAATCTGGAAAATGGGTGTATCTCGCAGAATCTCCCTGGGCCTTGAAGTTATTACAGGAGAATAATCCAGAAATTATTTTCCATTTTATAAGCGAATTTGAGTAAATATCTTATCTGACTTTTCTTCCTTTCCAATAATAAAATGGAAATAAACTGGCCATTATACCAACCCAGGCAATATACAGGGTATGGATGTTCTGTGATAGGAAGAAGTACTTTTCTAATGTTCTTTTGTTGAAAAATCTTATGGCTTCTCTCTGTAATAGATAGTCGCTAAACATTTTAAATATATAAAGTACACAAAAACCAGGAAAAAAAATGCTCGTATGTAAGATACTGAGAACTCCCAAAATGATAATTGTTAGGGATACCATAAATAGGACGGAAAGTGAAAAATTGATTTTCATTTCTTTGTAAGCATTATTCTTACTCGCCCACCTAATTCTTTGTCTAAGTAACGATTTTATAGCATATTCGGGTTGCGTAACAACAACGGCCGACAGCGTTTTTAAAAATCGGATGCTCTTTGGGTGATGGTGATGAAAATGATGCAGTAAAAACATATCGTCTCCAGACGCTTTGTTGGGAAATTGAGTATAAGCTCCCAGTTCGTTAAAAACTTGTTTTGAAAAACCCATATTGGCCCCATTAGCTAAAAGTTGGTTACCGGACTGATAGCCAGCTCCCGTTATAACCATCATGCCAATCATATCGAGGCCCTGAAATGAAGTCAAAAGACTTGGTTTTTCATCTGAAATAACGACAGGCCCACCAATAAATACACAATCTTCTTTTATGAATTGTTCAGAAAATGTGGTAATCCATGAAGGTGGAACAATACAATCAGCATCTGTTAAAAGGATATACTGTCCTTTCGATGCGTTTATACCTGTTTGAATGGCCTCTCTTTTATAAGAAACTACTATTTTTTCATGCCTTTTGGCTGTTGAAGAAAGATATTTTAGGTTTGTTTCCGATGTCTCAAATTTTTTAACTAATTCGGCCGTATTATCCGTTGAAAAATCATCGACAATTAAAATTTCAAATTTATCGATAGGATAATCCTGATTAAGTAAACTTTGAATGCAGTGTATAATATTCTTTTCCTCATCTCGCGCCGCCACAACTACAGATATAAAAGGAATATTCTCCAGATTATTTTTACTGGGTACAAATTTTAAGTATCTCCAGTTTTTTAGATAACTTACGATTATATATAAATAAGATAAACCTAAAACGAAACTAAGAACTATACCTCCAAAAAACATTACACTAAGTCTCTTGGATCAGCTTTTTTTATGGGTATTTGACTGTCCAGCTCCTCAAAATCTGCCCAATCAGTCGTTTGATTATTACCAGCGTTCATTTGGGCCTTTTTCAATTGTCTGTTTATTAATGCCTGAAATAGCAAATAAACTAACAAAACAGGCAGAAACAAAATGGATAAACCAGTTTGAATTAGTCCTGAAACAGGATTATCCTTTATTTTTCGGCCTAAATATTTTATGTGATGGAGTATCACTTTGGCATCAAAAACTAATATCAATATGAAGAGTACTGGGGTTAAATAATACAATAAAATGAAGAGTGCCCTGAGAAATAAAAAAATTAAGAATAAGAACAAACCCATTATTAGCAAACCCAAAAAGGGAAATTTTCCTGCGGTGTTAAAACTGCGATAAATCATGTTTAATAAATTTTGACAACAATATAATAATCATTTCCTAAATAATGTTTTATTGGAATAGAACTTTCATCACAACACTTAGTTTTATACTAAAATAAATTTAGTTTATATTTGTAAAAATTTTCAAGCATGCGTAAATTATCAGGGTTCGTTTTTTTGATTATGTTCGCTCTTTTACAGACCGGACTTTCGGGTCAATCTACTATTCAAGTAATATGTAATGTAAGCGGTGGAGGTAGTTCTCTTTTTTTATATGAATTTAACGGTTTTGGATTTTCTCCTAAGCATAGTGTGACTGCGGAGAAACCAGGGCAGTTTGTAATGGATGTTCCCAGGCAAACACCAAGAATGTTTTATATTGGTCAAAATTCTGATCAGGTTATTCCCGTCATTCTTGGTCAGGAAGATAAGGTAGAAATAACTGGTAATGCTGAAAGTATGGGTACTGCAGTTATTTCAAATTCAAAGGAAAATGATGGATATAATAATCTAAAAAATATCATTGGAGGCCTAAATAACGAAATGGGAGAAATTTTAAGGGGCTTAAGTGAAGGAAATCCAGCAAATCAAAATCAGTTGGTAAATCAGCTGGCGGGCTTAGATGCTAAAAAACTTCGATTATTGGATTCCCTGAAGGTGGTAAATCCTTTTCAATATAGAATAATGGCATTGAATGCCTATCAAAGTTATCAATTAAACAATAAGGATAATCGTTATCCTGACGAGTTAAGTTATTTCTTAAATGAATTTTTTGCGAAAGTTGATTTCTCTGATCCTGGTTATAATCATCTGATTTGGTTATACGAAACCTTTAGAACTTATGTGAATGTCATGGTAAATGCCGGCGTAGTAGAAAACCAGGTTGAGTATTTTATTGAAAATATTATAAGTAAAATTCCTGAAGGATCTCATGCCCGTATGCAATGTTTAGGTGCAACGATTGCGGTAATGCAATCTCTTAAACACCCTTTATTGGCAAAATATGGAAAAAGATTCGTTACTGAATATCAAGACAAAGCGCCTGATGCAGCGATGGAAATTTCTGAAATGCTGGAAAGAACAATGCGTTTGATGGAGGGAGCAAAAGCGCCAGAATTTACCCAGGTTTCTCCTGAGGGTACGCCCGTTAAACTGACTGATTTTAAAGGAAAATATGTGTTGCTCGATTTTTGGGCATCATGGTGTGGACCTTGCAGAAAGGAAAATCCTAATGTGGTTAAGTTATATAATAAATATAAAACCAAAGGATTTGAAATCCTGGGAATTAGCCTTGATCAAAATAGAGAGCGTTGGTTACAGGCTATTCAGGCAGATCAACTCACCTGGAAACATACCAGTGACTTAAAAGGCTGGTCCAATGAGGTGAGTAAATTATATGAAATTTCAGCTATTCCGAAAACGTTTTTGGTTGATCCCAATGGAATGATTATAGCCAGAGATTTAAGGGGTGCTGAATTAGAAAGAAAATTAGCAGAAATTTTTGCTGAAAAATCTATCCAGGGAGGAAATTAACGGGATTTTTTTATTTTCCCTTATAGGTTAGTACTGATTTTTGATCATCTCTTAGCCATTGCTGAGCTGCTTGTTGAATTTCATCTGCGGAAATAGATTGGTATATCTCTGACTCCGCATTCATCAAATCGGCGTTTCCCAAGGCCTCGAAAAAGCCTAAGTTCATCGATTTAGATTGTATGCCCATTTCTGAAAGTACTAAGGTACTTTCAGCTTTGTTTTTCCATTTCTGTAGTTCAACGGTATCTATCAACTGTTTTTTAAGGTCATTTATCTCCTTACTTATTATCTCCTCTGCATCTTGTAAGGAAATTTTTTCCGTAGGTCTTCCTTCAAATACAATAAGCCCCGGATCAAAATCACCCGTAACATAACAATCTATATGATTAAAATACTTGTTTTCCCTGGTTAATCGGTGTATTAATCTGGATGATGGACCGTTACTGAATATATCACTTAGCAAATCAACGGCATAAAATGATTTATCTGCCCGTCCGGGACATGGAAAGGTCATATATATAGCATCAACGGGAACTTCCGCCTGACTTTGTTTATGCCTGGCTTCTTTCTTTGGGGGTTCGGTGGAATAATTCTTTTTAATCGTTTTACCAGATGGAATGTCATTAAACCATTTTAGGGCCAGTTCCTTCATTTTTTTTATTGGAATTGGTCCCGCTAAGACCAATATGGCATTACCTGGATGATAATATTTATTGTAAAATTTTTTAACATCGGCTAAATTGGCTTTTTCAATGTGACTGGGGTGTACACCTATAGTTGGCCATTTATAAGGGTGTTTTTCATAGTTTAATGATGATAATTCATGCCATACATCACCGTAAGGTAAATTGAGACAGGTTTCATAAAATTCTTCAACCACTACTTTTTTTTGCACATCAAGGACCTCCTTTTGAAGCATTAACTCTAACATCCTGTCAGATTCCAACCATAATGCGGTTTCAATATTTATGGCTGGCAGCGTAGTGAAAAAATGGGTATAATCATGATTGGTATAAGCATTATTTTCTCCTCCAGCCCTCTGCATAACGCCATCATAGTCAGGTATATTGACAGACCCTCCAAACATTAAATGCTCAAAAAGATGGGCAAAACCTGTTTTTTCCGGGTGCTCGTCTCTTGATCCTACTTTATAAAGCACGCTAATACTCGCAATGGGTGTATTTTTATCTTCATGCATCAATACTGTTAAACCATTTAGAAGAACCATTTTTTCGTATGAAATCATGCTTTATTTTTAATATTTATGTCTGAATATTCGTTAATAAATCTTCGTCCCTGAATACGGTCAAATTCCATAACATAATCTTTGTTTTCAGTACCCATTAATCGGTCCCAAATTCTAAAATATAAACTATAGTTCCCTTTGAATTTACTATGATGAAGATTATGATGAACAGATGTATTAATTAATTCGAACAAAAAAGATTGTCGAAACCATTTAGGTGCTATTTCATATCCTAAATGCCCGTAAACATTAATGGCAAAAATGGAAAATCCAAAAAAGATGAGCGTATATAGGTGAAGAGGAACAATAAAGACTAAAGGAATGATCACCAGCCCTTCTCCAATAGCTTCAAAAAAATGAAAAGAAAATGAAGTCCAGGGAGATGGATTTACAGATAAATGGTGGACATTATGCACATGTTTGTAAATCTTTGGAATATGAAAAAATCGATGTAACCAATAAAACCAGGTGTCGTGAAAGAGTATAGCTAAGGCATAACTAATGAACAACCAGTAAATTGGGTATTCAGTCAAATCATTGTATATAAGGGAGTTATTTTTTAATGAAGTCCTGAGGAGGAAAGCTACAATAAACGCGGTAATAAATCCTGAAAGGAGAGAATACTTTATATCCCTAAGGAAATCACTTTTTCTTGCCTCTTTTAGTTGGATTTTTAAAATTTGAAATTTTTTTGAATGGAATATATAGAAAATCAGGAAAGGAATACCAGCGATAAGAAAATATCTTAAGTTGTTAAGAATGCCCAATAGAAAGGTAACCTTTCCTACCTCGTAGAGTATTTCGTTCATAATTTATACATTATTCAGCCACAATTTATTCTTCGTCATCATCATCTTCCTCACTTAATAAATCTAAAAATTCATCTTGAGACAACGTTCCTGTAGCAAACTGCCTAACCAATTGTTTTAGGTGAGTCATAGCGGCTTCAATGGATGCAGCACTCATATCCCATTGATTGATTAAGTTTAAATAAAAGTGAACGATGGCTTCAATAGCCTCATCTTGAGTTACTTTTCTCCAATCCTTGAGATCTAAGCCCAACAGTAGATTTAACAATCTTTCTACGACATAACTAATAGCAATGGCCTCTCTTTTTTCGCCAAATTCTATTTTTTCAAGCAATTCTGATCGTTCCTGAGCCATTGGAAGGAGTGCCTGGAATAGTAAAGAGACTAGTAAATAGGGGATTCTCCTCCCTCCACTTTTCGCATCAACAGCTTGTAAAATAGCATCAAGAACCTGATGGATATATTCGTCCTCCACCCATTCCGGATGCTCTACCACGCCTTCAAATATAATTTGAACTAAATCAAGAATCTGGTCCTCACTTAATTTTATAGTGTATCTTCCATTTTTGCGTTCCATGCTTATGGCGGTAGCAAACTGCTGCAAAGCCTCTATAAGTAAATGGCGGAACTGGGTGTCATTTACTTCTAATAAAATGGTTAAACGTCCCGCACTTTCTTCAAATAGATTTCGAAGAATCTCTAAACCAATTTCTGGATGATCAATAGATAAAAGATGAATGGCACCAGCTGATTCCTGTGCAATTTCCCTTAATCCTGGTGCTTCTTGTATTAATTCAGGTTGTGTGGCAATGGCAAGCAGCACGGCTTCAACCAATTCGTCGGTCTGATCTTCAATAATCCCGTTGGACAAATCTAATCCGACCGCATCAGATAAAATAAGTTCTAAAATAGCTAAACCAGTGGTATTTGGATTTTCAGAAACCAGATCTTCAATGGCATAAGCGATTACGTCCATTAATTGCTTCGTTTTATGCAAACCAGCTCTCTCTCCGGGAGGAAATAACCAGGCAATTACTAAATTAAAGGCATGCTCTAAAACTGTTTTTTCTGAAGGAGATTCACCGTACTGTATCCGATCCATTAAATGCGGACTTCTTTCTATCGCCTCCAGTTCTGACTCAATGACCTGGGTAAGTAAGTCGTACCCTAAACGTTGATCTGCGGGTATCTTCGATAAGGTGCGGAAAGGAATGGCCAAAACTTCTCTAATCATGGGGTTACCTTCAAATGAGGTAGTTAACCAGTTAGGATTTTTTATGACAGCATCCAGCAATAATTCTACGAAGGATAGTAATTGGCCAGGGGTTAATTGAGGGTGTTTTGAATTGGATGTTTCATTGGCAGAAAGGGCAGCTAAAATTTCCCTCAATCCGGCAATAAGAAGATATTCTTCTTTTCCATTTTCTAAGGATACCCTCAGGTTTAGTTGTAAAGCTGATTTTTCTAAAATCATGCGTGTTAACTCAGGAAGCAGGTTGAGTTGCTGAATTTTTGATTCTTTCAATGCATCAGAAACGCCAGAAAACAAGTCATCCCATGTATTTTCTGCAGCGATAAGGTGCGGATGTTGTGAAAATAAAGCCAATGCAGCCTCCACCATTTGATCGGCCCATTGACGATCAAAACCATACCTAAATCCAAATCCTGTGTCTGGGGAAACGATGATTTTTATGAAGGTCAAACCTAACTCACTAGGATAAGTTTGTAAAATTTCTTCTAAAGTAAATGAAATTAATGACCTGAAGAGGGCTATATTTTTTCCCTCACTCATTTCATTTTGACGATGAAATGCCGCTGAAATAACTAACAATACCCCTCGGTCTAGAATACTTTTATTTCCAATGCTCTCTACATTGCTCTCCCAAAGGGTTGGATTTTCAGCAGCGCACTGAAGATATTTGTCCAACAAAAAGCGTTGTAAAACATGATTGCTTTTAATGGCATCGGGTAAACTATCTTTGATTATATCAAAACCCTGGAGTAATTGATATATAGGCGCCGTGTTTTGAGTACCGGAAGTAACTAAATAGGGGAATTTAATAATGACGTCTAATATTTTCCCTGCATTTTCGAGAAATAATTCTTTACTCTCTAAAGCATTTGAAAGAATACTTTTCTCATTAAATTGCCAGATAGCGTGCATGGCAGCACTAATAACAGGGAATTTTTCAGTTAAATAAGCAATATTAACTATACCCTTTTCTAAAGAAAGGGTTAAGAATCTTCCGGCAATTACATCCTGGATACCTTTGTTTTCTCCTTTTTTGTACCAGCTCAAAAGCGGACTATCAGGTAGTTGGTTATTCTGTTGATTTCCAGCGCTTTCAAAGGCAATTCGCAGGAATACATTAAATACAAACATCCTGTCTTTCGCTTCCATTGGAATATGCTGATAGACAAAATAGACTCTTTCCAAAGTTAAATATATACTCGCCTCATCTACATAGCGAAAAAAGGATAATCCAAGGGTAGTAGTAACGGCTTCTTTGTAAAAAAGCAGATGAGTACTTTCACCAGGAAATTCCTCCTTTTTTAACAGGATAAAGGTGAATAATTGCTCCATTAATTTAGAGTAATGGGCTGAATCTTGTTGGAATGTGTCCGTGTCCTCATGAGAAATTAAACCAACGTTTAATAGGTCGGCGAGTATATCTTTTCCCTTTGTAAAATTTTCCTGAATTAAAAAATAGCGCAAAAATTCTTTAAGAAAAAGCTGGCTATTGGGGTTGAAAAGCGTTGGAAGCTTATTGAGAGCAGCCAAACTATGACCTATTAAGTTAGGTACTATGTATTTATGATTTCCTGAAAAAGATGGATAGTTTGCCAAAGGATGTAAGTCTGACAGGAAAGTTGAAACATTTTCAGTTAAAGTTACCTGATTGGCACTGCGAAAGGCAAGTAAACGGTTTTCAAATTCCTCCTGAGAAATTGCATTATTGACAGCCTTGAATAAAGCTATTAATTCATTTTGTTTACTGATTGGCAGGGTTTTACCCCATTCCAGAAATAAGTTAATATATGAAATCAATGTTATTGTTTTATTTGTACATGTTTTTTAATAAGCCATAAACCCAGACATCTCCGCGATCGCCTGACAGTTTATAAATTTCGCCTCGGAGTTCGCCTTCGCGTAAAAATCCAAATTTTCTGGCTAATGTAGGTAGCGTAAAATTTTCAGTGGATGCTTTTATTGTGATTTTATTTAAAAGAAGCTGGTTGAAAAAATAGGGAATCATGGTTTGTAAAGTATCTGACATAATACCTTCACCCATTCTGTTTTTGTCTGTAAAAAATCTTAATTCACCTATATTTTCTGGCATTCTTCTTGAAATATCAAGGTAGCCCACTAAGCATAATTTATCTTTATCCCACAAGCCAAAACTGAATGATTCCTGTTTTAACCAAGAAATAATGGTTTTTCTTACAAAAAGTTCTGCACCATCCAGGGTAGATAAAGCCGAGGTAATCACAGGGAAATATTCGCTTATTAAACTATTATTTTCTGCAACCAGGTCATAAAAAAACTTGCCATCTCCCTCTCTTAATCTTCTAATGAGTACCTTTTTACCTAAAACAGCTGTTTCGATATCATATAAATTAGCATCGATGAAATTTTCTGTAAGCATATTTGAGGTGATTTTTAAAAAGCACAAAATAAGAACTTTCTAGCTTCTAAATCTAATTTTATATATAACCTGATAAGTTGGAAAATGGTTACTTCTGTCCCATGAATTACCTTCAAACCATAAAAATATCAACGACTTTTGCTTTTAAGTAAAGTTAGTATGCGTTTTCACGAAATACCATTTCTAAAATTGTTTATTGGGTTAGTAGCGGGTATATTGCTATATCCTTATGTTAATATTGAAAATATGGTAGGACTTTGGATGATTAGTTCCTTTTTCATAGGTATATGTTTTCTTATATATAAAAATGAGACAGTATCGGCCATCGTTTTTTATCCATTTTTTACCTTCCTTATTATATCTATTCTTTTTTTTAGAATGGCCTCTTTGAACCCAATAAATAAAAGTAGCTACTTAGGAAACCAAATATCTGCCGTTAAATTTCAGGGAACTGTACTTAGTAGTAAGTCGAGGATGAATGGGGGACAGAGGTATGTTTTGAATGTTTCGAATACTTTTAACAAGGAAAATACGGCTATTACATCGTCAGGACTCATATTACTGTATCTTTCAGCTTCCGATTTGCCCCCGTTTTCCTCTGGTTCTATAGTTCAGGGGGAAGTTTTTCAGCTTCTCCCTATTCCCGACGCACATAATCCAGGTTCATTTAATCAGCAGAAATATTGGGCATTAAAGAGAATTTTTCACAAAGCGTACGGTAACAGAGCCCATTGGAAGGAAATCAAAGCTGCTTCGGGGTCCTTGTTTTACAGAGATAAAGCGCAACTATATATCTCGGACATACTTGGAAAAGCCTTAAAAGATAGTGTTTCTCTAGGATTGATGGATGCCTTGTTACTGGGTAATAAATCAGGTCTTACCTCTGATATTATGACCGATTTTAAGCGAACTGGTGCGATGCATATTCTTGCTGTCAGTGGACTCCATGTTGGAATATTAGCAGGTATCATTCAATTTATTCTTGGTTTACTTCCTATATATAGCAGACTGGGAAAGGTTTTTACTGCAGGTTTCTTCATTCTTTTCCTTCTTCTTTTCGCCTGGTTAACTCATTTTGAGCCGGCAATTCTCAGGGCCGTGGGTGGTTCCATTCTAATGATATTGGCGAATATTTTCCAGAAAACGGCCAATGCCTGGAATAATTTGTTTGCTATGGCTTGTTTTTTACTCCTTCTTGATCCAAACTTCTTTTTTCATATTGGGTTCCAATTATCCTTTCTGGCCGTGGCAGGGATCATAGGATTCTATAAGTCATGGGTAGGTAGGTTCACGTTTTCTAATAAATTAATACAATATTTTTGGGAGATGACCGTCATGGGCTTTGCAGCGCAATGGGTCACTTTACCGCTTTTATTGTATCATTTTCAGCAGTTTTCATGGCTTTTTCTGATTACAGGCTGGGTTGCCATTCCTTTATCTACTTTCATACTAGGTATATCTTTGCTTTATATTTTAGTATCTGGTATTCCTTTTTTAAATACTTTTATTGGCTGGTTACTGGAAAGTTCTGTTTTTTTATTTCGTTGGATTATGTCCTTTTTGAGCGATATTACTTGGGCTGTTTCAGAAGGTATTTATCTGCCAGATGCTGCTATTTTATGCCTTGTTATCATTGTTTTACTTATTGCATTATCCATTGAATATCGAAAACGAAATATTTTTATAATTTCCACCTGCTTATTATTTACGTTATTTCAGGTCTCATTTTTTTACTACAATAAAGAAGAACAAACCTATATTTTGTCTGAAAGAGGAAATGCTGTTTTAACTATTCGAAAAGGGTATTCTTTTTTTGTTTTTTCTAATAAACCAATCGATAAAAAGCGTCAGGACATCTTGTTTTTAGAAAAATGGGCGACAAAGCGACATTATACTATTTTACCGTCATCTGTCATTTCTTTCAATATACACGATGATACTTTTGTCCTGCTTAACGGTGAAAATTCTCATCATTTTATTCCCTTTGGTTCACATTGGTGGGTAACAAGCGCTTTTTATGGGCCCTGGGAAAAATGGCTGGCTGAATGTCCTCCTAAAGTACTGATTTTTAATGCCGATGTACCTTTTTATTTTAAACGAAAACTATTAAATCTGGCTGAAAAACTGAACATAGAAGTTTATGATATTGGCGTATCGGGTGCTTTGAATCTTTTTAAAAATTAATCTGTGAAAAATAAATTTTCTACCTTTTTCTATTTTCCTGTATCGTTGCGAAATGGGTTTCTTGCGCTTTTTTTATTGGTTTGGTGCCTGTTAAGCAGGCAATTGTGGGCTTTAAGTTTTTCTTATAGAGATGAAAAGGTACCCGTTTATGCCGTGCATGAAATAGAGAAACCTGGTGCTATAAAAATTGAAATTCCCTTGTTTTTTAGATTAAATATCAATGAAGCTGACCTTGAATCACTGGCCATATTATCTGTACCCGATTTTTTAGCCAGGCGCTGGGTGAAATATTTGGAGAATGGAGGTAGTTTTAAAAGGGTGGGGGATGTTAAAAAGCTTTATGGTATGTCCGAGCCGTTATATGCTAGTATATCAAAATATTTATATGTAAAAGAAGCTAGAGAAAAGCAGCGTAAACCTTTTTTAAAGGAAGACAGGGCCTTTCGATGCAAAACAATAGATATAAACGAAGCAGATTCTGCTCAATGGGAATCACTCTATGGCATTGGACCTTATCTGGCTAAAAGGATTATAACCTTTAGAGCATCGCTCTGTGGATTTGTATCTGTCGAGCAAGTTAAAGAAACGTATGGATTAAGGGATTCCGTTTTTCAATCAATTAAACCTTGTTTAACGATAGAGAAAAATATGAAACCCTGTATTTCAATTAACTATACAAATCAGGAAGGGCTTTCAAAACACCCTTACGTCAGATACAAATTAGCCAAAGCCATCTGTTTATATAGGGAAAATAATGGGTTATTTCAAAACATTGAAGATTTAAAGAAACTCCCCATTGTGAATGACTCCATATACGTTAAACTTTTGCCCTATATAACCATAAATAACCTATAGGAAAACCTGGTTTACTTTTACATCTGTACTGTTACAGGAACTTTAGCAGGACGCCAGCCGTAGCGTCTGGCACCTTCTTTTACGCCTTTTTCAGAACAAATGGAAGCCAGATAAAATTCACCCTCTACTTGTTTGATACTTTGGGTTAAACTTTCTCTGTGTAGCGATTCATATTCGTTGTAGGTTACGGCCTGCCTGTTTTCCAATTGATTAAATAATTGAAATCTATGCGTAATTTCACGCCAGGAGGGTTGAATGGTTGCTGTAAAAACCTTTGATTTTGAGCCACTTCCGTAGGCGAAGAAACCAATTCTCGCATCAGTTAATTCAGTATCATTGTCTAAATCTATGGCCAGAGTACTCATTAAAGAAAGAAAAATGGAGGCGGTGTAAAGATTTCCCATCAAAGACGAGGCCCTTTCTCCTTTTTCAATTTTTTCAGCAATAAATCTTTTATATCTTTCTGTTTTGGTAATAGCGGTTAAAAATTTAGAAAAAGCTTCCTGATAGGCTGCTTCTTCCTCGAATTGTTGAATTAATGGTTCTGTTTGACCGAGTTCCAGTATTAAAATATCATGATCACCTCTCTTTTTGGCTTCAGCATAAAATATTTCAGAAAACATTCGTCGGGCCTGATAAGCGTAAGGGAGGTGGAAAATCAATCTGCGCCAGTTATCTGTAGCCGCTTCATTTACTGGCAGGCCATTTTGAGAAATATAATGTTGCAGGGCTTCTTTGATTCTTTCCTGATAACATGAATTAGAGTAAGGTCCATCAAAAACGGGCGTTACCTTATGTATATGAACGTTCGTTTCGTTAGTGTCCCAAAATCCTGACTGATCTAATTTCTGAAAAATGGCATTTTCAAGATTATCGAAATTAAGATTTTGTCCAATACCCTTTTCTTCAATTTCTGTTAACAGCTGATTTTTTTGAACCGTCCTGATAGGTTTAAAGAAATCATGAACTGGACGTGTGGCTACCCCCCACTGTTCATCAAAAGCCAGTAATCTGGGATTTTCTTTTATTAGGAGCGCAATGGCCCCAGCGCCTTGGGTATATTCGCCGGTAGATGCCAATTCATATTTAGCTACATCAGAACCAATGACAATAGCCATTCTATCTTCTCCCATTCTTACCCAATCCAATGAATTTTGAAGCGCATCTACTGCACCAATGCAGGCAAAGGTTAAATCAACCACATCACAATGTAAAAAGCAATCTGGACCATACTTTGGTGAAAAATAATGATTCAGCATATCTAATGCGTATGATGCGGTGGGTTTAGATCCATCGAGGGCACTTTCGGTACCTAAATATATTCTACCTATATGACTAGGATTGAGGTCGTTTTGCTCAATGAGCTTTCTTACTGCATTGGCTGCCATCGTTGCGGCATCCTCGTGAACATCAGCAAGACTCATGGTTGTTAATCCTAATCCTTTATTCAACTTAGCGTATTCTATGTTTCTTGCAATAGATAAGTCTTCAATTTTTAAATAAATATGAGGCAGGTGGGCTGCAATATCATCAATGCCTACAGATAAAAAACTTCGTGCGAACATGTGGTACTTGATTTATGGAAAAGGTATAAGTTTAGGAATAAATTACTTTAACAAAATATTTTTTTACATGTTGGCGAAATTAGTTAAAATTATGAAATGAAATACATTTTGTTAAACTAAATTAGATTCTTTAATCCTATCATTATAAATAATTTATAATGATAGGATTTACTATGTCTAAAATTTATTTTTCAGGTGTTTTGGCTTTGACCGTAGGATATTTTATGCCTAATTGATCCAGGTAAGAAGAATATTTAGTTTCATCATAATAATATTTTTTCAATGACTCTCTGAATTCATTTTGTATTTCAGTATTTAAATGAATAGCGGGTTTGTCATTCTCGCTAACCATAGGAATATACTTTTGTTTCATACCCTGCTCATTTTTAAAATAATCCCAGGCTTTATCGATGGTTTTTGTATCAAGGAATAGGTCTAAAAGAGTCATCGCCTGTACTTTTGCTCCGGCCACTACGCCTTTATGAGCAATAGGAGTTGCCATGGATACGGCATTTGCCCAATGATGGCCGGGTAATCCCGGAATATTTGAAGGATAAACCAATGTAACGGTGGGTAATTTCCATGAAATATCACCAATATCATCAGATCCGCCACTAACAAAAGAAAGGGATGGTGCTTCCAAAGTATCTAATTTCGTTGGTAGTCCTTTGACATCGTCTGGTGCTTTCACCTCTTGCTGAATACCAGAGGCCAGTGCATTATCTTCTGGAGACCAGGTTGGCAGGCCGACTTTGACAATATTCTGGTACATCGTTTCTGCGATTACTTTATTAAAATGTCTGGGCCAGGCAGAACCTAATATCTTTTTTGTTACGGCTGTATTACTCATCAGTGCTGCTCCCTCGGCTATTTTATTTGCGCGCTCATAAAGTTCCATGATTTTAGGATAGGTCACATGTCTCAAATAAAACCAGATAGAGGCTTTGGAAGGTACTACATTTGGTTGGTCACCCCCATTTTGAATAACGTGGTGACTTCTTTGTAAAGGATCAAGATGTTCCCGGTTATATTGCCAGCCAATACTCATTAATTCTACTGCATCGAGGGCACTTCTACCTCTCCATGGCGCACCTGCTGCATGGGCGGCTTCTCCCTCAAATTCATATAATACAGAGATGAGCCCGGTGCCGCGTGCCTGCCCGTGACTTACACTCAGGTTATTACCAACGTGTGTAAATAAACATAAATCTACATTATCAAAATAACCATCCCGTGTGTAATAAGCTTTCGTCCCCACTAATTCCTCGGCAACACCAGGCCACAAAACAAGGGTGCCTTGAATTTTTTCCCGTTCCATTATTTTCTTGGTTTCAATGGCAGCCAATATATTTAAAGGCATGCCAGAGTTATGACCCTCACCATGACCTGGTGCACCCTCAACAATCGGATCATGATAAGCCACCCCAGGTTTTTGTGAAGCCTTTGGTATGCAATCCAAATCGGAGCCCATAGATATAACTGGTTTTCCACTTCCCCAGGTAGCCCACCAGGCCGTTGGCACACCAGAAATTCCATATTTTACCGTAAAGCCATTTTCCTCCAAAATTTTTGTCAGATATTTTGATGTTTCTACTTCCTGAAATCCTAGTTCAGAAAAACTAAAAACTTTATCCACCATGACTTGAGCCAATTTTGCTTGTTTTTCAACATTTGCTTGTACCTCAGCTTTTAATGAGGCTTTTCTTTTTTCAAATGCCTTTTCTGCCGCCGTTTGGCTGTTCAGAAAAAATGGTATAATCAGTAAAAAAGGGATGAATAGCGTCAGTGGTTTTTTCATGATAATGTCTTTTTAAAAAATATCAAAGATTTCGGAGTTTCTAAAAATAGGATTTTCAGATAAATAAGTGTGTAAAAAAATCGTTTTTTTGACGAATAAATGCCAAATGGATGAAAAATAAGACCAACATTGAAAATAATGGAGCAAATTTGCCAGGCATTCACTAAAATTCCTTCTATTATACCCGATCATTTGCTCCAAAATCTATAGTATCATCCTTTTTCCTTTAAAAGTGGAATCTGTCTTTTCTGCGCTTCAGCATTTAAGGTCTCCACCCCAGTTTTAATTAATGGCTTGAGCTGATTCAAATACCCGTCCAGTTCTTTTGCAAGTACATCATAAACCTCTTCCGCCTGGTCAGTTGGGGGGAAATCACCCAATTGCTGGTCGGCTAATAAAAAAGCTAATCTGTTATTGACCTTTATGCCATAATTGAGCGCGTCTTGCCTGGCAATATTTTTAGTCTGATGAATTTGATTTTCAATTTTTGTAATATCCCGTTCCAATTCCTCTGCCTGTATCAGCAAATCTTTGTATAAACTTTGATTGCCCAATTTTTCCTTGATATAAATAAGGTCTTTTTTGATTGTCCTGATATCCAGAATGGCTTGATTGGCTTCACTGACTTTATCGCGAACTTTAAGTAAATAATCCAATTGCTTCTTATAATCTTCCTGGGTATTTTTTAATCGGGGATCAGGCAAAACAACAAAATCGATGCTCGATTTATTCCCATCTACAGAGAGTGTGGCCTGATAATTTCCCGGTATTACTTTCGGTCCCTTATTTGGAGATGAATAGAACACCATTCCAGGGAATTCCGTGAATCCTGGAAATCTGAGGTCCCAGATAAATCGATTTCCACCCGCCATTACAGCAAGTTTTTGTTTTGGATTTTTACTATCCCTGCTCCATTTTTGTATTGATTTGCCACTATCGTCAAAAATTTCCAAAGAAATATTTGGAGATTTTAGCGCCGAATCATTGATATAAAAATGAAAAATGGCCCCATTTGGGTGATTCTCACCTTCCTTTAAGCTCGACGGCGCATTGGTTTCCTGTGCTAATCTATACGTTGGTTTGGATGCAAATAAATGAAAATCTTTTGCTTTTATTTCGCTGTTAATTTCCTGGATGGGGCTCAAATCGTCTATCATCCAAAAGCTTCTTCCGTGGGTGGCAGCAATTAAGGTATTATCTCTGATATGCAAATCATGGATAGAGACAATGGGAAGGTTCAATTTGAAAGGTTGCCAAAAATTACCATCATCAAACGAAATATACATACCCCATTCTGTACCCGCGTATAACAGACCTTTTTTTGTAGGATCTACTCTGATTGCCCTGGTGTAGTGTGTATTATCGATCCCTTTTGTAATGGTTGTCCAGGTTTTGCCATAATCCATTGTTTTATAAAGGTAAGGAGTATAATCCCCAAATTTATAATGGGTAGCGGCAACATAAGCACTTCCAGGTTGGTGCGGGTTAACATCGATACAATTAAACATATTCCATTTTGGTGAACCAGGTGGGGTAACATTTTGCCAGGTTTTTCCACCATCTCGGGTAACATGCAACAGGCCGTCGTCACTGCCTGTCCAAATGACCCCTTCCTCTTTGGGTGATTCAGCGATGACAAAAATATTCCCATAAAATTCAACGCCCGTATTATCTTGGGTGATAGGCCCACCAGAAGACTTAAGTGTTTCTGGATCGTTTCTTGTCAAATCGGGACTAATGACCTCCCAGCTTTGTCCTTCATTGGTTGTGACATGTAAATAATTGGAACCTGCGTATAATTTTTTAGGATTATGGGGGCTAAAAAGGAGCGGAAAATTCCAGTTAAACCTATATTTCATTACCTCTACACCAGAGCCAGCAGGATTGAATGGCCACACATTGGTGCTTCTTTCCTGTCCAGTATTATGATCAAAGCGACTCATATACCCTTTGTAAGTACCCGCATAAACCACGTCAGGATTAGTAGGATCTGGGGCTAAATGGGCACTTTCCCCACCAGCTGAAATTTCCCAGTCTTTATCCGTTAAGGTTGAACCAGTTGAGCGGTGCGAAATGCGAACGGTAGAATTGTCTTGTTGCGCACCTAATATTTTAAATGGAAAAGATTGATCTGTGGTTACCCGATAAAATTGTGCAGTTGGCTGATTGTGGTAGGTGGTCCAGTTTACGCCCCCATCGGTTGATACTTGCGCTCCTCCATCATTGGCAACAATCATTCGTTGATTATTTACGGGATCAATCCATAAGTCGTGATGGTCGCTATGGGGTGTTTCCATTTCTTTGAAAGTTCTCCCTCCGTCTGTAGATTTTAAGAAAGGAACATTTAGCGCATAAATAACATCAGGATTTTCAGAATCAGCGGTTATTCTTGAATAATACCAGGCTCTTTGTCGTAATTCACGGTCTTCACTCGTTTTTATCCAGCTTTGTCCACCATTATCGGAACGGAATAAACCGCCATCTTCCGCTTCGATACAAGCCCAAATTCTTTCTGGATTTGCCGGAGAAATAGTTAATCCAGCGATTCCCCAAAGGCCACTTGGCAGGCCTTTACTTTTAGAAATATTCACCCAGGTATCGCCGCCATCTGAGCTTTTATATAAATTAGAACCCTCGCCTCCGGAATCCATTCTATAGCCATTCCTCTTCATTTCCCAGGTACTGGCAAATATTATGCGGGGATTACTAGGGTCAAAAACCACATCGCCACAACCGGCACGATCATTTTCGTATAATATCTTTTCCCAATTTTTTCCACCATCCTTACTTCTGTAAAGTCCTCTTTCTGCTGATGATTTCCAAAGATTCCCTAAAACACCTACATAGATCAGGTCTGGATTGGTTGGATGAATCCTGATACGACTAATGTGTTGCGATTGAGGCAAACCCATATATTTCCATGTTTTCCCTGCATCGGTGGAACGCCACAAACCTTTTCCGGGCGATACATTTCCGCGGAGGGTTTGTTCGCCTTCTCCGACATAAACCACATTGGGATCACTTTCTGAAACGGCCACGGCACCAATGGAACCCCCAAAATAACCGTCTGAAATACACTCCCAGGTTCCTCCTCCATCGGTGGTGCGCCACACACCTCCGCCTACGGTACCCATGTAGTAAAGATTTGGTTTACCTGGTACTCCAGTGGCTGTACAAGAGCGACCGCCTCTGAAAGGGCCAAGTTGTCTCCATCGTACTGCATCAAAATAATCTTCTGATATGCCGGACATAACGGTCATTTCAGTATTTGCAGGCTTGCCTTTTTGAGCATGTAAGGAGAAAAAGGTTACAATAAATACTAATGGAAGGAGAATTCTTGCACTCATCTTAACATTATCTATTAACTTAAATTCTAAAATTAATTTTTTTTTATCTATTTTCAATGGTCTTTTACATTTTGAACCATTTATTTTAAAAAAATGAAGGCAGATAATTTTTTGAGCTTCTCCATATTGCTCTTAAGTTTGTTTTTTCAGTCTTGTTCATCAGAACTTGAATATGATGTAATCATCAGGAATGCGGTCATTTTTGATGGCACTGGTAATACTCCTGTTAAAGGGGATATTGGCATTAATAAAGATACGATAGCCTTTATTGGAGACTTAAAAATGAACAAGGGCAAAAAAGAATTTGATGCCAAAGGTCTGGCTATTAGTCCCGGTTTTGTCAATATGCTTTCTTGGGCAACGGTCTCCTTACTCGCTGATGGCAGAGCAATGAGTGATATAAAACAAGGGGTTACACTTGAAGTAATGGGAGAAGGAAATTCCATGGGACCTTTGAATGAAGCCATGAAAAAGGAAGAATTAGATGGTCAGGGAGATATTAAATATGAGGTCTATTGGCGTACTTTAGGGGAATATTTAACTGGCCTCGAAAAAAAAGGCGTTTCTCCAAATATTGCTTCTTTTGTTGGTGCTACCTCCCTAAGAATTCATGAATTAGGTTATGAAAATAGGAAACCCACAAATGGGGAGTTAAAAAACATGCAACTCCTTGTTAAACAAGCAATGAATGAAGGTGCAATGGGTTTATCTTCTGCTCTTATTTATGCCCCCGCTTTTTATGCTGACGAAGAGGAGATTTTAGCCCTTTGTCAGGCTATGGCTCCTTACAATGGTTTGTATATTACCCACATGAAAAGTGAAGGAAATAGATTGGAGGAGTCTGTTCAAAGTGTCATTAAACTGGCTGAAAAGGCAAAAGTGAAAGCTGAAATATATCATCTGAAAGCTGCAGGTATCGATAATTGGTCAAAAATGGACCAAGTAATTACAAGTATCAATAAGGCTAGAAATCAAGGAATTGATATTGCTGCTAATATGTATAATTATATCGCTGGGGCTACAGGCCTTGATGCAGCAATGCCTCCATGGGTTCAGGAGGGTGGTTTTGGGGAGTGGGCAAAAAGATTAAAGGATCTTAATATTAGGAAAAAGGTAATTGCCCAAATGAAAATAAATGCTAATGACTGGGAAAATTTATATGCCTCCGCTGGTTCTCCTGATAAGCTTTTATTAGTCGATTTCAAACAAGATTCCTTAAAAAAATATACTGGTAAAACATTGGCAGAGGTGGCAACTTTAAGAGGGAAAAGTCCCGAAGAAACGGCAATTGATCTGGTGATTCAAGATAGTTCCCGCGTAGGCACTGTTTATTTTTTAATGAATGAGGAGAATGTAAAAAAACAAATTAAGTTGCCATGGGTTAGTTTTGGTTCTGATGCTGGCGCTCCTGCTTCAGAAGGGGTATTTCTTAAGTCAAGCACTCATCCGCGTGCTTATGGAAATTTTGCCAGACTACTTGGGAAATATGTACGTGATGAAAAGGTCATTAAACTCGAAGAGGCAGTGAGAAAATTAGCTGCACTGCCTTGTGAACGATTGGGGATTGCACAAAGGGGTTATTTGAAAAAAGGATATTTTGCAGACCTTGTCCTTTTCGATCCAAAAGAAATAGCCGATTTAGCTGATTTTCAAAATCCTCATCAGTATGCGGTCGGTGTGAAAAATGTTTGGGTAAATGGTAAATTGGTGCTATTAAATGGGGAGCCTACAGAGGAAAGACCTGGACGCTTTATCAAAGGACCTGGCTATCAAAAAGGTTTCTAATTCCCACATTATTCTTTTTTTGATTGTGTTAGCTATGAAAAAATTTCAATTCCTCATTCTTCCTTTTTTATTCTGCTGTTTGTCCGCTTTTTCTCAAACAGAACTAAATAAATTAAATGAATTGACCTCCTTTATCGAAAAAGGAATGGCCGATTGGGAAATTCCAGGGCTGTCAGTTTCTGTCGTTAAAAATGGAAAAACGATTTATCAGAAGGGGTTTGGTTTGAAAAATATGCATTTGACGGAAGCAGTAAACGAGCATTCTATCTTTGGTATTTGTTCTGCTACTAAGGCTATGACGGCATTAACTTTAGCTATGCTGGTCGATGAAAATAAACTGAATTGGGACGATCCTGTTGTCAAATATTTACCCCATTTCAAATTAGCTTCAGATGAGTGGACTAATCAAATTCGGGTGAAGGATTTGCTAACACATAATGCAGGTCTGCCAAATCTCGATTTTTTATGGTATGCCAATAACTTAGAGGTGAAAGAGATGATTCAGCGATTGAAATTTGTTAATCAGGCTTATCCCATCAGAGGTGGTTATACTTATCAAAATGTGATGTATGCCATTGCTGGAGAATTGGTTGAATCAATAAGTGGTATGCCATGGACAACTTTTCTCCAACTAAGAGTTTTTGACCCATTAGATATGAAGGAATCCTTTCCTACCTATAAATCTTCCCTGTTCTATAAAAACAGGATGTTTCCCCATTTTAGAATCTCAGATAAAATATCCCCCATTCCATATATGGTCATTGATCAGGTAGCTCCTGCCGGAGCGGTTTGGTCGAGCGCACACGATATGGCTAAATGGATGCATTTCCTCCTCAATAAGGGCAAAATAAATGGTAGAGAATTAATTTCTGAAAATAATTTTGACGAGTTATTTAACCCCCAAACAGTGATTCCACCAAAGGATTTTTATCCTACAACCAGTTTGACGCTGCCGACCTGGACTACTTACGGGTTAGGTTGGTTTCAACAAGATTATAGAGGCAAAATACTTCATTTTCATACAGGTAGTATCGATGGGAATATTGCCATTTTAGGCCTTCTACCCTACGATAGTCTGGGTGTTTTTGTTTTAGGAAATCTAGATCATGCAGAATTGAGGCATGCTATTATGTTTAAGGTTTTAGACCTTTTAGGTGAAAATGTCGAAGGTTCAAGAGATTGGAATGATGAAATTAAATCGCTTTACCAACAAATCGCAGATAGTAATAGGAAAGAGAATGTTCCTTATAATAAGAGGGATGAGAGGGGCAGTATAACCTCGTTTATAGGCACCTATTACCATCCCCTTTATGGGAAAATTAAAGTAGAAAAAACAAAGGAAAATAAAGTGTTGCTTCATCTAACCCCAATACTTACCTTAACACTCAACGCTATAAACGAAAAGGAATTTAATGGAAAATATCTTGATTACTTTTGGTTTGATGATGAAAAAATAATTTTCGAATTAAGTTTAAATGGCAAAGATGTTTTGGCTCTAACTATAGGAAATCGGAAATGGATAAAAGAAAATTGAGCTTA
>JAIYCH010000016.1 GCA_027488135.1 Saprospiraceae bacterium | reverse complement strand
TTATACAACAGAGGGAGTTATGGAACAGCGCATGGATGGTCAACCACCTCAGGGGTGGCATGGAATGTTACCTCCGACCGGCCAACGTATAATCAGGCAGTTATCCAAAAACCACCTTTCCATCAAAATTTTGCCATAGGTGGAAATATTACTTTTACGGGAAATCATCGGTTTAGTCAGCCTCCTGGTTATATGGAACATGCCTTTAAACAGGTCAGCCCACAATCGTTATACGATGAACAATTGAAAATAAGACTGGCAGGTTTAGAAACACCTGATGCGCCGGCACAGTGGAAAGTAACAAAAAATGTTGCCCAAGGCATCCTTTCTATGGAGTGGCTGGATGTTGCCATGGATGAAACGGGATACCAAATTGAATACTCCATAGATGGGGGTAAATCTTATCAGGTTTTAAAAAATTTACCTTCTAATACGACTCAATATACTATGTCTGAGGCGGGATTTAATGCCAACACCTTGTTCAGAGTCGTTGCGAAGGGTGAAAAGGGATGGTCGCCTTATACTTATTCAACTACGGCGTTGATCACAACAGGTACGTCGAATACCTTGGCGCAAATGGGCATTACGCTTTATCCTAATCCCACAGGGAACATTCTAAAGATTTCAAGTGCAACACCTTTGAAAAATGGAGTAATATATCATTTGAATGGGACAAAACTTAAAGAATGGCAATGGGAAAATAGCACGGAGCTATCTATCTCTCTGATTGAATTACCGCAAGGGCAATATTTCATTTCCCTTAGTTCAGATAATCAAAAAACGGCCATTGGTTCATTCCAAAAATATTGAAAGCGAGGGTAAAAGGGAAATGAAATGAACAGGATTCCCTGCGCCAAGATTATTGCATTCTCTTATTATTTGTAACTGTCCAGTCACAAATTCTCTACTTTTTGAAAAAGGCTGGGTAAAGCTAAATACTATTCTGACCTGGTCGAAGATATAAGGTGCTCTGTTAACCCTCTGTTTCAGATTCAAATAGCTCTTGTAGTTTTTGCTTTAAAATTTTCTTGTCAGGGAGTTGCGTTTCATATTCTGAAACCATTGTAGGTGAGAGGCTTCTGCTTAAAGCATATTCTACAACTTCAATATCTTTATCCTTGCACAGCAAGACGCCAATACTCGGATTTTCACTAGGTTTTTTAACATCTCTATCCAAAGCTTCAAGGTAAAAATTCAGTTGTCCCAAATGGTCTGGTTTGAATTTACCCGCTTTAAGTTCAAATGCCACTAAACATTGAAGGCCCCTGTGATAAAATAGCAGATCAATAAAAAAGTCGCTATTACCAACTTGTAACCTGTATTCTTCACCAACAAACAGAAAATCTTTGCCAAGTTCGAGAATGAATTTTTTCATTTGACTTATTAAACCTTGCTTCAAGTCACTTTCATTATGTGGTTCGGGTAAATTTAAAAACTCAAAGACATAACTATCTTTGAATGTATTTATAATGTCTTTATTGCTTTCTCTCACCACTGGTGAGAGTTTTGAATTACTAATCATAGTCCGTTCAAAAAGGCTTGAAGATATTTGTCTATCGAGTTCCCGTTTACTGTAATTTTCTAGCCTAGCAATACTTAAATAAAATTCCTTTTCTTCAATTGTTTTACATCTTGAAAAAATTATCAAATTATTCGTCCAGGTAATTTCTCTCAAAATAGGAGCGAATTTTTGAAAATCCTTATAGCTCTCATAAAACTGTTTCATTCTCCAAATATTCTTGTTAGAGAAACCCTTAATTTCGGGCTCGTTAAGCTTTATGAAATCTGATAGTTCAGTTACAATAGCATCGCCCCATTCTGATTGCTCAATTTTTTTGTGGATATACGCTCCTATATTCCAGTAAAGGTTTATTAACTCAGCGTTTACAGACTTCATGGCATTAGTCCGAGAATGTTTTATTAACTTAATTATGTCTGCAAAACGATTATTCATTTTTACTTTTTGTTTGTTTCTAAAGGCACGCCAATCTAGACACAGCGTTACGAAGTGGGGAGTCTCTACTCGTTTAAACATAATTTTTGCTATAAATAGCTAGGAAACCCATTGGTTTTTCATGATGTAATCAAAACTTTCTTTTAATGCGGTGAACACATCGCCCGCAGTTTTGTCCATTTCAACTACCAGCCAGTCCGGATGCCCATTGGCGGCTTTTATGATTTTTGAATAATCCATTGTTCCTTTTCCAACCGCTGTCATTGGATCGGGATTATCTATGGCTAATTGGTCATTCCATTGGGCAGGACCATCTTTTACATGGATAAATTTCAGTCTGTCCCCTATTTTTTTAGCGATTTTTTCAGGATCTTGGCCTGCAACCTTTACCCAATAGGCATCCATTTCAAAGAAAATAGCAGGATTAAGGTCCTTCAAAAGGATTTCGTAAACGAATAAATCCTCATTTTTAATCATATACTCCCACCAATGGTTATGTAACCCAAAATGAAGTCCATGTCGTTCGGCTATTTCAGCTGCTTGATTATACCTGTCGATGAGCGATTTAGTTCCAGACAAAGACTGATATAGGGAATCTTCCGGCCAACCATGCCAGATGAGGTATTTACAATCATAAGCACTGGCCGTTTCAACCATCAGCTTTTCAAGGTTATCAGTTGTTAGCTCAATATGCGAGGATGAAACTTTCAAACCAGCATCTTTTAACCATTTTCCACCTTCAGTCAATGAGATTCCTTCCGGCCAAAAGGCTGTTTCCACCCATTCAAAGCCAATTTCTTTCAATTGCAGTAAGGCCTTGGTGGGATTTTTACTTATTTCTTCCCTAATCGTATATAATTGAACAGAAAGTTGAGGCATCGATGTGTTTTTTTCAAACAGGTAGGACATTTCAGAGGGCTTAATCGAGGAGGCTAAAAAAGCTACTCCAGCGGTTTTAAAAAAATTTCTTCTCGAATTCATAATAAAAGTCTTTAAGCGTTTTTAAATATACTATTTTGTCACTTATTCCTTATATTTTCACTTAGGTTTAATCATTTAATGAATTGGATTATGCGCCACTTAATTTTGATTTGTCTCTTATTGCCTCTGTTGTTAAATAGTCAGGATGCTATACCAGTATTTAAGTCCGGACAAGAAGGGCATAAAACTTACAGAATTCCAGCCATTTTAGGTCTTCCTAATGGTAACCTATTGGCTTTTGCCGAAGGAAGGGTTCAGAATAGTGCAGATTTTGGCGACATTAATCTGGTGATGAAGAAAAGTATGGATCAAGGTGAAACCTGGTCGGTATTGCAAATATTGGTAGATGTTGATAAACTTCAGGCAGGAAATCCTGCGCCGGTGGTGGACCTTTTTGACCCATCCTATCCAAATGGGGTTGTTTATTTATTTTATAATACAGGTAATAATCATGAAAATGAAATTAGAAAAGGGCATGGGATCCGGGAAGTTTGGTATATAAAATCGGTTAATATGGGTGAAACCTGGTCAGATCCTGTGAATATTACATCTCAGGTTCATAGACCCTTTCACCAGGCCTATAATTTTAAAGAAGATTGGCGAAGTTATGCGAATACGCCGGGCCATGGTTTTCAATTCATGGAAGGAAAATATAAAGGAAGAATTTTTATTGCGGCAAATCATTCCCAGGGCGAACCTCAAAATGAATTCAGAGATTATCATGCCCATGGTTATTATACAGACGATCATGGTAAAACCTTCCATTTAAGCGAAAATATTGCTTTGAAAGGATCTAATGAGGCGATAGGTGCAGCACTTTCAGGCGATAGGATGATCATGAATATAAGAAATCAATCGGGAGATATTAGAAATAGAATGATTGCTTATTCTTCCAACGGGGGTGAAAAATGGGATACCGTTTTCTTTAATAATGATTTAATTGACCCTGTTTGTCAAGGTTCTATATTAGGTATTGGCATAAGAAAAGGCAAAATGGTATTGGCCTCTTCAAATCCTGCTGATCCTTTGAAACGAGATAATCTGATGATAAAAATAAGTTACGATGAGGGCATTACCTGGCCAAAATCAATGCTCGTAGATAAATCCTCATCAGGTTATAAAGGAGATTGGAGTGCTTATTCAGATTTGGTTCTATTGAACAAAAACACTATAGGTATCTTATACGAGCGGAATAATTATAGTGAGATCGTTTTTAAAAGAGTAAAATGAAAAAAGGGGTTTTGGTTTTTGTGTTGGTGTTGTTTTTTGTAAATATTCATAAGGCCCAGGTTGATTTTAAAGATTCTAATCTACCCATTTTCCTTATTGAAACAGGAGATAAAACCATTGTGGATGAACCTAAAATTGTAGCACGATTAAAAGTTATTAATAATGGTGTTAATAACCGTAATCGTATAACAGATGTTCCTAATGATTATTCGGGTAAAATTGGGATAGAAATAAGAGGCTCCAGTTCACAGATGTTTCCCAAAAAGCAGTATGGTTTTGAGATTTATAATGATGCGGAGGAAGGAATTAATGTCTCTTTATTGGGGTTACCAAAAGAAGAAGATTGGATTTTAAATGCACCTTACACTGACAAATCGTTGATTAGAAATGCGTTGGCTTATAAATGGGGTGCAGCTTTGGGGAATTATGCACCAAGGACAAAATTTTGTGAGGTGGTCATCAATGGAGAATATAAAGGGTTTTTATACTCATAGAAAAAATAAAACGAGATAACAACAGGGTTAATATCAGTAAGTTGGATGCAACCACAACTACAGGAAATGCCTTGACGGGTGGGTATATCATTAAAATAGATAAACAAACGGGTTCTGGAGGAACAGGTTGGCATTCACCCTATTTTCCAATCAACAGGAAGGGAGCACAAACTATTTTTTATCAGTATGAATATCCTGATGCTGATGATATCAACGCAAAACAAAAGGAATACATTCAGGGATATGTCACCGATTTTGAAAAATCCCTTTTACAATTCAATTTTAACGATCCTATAAAAGGATTTAGAAAATACATTGATGAAAATGCATTTATAGATTATCTGATTGTAAATGAATTGACAAAAAATCCGGATGCTTACAGGCTAAGTACTTTTTTATATAAAAAAAGGGACGATTTAGGCGGTAAGTTATTTATGGGACCAATATGGGATTTTGATCTGGCGCTGGGAAATGTCAATTTTTGTGCAAATGGAAATCCGGAGGGATTTGTTTTTGAATATAACACCATTTGTCCGGAAGATTACTGGTTAATTCCATTTTGGTGGAAAAGGATGTTGGAAGATCCATTATTTGTACAAAGGTTGAATGACCGTTGGAAAAACTTAAGAAAAACAGTCTATTCAACCGAAAAATTATGGTCGGACATAGATAGTATGTCAAATTTATTATCAGAATCACAAGCAAGAAATTTTAAGGAATGGCCTATCCTGGGCAGTTATATCTGGCCAAACTTTTATGTCAGCAAGACTCACAACGAGGAAATTGTATGGCTTAAAAATTGGGTTAAATTAAGAACATCCTGGTTAGATAATCAATTTCAATCTAAGCTTGAAGAATTGAAAGTACGGGAATCAGGAATAAATAATGTGTATCCCAATCCGGTTTCTGATTTGCTGACTATTCAAACTACGATGTACAAAGCAGGGCCCTTCCAGTTTAAGATAGTGGATCAACAAGGAAGACTTTGTTATACGAATAATTCGGTCGAAACGAATATTGGTTATTTGGAAAAAAAGATTGACATGACGAATTTCAGCCCAGGCATATATTATTTAATCATTGAAAATGGAGAAAAGGTAACCACCAGCACCTTTGTGAAGCAATAGCGGCATAGGAATGTTAGGTAGGCTATAACCCTGTTTTACCAGATATTATAAAAGTAAATGAATATTTGTATAAAACTGAGGACTTATTACTATGGGTAAAAGAGAGATTATAGAGGAATTAAGGAAATATATTTTTATTTTAAGATCAGAGGGAATAACCGTTGATAAAGCATATTTATATGGCAGCTATTTGACAAATACAGCCAACGAGGAAAGTGACATTGATGTTTTGATAGTTACGGAGAATGAGAATGATAATGATAATTTGACTGGAAAAGTTTGGCGTTTGACAAAAAGGGTGAATTCAAGGATTGAGCCATATCTTATTGAAAAAGATAGGTTCATTAATAATAAAGATTCTTTATTGATTGATTTGGTAAAAAGGACTGGAATAGAAATAACTTAAATTATTACTTCCCTTTTCCTTGAAAGATGCAGCTATAATGCAGAGATGATACCTTTTAGTTCTCCGGCTTTTAATATGAACTTCATCAATTCATTATCTAATGATGAGCTATCAAATTTAAATTCAGGCCAATTTTTGTGTTGCCAATTATACATAATGAGCCGATTAGGATGATTTATCGGCTCAAATATACGAATAAAATGAGCCGATTTGTGTTTATTTACAGCTCAAGATTGTTGAAACTCAATAATGGTCTTTATCACAAAAAAGAGATATTTGTTATAAAGTTAATTAAAGAAAAAAAGATGAAAATGTCTTAATTTGCTGATATACAGATAATATCCATCATTTCTGATGGCTTGTCCAGTGTGTCAACCCTTTTCAAAGAAAGATGTAGCTATAAAGCTATGATTGAAATGGTTAATTATAATGAATTAAAGGACTGAACTGGAATCAAGTTACATTCCTTTTTTATATAATCTTAGATCCGAACCAATATACGAGCAAACCAAGAACTAAAACAAGATGGACTAATAGAATAGCTTTTTGCCAAACAGGTGCCTCTTTCCAATTTTTGGAGCCCCATTGATAAAAACAAGAGCAATACCTAATGAAGACATTGCAGAACCCAAATCTTTAGAAAAAAGTCCTTGAAATAAGCCCACAAGAACAAACCCTACATATAAATACTTATTAAATGGCGTTTCCATACAATCTATTAATAATAAAAAAAAGGTAACACCATAAAAGTATAACCTTTTTTGGTACCACAAGGAAATTATTTTACAAGTCCGCTCTCGTCAATTTTAAATAACCACTCTTGGTTATAACAATCATTGGATACATTAAATGTGGCACAAATTTGTTTCGTTGCTTCTATCTGATATAAATTATCCACAACTTCTGCTATTCTTAATCCATTTGGACACAAAAAAGGGCATTCCACCCATTTTGGTTGGTTTATTTTAAAGGTTTATTATGTTTAACGCATAATATTCCATATTTAACCAAACTTCTTATTTCGATTGGTTAAACCTTTAAGATAGTTTACGAGTATCAATCATTTTCTACTCAAAAGTGTGAAGCAAAAAATTCTGCCTAAATCATTATGCTGTTAAATGCAGTTTGGCTTATAACAAATTTGGAGTTCTCAACGCTTTTGGGTAAATTTACAATTATGGTAAAAGAAAGCAATTTTAAACTCTTATAACCGCAAGTAACTACCCATCTTTAAAACCAAATGGTAAATTAGCTTTTTTCTTTTTTTGGAAATATCATTTTTAATATTATTTGAAAATGCCTACGGTTTTATTTATTTATGGTTGGAGATTATTTTTTTATGCAAATGAAAGCAACGAACCTGTTCACATTCATGCTGAAAAAGGTGATATGGAATGCAAGTATTGGATATTAGTTGAAGAAGTGGAAATAAAGGAAGCGTTTTCATTCAATATGTCGCCAAATGCTAGGAGAGAAATTAAAAAAATAATTTACCAAAACTTTGATTTAATTATTGATTCTTGGCATAACTTTTTTAAAAAATAACATGATTGCAATACATAACATTGAAAAAGTAAGTTTTGAAGCAAATTTTATAACCCTTCAAATTGACGGAGAGGCCTTAATACTAAATTTGGACAAATTATCACCCAAACTATTTAAGGCAAATAAAATAGAGAGAGAATTATATAAAATTTCACCTTCGGGTTATGGAATTCATTGGCCACTAATAGATGAGGACATTTCAATAGAAGCAATATTGAAAAATCGAAGATGAAAAGTTAGGACCTGTGACACTTTGTCTTAGTATTTAAGGTCTTTAAAGTTAAGTGGTAATGATGAAACTTATATTACGCCACATTGGCCACTTAATATTCCTCCAAAAATTAAAGGTGAATGAAATTGGAAAGTATAATTATTTATCCCAAAAATGCTAAACAAAAGACACTGCTAAAATCTTTATTGGAAGAAATGAAAATACAATTTGAAATAGCATCTACAAAGGATGAAACTTCATTAAATGAAGAGGAGTATTATGCTAAACTTGACAAATCTATTTCTCAAGCAGAAGCTGGAAAAACAAAGTGTTTGCCTAAAGACAAACAAAAAGAATTTTTGGGAATATGATTTATTCTATTGAATTAACTTTTGATGCCGAACAAGATATAGAAAGATATAAGAAATCAGGTGACAAAAAAATTCTTATTAAAATTGATAAGTTGAAATAGTTAAGAGACACTTTATCTGACCACAAGCAAATTATTTTACAAGTCCGCTCTCGTCAATTTTAAACAACCATTCTTGATTATAACAATCATTGGATACATTAAATGTGGCACAAATTTGTTTCGTTGCTTCTATCTGGTATAAATTATCCACAACTTCTGCTATTCTTAATCCATAATCGTTCAAGAATTCGCCATAAGTTTTCTGCCAAAGAATTTCTCCTTTGGAACTAACCTTTACAATGAATACATCGTAATTACCCTTCCCAAAAGAACTTGTGGACCCAACGACAATGTAACTGCCATCTTTAGTTCTTACCACTTGTCCTGCCTTATCATAACTTGTTCCACCTATTACACGCTTCCATAACACAATTCCCTCGTCGTCTTTTTTAACAAGCTCAATATCACACTCATTTTTGGTGCCACAATTGATGGTAGAGACGGATATGATTGAATTATCTGATATATTAACAAACAATAATTTCAAATCTTCGTAGGACAAGAAGCCAAATGCTACTGTGATAAGCACTAATAGTGTTTTCATATTTCTTTTAATTAAAGTTCCAATATCTGCAAAAAGGTTACTGAAGTTTGAGATAACAATTTTGAATTCAAATTTATTATCGCCTTCAATAAAAAGGTCAGCATTCAATTTTATGTCCAATGCCTCGCCAATGGCATTTAATGAGTAAAAGCTTGGGGTTACTTCGTTATTTTCAATTCTCTGTACCGTTCTAAGAGCTACGCCGCTTTTTTCAGCTAACTCCAATTGGGTCATTCCTTTTGCTACTCGTATTTCTTTTATGCGTTCTCCTATTTTCATTTTACAAAACTAGTATTAATAAATAATTAAATGAACGACTTCTGTGTGGCATTTGGATGACAAAAGTGGCGTTTACAACGAAATGAGGCAGAATATGTAGTAACTGTGCATATTCCGGTGAAATTGGGCTCTTCGTCAATTTTGGTGATTACATTTATTTGAGCCTACTTTCTAGTCAATCACAAACCTTTTCAATAAAGTTTCCTGTTAATATTAGTCCTGGTTCTTGGTCATTTCTATACCTTAACATTCTTCGGACCAGTGATCAATGTAGTTAAATAACTATTTTCACTTTTTATTTAATTCAACAAATTTGCTTCCGAAATCCTGGGTAGGAAAGAATATAATAGCTTAATCCTCATGGGAAAGTGCTTTTTTTACTTTAGGGATTACCTCTTCCCCTATCAAGGCAATGGTTTCACTGAGTTGCTGATGACTCAGCCCGGCATTGTCTAGCTGAAAGGTAAAGCGATCAATTCCTCCCAATGAGGCACTGTGACGCAGAATTTTCTCTGCCACCTCATCGGAATCTCCTACCAGGTAGGCTCCTCGGGGAGCATTTTGGGCTTCAAAATGCCCTCGGGTGACGGGTGGCCAACCACGCTCGCGACCGATGCGGGTGAAGGTTTCGGCATAGCCTGGGTAGTAAGTTTCCACCGCTTCTTCATGGGTTTTCGCTACATAACCCAGGGAATGCAAGCCTACCTTTAAGTCTTCTTGTGCAAAGCCAGCCTTGTATCCAGCTTCCCTATACAGATCAATCAAGGGGCGGAAACGGTGTGTCTCCCCACCAATCACCGCTACCATTAAGGGAAGTCCAAGGGAACCTGCCCGCACAAAGGAAGCGGGGGTGCCACCTACGCCCAACCAAATGGGGAGTTTGGCTTGCATGGGCCTTGGATAAATCGCTTGCGATTGCAAGGAAGGCCGAAAACGCCCCTTCCAGGTGATTACCTCTTGTTCATTGAGCTGCAATAGCAGATCAAGTTTTTCTGCAAACAGGGCATCGTAATCTTGAATATTTAAACCAAAAAGGGGAAATGCTTCTGTAAAGGAACCCCTCCCTACAACCAGTTCGGCACGACCTTGGGAGAGTAAGTCCAGCGTAGCAAACTGTTGGAATACCCGTACCGGGTCTGCTGCGCTGAGTACTGTTACTGCACTGCTTAATCGAATCCGAGAGGTGCGCGCGGCGGCAGCAGCCAAAATCACTGAGGTGGCGGAATCTAAAAATTCCTTTCGATGGTGCTCCCCAATGGCAAATACATCCAACCCTTTTTCATCGGCCAACTGGATGCGATCCAGTAATTCACGCAATGCATCTTGAGCGGTACCGACAGGGTTTCCTTGAGCATCCGTTACAAAGGCGGCAAAACTATCTATTCCTATTTCCATGGCGTAAACCTAGGGAGTCTTGACTAATTATCCAAGAAATCGGTAAAACTAAATTGATTACATCAGTTACGGGTTGTACTATCGCATTATCAACTAATTCATTGTGGAACAAAGTCAAGGAGGCATGTGGTTTGTTGCAAATGAAGAATATCGCAAAAATCAAAACCTATTTTATAATCAAAATAAGAAAAAACAACCTGAAAAATAGTGAGGAAGACGTCAAACAAGAATCCTTTACAAAAATAAAAATCTGTAGTACACAAACCGTAACCCGGACAGCTCAAAAGCTTTGTATATGAAAGGCTTTTGATGGGTAATGCGCAATGAGTAATGTTTAAAATTTATCCAAAAGGCCATTTTGACCATAAAGTCCAAACAGCGACTATAAGCATACCCATAGCGGAAATAATTAAAAAGATATCCCAGATGAAAGCTGGTTTAAGTTTTTTTGGTGTTTTAAAATAACGAAAATATAGGGCAGCAAAAGCGAGCATGGGAAGCATAACAGCTTGAGCGATGCCAGACCAGATGATCATCGATTTAGGCGCCTGAATGAATAGAAAGAGGACTAAAGCGGCAATGGGCCAGGCAAATGAGAGTATTTTAGTCCATTTTTCATGGATTAAAGGATTGTTTTTGATAAAACCTATCAGTGAAAAACCATCGGCTAAAACCCTGGCATTTCCCGCAGCGGCGACAAAAAAGGTAGAATAAAGGACAGCGATAGCTCCCGCAAAAAAGACAGGTTTTGCCCACAACCCAAACACGGGTACATACATTTCGCCTAGGGTTGTAATTAGGTTATTTTCTTCTGGTAACAGCTCATTTCTATGCAGAATAGAAGCTCCAAGAAGATAAAAAGCGACGGTAGCTAAGGTGTAAACAATCAATGACAACCAGGCATCGATTTTTAATACTTTGATCCAGCCCTTTGCATTTTCATGCCATTCAGGGGTATCTTGATATGGGCCTGTAAATTTGGCATAACCTTTTTCCAGACACCAATACGGATACATAATTATTTCCGACGATCCTACGCCAATGAGCCCAAATGCAGCTAAAGCTATGGCCAGCCCATCGGTACTTTCGGGAATACCCAG
Organism: Saprospiraceae bacterium; assembly: GCA_027488135.1. GTDB lineage: Bacteria > Bacteroidota > Bacteroidia > Chitinophagales > Saprospiraceae > BJGN01. Next base: position 40,885 of record JAIYCH010000016.1, on the reverse strand, counting down.
GCTCATTCCTGCTTTTATATCAGACCACGATATTTCCCATCCTGGTATAAACTGCAGATAGACAACGTTAAAGAGTGTAACCGTTGTAAAAAGAAACACTAAAAGAGTTGAAAAGGACTGAATAAAGGAAAAGCGCCCAAAATATAGCATGAAAGCGGTTATCAAGGCAATGATGGTAGATAATATATTGATATTATTTAACCAGCTGCTGTCACTAACAGTAAATGAAATAGCCGCAACGGCTTGACTGGTAGCACCTAATATGCCTCCTTGTTGAGAAATAATAAGGACAATCATGAAAAACCAATACCAGATTATCCAGCGAACATTCCATTTCGGACCTGGTATTTCGTTTAAAGCCTCTAGGGGCGAAGTGGAATGTATGATGGTGTTTCTGCCAAATTCTATCAAGGTAAATACCTTAATAACACAACCTAATACAATGAGCCAAAGGAGGACAAAACCTGTTTTCGCTCCTACCAGCGTTGTGGCGATTAACTCACCGGAACCCACGATGGAGCCAGCTATAATAATGCCTGGACCAAGGTGTTTCAGGATATCAAAAAATCGGGTAGGTGCAGGTTTCATTTGGAATATTCAGCAATCAGGAGAAATATTCCTTCATTTTTTTACGCAAAAATAATACACTTCGTTCCAGCTGCTCAATGCCATCTACGCCATCTTCAATGCTGATCCAACCGTCAAATTTTTCTTTTTTCAGGATAGAAAAAATGGCATCGTAATCATTTAAGCCTTTTCCAATTTCCCCATGACTGAGGCGTTTGGCATAACCCACGGCACCACCTTCTTCATTGCGTAAATCTTCCAGCGTACCTTCTTTTAAATATCGGTCACTGGCGTGCATGGTAACCACGCGATGGGAAACCCGGTTCAATAATTCAATGGGGTCTTCACCTGCCAGATAGGTATTGCTGGGATCATAATTTACGCCAAAAAAGGGATGATTAATCTTATCGACCAAGGCACAAAAAATATCCATTTTCTGGGCAAATTCCGGATAAGTCCAAAAATCATCTTTGTAATGATTTTCAATAATTAGGGTTATATCACGCTCCTGTGCATAAGGTAAGCATTCATGAATGCAGTCTGCGGCAAGTTGAATACCCAAGTCAATGGATAATTCGGGTCTTTTCTGACCTGAAAGCACTCTACAATATTTTCCACCGAGCGCATAGGTCATATCTATCCAATGCTTTTGTTTCGCTATTTCTATATCGCGAAATGACTTATCGGGATGAGTAAAATCTGGAGAACAGCACATCATCGGGATAACCATACCTTTATCTTCCACCTGACGTCGGAAAATTTTCCAGTTTGCAGCATTTTCCATTTCCAAAAATCCGGCATACCATTCTATCCCGTCAATGTCAAGATTACCTGCAATATCAATCCATTCAGAAACCTTCATGGTTCCATCTTTACAAAGGGCGTTCATATAAGCTTTTGGAAAAGCAGCTAACTGAGGCATTTTCAATTATTTATGGTAGAAGAATCTTTGGGTGGATTTCTTCCAATGAAAGGATGTTGTTCTAATTCAACAATTTGACCTGAAATGGGACCACATTCGTCACCCAGCCAATAGACAGCGGCGGCGGCAATTTCTTCCGGTTTTATGAGCCGGCCTGAAGGAGCAAAAACAGAAGGAATTTTACTGAACCAATTTTCCGATAATCCATGGGCCATTTTCCTTTGCTGTTCGGTTTCTGTAAGGACCCAGCCTGGGTTTATCTGATTAACCCTAACGCCATTTTCCCTGTGTAAGGTATCGCCCAAATTTCTGGTGAGGGTCATCAAACCACCTTTTGACACACTGTAGGCCAACAGATTAGGTTCTCCACTGTAGGCATTTACGGAACCAATATTTAACACGGCGCCTTTCTGTTTCGTTAAATAAGGCAGGCATTCTTTAATTAAAAGAAAGGGAACTATGGTGTTTATTTTCAGTACTTTTTCAAAAAATGGGGCGCTGGTAGTCTCCAGATTAGAAGATACCACCCAAGCTGCGTTATTGACAAGACCATCTAATTTCCCAAACGAAGCAAGAGCACAATTTGCCAATGCTGTGATGGTTGCCTCCTCTTGAAGATCACCTATGCAAAGCGCAGCATTTTCCTTCCCTAATTCCTGAATAATTTCTTCACCCCAATCTTTTTCCAGACCGTGAATAACTACTTTGGCACCTTCCTGAACAAAGCGGTAAGCCATGGCTTTCCCGATACCGGTAGTACTTCCTGTAACTATAATAACTTTACCTTGAAGGCGCATATCAGAAGGGTTTTAGGACACTTTTGACTACTTCGCCGTGGTGCATTTTTTCAAAAGCCTCTTTCCATTGATCAATGGCCCAAACGCCACCGATGATGGGTTTAACATTGAGGCTACCACTTGCGAGGAGTGCAATCACCCTCTCCCAGATGGGCCAGTTATGACTGAAACTACCTTTTAAGGTTACATTTTTTTGAACCAAAGGATCGAGAGAAAAGCCCAAAGGTTGAGGACCCCAGCCCACTTTGGTTATTTGACCGTTAGGTCTGACCCATTGAAGCGCCATTTTTAAAGTAATACTTGCCCCTGCGGCATCAACAATCAGATCAGCGCCCAGTCCGTCCCTGTTCTTTGCCCATTCGGTGGCATCTCCAATGATGGGTTCACAACCATATTGTTTAGCAATATCAAGTCTCAACTTATCAGATTCAAGACCTACTACGGCTACTTCAGCACCACAAATACGAGCTACGGCAGCACATAAAATACCAATGGTTCCCGGGCCAATTACTATGACACGATCTCCTGGTTTCACAGAACTATTAACGGCTACGGAATTGTAGGCGACACAGCAAGGCTCCGTCAGACAAGCTTCTTCGAAGGACAATTGAGTGGGAACTTTATGTAAACAACGTGCAGGAACCCTAACATAACGGGTCATTGCCCCATTAACGCCATAACCAAATCCTTTTCTGTCAGGATCGAGATTATATAATCCTGTTTTTGACATAGGACTATTAGGATTAATGATAGCGGCTGTTTCACTAACCACCCTGTCACCTTCTTTCCAAACAGAGACATTTTTACCAACAGCCGCAATGAGCCCACCAAATTCGTGACCTAAAACTACCGGATAATTTACAGGCCAGCTATGATCGGCCGTCCATTGATGCAGGTCACTGCCGCAAACGCCGACATTGACCACTTCTAACAATACATCATCATCGCCAATAACTGGGACAGCGATTTCACGAATTTCCACAGAACCTTTTTCAGGAGCAAAATTTACTACTGCGGGATTTGATAAACTGGACATATTTTTAGATTTTAAGCATTCCGAACAGGAACATCCTTGTATGCATGTATTTTTTCACAAATTAACCTAAGGGAGGCCTCTAAATTACCATCTGCCGTTTTAAAGGCATCTGCATCAATAGTTAAAGGGGCGCCCAAAACCACCAAAGGTGCACCATAAAGAGGACATTGAATGGCCTGTTCTAGGGTTAGGCCACCAACAGCCTGTACCGGAATACGAACAGCTTCAACGACTTCTCTTAGTTGATCCAATGGATTGGGCATCCGAAGACCTCGGGCGGCAATGCCTCTGCGTTCATCATAACCAATATGGTGAATAACAAAATCGCAGCCCAGATCTTCCAGCCATTTGGCTCCGGCCACCATATCAGGACAGCCTAGATTATCGCCCATAACCTTAATGTTATAGTCTTTACCGGCCTGAACAACACATTTAATGGTTTCTTCATGAGCACGAGCCATGACAACCACATGGGTCGCACCTGCTTTTGCCATCATTTCAGCTTCGAGATAACCACCATCCATGGTTTTCAGGTCTGCAACAATGGGAATACCAGGAAAAGCTTCACGAAGTTTTCTTACGCCATGCAAGCCCTCAGCTAAAATGAGGGGTGTTCCAGCTTCCAGCCAATCGACGCCAGCGCGAAGGGCCATGGCTGCGGTTTCTAACGCCTCATCGATATTGGTGAGGTCCAAGGATATTTGTACTATTGGTTTCATATTGACAAGATAAATATTATTTCATACCTTTTTTTATTTATGGAACAAGAAATTTTACTATTCTTGTTATCATCATTTAATTTAAATACTTTTTATGACGACCAACATTAAATATGTTTTCATCCTTAGTTTGATACTGCCTTACCATTTTCTGAGTGCCCAATCGGCATGGGTTGAAAAATATATGATGGATGAGGCGTATAAAAATAAAATCATAAGCCTGGCACAACAGGCTATGATTGAAAAACCGATAACGGTTACCAATGAAACTTCTCCTCGTTCAGCAGGCGGAAAACATGACTTTTATTCCGAGGGAGATTATTGGTGGGAAAATCCAGTTAGTCCGGACAGCTCTTATATTCAAAGGGATGGTATGAGCAATCCCAATAATTTTGTAGCCCATAGAAAAGCGATGATTCGTTTTAGCCAGCTGGTGGGTACCTTGACTTCTGCATATTTGATAGAAAGGAAAAAAGAATATGCGGAACAGGCCTTCAAGCATTACGAGGCATGGTTTTTAAATGAGGAAACGCTGATGAATCCTTCTCTTCTTTATGCTCAGGCTATAAAAGGTAGAGTAACTGGCCGTGGTATTGGTATTATTGATATGATTCAAATGATTGAAGTGGCACAAAGTTTAAGGGTTATAGAAAAGGCTTTACCAAACAAAAAAGAGGAAATTAAAGGAGTTAAAAACTGGTTTGAGAAATATTTATCGTGGGTGACAACGCATCAGTACGGTATTGATGAGCGAAATGCCAAAAACAATCACGGAACTTGCTGGGTCATGCAGGTGGCAGCATTTGCTAAATTAACGGGAAATCAGGCATTGCTTGATACTTGTGCTAATAGATTTAAAACCATTATATTACCTAACCAAATGGATCAAAAAGGGTCGTTTCCACTGGAATTAGCAAGAACGAAGCCCTTCGGTTATTCCTTGTTTAATTTAGATGCCATGGCGACGATTTGCCATCTTTTAGCCGATAAAAATTTGTGGAATTTTTCCCTTCCCGATGGCAGAACAATGAAAAATGGTGTTTCATTTATTTATCCATTTATCGAAGATAAAAATAAATGGCCCTATCCGAAGGATGTGATGTATTGGGAAGAATGGCCGGTGGCTCAGCCATTTTTATTATTTGGCGCTATGGCATTTAAAAATCAATCCTGGTTAACTACCTGGGGAAATTTAAATCGTTTTCCTGAAAATGAAGAGGTCATTAGAAATTTACCAATCAGAAATCCATTGATTTGGTTAAAAATGTAGAATGAAGGTTGAAAGATTATCATCAGCTCTCAGGTGAAGCTTTTTTCTTAACCGGTAACGACTTATTTCAACGCCTCGGATGGAAATTCCCAGAAGAGGAGCTATCTCTTTTGACGATAGGTTCATCCTTAAAAAGGCGCACAATTTTTGATCCTTTGGGGTAATATCAGGATATTTTTCAACTATCCTATGTAAAAAATCAAGGTGAACCTGATTAAAATGTAACGCAAAAACCTCCCAGTCTTCATCCATCTGGTGATCGCTGGCTACCTTATTGAGTAGTTGATCTATAGCTTGTTTTGTCTCTTTTTCCTTACTAGATTTGCTGATTTCGCTAAGTTTTATGCTTAGGTCTTGAATTAATTCATTTTTCTGCAATAAATGCAACGTTGTGGAGGCTAATTCCTGATTTTTGGTATCATTGTCGAGTTGTAATTTTTCATTTTCCAATCGAACAATATCCTCTAAAGCTTTGTCAGCCCTGATTTTCTCCGATAGCGTCTTCTTTTGAAGTTTTTGTTCCATTAATTTCTTTTCCCTGTCGAATCTTTTTCGAGGAATAAATAATAAAAGGAAAATGGTAAGTAGAAAGATAAAAAGATAAAAAAACTTGAACCCACGACTTAAGTACCAGGGAGGATCGACGGTAAAGGAAAACGGAAGAGGTTTCCATGACTTTATTCCTTCAATTTGGGCTTTTACCAGGAAACGGTAGGAACCAGGTGGTAAATTGCTATAAGTCATTTTATTGTCCTTCGTCCAGGGTCTCCACGCCCTATCAAAGCCTTCCAGTTTTATAGCATATTGAATATTCAGACTTTGGGATAAATATGGTAAAACATACTCAAAAGTGGCGGTATTCAGGTTTTTATCAAATGAAAAATTACGCAACAGGATATTTTCCGGATATTGATTCTGGATTTTCATGTCATAAAATAGAAATCCTTTATCTGTCCCAAAAAGAACCTTATCCTTTTGGTATGGATAGATAAATTCAAAGCCACCCACCAGCTTATTTTTTAAAAATGGGATCATTTTCTTTTTAAAAACAACGGAATCCCTGTACTTTTCAGCACGGGCCAAATACCCCACCTCATCGCCCTGGGCAAACCAGATATCCCCGTCAAATCCTTCCACTAAGGTTTTAACTTTATTGGACGTTCCAATAACTTGATTCAACAAAGTGTAGGGAAAGAAGGAACGTTGGATAGGATCATATTTGTAAATGCCATTTTCAGTGGTAAAAACAGCTTGATTATAAATGGAATAAACGGAATTTCCATTGTTTGAAGGTAATTTTTGATTTGTATTCAAATAGGTAACGCTGGAAGAAAAGAAATCAGATTCATCTAAACGAAGATTAAAAATACCTCGATAGGGATGAGCTATCCAAAAGGAATGATTTGATTCTGGTATGATGATTCTGGCAGATTCATCAAATCGGGATAATTTGCCCAGAGGATTCCAGACGCTATTTTTATTTTCAAGGAGGTAAATGCCATTGTAGGAGCCACAGAGCAGTTTGTTTTTAACCCCTGGGATTTCTTTGAAAAGCCAAGCACCTGTATTTTTCAATATATGTCTGGGCTTATCATTTTCATTAAACACAAAAGCACCGAGGTGATGCCCTACCCAGATTTCATTGCCAAAAGATTGAACCTGCCAGACTTGTCCTTCCGTATTAGGAATGAGGGAAGCCTTTGATTTTGCCAGTCGACCATTTTCTTCGGCGGTATGCTGGTAGAGGCCATTCACCGTGCCAAAATAGAAATTTCTTCCTTTTTTTATGGCAGAATAGGCTGTTCCGCCCATATTTTCGTCGGGATAAAGATAAGTGAATGGGTAAAAAAGTTGAATACAGGAGATGCCATTATCTGTTCCTGCCCATAGATTTCCTTGTTTATCATTAAAAAGACTTAGCACATTATTATTAATCAGTCCATTTTCCTTGTTTAGTACAAATTGGGTTTTTCCATATTTGTCCAAAATAACAATGCCACCTCTGGAGGTCCCCAGTGCAAATTGGCCATTGTAAAGGATAGTTGCCGTATAGATCTTGTGTCGGGAAAGGTATTCTTTTGCCTGATTATCCCATAAACTCAGCTTTTTTCCGTCAAAAAGATACAGGGAACCCTCTAAGGTTGCTACCAGGAAGATATTCTTGCTGAAGGGCATGACCTTGGTTATAGCGCCGTCTTTTAAGGGAATGGAAGTTAAAAAAACAGGCTTTCCATTGGGGTTTAGTTTGTAAAGTCCTTTTTGTAAGCAATGAATAAACAGTTGATTATCTGTCACGCCCAGATAGGAGATATCAGCGGGTAGTTCATGGAAATCTATTTTTCCATTCTCAAGACGGAATAATTGTCGCCCGGAATAAAAATAAATCACGCCTTGGTCGTTTTTGACAATATCCCAGATATCCTCCAGTTTGACCTTTAGGGAATCTAGTTGTTTTTGGAGAGAAACATATACCATTTCCCGTGGATTGTCTCCCTTAAAATATCCAAACTCTCCCTGGGCACCAACAAATATTTTATTATTATCCAATAAAACAGATCGAACAATGGTTCGGTTTTTTACGGGGTATTTTCGCCAGGTATATCCATCGTAAGTTAATAATCCATCATTATTAGCCACGTACAAAACACCATAAGCATCAGAAACTATTTCCCAATGTTGTGTCCCACCCTGATAAACACCTTTTTCGAAATTTGAAATAAAGGGCAGTCCCTGACCATTTGTGAAAGTCGGAAAAATAAAAAGTAAGGAAATGAAAATAATTTTAATCAAAAAATGATTCATGATTTTCCTTTGATAAACAACAACCAAAAAGGCTTTTGCACAGAAACATTTGTAAAGATAACTTTTAATAATTATCATTTGATGTAGTAATGATGTAATGAATGATGTAATAAAAAAAAGGGTGTTGTATCTGTGTTGTAATATAAAATGTGGGAATAAAACTTACAAAGAGTAGTTTTGTTTTGAAAACTTTTATTTCCTAAAAATACGCAAGCATGAAAAAAATAATTTACTTACTATTTAGCTTTACCCTATACATGAATTCCATGCAGGGGCAAACGGTTATCCTGGATTTTGAAAAACCGGAGACAAGCAGAGATTTTCAATATTTTGGTAGTGGACTGGACGGTCAGAAAAATAAAATAATCAATAATCCAAGCGCGACCGGGTTGAATACTAGTTTGAAAGTAGCAGAATATGTAAAGCCAGCTGATGCTCAAACCTGGGCAGGTGCATTCATTACGCCTGACTTCGACAAGGCTGTAGATTTAAGTAAGCCAGGTTCTTTGGTTTGTGTGAAAGTATGGATGAATCAGGTAGGAAATGTGGCCTTAAAATTTGAGGGATCAACTAATGGCGGACCTAACTGGACGATTACCGAACCTGTAAATAAGGCTAAGGAATGGGTTGAAGTTTGTTTTGATGTGAGTAAAGCTTCTATAGAAGATCCTTTTAAAGCTGCATTGGGCTTCAGTTATAAAAGAATTGTAATATTTGTTGATTTTGGAAAAACCGGTGCTCAATCTGCGGGAACTTCTTATCTGGATGATTTTACCTTGAAACTTCCTCCTGCTCCCGGATGTAAAACAGTATTAGATTTCGAAGTAGATTCCACTTCAACCGTTTTCCAATATTTTGGCAGTGGATTAGATGGACAAAAGAATAAAGTGGTGAATAACCCTGCAGTAACAGCCGGAAATGACAGTAAAAAAGTAATTGAAATATTTAAACCAGCAGATAGCCAGACTTGGGGAGGTGCTTTTAGTTCCCCGAATCCTAAAATTCCAGTAAGCTTTACTGCGCCAGGTTCTAAAATTTGCATGAAAGTATGGATGAAAAAAGCGGGTGTTTTTGCTGTAAAACTCGAAGGTGCCTCAACAGGCGGTGCTAATTGGGTGCAACAAGTGGAGGTTCCAAAAGCAAAAGAATGGGTGGAAATTTGTTTTGATCCAACCCTGCCGTCTTTAGAAGATCCTAAAAAACCAGCGGCAAGTTTTACCTATCAGACTATTGTTCTGTTTCCTGATTTTGGAAAAACCGGCGCGACTTCTTCCGACACAAATTATGTAGATGATATTAAAGTGTGTACAGCTGCTGCACCAAGTAAAGTTGATGTTGATTTCGCCGTTGATATGAAGAAATACACCGGTGCTTTTCAAACGGTTTATATCAGTGGAACATTCAATAACTGGTCTGACAGTTCTAATCCACTTCAAGACACTGATAAAGACGGTATCTGGACAACCAGATTGTCCCTCGACCCCGGAACGATTCAATATAAGTTTCAACTCGATAAATGGGCAAAACAAGAAGAGTTTACCGGAACTGAAACTTGTACGGTAACAGATGGTGGCTTTACCAACAGAAATCTGGTTATTCCAGCGTCAGGTGTTAAAAAGGATACTTTTTGTTTTAATAGCTGTTATGCTTGTGGAAAAGCCATTAAGTTTACGGTTAATCTTGGTACACAGCATATCACTGTTGCTCCAACGGGTATATTCATAGCAGGTGGCGGAAATTTTGGCGTACCAGGAAACTTCCCCCTAAAAGATGCTGATAAAGACGGTATTTACTCCATTACTTTTGAAAGACCCATAGGATTTACTTCCTACTATACTTTTACTAATGGTTCTTGTGCTGATTACAGTTGTAAGGAAATTATCAGCGGACAGGCTTGTGCCAATGCAGATAATTATAATGATAGGAAAATGGGTCCTTTTACAAAAGATACCATTTTAAATACCTGCTTCGGTCAATGTACTACTACGGCAAGTTGTGGTGTTCAGGTAACCAGGAAAGTAACTTTCAGGGTGAATATGAAATCTTATACCAAGTCTTTTGTTGGGGTTTATGTGAGTGGACAATTTAATGAATGGTCCGCTAATAAAAATCCTTTGAAGGATGACGATAATGATAAAATCTGGACGGCAGAAATTAACTTACCAGATGGAAAATTTGAATTTAAATATCAAATTGACGGATGGACAGCGCAGGAAGAATTCAAAGGTGGAGAATCTTGTACGGTTACATCAGGTGGATTTACAAACAGGGTTTTAACGGTAAGTAAGGATAGCGTTTTAAGTGTAGCTTGTTTTAATGCTTGTACAAATTGTACTACAACAGATGCCAGGGACATTAGCTTCGCGCCACTGTTCAGCATTTTTCCAAATCCTGCAACCGCTGAGATTCAGTTGAATTTAAAATTAGCTGGCTCAGAAACAGCTCGGTGGATGTTGATGGACGCCCTTGGACGTATTTGCCAATCTTACACTTTACCCAAGGCTACCCAATCACTAAACATAGATGTATCAGGTCTTCAACCAGGCGTTTATTGGGCGGTAATATATCAGGGAGAAAAGAGAGATGTACGCAAATTGGTGATAAATCCATAAATAAACTAACAAATTAATGGGAATGAGGCTTTTAAAATGCTTATTGATTCTTGCCTCCATTGTAGGAAGTAATGCAGTCTTTGGACAAATAAAAATTACGGGGACCGTTTCGGAAAGTGGAAGTAATGAAAAACTTACAGGTGTCACCGTTTTGATTAAAAATACCCAAGACGGCGTTGTCACCGAATTGGATGGAACCTTTGAATTAACCGTTCCTAATGAAAAAAGTGTTTTAGTTATTTCCTATCTGGGTATGGAAACAAGGGAAATTTTAGTTGGAAATACGCGCGTTTTTCAAATATTATTGAACCCTTCCTCCTCAGTTATGGATGAAATTGTTGTAGTTGGTTACGGCACTCAGATTAGAAGTTCTATATCTGGTGCCGTATCAACGGTTTCCTCAAAAGATTTAGAGGGCGTTCCTTTATTAAGGGCGGAACAGGCCATTCAAGGAAAAACGGCGGGTGTGCAGGTAACGCAAAATTCTGGTTCACCTGGAAGTACCCTTTCCGTAAGAATTAGAGGAACGGGTACTATAAATGATAGTGAGCCTCTTTATTTAGTTGATGGAGTGCCGGTTTCCGGTATTGATTTTTTAAACCCAGGGGATATTGCTACCATAAACGTTTTAAAAGATGCAGCGTCAGCGGCCATTTATGGTTCCAGAGGTGCCAATGGCGTTGTGGTCATAACAACGAAAACGGGAAAAATGGCAGAGAAGCAATATGGATCTATCCAATATGAAAATTATTTTGGCCAGCAACAAGCCTGGAAAAAAATGAATTTACTCGATGCCAGAGAATACGCCATCTTATCAAATGAAGCCCATATTGCCGGAGGGAAAACCCCTTTAGCTGCTTTTTCAAATCCGGAAGCCCTGGGAAAAGGTACTGACTGGCAAGAAGCAATCTTCCAGGTTGCCCCTATTCAAAGTCATCAGTTATCTTTAACGGGTGGCTCTGCCTTGTCAACCTTCGCTCTTAGCGGTAGTTATTTTAATCAGGCTGGCGTTGTGGGTGGTGAAAAATCGGGTTTTGAGCGATATACGGCCAGACTGAATATTAGCCAGCAATTAAAACCCTGGCTAAAAATGAGTGGAAATGTTCTTTATACCAATTTGAATAGAAATGGACTTCCCGAGAATAATGAATTTAATACGCCATTAGTAAGGGCCTTAAATATTGACCCGGTCACTTCCATCCGTAAATTTGATGGAACTTACAATTATTCCATTTATGTAGACACCGATTTGGCAAATCCAGTCAATGCTATTGAAAATCAACATAATACCTGGCAAAGTAATCGTGTTTTAAGTAGTATTCAAGCAGATGTAAATATAAGAAAGGGCTTGGTTTTCAGGTCTTCATTTAACAGGGATGAGACTTTTGCCAGCCAGTCCATTTTTATCCCAATATTTAATTTAAGTCTTGACCCAGCCAGTAATGATGCTCCGGCCAGCGAGCGAAACCCAGTCAATACGGTAATAAAAAACGATTTTTCCTGGCAAAACTGGCAATGGGAAAATGTATTGACCTGGGACTACACCAAAGAGAAACATAAGTTGAATGCTTTGCTTGGCTCAACGGCACTGGCAAATAGTTATTATTTTTTAACGGGTTCAAATACCAATCTGCCCTCAAATCAGGTGAAGGATGCTTTTCTTGGAAATACCATTGCGCCAAGAGAATCGCAAGGCTCTGGTGATTTTGCGTCAGCCTCCGGAATGCTATCTTTTTTCACCCGTTTTCAATATGATTACGATAATAAATACCTGTTATCTACCACCCTCAGAAGGGATGGATCTTCTAGGTTTGGTAAAAATAACAGGTATGGCTACTTCCCTTCTGTTTCGGCTGGTTGGGTCGTAAGCAGAGAGGATTTCTGGGGATTAGAAGCTTTAAATTTTCTGAAACTGAGAGCTAGCTGGGGGCAAAATGGTAATGACAGAATTGGTGAGTATAGTTATACAACCATTGTTTATCCAGGTCAGAATTATACTTTTGGCTCGTCTGAAACCATTACCAGCGGAAGTACACCTTTAGAGGCCAGTAATCCAGATTTGAAATGGGAAACAGGGGAGCAGATTAATGCGGGTCTTGATCTTGAAATGTTCAATGGAAAATTTCATTTTACGGCAGATTATTATAAAAAAACGACCAGAGATATGCTCGCAAGGATACCGATTCCTACTTTGGTTGGATTAAGGGCTCCTTTTCAGAATGTGGGTACGATGGCAAATAATGGCCTGGAATTATCCTTACTTTATCAAGGAAAAAAGAAATCATTGAATTACAGTCTTGGGGCAAATATTGGCTTCGTCAAGTCAGAGGTTCTAAGTTTGGGTCTTGGTGGAGAACCTATTATCACAGGCAATGTTTTTTCTGCTGGTAATGTGTCCCGAACAGATGTGGGATACCCCATCGCTTCCTTTTATGGCTACGTGACAGATGGTATTTTCCAGTCGCAGGAGGAAGTTAAGGCTCACGCTTTTCAAAATGAAAAAACAGCTCCTGGAGATATTCGTTTTAAAGACCTGAATGGTGACGGTATCATCAATGAAACAGATCAAACGTATATAGGAAATCCTACCCCTTCCTTTACCTACGGGGTAACTTCTCAGGTACAATGGAAAGGTTTTGATTTAAGTATTTTTATTCAGGGAACGCAGGGAAATGACATTTATAATGGCATATTCAGGTATGACTTTTTCTATTCCAACAGACCTCAATCTGTATTAAACAGATGGACTGGTGCAGGTACCTCAAACTCAGAGCCAAGAGTTAATTTAAATGACCCAAATAAGAACGCAAGGGTGTCGGACCGTTTTATTGAAGATGGTTCCTTTGTGCGATTAAAAAATATTCAATTGGGGTACGATTTGAAACATAAGCTATTGAAAAAATGGAAAATCGATAAAGCCAGAATTTATTTCAGCGGTCAAAATTTATTGACCTTGACAAAATATTCCGGGTTGGATCCTGAGATTGGAAGTGTCGGTGGTTCCTTAGAAATAGGCATTGACCAGGGTTTCTATCCTCAAGCAAGAATGGCCTCATTGGGTTTACAACTTGGATTTTAAAAATAATCAAATGAAGAATCTTAGTATTAATAAATGGTTTGTACTCCTGTTTTTATTTTCGTTCAGCAGTTGTGAAGAACTATTGTTAGATAAAAAACCGCTGGTTGGTACAACCCTTGACAACTTCTATCAGACAGAAGCCGACGCAGTTTCCGCTATTCATGCTGCTTATGCAACTTTACAATTTGAAATGTCGCCTGAAGGGCATTTTCGATGGTTCTGGGGCGATATTATGTCTGATGACGCGGTAAAGGGTGGTTCAGGTGATAATGATCAGCCTCTTTTGGCTGCCCTTGAACAATTTCAAGGTCCTGTCAATACCGGTTATCTGGCTGCCGAATGGGCTGCTGATTACGAAGGGATTAACAGGGCAAATATTGTGCTGGAGAAAGTTCCCGCCATTGTTATGGACGAAAAATTAAAGAAAAGGATATTGGGCGAAGCCTATTTTCTTAGAGCCTGGTTTTTTTATAATCTGGTTACTATTTTCGGCGATGTTCCAAAGGTAGACCGTCTTTTATCTCCTTCAGAATATAAAATGCCCCGTTCTTCCGCTGAAAGTATATGGAATTTAATCGAAAGTGATTTGACCTTAGCTGTTTCAAATCTTCCACTTCGAAGTCAATATACCCAGGTTGATTTGGGAAGAATAACAAAAGGTGCCGCTCAGGGCTTGCTTTTAAAATCGTTGGTGTGGCGTAAAAAGTGGGCCGACGCAAAAAAGGTAGGAGAAGCCCTAATTTCGTCCGGAGAGTATAAATTAGAGCCCGATTTTAATCGCATTTTCACAAAAGCAGGTGAAAATGGCGTGGAATCGGTATTTGAAATACAGTACATGACCGAATCAGGGGGAAATTGGGGAAACAACAATAATAATGAAGGAACCTTTACCAATGTTTTTACTCGGGCGAGAGGACAATTCGATGGGTATGGATTTAATATTCCTACCAAAAGTCTGGTTGACGCTTTTCTAGCTACCGGCACAGAAGATCCCCGTTTAAAAGCTACGGTTTTTAGAGTGGGAGAGCCCATGGGCGATCGCGGAATTTTTACAAAAGAGGCAACAGGTGGGTATCCTCATGATTATTACGGTAAAAAGTACTTTAATAACAGAAGTGAGCAAGCTACTTTTGGAGACCCAAATCCTAACGGTGGAACGAACGACCGTGTGATCAGATACGCTGATGTTTTACTTCTTTTTGCTGAATCCTCCTTCCAGTCGGGCGATCAGACCAGCGCCAGAAATGCATTGAATCAGGTAAGAGCAAGAGTTAAATTACCAGAAGTAACCACTTCCGGAAATACATTGTTAGAAGCCATCTATAATGAAAGAAGATTGGAACTGGCCATGGAAGGACATCGGTTTTTTGATTTGGTGAGAACAGGTAGAGCGGTAAGTTTTCTGGGCACTTTAGGATTTAAGGAAAACATTCATAAGGTGTTTCCTATTCCTCAATCTCAGATTCAGGCTAGTAATGGGGCTGTTACCCAAAATCAGGGGTATTAATCTACATAAATGCTTAAGATTATGAAACCATTTTTTTATATGTTATCCAGGGGATTACCCGTTTTTATATTCGTCAGTATCCTGTTTTTAAGATGTGAATCTTATCAGGAACCTGATATTCAATTAGGAAAATCACCAGATTTACCAACTCTTTCGCTGGTCCAGTTAAAAACAGATTCTAATCGGGTGGTGGTTAGTGAAAAAAGTGATTTGGTTTTTGATCGTTTGTGGTCGGCCGTAGGAGCCAGTCCAGATAGAACAAAAAAAGGATTAGATACTTTTTATTTTCCAAAGGCAGGCCGATATAATATAATATGGTCAGGATCATTTAAAGGTGGCTCTGGCACAGGACAGCAAAGTTTTTCCGTGGTTATACCCAAAGATGCGGTTACTCCTTGTACAGGTTTGGCGACCCTTTTAGCGGGTGGCTGTGACCCAACCAGTCGAAAATGCTGGACTTTCAGCAAAAAAGCAGGCGCAGTAGCTGTTGGTCCGACGCCAGGCTCAGCCGAATGGTTTACTTCTCCTCTAAATGGTCTCCAGAACGAGCAGTACGATGATAATTTCTGTTTTGCCTGGGCAGAAAACAAATTTACTTACGAAAATAATGGATTGACTGTCGATCCATGGAATGGATATAAGCCCGTTCCCTTTGCACTTCCAGGAAAACCTCAATGGCAACTTATTCCCATTGGTCCCGCGGGTGTTCCACGCATTGAACTGCCAGAAGGTGCTTTTATGGGGGTTTGGGATGCCTCGAATGTCTATGACATCGTGCGTTTAACTGAAAAAGAGATGATTGTAAGAACGCCATTTTTAAAAGGAGGTGGTTGGTTTGAATTATATTTTGAAGCCCGATAAACGTTTTAATTTTGAAATACTTAACTTTTTATTCAATTCTGTGCACTTTTTTGTTGTTTTCCATGTCAAAACCGCCCAAAAAGTACAAACTTGTCTGGTCTGATGAATTTTCAACAGAGGGATTGCCGGATGCCAGTAAATGGACTTACGATGTGGGTGATGGTTGTCCCAGAATCTGTGGTTGGGGGAACAATGAATGGCAATATTATACCGAGGCAGATATTGACAATGCTTCTGTAAAAGACGGAAAATTGACCATTGAGGCCCGACCAGAAAAAATGGGAGGGAAGGAATATACTTCTGCCCGATTGCTTACCCGAAATAGGGCTTCTTGGAAATATGGCTATTTTGAAATGAGAGCAAAAACACCCGTTGGCTTAGGTACTTGGTCTGCTATCTGGCTCTTACCAGAGAAAAACACCTACGGAGAATGGCCAGGAAGTGGAGAAATTGATTTGTTGGAACACGTAGGGTTTGCTCAGGATTCTATCTTCGGCACCGTTCATACGGAAGCTTTTAATCACATGATTGGTACACAAAAGGGAGGAGGCGTTGGTAAAATAAAACCACACGAGGATTATCATTTATACGCCATTAACTGGACGCCTGAAAAAATGGATTTTTTATTTGATGGGAAAATCTATTTTACTTTCTATAAAGAAGCATTGGCAAATAGTAAACAATGGCCTTTTGACCAACCTTTTCATATCATTCTGAACCTTGCCGTTGGGGGTAATCTGGGTGGAAAAATGGGGGTTGATGCAAAGGCTTTCCCCGCTCGATTTTCTATCGATTATGTGAGAGTTTATCAAAAAAAGGACTAAATGAATAACGTAGGATATATATTTAAATTTTTACCCTTTTTACTTTTGCTTCAAGGGTGTTTTAAGGAGGGGGACATTGCTGAGTTGCCTGATTACAATGCACCACAGGTTTCTTTCAGTGCTCAAACACTCTCCATTCCCGAGGGAAATAAAGACACCACCATACAGTTAGGTATTCAACTGAAAGGGGAAAACAGAACCCAGGTGATGGTTAAATATCAGGTTAATGGTTTAACAGCCACTGCAGGGTCTGATTATGAAGCCATTACAGAGGGCAAAATATTCATGAAACCGGGAGAACTTACAGTGTCCATTCCTATTAAAATATTTGGAGATGCCGTTAAGGAGACTGACGAAAAAATAGACATTGTACTCATTCAGGCCTTAAATGCAACTTTAGGTGAACCTACTCGAATGACCATTACGCTGGTCAATGACGATTTTAGTTTGATTGATAAGATAAATATTCCCAAGACAGGTTATATTTCACCTGATGCTTATGCTGGTTTCACTAAAGTCTGGGAGGAGGGTTTTCAAGGAACTAATCTGAATAGTGCGGTTTGGAACTACGAGCTTGGCGATGGTTGTCCTGGAAATTGTAACTGGGGAAATAATGAATTACAGTTTTATCAAGAAAAAAATGCCCAACTTTCCGATGGCTATTTAATCATTGAGGGAAAAAAAGAAACGGTAGGAGGTAAAAATTATACCTCTTCCAGGTTGACAACGCAAAGAAAGAAATCGTTCAAATATGGACGGATTGATATAAGGGCAGCTGTTCCAGAAGGAAAGGGTTATTGGCCAGCACTTTGGATGTTAGGGGATAATATTCCTCAGGTTTCTTGGCCAGCTTGCGGCGAAATAGATATTATGGAGGCCAGTGGAGATAAAATAAACAGGGTAGTTGGTACGGCACATTTTGGTGCTACACTAGCGCAGCATCGGTTTAGAACCGGCGCTACCTTTTCCTCAGGTGAATATGATTTTAATACTTCATTTAATGTGTTTTCTATCGTTTGGGAGGAAAATAAGATTCAATGGTTGGTTAATAATGTCGTTTATCACCAAATAACTCCCGCTGATTTGAATGGTCAACCCTATCCGTTTAATCAATCTTTCTTTTTTATCATCAATCTGGCCATAGGAGGAAATTTTCCTGGCTCGCCTGATGCCAGAACGGTTTTCCCACGTTGGTTTGTTGTCGATTATATAAAAGTATTTCAAAAGGGATAAAATCATATTTATTTTCATAATTCTGGAAGAGTTAATTTTAATGTATTTATAAACTATATTTAGCAGGGAATGATTGTTTTATCATTCCCTTTTTTATTTTTATTATCAAAAATAATTACATGAGATACTTTTGGTTTCTGGCTATCCTCTTTTCCTCCAGTTTAAATGCCCAAAAATCTAAATCTGATTGGCTAATTCATTCCATTCCACAAAAGACAACGGTCGTAGAAGAGAATAATACGCTGGTTATCCAAAATGGATTATTGAGAAGATCCTTTTATCTGGGAAAAAATATAGGTTGCTTTGATTTCGTGAATCTGACAAATCAACAGCAACTGATAAGGGCTATAAAGCCTGAAGCTCGCTTTATTATTGATCACAATGAATATCAGATTGGAGGCCTTGTGGGTCAAAAAGAAAATGGCTACTTTTTACCTGAGTGGTTACCTTCCCTGACAAAAGGGGAAAATGATTTTACGTTTACCAGTTATCAGGTCTCAGATATAAAACCCGGCATTCAATGGAAATCGAATACGTGGACAGGTAAATTTCTGCCTGCCACCGGAAAAGAACTGATTCTTAAGTTTGAATCTCCTATAAATGAGTTGAAAGGGTTAAAAGTGGAAGTTCATTATGCGCTATATGATGGTATTCCTTTGATAGTGAAATGGTTGACTATTCTCAATGAATCAACAAAAGAAGTGAAATTACATCGCGTGGTAAACGAAGTGCTTGGCCTGGTGGAAGAGGAAAGTGCAGTCGTCGGTTCTCCTGATGAAATGAAAAAACAACATGGTATTTATTTTGAAACTAATTATGCATTCAATAATGCCATGCGTTATGATATTAGTGATCAGACTACCCATTGGAAAACCGATAGCGTTTATACGTCCCAGGTGAATTATAATTTTCAAACACCTTGTTTGCTTGAAATTTATCCGGAAAAAGCACCGGGTATTACACTGAAAAGAGGCGAAATTTTTACTTCAGTCAAAACCAATGAGCTCTTGATGGACAGTTATGACAGACAAAGGAGGGGATTGATGTTGAAAAAAATGTATAGAACCATAGCGCCTTGGACTACCCAGAATCCTGTTTTCATGCATTTGGTGAGTAAAAGTGATGATGAAGTTGTCCGTTGTATCGATCAATGTGTCCAAACTGGTTATGAAGCCGTTATCCTGAGTTTTGGCAGTCACCTGAAAATGGAGGACACATCGGAAATCAATATTACACGATGGAAAAAATTAGCCGATTATGCACATAGCAAGGGCATTTTACTTGGTGGTTATGCCCTATTCAGCAGCCGTCGTATAAGTGACGAACACGATGTTATTGATCCCAAAACAGGTAAGCCCGGTGGGGCTCTGTTTGGCAATGCTCCTTGTTTTGGAAGCACCTGGGGACTGGATTTTAGGGATAAAATCAAGTATTTTTTTGAAAAAACAGGATTTGATATTTGGGAAAATGATGGTCCTTATCCAGGTGATGTATGCGCATCAACCTCGCATCCCGGTCATGAGGGTCTAGATGATTCTCAATGGAGGCAGATGGAAATTCAAAAGGAACTCTATCGGTGGTTAAACGAAAAAGGGGTTTATATCAATGCGCCTGACTGGTATTTTTTAGACGGGACGCATAAAATAGCCATTGGTTACAGGGAGGTTAATTTTTCCCTTTCAAGAGAACAACAAAGGGTCTTAAACAGACAAAATATTCATGACGGTACCTTGGAAAAAATGGGTTCCATGAGCTGGGGATTTGTTCCCTTAACAAAATATCAAGGGGGTGGACCGGAAGCGATTCTTGAACCTTTAAGCGAGCATTTAAAGGATTATGAAAATCTAATGATGCAATATTATGGCGCCGGAGTCCAGGCTTGTTACCGGGGTCCACGATTATATGACACGGAGGAAACCAGGCAATTGGTTTTAAAAACGGTCGCATGGTATAAAAAATATCGGGATATTTTAAATGCTGATATGATTCATCTGCGAAGAGCCGATGGCAGGGATTGGGATGGGTTATTACATGCCGATCCATCGGGTAAATACAAAGGTATGCTTATGTTGTACAATCCTACCAAAAAGGACATCACCAGAACCATTTCGGTGCCTCTTTATTACACCGGTCTGACAGATACAGCAGTATTCAGGGAAAAAGAGGGAAAACCAATGTCTTTAAAGTTAAATAGAAATTATGAGGCTGACTTAGTAGTTACTATTCCTGCTGAAAGCTATACCTGGTTAACCGTAGAATGATGCATATAATAGATTATATTTGAGAAGTTAAAAAAATATATGCTGAAATCACCTCTTTTTTTATTAATATCACTTGTGATATTAAATAATGTTTATGGTCAATCTATACAATTCCAGGGCGTTGTATTTGACAATGAAACAAAAAAACCCATAGAATTTGTATCGGTGTCAGCCTTGGGTAAAGATTCTTCTATTATTTTAGGAACAGTTACTGACGAGCAAGGTAAGTTTCAGGTTAAATCAGAGGCAGGAAAAATAGGTGTTTTTCGATTTCAATTTATGGGTTATGAATCACTTGATTTCAAGCCAGGGGAGAAAACAGGGAATCTTCCAGCTATTTATCTTACTGCATCGGTTAGTACCTTTGAGGAAATAACTGTCAGTGGAGAGAGAAAAACACAGACGGTTCAAATAGATAAACAAATATTTGATACCAAACAATTTCAAAATGCAGCCAACGGAACAGGACTGGATCTTATTTCCAGGCTTCCATCCGTTACCGTAAATGTTGAAGGTGAAATTTTATTGCGTGGAAGTGCCAGCTTTCTAGTGTTGATAGATGGAAAACCTACCCAAAGAACAGCTTCTGATGCATTGGCTCAAATACCGGCTAACGCTATTGAGAAAATTGAATTAATCACTTCTCCTTCTGCAAGGTATGACGCCGATGGCAAAGCTGGAATTGTTAATATTATTACCAAAAAAGATCAATTAATAGGATGGAGTCTTATTGCCAATGGCATGTCAGGAGGTAATGAACCTTTACGATACGGATCTGATTTTTTAGCTAATTATACAGGTTCAAAAGGTAGTTTTTTTGTTGGAGCCGATTATAGGCGCTTTGATATTGAAGGTTTTAGGATTGGAGAAATAAGAACATTGTTAAAAGATTCTCTTACTTTTCTTCCTTCAGAAGGGATAAGAAATTATAAGGATTATCAGTTCGGAATTCGATCTGGCGTATCTTATTCTCTAGGTAAAAATGATATTTTAAATGTAAACTGGTATATGGGTGAAAAGCAAACAGATAGAACGGCCAATTTACATTATGAAGAATTTTTAAAAATAGGTAATAATACCGATCTGTTTAACCCATCATTTGGTTCGCCAGTTCGTCGTTTTTTTAATCAAAATCTATTTGTAAGAACGGGGAATTTTCAAACGGTGAATGCTGATTATACCAGAAATTTTGCCAATAAAAGCAAGGTAACCGTGCTCGGCGTTTATGAATTCTCGGTTTTAGGCGGTCCACTTAATAATATAGATGAAAATGAAGATAATAAACAGATTTCATTACATGAAAGGTCAGAGGAAAAGAGTCCCTTAACCGCTTTGCGCTGGCAAATAGACTATCAAAAGGCGTTAGCCGATAATAAAAAACTGGAGTTGGGGTATCAATTCAGGTCTGTTCATCATGCAGGTGATTTTGTTTTTGAAAATCTTAATATTGCCAGTCAAAAATGGGAACTTGATCCAGCTTTTAATGATAACATGGATTTAAGGCAGCAAATCCATGCTGCTTATGCAAATCTGAATGGATCTCTTACAAAATGGAATTATAATATTGGCTTGAGAGCAGAATATATGGATAGAAATTTAACGCATCTGCTCGGTGAAGCTCCTTTTATCTATAAGAAATTAAATTTTTTCCCCTCCGTTCAGTTTTTAAGATCTTTTAAAAATGCACAATCTTTAAGAGTTTCTTACAATAGACGCATCGACAGACCAACGACTAAGTTGATGTCTCCCTTTAAAAATCACAGACATGCCGAAACCATTGAACTGGGTGACCCCAATTTGAGACCTGAGTTAGCAGAGGTTTTTGAAGTAGCTTTTTCAAAGACATGGTCAAAAGTAGAACTTTCAGCTATAGCCTATTTTAATTATACAAAAGATAAAGTGTTTAGAGTCAATGATATTTATTCGAGAACCATACTTTGGAGAACATATACCAATGCAGGAACAGCCATAAGTTCAGGGATGGAAGCTTCTGCCAGTATAAAATTAACTTCATGGTGGAAGCTGTATGCTTCTGGAAATATTTTTCGGTTTTATGTGGAGGGAAATCCCAATGGCATTGAAACCATTCAAAAAAGTTTGAATTTTAATGCAAATGGAAATACATCTGTTGATCTCTCGAAAAACCTTCGTTTTCAATGGGATGCTACTTATATAGGCAGAACGGTAACGCCACAAGGGGCCGATTCTGATTACTTTTTGTCCAACATGGGATTAAAATATAGCTTTAAGGGAAATAAGGGGAATGTAGGATTGCAAGTTCAAAATGTATTTAATACCAATATTCAAACCATTGTAACACAGGCTTCCAATTTTTATAGTACCACCGATTACATCAAGTATGACCGGCTGGTTATGCTCAGTGCCGGCATTAGGTTAAATGACGGAGGAAGAAAAAATAAGATCATAAAAACGGAGTACGGAGAGAAAGAATTTTAATTTCCTAAGGATTTCAATCATTTATTTTATATTTAATGGGTTGTTCAAAATATCAATCCTAATATGCTCGTAAATAAGTGCTATATATTTGGGTCTATCGTATTATCCCTTTGGATTTCTGCTTGCGCTCCAGAAATTCCTGATGAAATTGCCATAGAGTTAAAGAATTTAAACATTGAACCCGATTATAATTTTCATGTAAAGCCTATTTTGTCCGACAAGTGTTTCGCCTGTCACGGTCCTGATAAAATGAAGCAAAAAGCAGGCCTTCGTCTGGATATTGCTGAAAATGCTTACGCGTCACTACCGGAAACGCCTGATAAAGTAGCTATAAAGCCGGGAAACCTTAGGAAAAGCGAATTTTTCCATAGAATTATTTCCAATGATCCTGATATACAGATGCCGGAGCCATCCTCGCATCTTTCTTTAACGAACAAAGAAAAAGCCATTTTAATTCGATGGATTGAAAATGGGGCGGAATATAAACCCCATTGGGCATTGGTTAAGCCTGTTTTACCCAATCTGCCTAAGTCAAAATGGAAAAATCAGGTGAAAAATGACATTGATCTATTTATACATAAAAGATTGGAGGAGGAAAATATAGAACCTTCAGGAAAGTCTTCTAAAGAGTTGTTGTTAAGAAGATTGTCCCTTGATTTAACGGGTTTACCTCCTTCTTTAGATGATTTGGATGAATTTATTAAGGATAATTCTCCCAATGCGTACGAAAAACAAGTGGATAAACTACTGGCTTCTCCACATTATGGAGAAAAAATGGCGGTACATTGGTTAGATATTGCCCGTTTTGCCGATTCCCATGGCTATACCGTCGATCGGCTGAGGGAGATGTCTCCTTACAGAGATTGGGTTATTTCCGCTTTCAACAGGAATATGCCGTTCAATCAATTTACCCAATGGCAATTAGCTGGGGATTTATTCCCCAATCCAAGCAAGGAAATGATTATTGCAACGGCTTTTAATAGAAATCATCCCCAAAATATGGAAGGGGGCATCATAGAGGAAGAGTTTCAAATGGAATATGTGGCCGATAGAACAAACACCTTCGGCGAAGCTTTTTTAGGTCTTTCCACAGGTTGTGCCCGCTGTCACGACCATAAATATGATCCCATTTCCCAGGAAAATTATTATCAGTTTTTTTCTTTCTTTAATAATGTGAAAGAGGCAGGGCAGATTTCATGGAATAGTGCTACCCCAACACCTACCTTGCTTTTACCTACGGAAGATCAGGAAAAGATGATTGACTTCATTAAGCATAAGATTTATAAAGAGGAAAAAAATATCGGGATTTTAAAAAATTCAAATAGTAACTCATTTAATGAATGGTTGTCTTCAAATGACTACAAAAAATTAGGAGAGCAGGTAATTCCTCAAAATGGATTGAAGGCAACATTCACTTTTGATCAGGCTGAATTACAAAATAAGATAAACAGAAAGGAAAAGGGAGTGATGAAGAGGGAAGCTGGCATGGATGGGGCAAAACCTACTTTTTTACCTGGTAAAATGGGTCTTGCTATCCGTTTGGATGGTGATGAATATCTTGATTTGGGTAATATTGGCGTATTCAGAAAATCAGACCCTTTTTCCATAGGTATGGATGTCTGGTTGCCTTCAACATTCAAGGAAGGGGTTATTTTTCATAAGAGTGAAGGGGAAAGATTATATAATTTCAGAGGGTTTCACCTTTATTATAAAGATGGAAAATTTGAAATAAATATGGCACACGCAGCTCCTTCCAATGCCATTACAAAAATATCAAAGGAAAAAATTCCAAAAGAAAAATGGATTCATATCGCGCTCGTCTATGATGGTTCTTCTACCGCCGCTGGGTTTGATTTATTTGTAGATGGTCAAAAGTTACAAATGATTACCACCATGGATCAGTTGACCAAAGAAATATTATTCAGAAGAGAGGTTGAACCCGGTATTCAAATAGGTGGCTGGTGGCGTGGCCTTGGATTTAAAGGAGGTTTGGTGGACAATGTTACCGTTTATCATCGTAACCTAATACCTTTTGAGGTAGCGGTTCTTGCTGGAAAAAATAAATGGAAAGACATTACTACAAAAAATATTACCTCATTGGGTAGATTTGAAAGAGCTGTCTTAGAGGGGTATTATGAAAATGTAGTGGACAAAAAATTAAGAATCCTTGCCGATTCTTTATCCTTGTTTAGAAGATCATTGGCTGATTCCTTAGAGCAGGTGGAAGAATTGATGGTAATGCAGGAATCGAAAATACCGAAAAAAACATACTTATTGCATCGTGGGCACTATGAAAACAAAGGAAAGGAAGTTTTTCCAGGTACACCTGCCTCTGTTTTAGCCTTTCCAAATCATTTGCCTAAAAATAGACTGGGGCTTTCAAAATGGTTGTTTTTACCAAATCATCCGCTTACTTCCCGAGTGGCAGTCAATAGGTTTTGGCAATATTTTTTTGGAAATGGCATCGTTAAAACAGCGGAGGATTTTGGTAATCAGGGCGAACTGCCTTCTCATCCGGAATTACTGGATTATTTGGCCGTTACCTTTCAACAATCAGGCTGGGATGTAAAAGCAATGGTTAAACTATTGGTTATGTCTGGAACTTATCAACAATCAACGATAACTTCTCCTGCCTTAAGGTCAAAAGATCCTGAAAACAGATTGCTTGCCAGAGGTCCTTCAGAACGCTTAACTGCGGAAATGTTGAGGGATAATGCTCTGTTTGCCAGTGATTTACTGAATAAAAAAATTGGAGGAAAAAGTATAAAGCCTTATCAGCCCGATAGATTATGGGAAATAAATAGTGCTGGTTATCAAGCTGATACGGGTGATTTGGTTTATCGACGAAGTTTGTATGTCCTCATAAAACGTTCTGTTCCAAACCCTACCTTGTCAACTTTCGATGCAGGATCCAGAAGTTTTTGTATGGTTCGACGGCAAAAAACAAATACCCCTTTGCAAGTTTTAGTTACATTGAACGACCCTACTTTTGTAGAGGTATCAAAAGTTATGGCAGAAAAAATGCAAGAATATAATAATGAAAAAAAGGCTATTTCAGATAGTTTCAGAAAATTGACAGCAAGGAAACCATCAGAAAAAGAACTGGATTTACTGTTAAAACTAAAAAATAGTCAGGAAATGGCTTTCAGGAAAAAACCGGAAAAGGTGAGGGGCTGGCTCTCTTCAGGTCAATATGTCTTAAAACCAGGTAAGGACTCTGTCCGCTTAGCTGCCCATGCTGTGGTGGTTAGTACGATTTTAAATACAGACGCAGCGCTGACAAAAAGATAAGGTATGTCTTCTCATCATAATAAACCTTTTTTCATTCATCATCCCGCCTTTGACGATGTAAATAAACAGTTGAATCGTCGTGATTTTTTATTTAAATCAGCGGTCGGATTAGGGGCATTGGCAACAGGAAGCCTATTGTCGGGATGCTATTCAAATAATAATAAGGCTGATTTGGAGGTGGCTGATTTTCAGCAAAAACTGTTGAATACGTTGCCTCATTTCATTCCAAAGGCAAAAAGAGTTGTGTATCTGTGCATGAGCGGTGGGCCATCCCAATTTGAAACATTTGATTACAAACCTGAATTAGCACGTTATTTTGGTCAGAATCTCCCTGAATCTGTTAGAAATGGCCAGAGACTAACAGGTATGAGTGCTAATCAAAGTGAGTTACCTGTAGCTCCATCTTCCTTCAAGTTTAACAGACATGGTACATCGGGCGCATGGATTAGCGAACTTTTACCCTATACCGCAGAGGTGGCAGACGAACTATGTATCATAAAATCAATGCATTCGGAGGCTATTAATCATGACCCTGCCCTTACTTTTTTCCAAACAGGAAATCAGTTACCGGGAAGACCGTCCATGGGCTCCTGGATTAGCTATGGTTTGGGGAGTGAAAATAAAAATTTACCATCATTTATTGTTTTAGTTTCCAAAGATGCACCAAAAGATCAGCCCTTATATGCCAGGTTGTGGGGCAATGGTTTCTTGCCCAGTGAGCATCAGGGTGTGCAATTTAGATCGGGGAAAGATCCCGTCCTGTTTTTAAATAATCCTGACGGTTACGATGGAGCAGACAGGAGGGAAATGCTGGATTATTTGAATAAAATAAATGAACTCCAAAATGAAGCCATTGGTGACCCGGAAATCAATGCTAGGATAGCTCAATATGAAATGGCCTTCAGAATGCAAACCTCTGTGCCGGAAGTGATGGATATTTCCGATGAACCCGAGGAGGTTTTTGACCTTTATGGAGATTCTTCAAGAGATCCGGGAACGTATGCGGCCAATTGTATTTTAGCCAGAAAATTATTGGAAAGAGATGTCAAATTTGTTCAATTATATCATCAGGGATGGGATCATCATGGTTCACTTCCGGAAAATATGAAATCACAATGTAAGGTGATCGACCAACCAACCGCTGCATTCATCAAAGACCTTAAAAGGCGGGGATTATTAGAAGATACCCTGGTTATTTGGGGCGGTGAATTTGGAAGAACTGTCTATTCTCAGGGAATTTTGACGCCTGATAATTATGGTCGCGATCATCACCCAAGATGTTTTAGTATGTGGATGGCAGGAGCTGGAGTTAAAGCGGGTTTTAGCTTTGGGGAAACTGATGATTTTAGCTATAATATCGTTAAAGATCCAGTTCATGTGCATGATTTTCAAGCTACCCTGCTCCATCTGATGGGTATTAATCATGAGGAATTAATCTATAAATTTCAAGGCAGAAGATATCGTTTAACGGATGTACATGGTTCTGTTGTGAAGGATATTTTAGCCTAATCATTTTTTTAATCAAAAACAAAAAGATTTATGTCATCGAGAAGAAAATTTATTCAAAACACCGCTTTAGCCACTGCTGCATTGTCGGTTTCTCCTTTAGCAGGCTTTTCAATTATAAAGAATAAATCTCAGGATGAAGCTGATGTAGTCATCGGACATGGCGGCTTTACTTACAAAGTAGATAAAGGCTGGGCAAAAATGAGCCTGAATAGTAATCCGCTCATTAATTGTCATGAGATGGTACAGGATAGTAAGGGACGGTTAATCATGATTGGTGACCATACTAATAATAATATTCTCATTTTTGATAAATCTGGTAATTTACTCGACTTCTGGGGCAATTCTTTTCCCGGCGGACATGGCTTAACTCTCAGTAAAGAAGGAAGCGAAGACTTTCTTTTTATTGTCGATTGTGGTTATTACCAGGACAAATATGGCAAAGGGCAAAGTCAGGCCGGACAAGTAATTAAAACAGATTTGACGGGTAGAATTATTTATACGATTGGTCATCCAGGAACCATTGGAATATATAAGGATAATGAGAAGTTTCAACCAACGGAAACGGCTGTTGCACCCAACGGTGATCTATATGTTGCCGATGGCTATGGTTCTGATTATATCATTCAATATAACCAAAAGGGTCAGTACATAAGACATTTCGGAGGTAGGAATAATGCCAACGCGGAGCACAATTTAATAAATGCCCATGGGGTTGCGGTGGACAATAGAAACCCAGCGAATCCAACCTTAATATGTACCTCCCGGGAGGAGAATTGTTTTAAGGTGTTCACTTTGGATGGCAAATTCATTAAGCGTATCGATTTACCTGGCTTATATGTCTGCAGACCCGTTATGCAGGGCGAAAATATTTATGCGGGTGTTTGCTGGTCTAAAGATGATGAAGGAAACCGATTAAATAATTCAGGATTTGTTACCATATTGTCCGCAGACAATAAAGTGGTTTCTAATCCGGGTGGAACAGAACCTGTTTATCAAAATGGCGTATTGAAAGCGTCAAAGGCATTAACAAATCGTGTATTCAATCATGGTCATGATGTATGTGTGGACAATGATTTAAACCTATATGTTTGCCAGTGGAATGCGAATCATACGACACCAATAAAGTTAACCAGAGTATAGGGTTTATCACTTTTTTATTAGTATCGGATGTACAAGTTTATCAATTGCTAACATTATCTAAATTTCGTTAAACATAAAAAACATTTATCAAAAGTTGGAAATTTGTTAAAATTGTTCGGTTAAGTTATTAACTTTAATCTGTAAAGTTTATAAAACAAAATCAACTATGGTAAAAAATCAACAGATTAAAACCAGGTGGATTAATGAAAATGTAAAACATGTTATGCTAGTCATTATGCTTAGCATGTTTTCATTTTCTACCACCATTTTCGCAATGGAAGCTTCCATTGCAGTTACACTTTCAGGTGAAGTTACCGATGGATCAGGGGAACCTGTCATTGGTGCAACCGTACAACTTAAAGGCACCGATATTGGTGCGGCTACAGATGAAAATGGAAAATTCACTTTATCAGTACCAGATTTAAACGGAACATTAGTTATCTCTTACATTGGGTACAAAATCCAACAAATTGAGATTGGCGGCAGAAATTTTGTAAAAGTAATTTTGGAGGAAGATTCAGAATTACTTAGCGAAGTAGTCGTTATTGGTTACGGAGAGGTTAAAAAAAGTGATTTGACGGGTGCCGTTGCATCTATTAAAACAACACAATTAGAAAATGAAAACCCCCGGACTGTTCAGGATATGTTAAGGGGAAATGCAGCTGGTCTGGATGTAAGTTTAAATAGCTCAGCAAAAGGAGGGGGTGATTTTTTAGTGAGAGGTCGTGCTTCCTTAAATGCATCTAATTCACCATTAATTGTAGTAGATGGTGTCATTTACCCGGGTCAGTTAAGCGATATTAATCCAAATGATATTGCCTCGGTAGATATTTTAAAGGACGCCAGTTCAGCTGCTGTCTTCGGTGCCAGATCAGCCAATGGTGTCATTATTTTGACTACAAAAAAAGGTAAAGCTGGAAAGCCACAGATTAACTTCAATGTAAATTTTGGTAAAAATAATATTGGTAAAAATTTACCTCTATTGACCCCTGACGAATTTATTGACTGGAGGAGCGATGTTTTATGGAGTATGGTAGGTCATGACCCAGCCAGGGAATTCCAATTTACGAATCCAACAAAATTACCATCTAATATCAGCTTACAACAATGGATAGCTTTAGGTGGTGGTTCTGGGGATCCGACGGATATTTGGTTAAACAGACTTCGATTATTTCCGATAGAAATTGCAAATTACAAAGCTGGTAAATCAACTGATTGGGAAAAAGAGCTTTATAATTTTAACTCCTTACAACAAGACCATACCGCCAGTATTTCTGGTAGTACGGATAACACTAAATATTACATGTCCATTGGATATTTAAATAATCAGGGCTTAACCAAGGGAGATTATTTCAGCACCTTTAGAGCAAGAATGAATCTGGAAACTAAGGTAGCAAGTTATTTGTCTTTTGGTATGAATCTTCAATTTGCTGACCGCGATGAAAGTACGGTTCCCATTGATTTAGGAAACATGATCAGAACCACTCCATTTGGACAAGTATTTGCCGAGGATGGGGTCACTTATCGTCAAAGTACCAATGATGATGTGGGTAATAATTCAAATCCATATATAGATCAAGCATTTACGGATAGACTGCGAAAATTTACCAATATGTTTAGTTCCATATTTGTAAAGGGAGATTTGGGTTTAGGATTTTCCTACCAGATTAATTATACGCCCCGCTTTGAATTTTATAATTACTTTAATCATACCTCTTCTATCAGACCTGGTTTAACCAGTAGGAATGGTATTAGCTATCGAGAAAATGAAAAAACATTTCAATGGCAATTAGATAATTTGTTAAAATGGAATAAGGTCATTGGGAAACACAATTTTGATGTTACTTTTTTGGCAAATGCGGAGAAATATCAAATCTGGAATACCATTGTAAATGCTGAAAATTTTTCACCAGGGGATAATCTGAGTTACCATAATTTAGCAGCAGCAACTTTATTTCCAAGCATAACAAGCAACGATCAATACCAAACAGGAGATGCATTGATGGGAAGATTAAATTATAATTATGCTTCCAAATATTTTTTTACGGCAACTTTAAGAAGAGATGGTTTCTCTGCTTTCGGACAGGGAAATCCAAGAGCTTCTTTTCCTTCAGTAGCCTTAGGATGGGTCGTTACGGAAGAAAAATTTATGAAAGGATTTAGGGAATTCCTTGATTATGGAAAATTAAGATTATCCTACGGGGAAAATGGAAACAGGGAAATTGGCCGTTATGCTGCGCTTTCCAGTTTGACATCAAGTGTTTATTCCTATACTACGCCAACAGGAACAACGTTCAATGTAGGCGCCGTTCGTACGGCAAATATGAGTAATCCAAACTTGCGCTGGGAAAGAAATAGTTCAATCAATATTGGCTTTGATTTTGGTATCAAAGGAAGCATGATAACAGGTTCATTAGATTACTATGAGAGAAAAACGACCGATTTATTAATGAATAGGTCGTTACCCAATATTACCGGCTTCTCAAGTGTTATTGCCAATTTAGGACAGGTAGCCAACAACGGGGTAGAGCTGACCTTGAACACAGAAAATGTAAAAACGAATAATTTTTCCTGGCGTACAAGTCTTTCTGCCTGGACGAATGAAAATAAAATTTTAAAATTATATGGTCCTGTCCCTGTAACTGATGCCAATGGAAATACAACCTTGGTTGATCAGGATGATCAGGCCAATGGCTGGTTCATCGGAAAGCCTATTAACCAAATCTGGGACTTTAAAGTTTTAGGTGTTTGGCAATTAGAAGAAAGAGATTTAGCAAAATCTTATGGATTTACACCAGGGGATTTTAAATTGGAAGATTTTAATGGAGATGGGAAATACACCCTGGAGGATAAACAATTCCTCGGTCATCAGAATCCTAAACTTTCTTTTAATCTAAGAAATGAGTTTAAAATTTATAAAAATATAGATTTTTCTTTTGCGCTTTATGCCAGGTTAGGGCAAAATACGGCATATAATGAGGCTAAGAACGTCGATTTATTTTATGATCGTTCTCAATTTTACAAAAGACCTTATTGGACACCAACCAATCCAATCAATGATTATGCAAAAATGATGTCTGCAGCAGGTGGTTCCGTGTCTTATACTGTATGGCGTAAATCTTCCTTTGTCCGTTTAAACAACTTAAGTCTGGCTTACAGTTTACCAGAATCCATGTTACGTAAACTTAAGTTTTCAGCAGTGAAAGTTTATGTTAACCAGCAAAATGCCGCGGTATTTACTAATTGGGAGTATTTTGATCCTGAAAATAAAGGACTTACCCCATCTACCACAACATTGGGCTTGAATGTAACTTTTTAAAAATGAAGACATTTCTAAAGTTTAAACGAAGAATTTTTATGAAAAAAAATATAGTAATTCATAAACTATTGGTCATTGGAACACTCGTCCTCCTTGCCAATACCAGTTGCAAGGAAAGTTGGTTGGAACCTCAGCCTCTTTCCTTCTTCACTCCTGAAAATACATTCACCACAGAAGCAGGTTTCAACTCAGCTTTAGCTTCGTGTGCCAGTAATATTCGGGATGAATATTATGGGGATGGTTCACCTATTATTACAGAAAGTATTTTTTCTGAAGTAGCTGTTGAGGGTACCACAGATAAGTTTGGCCCTGCAGTGAATTTAAATGTCCTAATTACGCCTGATGCGAATCTTAATAGTCCTGATTTTAACAGGATTGGCTGGTATTGGGAAAGAGGATGGTTAGGTATTCGCCTCGCAAATACAATTATAGATAGATTGCCCGCAGCAACTGGGATAAAAGATGCAACAAAAGATCTTATCTTGGGTAAAGCTTATTTCTACCGGGCTTATCATTACTATCGCCTGGTTCATCAATTTGGAGATATTCCTACTTCATTTAAGGAACTTTCAGAGCCAAAACTGGACTTTCAAACGGTAAAAAGAGAAGTAATTCTTCAAAAAATCAAAGCAGATCTTGACTTTGCATTTAAAATTGTTCCCTTTGCTGGCAATAAAGGAGATGTAAATAAAGGGGCCATCGGGCATCTATTGACGAAAGTAAATCTGGCTCTTGGTTTATATGACGATGCTATTGCTTCTGCTGACCAGGTAATTAATTCTGGAACTTTTAAATTGATGACTGCGCGTTTTGGCGCTAATGCTGGAGATGCTACAAAAAATGTAATTTGGGATTTACACAGACCCTTAAATAAATTTTTGCCTGCCAACACAGAGGTATTATTTTCAGCAGTTGATCGATTTGGTTTGACCAGTGCGACTACTACAGGTACAACTTCTATGCGTCAGGCGACACCGTTTTATACAAGTCCAAATATTTTGACGCCAGATGGTAAACAAGGCATGAATCCCAATGTAGTTGAAATAGATTTAGGAACAAGATATGGCCGTGGTATTGGTCGTTGCAGAGGTACTACTTATAGCACGTTAACCATCTGGGATGATGAAAAAGATCTGCGCCATGATGTTAAATCTGGTAATTGGATGAATATGGAAAATCTGGTTTATAATAATCCATCCATTAAAACGACCTCTCCTTTCTATGGTAAACCCCTTCAACTAAGAGATGCTACTGGTAAATTGTTGATTTCAGGCGGAGATACCATAAGGAACTGGTTTAGTTGGCCTCATTATAAACTTTATATTGAAGACGCCATACGTATCCCATTTCAAGGAGGAAATTCGGACTGGTATATTTTCCGTTTGGCAGAAACCTATCTCTTAAGAGCGGAAGCGCACTTCTTTAAAGGTAATATTGCAGCCGCAACAGCCGATGTAAATGTGGTGAGAACCAGAGCAGGATGTTCTCCGTATGCTGGAGGTGCAGATATAGGTGTTATCTTAGATGAAAGAGCAAGAGAGTTGTATTTCGAGGAACACAGAAAGACGGAATTAACCAGAATTGCTTATCAAATGGCTAAATCTGGAAAGTCTTATAATGGAAAAACCTATACTACAGCTAATTTCTCTGCTGCTAACTTCTTTTATGACCGAATTATGGATAAAAATGTTTTTTATAAAAACAATATAAAAAATGTTCGTGGAGATGCTTATACTATTAGTCCTTACCACGTCCTTTGGCCCATTCCGAGAAATGCTATCTTAGCGAATAGCCTTAATCAGCTGAATCAGAATATTGGTTATGCAGGAAGTGAAAAAAATAAACCCGCATTAGATAAAATTCCAGAATAAAATTTTCTTAACTTGTAAGCATTCGAAAAATTGCAAAACCAATTTTAAATGAAAAGAAGAGATTTTATAGGAAAATCTATTGTGGGTGTAGTAGGTGCCATCGCGGTACCTACTATTGTTCCTTCCAGTGTTTTTGGAAAAAATGCACCAAGCAATAAAATCAATGTGGGACAGATTGGTTGCGGTCGTATTGCCCGCGATCATGATTTACCTGGTACGATGCAACACGAAATTGCCCGTTTAGTGGCGGTTTGTGATTTAGATAAAAATCGCCTCATCGATGGTAAAAAATTGGTGGAAGCCTATTATACCAAAAAAACAGGAAATGCAAATTATGTCGATGTTAAAATGTATGATGATTATCATGATATGTTGAATAACAAGGATATTGATGCGGTAATCATCAGTACTCCTGACCATTGGCATTCTCAACCTGCCCTTGAAGCTGCATTGGCAGGAAAGGATGTTTATTTGCAAAAACCTACTTCGTTAACTATCGCTGAAGGTCGTTTATTGAGTGATATAGTAAAGAAGAAGGGGATTATCCTGCAAGTAGGAACTCAACAAAGATCTTCGCCACAATTTAGAATTGCTGCCGAATTGGTTAGAAATGGGAGAATTGGAAAGCTTCACACCGTTAAAATAGGCTTGCCTGGTGACCCTTCAGGTCCTCCCGCTCCGGCAATGCCCGTTCCTGCAGGGCTAAATTATGATATGTGGCTTGGTTCTACCCCAGAAGTGCCTTACACAGAAATTGGGGTACATCCCCAAAAGGGCTACGGTCGTCCTGGTTGGCTTCGATTAGAACAATATGGAGCTGGTATGATTACCGGTTGGGGTCAACATCATTTTGATTCCGCTGCATGGGGTATGGACACAGAATATACAGGTCCTGTTACCGTTCAATCAGTAGCAGAGTTTCCTAAAGCTGGTCTCTGGAATGTTCATGGCGATTTTATGGTGAAAGCAGAATACGCTAATGGTATTACTATGTTTACCAGTGGCGGTTTTCCAAATGGTATCAGATATGAAGGTACTGAAGGCTGGATTTTTGTTTCCAGAGGAAATTATGTGGCTTCGTCGAGTGATCCAGTAACGGCTGCAAATAGTAGTAAAGCGCTCGATGCCAGCGATCCTAAAATCCTGACTTCCGTTATAGGTGCAAATGAAATTCATCTGTATAAAAGTGATGAACACCACGGTAATTGGTTAGATTGTATTCAAAGCAGAAAAGAACCTATTTCTCCTGTGGAAATTGGTCACAGGACTTGTTCCGTTTGTTTAGTAAGCCATATTGCGATGAAGTTACCCAGAAAGTTGAATTGGGATCCAAAATCAGAAAGATTTGTAAAAGATGATGAGGCTAATGCAATGCTCAGTCGTTCACAGCGCAAACCTTACGGCACGACCAACGTAAAAATTTCTTAATATTTTTTATGGAAAAACAACCAAATAGGCGACGTGATTTCTTAAAGGAATCCGTCGCCTCTGCGGCTGGTCTCTTAGTCCTCCCAGCGCTTCCTTCTTTCTCTTTTGGTTCCGTCAAAACGGAAGTGGTTCAACCTTTATCGGTTAATCCTTATCTGGCTCCCAGAATTAAATTTGCGGTCATTGGCGTGAACCATGGTCATATTTACAGTCAAACCGATGCAGTGATCCGGGGTGGAGGTGAATTGGTTGCCTGTTTCGTTAAAGAAGCAGATTTATTGGCCGAATTTTCCAAAAGGTATCCCCAGGCTAAAGTAGCAACAAGTGAAGCGGCTATTTTAGATGATCCCTCCATTCAATTAGTTTTAAGTTCTATTACTCCCGTTGAAAGAGCTCCCTTAGGCATCCGTGTGATGAAAAGTGGAAAAGATTATATGGCCGATAAGCCTGGAATCACCACGCTTTCGCAATTAGCTCAGGTAAAAAAAGTACAGAAAGATACAGGTAGAATTTATTCTATTATGTATAGCGAACGGTTTGAAAACAGGGCAACGGTTAAAGCCGGTGAGCTCATTCAGGCTGGTGCCATCGGTAAGGTAATTCAAACCATTGGTCTTGGACCTCATAGAATGAACGTAAAGTCAAGACCTCCCTGGTTTTTTGACAAACAATATTTCGGGGGCATAATTTGTGATATTGCCTCCCACCAATTTGATCAATTTCTCTTTTTTACAGGCTCAACTAAAGCAGATATTATCGCTGCACAAGTAGGGAATACTAATTTCCCACAATATCCTCAATTTGAAGATTTCGGAGATGTGATGGTGAGAGGTAATAAAGGTATGGGTTATATAAGAGTCGATTGGTTTACTCCTGATGGTCTGAAATCATGGGGAGATGGCAGGTTAACTATCCTCGGAACCGATGGATTCATTGAAATCAGGAAAAATATAGATCCTGCGGGTCGCTCCGGGGGGAATCATCTTTTTCTCACTGATAATAAGGAAACAAGATATTTTGACTGTAAAGACCAAGATTTACCTTATGGAAGACAATTGGTGGACGATGTTCTGAATAGAACAGAAACGGCAATGTCTCAGCATCACTGTTTT
Organism: Saprospiraceae bacterium; assembly: GCA_027488135.1. GTDB lineage: Bacteria > Bacteroidota > Bacteroidia > Chitinophagales > Saprospiraceae > BJGN01. The sequence continues at coordinate 4,268 of JAIYCH010000016.1, read as the reverse complement.
CTGGCAACGGAACTTGCCCTTAAAGCGCAAAATACAGCAGAGAAAGTTACTTTAGAAACCAATTAAAAACCTAATCTACCTTATTGTGAAATATAAAAGTTCTTTTTCATTTGTTTGCCTATTGGCTCTTTTTCTACCAGTATATGGTCAATTGAAAGTTTCAGCAGTTAAACACAACGAAAAAATAGACATCCTCATTAATAAAAATTTATTTACGTCCTATTTGTTTTCAGAGGAAGAAAAATATCCGTTTTTCTTTCCTGTAAATGGTCCATCCACGTCTGGTGTAACTTCTATGAGAAATGCCAATTACCCTCATCACAGCTCCCTTTTCTTTGGTTGCGATAAGGTCAATGGTGGTAATTTTTGGCAGGAAGGGTTGGAAAGAGGGCAAATTATCTCCTTGCGTGCCGATCTTGTTCCCTCAGGAGACAATAAAGTGGTCATTGAAAATGAATGTATCTGGAGAAGGCCGGGAGCCAATGCGCCTATTAAAGATTTTAGGAAAATCACTATTTCTGCCCCATCCAGTGAACTTTATCAGATTGATTTTGACATTACCATGGAAATGTTGGAAAATGTGGTCATAGATAAAACAAATCATTCTCTTTTTAGCGGAAGAATGGATCCTGATTTAGCCGTAATAAATGGTGGCATCATGGTAAATGCAGAAGGAGCACAAACGGAAAAGGGTACTTTCGGCCTCCCTTCGCCCTGGATAGATTGCTCGGGAAAAAGAGGAGATAAAATGGAGGGCATGGCCATTTTGCAAAACCCTTCAAATCCGGGCTACCCAGCTCCATGGTTTACCCGCGACTATGGCTTTTTTTCACCTACCCCAATGTATTGGCCTAAAGACGAAAAACTGGGTTCGGTTTACAGTAAAGGAGATAAATTAACGCTCCGTTATCGTGTTATCATTCATGCGGGAAACCACGAAACCTCAAATATTGCCAAGCATTTTGAGGCTTATAAAAGTGAATAATATCCCTTTCGGGAAATCATATTTTTTATGCATAATATTCTTCTTGCACTGGTTGCCTTCTTATCTCTGTTGGGTTCCATAAACGGGCAAGTAAAAAAGCCTAATATCATTATCATCAATCTGGACGATTTGGGTATTGGAGATGTAAGTGCCTATAAAAAAGGTTTGCTCAATACGCCAAATATTGATTTTTTAGCCAATAATGGTGTTCGTTTTAATAAAGGTTATGCTACTTCGGCTACCTGTACCCCGAGTAGATATGCCTTGCTTACAGGACTATATCCTTGGAAAAATAGCCAGGCTAAAATATTGCCTGGTGACGCTCCCCTGATCATTGATACCTCACTGACTACCTTACCTAAGATTTTAAAAAAGGCAAATTATACCACGGCAGTCGTTGGGAAATGGCATTTAGGTCTGGGTAATGGTATGATTGACTGGAATAAAAAGATATCGTTTGCTCCTTCCGATGTAGGTTTTGATTATTCATTTATCATGGCCGCCACCACCGACAGAGTGCCAACGGTATATATTGAAAATAATAAGGTAGTGGGCTTAGAAGAAAAAGACCCATTATTTGTTAGTTATCAACAAAATTTTGACAATGAGCCAACGGCTATTACCCACCCACAGTTAATGACCAAAATGAAGTGGCATCATGGTCATAATCAAAGTGTTCATAATGGTATTCCAAGAATTGGATTCATGAAAGGGGGTAAAAATGCTTTATGGACAGATGAGGATATGAACGATGTTTTTCTTCAAAAAGGTCTCGATTTTATTCAATCTTCAAAGGACAAACCGTTTTTCTTATATTTTGCGCTTCACCAGCCCCATGTTCCGCGCGTTCCTCATCCTCGGTTTGTTGGCACCTCTGGAATGGGACCACGGGGCGATGCGATTCTCGAAGCTGACTGGTGCGTGGGTGAATTATTAAAGAAATTGAAGGAACTAAAGATGCTGGAAAATACCCTTATTGTTTTTACTAGTGATAACGGGCCTGTTTTAAATGACGGATACTTTGACGACGCGGTGGAAAAAGTGGGAAACCATAACCCATTTGCCGATTTTAGAGGCGGAAAATATAGTCTCTATGAAGCCGGAACCCGTGTGCCTTTCATTACCTATTGGAAGGGAGTGATAAAACCAGCCGTTTCAAATGCTATGGTTTGTCAACTCGACTTTACAGCCTCATTGGCTAACTTGCTCGGTCTTCCATCGCCAGCAGGAGATGGAGAAAATCACCTGAATGCTTTGTTGGGAAAAAGTAAAAAGGGGCGAAGGGAACTCATGATTGAGGCAACGGGAAGGTTAGCTTACAAATATGACCATTATGTCTATATCCCGTCTTATAAGGGTAGCCCAATCGTTGAAACGGTACAAATAGAAAATGGTAATGCGCCTGAAGATCAGTTGTTTAATTTGAAAAAGGATATTGGTCAAAAGGTTAATTTGGCGAAAAATATGGAAAGTAAGGTTGCCTTTATGAAATCTAAAATGGCATTACTAAAAAATTAGTCACCACCTTTCTTCCTTTTTATTCGGCCTCTTTGACAGATAAAATAGATTGAAAATTAGCTATCTTGTTTAAAAATATTAAAATGACAGCAATAAAAAATAGTGTATGTGTTATTACAGGAGGTGGCTCAGGAATTGGGCGCGCACTGGCCATTGAATTAGTAGGTAAAGGGGCGAAAGTGGTCATCGGTGATATTGTCCCAGAAGAATTGCAGGAAACGGTCCAATTGGCTGGCTCAAATATTTATGCGTATGATTTAGATGTCAGTAAAATGGATTCAATCCATGCTTTTAAGGAAAATGTACTTCGGGAATTTCCTGATTCTCCCCTCATTTTATTTAATAATGCCGGGGTAAATTTAGCTTCCGGCTATTTTATGGAAACACCTCTCGACGATTTTGAATGGCTGATAAATATTAATCTTTGGGGCGTGATAAAAATGACCCATGCCTTTTTACCCCACATGTATCATAGAAAAGATGGGCATATTGTCAATATTTCAAGTATGTTAGGGTATGCCGCTACCCCTCGTTCTTCTGCATATTGTACCTCGAAATTTGCCGTAAAGGGTTTTACCGATGCGTTGAAAGTAGAACTATTGAACGCTGGTATTGGGGTTAGTTCGGTTCATCCAGGAGGCATAAAAACCAATATTATCCGTAAATCTAAGTTATCGGATCATTTAGATGAACAACAAACCTGGCATTTATTAAACAAAATAGAAAAAAAATCGCTTACCATGCCAGCTAAACAAGCCGCGCAAATTATTATAAATGGTGTTGAAAGAAATAAATCAAGAATTCTTATTGGTAAAGATGCTAAAGCCGTAGATTGGCTGGTAAGAATATTTCCGGATACCTATTTCAAACTTCTTGAAAATTTATTGAAAAAAATATAAATCGTTAGATTATGGGACTACTAATATACGGGGCAAATGGCTATACAGGTAGGATTATGGTTGAAGATGCTCATACATTTGGGCTAAAACCTATTCTTGGCGGGCGATCAAAAGAAGCTATAAAGGAAATGGCTGACAAAAAGGGTTTGGATTATGTAATTTTTGACCTTAATAATGCCGCAGAAACAGAGAAAGCACTACAAAATGTAAATGTTGTTATCCATTGTGCAGGCCCTTTCAGATTTACGGCCCTTCAGATGATGGAGGCTTGTTTGAAAACAAATACACATTATCTGGATATTACGGGGGAGATTAATGTTTTTGAACTTGGCGCCAGCTTAAATCAAAGAGCCATTGAAAGGAATATTCTATTGATGCCCGGCGTGGGTTTTGATGTAGTGCCAACTGATTGCCTTGCCTCGTTTTTAAAACATCAACTACCATCGGCTACTTCCTTAAAACTGGCATTTGCCGGTTTGGGTGGAGGTATGTCAAAAGGAACAACCCTTACCATGGTTGAAGGAATGGGTGAGGGAAGTAAAGTGAGAGAAAATGGCAAAATTGTGTCTGTTCCCCTCGGTTTTAAATCTATGGAGCTTCAACATAATGGGAAAAATCTTTTTTTTATGACCATTCCCTGGGGGGATGTCTCTACCGCTTATTATACTACAGGTATTCCTAATATTGAAACATATACGACTGTTTCAAGAAAAAGATACAGTAAGCTAGGTTGGATGAATGCTTTTAGCTGGTTGTTAAAACTTAATTTCATTAAGGAATTTGCCCGCAAAAAAGTTAAGCAGGGACCCGCCGGGCCTACCGATGAGGCAAGGCATAATTCAAGAACCTATATTTGGGGTGAGGTT
>JAIYCH010000130.1 GCA_027488135.1 Saprospiraceae bacterium | reverse complement strand
TTAACGGCATGATCTACTGTTTCCGAATGGCTATATTTTGCCTATTTATTACCCCTGTTTTTGCACAGGAGGCACCGATTCTCTCACCTGAATCGGCCGTTAAAATAGGCTTGGAAAAGAATTTTGGTATTCAGATTCTTAGAAATAATGAACGAATTGCCCAGTTAAATAATACTCCTGGGCGCGCTGGATTATTACCCACACTGGGTGTAAATAGTCTGGCAAACTATGCAAGTAATAACACGGAGCAAAAGTTCTTTAATGGTGAAACCCGTTCTGGTATAGGCGCGGGAAATCTAACGACCAGAATGGGTCTGGAGATGAACTGGACTGCTTTCGATGGTTTTAACATGTTCGTGGAAAGAGACAGGCTGGCGCTTATGGAAAAAATGAGCAGGGCTGAGACTACCGCTCAGATGCAAACCTTCGCAGCAGGGATTCTCGCCGCTTACTATCGTTTAGTTGAACTGGAGAGATCCACAGAAAATCTGAGATACGCCGTTACCCTCGATCGGGATATTCTCGATTTAGTGAAAAATAAGAAAAAAATTGGTACGGCAAATGGTTTGGAGGTTTTACAATCGCAAACGAGGTTAAATAGTGATTCCGCACGCCTTGTTTTATTGGAAAATGATATCTCAAGATCAAGAATGAATTTTAATATTTTGTTGAATCTTGATCCTAATACTCCTTTTACGCTGGATACTCGTTTTCAAAATGCGACTATGCCTTCTTTAGATGAGCTCCTATTGCGGACTCGCCAAAATCATCCAGATTTACTGCTAACAAAATTGCAAAAGGAACAAGCTGCATTAAGACTTGAGACAGTAAAAAGTAGCTTTTGGCCCGTCGTAACGCTTCAAGCTGCTTACAATGTAGCTTTTTCGCGTTCTGAAGTAGGATTTTTACTTTCCAACCGTTCAAATGGCCCTTTTGTTGGTCTAACGCTAAGATATACTATTTTTGACGGACAGAACAGGAAAAATGATCAGGAAATTGCCATAGTGCAAATGGAAAATGCAGCGTTGAGAGAAACCGATTTGCTGACTATTCTAGAAGGAAGAATTAAAACAAAAGTTTCTGATTACAGCGCTCTTTCTAATCTTATCAATATGGAAGAGGAAAATTTAGATGCTTCCCGTCAACAATCGGCTTTGGCACGGGAACTATATAGATTGGGGAAAACAACTAATTTTGAAGTGAGAGAGTCTATTCTGCAAGAAATTCAGGCGCTTGACAGAGTTATCAACGCTCAGGCAAGGGTAAAACAAGTAGAAATAGAGATTTTCAATGATGCAGGAATACCTTTGTTTCCTGTGCAATAATTTTGTCAGCATTAATTTACTATTATGAAAAAAATGACCCTGCAGATACTTTCTGCCTGTTTTTTCCTGCTTCTGGTTGGGAATAAACTTTCCGCCCAGCGTGAACCTATAAATGCTCAACTTGTCGAAGCAATTCGCAAAGAAGGTCTGGAGAATAGTCAGGTTATGGAGGTCGCGGCCTGGCTAACCGATGTCCACGGACCACGTTTAACAGGATCTCCAAAACTTGATAATGCAACGCAGTGGGCTAAATCTACCCTTGAAAAATGGGGGATGTCCAATGTGCATTTAGAGGAATGGGGGCCTTTTGGCAGAGGATGGCAACTGAGTCATTTTTCTATGCATGCGCTAACGCCAACCTATTTTCCCATTATTGCTGTGCCTAAAGCATGGTCTGGTTCTACAAAAGGAGAAATAACAGGTGAGGTCATTTATTTAAATGCGAATGATTCAACAGATTTACCAGCCTACAAGGGTAAATTAAAAGGTAAATTCATTTTGTTAGATACCATTAGAGATTTAAAAGAATGGTTCGATGCGCCTGCAGAAAGACATTCTGATGCCGCTTTGCTACAAATGGCTCAGGCTCCCCTTCCCGGAGGAAGACCGGAAAGAGATTATAGAGGAATGGGTGGATTTAGTTTCAATACTCAATTGTGGAAATTTATTTCCGATGAGAAACCCGCCGCTGTGCTCGATCGCGGATTTAAAGGTGATTTAGGCGTAGTTTTTGCCACCGGCGCGCGTGTAACAACAGGTAGAGCTCAAGATGTTGATAATCCTGTTATCCCTCAGGCTACCTTGTCGGTTGAACACTACAATAGAATTTTACGCACGGTCAATAGAAATATGCCCGTTTCCCTTAGTTTGAATTTATTGGGTACTTATACCAATCCCGATGGAATGGAACATAATCTGATAGCAGAAATTCCTGGTACAGATAAAGCAGACGAGGTGGTCATGTTAGGTGCACACATCGATTCATGGCATAATGGAACCGGAGCAACAGATAATGCTGCTGGTTCTGCTGTTATGATGGAGGCACTTCGCATTATTCATGAAGTTACCAAGGCAACAGGTATTAAACCAAGACGAACTATTCGCCTGGCTCTTTGGACAGGGGAAGAACAAGGTCTTTTAGGTTCCAGAGCTTATGTGAAAAATCATTTTGGTGAAACGCCAGAGGGAGACGCTAAAAGAGCTAAGATTTCTGCCTATTATAATCTTGATAATGGAACAGGTAAAATAAGAGGTATCTACACACAAGGTAATGACAAAATAGCTCCTATTTTTAATAGCTTGCTTCAACCTTTTAAAGATCTGGGTGCAGCAACCGTTACTTATAGTAACACCGGCGGTACAGACCACCAATCTTTTGACGGTGTTGGTATCCCTGGATTTCAGTTTATTCAGGAACCTATCGCCTATTCCACCAGAACACATCACTCAAATATGGATAATTGGGATCATTTAATCGCTGATGACCTTAAACAGGCAGCTACGGTTATTGCTTCTATAGTATTGCATACAGCTATGCGTGATGAACTTATGCCTAGAAAATAAAGAAATTTGATACTCGAAGCTTGTGTTGAAACAGCTGCTCAGGCCGTTTTAGCTGAACAAAATGGGGCAGATAGAATTGAACTCTGCTCCCATCTCGAATGGGATGGCTTGTCGCCTTCCGATGATTTGCTTAACGAAACCCTTTCCCGGATCTCTATTCCCATTATGGCTATGGTGAGATCCAGGAAAGGTGATTTCGTTTATTCTTCAGAGGATATAAACGACATGAAAGTTTCCGCTTCATTTTTTAAAGATGTCGGCGTCAAAGGTATTGTTTTCGGTAGCCTTTTGAAGAATAATGAAATTGATTTTCAAGCTCTTGATAAGATGTCAAAAGCTGCCGCAGGCCTTCCTCTTACTTTTCATAAGGCCATTGACTTTACTCCAAATCCCTTAAAATCATTGATGTCTCTTGCCCGGGAAAAGATAGTTTCAACTGTTCTGACCTCAGGCGGACCTGGCTCAGCATGGGACAATAGATTGGTTTTAAAGGAAATGGTTGCCTTTGGAAAAGATAATAATGTGACCATTTTGGTGGCCGGGGGCGTTCGCTTTGATAATTTGCCAGCCTTACACGAGTTTTTAAACGCGACGGCCTACCATGGTAGAAAAATAGTGCCCAATATTGGTTGAATACCAATATTTACCTCAAAAAGATAAGCATCACCACCATAAAAACGATGACTCTTCAGAAAAGAGGGTTATTTCTATGTTTACAATGCCCAAGGAAGAAAATGAATGGCTTACCCATCTTGGAATGGTCTCATTTTCTAGTTCTCGCCAGGCAAGAACACTTCCTTCTTCCTTTTCATTTTGGTAGGCTATCGAGTTATTATTTTCCTTTTTAGAGAATAAATAAGGGAAAAAATCCGCAGAAAATGGCCCTGGAACGACTTGTCGAAAAGTTGAAAATCGGTAAAGAGCTCTGGTATTGTGGGTAAACAACCATTTTTCTGCATAGATCAACTGATAGGTCAGGTCGGCATAAAAAATATATTTCTTAGTGTCAGGATTTATATAAATCTTACCTTCTAAAGGTGTTTTTCTTCCTTTTTGGGAAATTAAATGCCCTTTAACCCTTATTCTAAGGCAGGGACCATCAACATATAAAGCTTTTGCCAAAGAAATGGCTTTTTTTCTAACGCTATTTGCCCCGAGGGAATCCAACAGTATAATGATAAAAACAATCCAAAGTAAGGAAGTCGTAAGAAGTATCATGGCTATTTGTAAAAGGTAAACTTAAAAAATCATAGATCTTTTGAATGTAATAAAGAAAAGATATCTGGAAATTTCTCCATCGTTGGTTTTGGAAAATAAATAAGATGAACAATAACGGCGGGTAAAATTTCAATATCAGGCCTTCCAATACATTCAAAAATACAGGTTTTGTTCCAGCCACTTATTTCGGATAAGGTTTCCCACCACGATGCTTCCCCTTCCGGCCAATTCCTGTCCGTATTTTGCGCCATGTAAATTTTAGACCATTCATGAGCGGTAACCGGATAATGATTTATTGGGTCCATGTATCCCTGAAATATGGCCTGCGCAGAAAAAAGTAATACGCCGTCTTCAAAAAATGATTCTGAATGGTGAAAGTTATTAGGATACTGTGGGGAGGGAAAGGCGGTAGGATAAATCACTATTTTTTCATAGCCGCTAAATAGAAAATTTTCTTCTTCAAAGGTTAACATGACGGCGGGAATGATGGCCATAAGCTTGAAATCTTCGGGTAAAGGCTCTTCCGATTGACCTTGAAAATCAATAGCCAGAAGCATAAGAAAACACCGTTGTTCAAAAACTACTTTTTTCTCAGCACTCAGTGCAACGTAAAATGGACAACCAGTAATGAGTATCTGTTTTTGAATATTATCAAGACCCGGAGTGAATTTTTTATAGTAAATCCAGTCAATCTGTGGTGAAAGTACATAAATAATGGCTATCAAAACGATAGGGGGTAACATCCATATACTATATAAACCGTCGTTTATCCATGAATAATAACCCGCGACAAGAAAGACAATAAAACAAGGTATAAGGAGTATCCTGGACGGCATCTTTTTTTTGTAAAGATAAGTGGATTCGGCCTTGACAAGTCTGCTTTTCAAAATAATTGTATTTTTTTTTTGAGAGATTAGCACTTCTTTAAAAAATAATACTATCTTTGTCCCGCTCAAAAGAGGAGTTTTAATAGGAAGGTATGGTAGCTCAGTTGGTAGAGCACAGGACTGAAAATCCTGGTGTCGGCGGTTCAATTCCGCCCCGTACCACAATTTTTTTTTATGATTAACATAGCGTTTCATATTGGACATCATCATCACGTGCTACTTTGTAGTGTGGGTTGAAACCGGTATAAATGGTTTAAAAGAGGTTTACCCACTCGTGGTTAAACCTCTTTTTTTTTGCAATTTTTTATCAAATGAATGATATGCTTAAGTTAGCGGTACAAAAATCGGGAAGACTTCTTGAGGGTTCTTTAGATTTGTTGAAATCTTGTGGTATCAAAATTGATAATGGAGAAGACCGTTTGCGTGTTACGGCCACCCATTTTCCAATGGAGCTTTATTTTTTAAGAAATGCTGATATTCCGCAATACGTTCAGGACGGTATTGCAGATATTGCTATCCTTGGAGAAAATACCTTGGTGGAGAAAAATAGAGAGATGGATAAAATTATGCCCCTCGGTTTTTCAAAATGCCGTCTATCTATTGCCGTACCCAAAGGGGTGAATTATACGGGGGTACAATGGCTGGAAGGTAAAAAAATTGCCACTTCCTATCCCCATTCACTGGCAAACTATCTCGATACCTTGAAAATAAAAGCGGAAATTCATGAAATTTCCGGCTCTGTAGAAATTGCCCCTAATATTGGTCTCGCCGATGCTATCTGCGATTTGGTGAGCAGTGGTTCCACGCTTTTTAAAAATAATCTGGTGGAAAAGGACGTGCTTTTCAAATCAGAGGCTTGGCTGGTATCACATAAAGCTATTTCTTATGAAAAAAAGGTTTTACTTGATAAATTGATATTTAGAATGAAAGCCGTGCTTACGGCAGCGAATAATAAATATCTTTTGATGAATGTTCCAAATGATAAAGTTAAGGAAGTTATTGAGCTGCTGCCAGGTATGAAAAGTCCAACCGTTATGCCGCTCGCCGACCAACAGTGGAGTTCCGTTCATACAGTTATTGGAGAGGATCAGTTTTGGGATATTATTGACAGATTAAAAGATGCGGGTGCTCAGGGGATTTTAGTTATTCCAATTCAAAAAATGATTCTATGACCTCTTTTATAAAGCACTTTTATGATAATCCACCGAAAGCGGAATGGGCAAAAATTCTTGCTAGGCCAAATCCAGGAGGTGCTGATATTTCTGCACTCGTTGCTGATATTCTGTTTGCCGTTAAAGAAAAAGGGGATCAGGCTATTATAGATTTTAATACCCGGTTTGATGGATTTGCCAGCCCTTCGTTTGAAGTAACTGAAGAGGAAATAAAGGAAGCGGTTTTATCATTACCAGAAAATCTGAAAAAAGCTATTCTAAGTGCAGCGGCTAATATTACTGCGTTTCACGAAAAGCAAAAAGTAGATCAGGAACCTGTCGAAACCATGCCAGGTGTTTTATGTTGGCGAAAGAGTGTGCCTATTGAAAAAGTAGGTTTATACATTCCAGGTGGAACGGCGCCTTTGTTTTCAAGTGTGCTTATGCTGGGTATTCCAGCTAAAATTGCCGGATGTAGTGAAATAATATTGTGCTCTCCTCCGCAAAAGGACGGAAAAATTCATCCGGCTATTTTATTTGCCGCTCATATTACGGGTATAACCCGGATATTTAAAGTGGGGGGTGCTCAGGCTATCGCCGCTATGGCCTTCGGTACCGAAACCATTCCAGCCGTATATAAAATCGCCGGACCAGGTAATAGGTACGTCACAGAGGCAAAACAGTCTATTACAAAGTTTGGTGTCGCTATTGACATGCCCGCCGGGCCAAGTGAGGTGCTGGTTTTTGCCGATGAAGGGGCAAATCCTGCTTTTGTTGCCGCCGATTTACTCTCTCAGGCCGAACATGGAGAAGATAGTCAGGTTGTGTTAATTTGTCTGGATAAAATGTTTTTTGAAAAGGTGGATATAGAAATTGGTAAGCAATTAGCCTTCTTGCCAAGAATGGAAATAGCTATAAAGGCGCTTCATAATAGTGTAGCTATCGCAGTAAATAATACTGCCATTGCTATGGATTTAATTAATGATTATGCTCCGGAACATTTGATTATGGCTTTGAGGAATCCCATCGATTTTGTGAAAGATATCAGAAATGCTGGTTCCGTATTTCTTGGTGATTACACACCGGAAGCTGCAGGTGATTACGCTTCAGGTACTAATCATACGCTGCCAACCAATGGTTTTGCCCGCGCTTTTAGCGGAGTTTCTGTTGATTCTTTCATAAAAAAGATTACTTTTCAACAAGTTAGCCAGAATGGGTTGAAAAAATTGGGCCCAATCGTCATGACTATGGCGGAAGCTGAACGGCTCGAAGCCCATAAACAAGCGGTTTCAATCAGACTCGATAATCTTTGAATATGAAAAATATAGCCTTATTGTTTTTGATTTTTCTCGTTTCTTTTTCACTCAAAGGCCAATCGTTCCTTTCAGGGAAAACCTATTACAGCGATAAGGACTATATAGAATATTTTACCGGGAATATGCCTCTTATATTGACAGTTCCCCATGGAGGTTTGTTAGTCCCGTCAACTATTCCTAACAGGAATTGTGCGGAATGTGTTACCGTTATGGACGCAAATACCCAGGAACTGGGAAGATTGATTGCCGATGAGGTTAAAAAAATTACAGGGGGAAATTGTTTTCCTCACCTTATTATTAATCGCCTAAGACGAACTAAACTTGACGCAAACAGAGATCTTTTTGAGGCAGCTTTAGGAAATCCCGAGGCTTCTGACGCCTGGTATGCCTTTCATAAGTTTATTGATTCTGCCAAAATGATGGTCGCTAATCAGTTTCAACGAGGTTTATTGATAGACCTTCACGGTCATGGACATGCCATTCAAAGGTTAGAATTGGGATATTTACTCTCTGCTTCCAATTTGAGAAGTGGTAATAATTTTTTAAATGGCCCTGTGGCTATCGAAAATAGTAGTATCAGGCATTTAGCCTTACATAATAAAAATGAATATCGTCATGCCGAATTGTTGAATGGCCAGGAGAGTTTGGGAGGCTTTTTTGAAACTGAACGTTATACCGCGGTGCCTGGCCCAGCAGATATTGCACCAAGAAGTGGGGAGGATTATTTTTCCGGAGGTTATAATACAGAAAGGCATGGATCTGTAGATAGTGGAAAAATAGATGCAATACAGATTGAATGTAATTTTAAAGGGGTGCGGGATACGGAAATATCTCTTCAGTTTTTTGCCGAAGCCACCGCTAATGCGTTGGTTAAATTTTTAAAAACACACTATTTTGGGAAAGAAGGATTTTCATGCCCTACCTCTATCACAAGTAATAATGAAAAAAACACGACGCTTTCTTTTAGCGTATATCCTAATCCCGCCTGCGAATCGGTAACGTTGAATTTACCTTTTCCGGGAACCATTCGAATGTATAACGCAACGGGGCAGGTTTTAAACGAATTTTCTTTTCTCAAGGAGGGCGAATACACGCTACCTTTAGCGTTCAATGATAAGTTTGTTCTTCTTCAATTTATTGGTAAAGATGGATCAAGTGGATCCATGAAACTTATGCGTCAATGTTATTGAAAAAATTAGACTTTAACCGCCTCGTGCGCGCAAATATTCTTAAGCTGACTCCTTATTCGTCGGCAAGAGGAGAGTTCAAAGGTTCTGCCTCCGTTTTTCTGGATGCGAATGAAAATCCTTTCGATTCGGGGTATAATCGCTATCCTGATCCACTTCAATTAACCCTAAAAGATAAAATTAGTGCTCTTTGGCATGTTCCTACTCCTTCTATTTTTCTTGGAAATGGAAGTGATGAACCCATTGATTTACTCGTTCGTCTTTTCTGTGAACCAGGCTTAGATCACATCATTATTACTCCCCCTACCTACGGAATGTACCGTGTCGCCGCCGATATTGCCGGTGTGGAAGTCAAAGAGATAAATCTTCGCGCTGATTTTCAACTTCCCATAGAAGATATACTCGCTCAGGCAAATGAACACAGTAAAATTCTCTTCTTATGTAGCCCCAATAATCCAACGGGAAACCTTTTAAATAAAGAGGATATTGTTCAGGTTATTCAACATTTTCCGGGTATTGTAGTACTCGATGAAGCCTACACAGACTTTGCAGAGAATACCAGCTTCCTTCCGGAGCTGTCCAATTTTCCAAATTTGGTCATCCTCCAGACCTTCTCCAAAGCATGGGGTCTGGCTGCTATTCGGTTGGGCATGGCTTTCGCATCTATGGAAATAATAGATTTGCTCAATAAGATTAAATCTCCTTATAATCTGAATATTTTAACCATAGATTTTGTCCTTCGTCAACTGGACTTTTTAAAGGAAAAAAATGACTCAGTGGACATTTTAAAAAAGGAAAGACAACTTCTAACAGACCAATTTAAGTCCTTTACCTTTATTCACAAAGTGAATAGTTCCGATGCCAATTTCATACTCATTCAGGTAGAAGACGCAGATGAACTATACCAATTTCTTGTGTCTAAAGGTATCATTGTTAGAAACAGATCAAATATGCCGCTTTGTAAAGGAGGATTAAGAATTACCGTCGGCACAACGCTGGAAAATAATAGGCTTTTAGTGTCCATGAGGGAATGGGAAAGTTTAAAATCTTTATCATGAAAAGAGTTTTATTTATAGATAGGGACGGAACATTAGTACATGAACCTACTGATTATCAAATAGATAGTAAGGAAAAAGTTTCCTTTTTACCCGCTGTGTTTGCATCATTAGCGCGTATTTGTAAAGAAACAGATTTTGAATTGGTTATGGTGACCAATCAAGATGGATTAGGTACAGATTCTTTTCCAGAAGATACTTTTTGGCCAGCTCATGAATTCATTTTAGATGCCTTTAGAAAGGAGTCCGTTGTTTTTAATGAAGTTTATATTGACAAATCTTACCCTCATGAAAATGCACCTACGCGGAAACCCAGGCTTGGGATGCTGCAGAAGTATTTGTCCAATGAATATGATCTTAAAAATTCATGGGTCATTGGTGATCGCTTAACCGATATGGAGTTGGCTTATAATCTAGGCGCAAAAGGTATTTTTATCACAAGCAATGTGGAACTGGGGGCACAGGAAATAAGTAAGGAAATGGCAGAAATTAAAAAGGTGATTGCCCTGAAATCGAAAGATTGGAATGAAATGGCAACCTTTTTATGCCAACAAAGAGCGCCAGTTACTTTATCAAGAAAGACCCTGGAAACGGATATTTTCGTAAGCCTTAATCTCGACGGTTCGGGTCATTATAATCATCAAACCGGATTGGGTTTCTTTAATCACATGTTGGACCAATTGGCTAAGCATAGTGGTATTGATTTATCTGTAACCGTTTCGGGCGATTTACACATTGATGAACATCATACTATCGAAGATACCGCCCTTGCTTTAGGCGCCGCATTTAAAAAAGCACTGGGGGATAAAAGAGGCATTGAAAGATATGGTTTTTTTATTTTACCTATGGATGACGCTTTGGCTCAGGTAGCCATAGATTTTAGTGGAAGACCCTGGTTGGTATGGAATGCCTCTTTTGTAAGAGAAAAAGTAGGTGATTTTCCGACGGAAATGGTGTATCATTTCTTCAAATCATTTTCTGATGCCGCAGCTTGCAATATTAATATTTTGGTGAATGGGGAAAATGAACACCATAAAATAGAGGCTCTTTTCAAATCTTTCGCTAAAGCTTTAAAAATGGCAGTGAAAAAAGATCCCGAAAATCATGTTTTACCCTCCACAAAGGGGTTGCTTTAAATTGATTTTATGAGCCAGCAAATTGCCGTTATTCAATATAATGCAGGAAATATACACTCCGTATTATCCGCTTTACATCGTCTCGGTTTCAAAGGAATACTTACAGACAATCCGGAGATTATAAAATCTTCCGATAAAGTTATTTTTCCTGGAGTGGGTGAGGCAAGGTCAACCATGAATCATTTAAGGGAAAAAGGTTTGGATGAGATCATTAAAAACTTAACGCAACCTGTATTAGGCATTTGTTTAGGAATGCAACTTCTTTGTAAACATTCAGAGGAAAAAAACACCGATTGTTTAGGAATTATTCCCCTTGAAGTGAAAAAATTTATTCCCCGACAAAAGGAAAATGTTCCCCATGTCGGTTGGAATACCCTGTTGAATACCCAAAATTTACTCTTTGAGGGTCTTCCTGAAAATTCTTTCGCCTATTTCGTCCATAGCTACTATGCTGCATTAGGCCCGGAAACAATAGCACAAACAGATTATATTTTTCCTTTTAGTGCAGCGGTCCAAAAAGATAATTTTTACGCCACGCAGTTCCATCCCGAAAAATCTGGATGGGTTGGAGAGAAAATTCTTAGTAATTTCTTAAATATCGCTCCCTAATTCATTTCTTAAAATGTATATATGATTATTATTCCTGCCATCGATATTATAGGTGGAAAGTGCGTAAGATTAACGCAAGGTGACTATAATCAAAAGATTGAGTATAACTCCAATCCATTGGAAGTGGCTAAATTTTTTGAGGGAAATGGTTTAAATTATTTGCACGTAGTTGATCTTGATGGTGCTAAAGCTGGTAAAATTGTCAATTATCAAATCTTGGAACAAATTACTCATAGAACCAAATTAAAGGTTGATTTTGGGGGAGGATTAAAATCAAATGACGATTTGAAAACAGCGTTTGAATGTGGTGCCAATCAAGTTACAGGTGGCACCATCGCTGTTAAAAATAAGGCTTTATTCCTGCATTGGCTGGAACAATTTGGTGCAGAAAAAATAATATTAGGCGCTGATTTCAAAGCTGATTACATAGCTACTGATGGTTGGCAGGAATCGAGTGATAACTTGCTTTTACCATTTCTTCAAAGTTATTTGAAAGAGGGAATCAGGTATGTTATTTCAACTGACATAAGTAAAGATGGCCTCTTAAAGGGTTGTTCTTTAACAAAATATGAAGAAATAAGACATGAATTGCCTGAAATAAAACTGATAGCCAGCGGGGGAGTAACAACGGTAGATGAGTTAGACAAATTATTTGTCCTCGGTTGTCATGGTGCTATCATTGGTAAAGCGCTCTATGAAGGGCACTTTACAGCCAAAGCTTTAGGTCTTCTGCAGGAAACATATTTTTCAAAACATGGGAGCTAGTTTATTTGTTTAGCTATTGTTTCCTATCCCATATTTGCAAATAAACTGGTTTTATAATGGATATATCCAACTCACCTGAAGATTTAAAGCAGGAATTTATAGAGATTATTGGTGCGAGAGAGCATAATCTTCAAGGTATTGATTTAAATATTCCCAGAAATCAACTCGTCGTTATTACGGGCATAAGCGGCAGTGGAAAGTCTTCCCTGGCATTCGATACGTTATATGCCGAAGGGCAACGCAGATATCTGGAAACTTTTTCAGCTTATGCTCGACAGTTTATAGGAGAAATGGAGCGACCTGATGTCGAAAAAATTTCTGGATTAAGTCCGGTTATTTCCATTGAACAGAAAACGACAGGTAATAATCCTCGCTCTACCGTAGGGACAGTGACTGAAATTTATGATTTTATGCGTCTTTTATTTGCCAGAACAGGAGAAGCTTTTTCTTATGTTACAGGGGAAAAAATGATTGCGTATAGCGAGGAACAAATGAAAGAAAGAATTCTTTCCGATTTTGAACAAAAGAAAATTATGATTCTTGGTTCCCTGGTCAGGGGTAGGAAGGGGCATTACAGAGAGTTATTTGAACAGGTTAGAAAAACAGGATATACTAAAATCAGGGTCGATGGGGAAGTGCTGGATTTAACGCCAGGTCTGTCTGTAGATCGTTATAAAGTGCATGATATTGAAGTAGTAGTTGATAGAATTCAAGTGACAGAGGACAAACTGCCCAGGATAAATGAAGCACTACAAATGGCACTGAAGCTTGGTCAAGGTTTACTGATGATTCAAGATACAGATTCTGGGGTTACCACCACTTTGAGTAAATTTCTGATGGACCCGGTTGGAGGCATTTCCTATAACGAACCATCTCCAAATTCATTTTCATTTAACTCTCCGTATGGTGCTTGTCCTGCATGCAATGGCCTGGGCGTTCTAACCAGGGTGGACGTAAATAAGATGGTTCCCGACCCCCAAAAATCAATTAATGAGGGAGGTATTATTCCTCTTGGGGAGCCTCGGGATAACACCCTTTTCAAACAATTAAGAGAGCTTTCAAAGCATTTCAAATTTAGTTTCTCCCTACCTATTTCAGAATTACCAGCCGAAGCATGGAAAATAATTCTTCACGGTACAAGTAAAATGAGTAACCAAAAAGAAGAATTTACATACGATATCGTGGCAGAGGGTTTAATTAAAATGATGATGCACTGGTATGCTGATACCTCTTCTGAAAAAGTTCGACTCTGGGCAGAAGAATTTATGGTGGTAGATACCTGTCAGGAATGCAACGGCTACCGTTTGAAAAAGGAATCTCTTCATTTCAAACTTGCCGGTAAGCACATTGGTGAACTTTCTTCTATGGACATACAGTCCTTAAAAAATTGGATGCAAGATTTGCCACAAAATTTAGAAGAAAGACAGGTGACTATTTCCGAACCTATATTAAAGGAAATTGAATTGAGAATTGGTTTTCTTTTGAAGGTAGGACTCGATTATTTAACCTTAAACAGACCAGCACGTACGCTTTCTGGTGGGGAATCGCAACGTATTCGTCTGGCTACACAGATTGGTTCGCAACTTACAGGTATTACTTATATACTCGATGAACCCAGTATCGGTTTACATCAAAGAGATAATCAACGATTAATCGATTCGCTAAGACAATTGACCGATATAGGGAATACTGTATTGGTTGTCGAACACGATAAAGATATTATGATGGCTTCCGATTATTTAATTGATATGGGCCCGGGAGCGGGTAAGCTGGGGGGAAGAATAGTAGGGGAGGGTATTCCTGCATCTTTCGCTCAAAAAAACACCTTAACGGCAGATTATTTAAGTAAGAGGGTCTCCATCGAAATACCCCAAAGCAGGAGAAATGGTTCGGGGAAATATTTGCATTTAGAAGGTGCATCAGGTAATAATCTGCATAACGTTTCTATTAAAATTCCCTTAGGAATATTAGCCTGTATAACAGGTGTTTCCGGCAGTGGAAAATCGACGCTTATAAACGAAACGCTTTATCCCATTCTCAGGCAACATTTCTTTAAAAGCCTGAAGCCGCCAATGCCTTATCAATCTATTTTGGGACTGGAGCATTTAGACAAAGTAATCGATATTGATCAATCAGCCATCGGTAGAACCCCTCGTTCTAATCCGGCAACCTATACGGGTGTTTTTACAGAAATAAGAAAGATATACTCGGATCTTCCAGAATCAAAAATCCGCGGTTACCTTCCAGGTCGATTTTCGTTTAACGTCAAAGGTGGCCGCTGCGAAGAGTGTCAGGGCTCTGGAATGAGGGTCATAGAAATGAATTTTCTTCCTGATGTTCACGTTCATTGCGAAAAATGTCAGGGGAAACGATATAATAGAGAAACGTTGGAGGTGGTTTATAAGGGTAAATCTATAAATGATGTACTCGAAATGACGGTAGCTGAGGCTGTTGGTTTTTTTGAAAATATACCTGCCATTTATCGTAAAGTAAAAACCCTAGAGGAGGTTGGTCTTGGATATATTTCTTTGGGACAACAGGCAACTACCCTGTCAGGTGGCGAAGCTCAAAGAGTCAAACTCGCCGAGGAATTATCAAAAAAGGATACAGGAAATACCATGTACATTCTGGATGAACCTACCACAGGACTGCATTTTGAAGATATTCGACATTTGTTAGTCGTTCTGCAAAAATTGGTCGAAAGGGGAAATACGGTGTTGGTTATCGAACATAATATGGATGTTATCAAAGTAGCAGACTATGTTATTGACATGGGCCCTGAAGGTGGAAACCGTGGCGGTGAAGTTATTGCGGAGGGAACACCAGAACAAGTGGCCTCAATAGACAGAAGTTTTACGGGTCAATTTCTTAAATTAGAATTACTAGACGTTAATGCTAATTGAGAAGTATCTCCGTTCGAATGGATAGAAAATGAGAGAGGTATTCATAAGAATGGCCTGATTTATTACTCCGAAAATTTAGTTATTTAAGTATCTTTATCTAATAACGATGTTTATGCGCCATTGGATAAATAGTGTTTTCAGGCTTTATTATTCTCGCAGATATCTGTACTTTAATGCTATTTACAGCAACCCTGAAAAATTACAAGAGCGTTGGAGGTCGTATTTAGTTCGTAAGGCTGAAAATACCAGCTATGGAAAAGCGTTTAATTTTTCTCAAATCAAAGATTATCGTTCATTTTCTGAACAAATTCCCGTAGTCGATTATGAACCTCTGAAACCTTTTATCCATCAAATGATGTTGGGGCACTCGGATGTGTTATGGCCTGGAAAAGTTCGCTGGTTTGCTAAATCTGCAGGAACTTCCCAGGATAAAAGTAAGTTTATTCCGGTTTCATCTGATAATAGACAAAAATGCCATCTTCGGGGTACCTGGGACACTATGATGTTTTATTATCATTTGCGTCCCAATGCCAGGCAGTTTGAGGCTAAAACGCTCCTGATGGGCGGTAGCATTTTGCCTTTCGATGAGTTTCCGCAGTCACAGGTAGGAGATATTTCTGCCATAATGATTAAACATCTTCCCTGGGTGGCTATACCTTTTTTTGCCCCAGATATCCCTACCGCGCTTATCTCAAATTGGGATGAAAAGTTAGAGAAAATAGCTAAATATGCGGCCAATCAATCAGATATTGTAATGGTTGGTGGCGTCCCAACCTGGACTTTACTCCTTTTACACAGAATATTAGCCTTAACAGGTAAAAATCATATTCAAGAGGTCTGGCCCAATTTTCAACTTTACACCCATGGTGGCGTCAGTTTTTTACCTTATAAAGAACAATTTAAAGCTCTTTTTCCTCTTCCTGGCGTGCAATTTATTGAAACTTACAATGCAACGGAAGGTTTTTTTGCTGTCCGCGATCATCCCGATGAGGATTCAGGTATGCGTCTTTTGCTGAATAATGGTATATTCTATGAATTTATTCCTCAAGACGCTCATAATGAGTATAATAGTTCTCCCATTCCTCTGTCGGAGGTAGCTCTAAATGTTAATTATGCTATGGTCATTACTACCAATAGTGGCTTATGGCGATATAAAATTGGGGACACTGTTTCATTTACCACCTTAAATCCTTACAGACTTAAGGTGACGGGCAGAGTTCAACAGTTTATTAATACCTTTGGAGAAGAGGTAATGGTAGAAAATACAGACAAAGCGCTTGCTATGACTTGTCAGCAGTTTGGGGTTTTTGCTATTGAATATACCGTAGCTCCTAAGTTTTTATCTCATAATCAGAAGGGGGCACATGAATGGATTGTTGAATTTGAAAATCCTCCTCCCGATGTGGAACTTTTCTCTGTCTGTTTAGATAAAAACTTGCAAACCATCAATTCTGATTATGAAGCTAAGAGATTTTCAAATTTAGCCTTAACGCAACTTTTCTTGCACAGTGTAAAAAAAGGTACTTTTCATCGGTGGATGCGATCTAAAATGAAATTCGGAAATCAAAACAAGGTGCCCAGATTATCCGAAAATCGAACCGTTTTAGAAGAAATTTTAAGTTTTTCTAAATTATAATCGTACTTTGTGTATCGTAGTTCAAACAAAAATGTACCTTCGATGTTATTTAAATACGTTTTGATGTTTTAATCATAGTATTGTTATCATTTTAAGGTAAAATAAATTTTAGGTTAGTTAATAGGGTTTTAGGTGTTTTTTCGGGTCGGCGTTTTATCGCTGACCTTTTTTATTACTGCATTTCTCGTATCCTCAGAAAATTTTAGCGCTATTTTTTTTCTATTACAAGGATAGACTTGGTTAATTTTCCAACCCTTATACATTTTTTCAATCCAGTCCTTCAATTCCTTGTTTTCATTGTTTTGGAAATATCCTTCTTTTTGGTAGCAGGATAAAATTCCTTTCATCTCCGTTTCCAGGCTCCCATTTGTTAAAACCAAAACAGGTCTGCCCGTATCTAAATATTCAAAAAGCTTGGTGGTTAAGATACCTTTTTGAAGGGAGGTACTCCAGGTTAGTACCAGATTTATAGATGCCCCCCGCTGCCTTTTCCGGGCTGCTGAAAATGGAAGAAATGCTTTAATGTCTAACTGTTCTTTTCCGAAATGAGGAGTGAGCCAATGCTCATATTGAAAAGGATGTAAACCGCAATAGGTCCAGACTATATCGTTTTTATTCATTATTCCTTCTTCAATTAACGCTAAAATAACTTGAATTAATGGGGTTAAATCTTGATAATCAGGATAAATAGAACCAGTGTAATTAATGGTAAAGTTTGCTGGTATAATCGTTGGACGTTGTACTTTTTCTTGAGAAATACAGCCTGAGTATATATTGATCTTAGGGTGGAAATTTTCTAATTCTTCTGCGATTCCCTTTGAAACTGTGATGACAGCATCAGCTTTTTTCAGCAAATGTTTTAAAAAATATTTACTAAAGTTACGATTAAAATAATGGGGATATTTAATATCTGCAGGCAAGTCCCTGAAATCGGCCATCCAATGAAGGTGAGGAAAGGTGCATTTTAATAAATAAGCGATGAAATGGTCAACCATAGGGCTGTAGGAAGTGAAAAGATGAGTAGTTTTATAGGTTTTTATCCAATTTACGCCTTTGAAATAAGCTATCCAAAGGTAAATTAGGCCGCCGTCACCAATGATAATATTGAATGGAATGCGGTTTCTAAAAGATAAAAGCGCAGGTACAAATACCTTCTTTTTCCATGAGAGGGGCAAGGTATAATGAGTTAATATGAAATTTGACAACCATCGTCGCAAGCCAATAAGGGGAATATGGTAAATGTTCGAAATGGGTAGATTTATGGTCTGTTCTCCTGCCATTTTTTTTGGAAATCTTCCGGTAAGTACAGAAATAGTAAATCCATTAGCCATAAATCCTTCATAAAAATGCCTTATTCTTATAGAAGAACTGACCTGGACAGGCGGAAAATAGTAACTCAGAAAGAGCAAATTTTTATCCATGTAGTTAGAAATAGTACGCTTTTTTTTGTTCATTTCAAACACATAATCTTTTCAATGGAAAGAGCATAACTTTTATGAATAGACAGATTGAAGTAGCTGGGTGGAATACTGCCTGGCGCTTGCTTAGCTATAGAGAGAAGTTTTGAGTAGGGCATGAGCAGTATTTTTTTGAATAATACCGTTAACTCATGTATGTTATCTGTTGGGAAAAGCCAGCCATTTTCTCCCTCTTTGATTAATTCCGCGCATCCTGGGGCAGTGGAAGAAACAACGGGTCGACCGCAGGCAAGGGCTTCTAAAATAGTTCTGGACAAGCCTTCTCTTTTTGAAGGTTGCACAATGATATTCGCCATGGCAATTAATGGACGAACGTCGGAATGATTACCTAAATATTGTATAATGCCCTCTTTTTCCCATTCCAACATCCTTAATAATGGAATATCAGTGGGGTGGCCGCCGCCTATTTTTCCCGCTATTAAACATTGGAAAGGAATATTTTCATTTTTAAGACGTTTTAAAGAGGCTATTAAACATTGTATGCCTTTATCGTATTGAATGCGACCTAAATATAGAATTACTCTTGTTTTTTTACGTTTGGGATAAATAATAGGTTGGTAATAGGTTGGGCAAATGCCGGAACCAGCGATAAAATTCATTTTTTCAATATCAATCCATTTGTTCCTGAGAAAATAATTACCATCCTCCTTGTTTTGAAAAAGGATCATTGGGCATTGCTGAAATATTTTTTTTAAAATAAAACCTGATACGTCGGCGATGATTTTCCGGTGCATAAACAAAAACCCTAATCCGGTGAAAGTTGGAATGAATGGTATGTGTAATGACCTGCAAACGATGGCAGCGGCAATGGATATTTTGAAAGTAAAGGAAAAAACGGCCGATGGTTTAGTTTCCAACAGTATCTTTTTAAGTTCCCAATGTAGCTTAATTTGTTTGAAACCATTGAATTGGTAGGCATGAAAAAATGGTAAAAAGTAAGTGGCGTAATCTGTAGGGAAATCCTTTTCGATGGCATTATTGTCTAATGGAACAATGATACTAACGCAATATCCCGACGATACAAAAAAGGTTAGAAGGTGCTCATAGTAATGCTTTAAAAAATAAGTACTATTTGCAATGAAAAGGATAGACATCGGCTTTGATGAAGCATTCATTAGCATATTGTCAGGTTGAAATTATAAAAGATTAAATATCCTTTCATTTTGCGGGAATCACGCTGTTTTACATTCCCAAATGAAGGACAAAACACCTGATTTGTCGACCTGCTGAAAACATTCGATTTATTATATTTGTATATTTGTATAAAATTAGTTCCGAGCTTATGCGAATCTTATGGCTGGTCCTCAGCATTTTTTTTCTTTCTGAACTTCATGCACAGGAGAAAATGACCCTTCTTATCAATGGCGATTTATATGAGTATGTCCTCGATGATTGTGGAGATACCATCGTATTGGCAAATTTTGGTGATATGACGGTAACCTCAAGAAGAGAATTCGCCAGTATGGACGAATATAATAAGTACCAAAGATATAGGAGGTATGCCTATCAGGTGTATCCTTACGCGGAAAAAGCGATTCGAATTTTCAAGGAAGTTCAAAGGCAAACGGCGGAAATGAGAAAGGGGAAAAGAAGAAAATATACCAGGGAACTTCAAGATCAACTGAAAAATGAGTTTGAAACACCTCTGCGAAATTTATCGAAAACCCAGGGCATGATTCTTATGAAAATGATTGAAAAGGAGGTGCAAGCCCCTATTTTTTATCTGATAAGAGATTTAAGAGGTAATTTTACCGCCTTTTATTGGAATACACTCAGTGGGTTTTACGGTCATAAATTAAAGGATGGGTACAAAAGGGGGAAGGATTCCATACTAGATATGGTTCTTGACGATGTTAATCTAACCTACGGAAGTGATGAGGGTCCTTTGCCTGCGACCATAAGACTGCCTAAAAAATTAGGAAAAGAATGAAATTATTCGGTGCTCCTGGTTTAAAGGGCAGATTTTGGCGTATTTTACCTTGGATAATTGGCATTTTGTGTACCTTACTCTTATGGCAATTTATTCGAACCAGACGACCTATGTCTTCACCCGCTACGAGCTTTTTCCAAAGTAACAATATCAATTTAATTCTTTAAATATGGATTTCCCAAGGGAGCTATTATCTGACATTGCGAAAGATTTCGACGGTGACTTTTTTCAGGACGAAACAACACGCATTCTTTATGCAACAGATGGTTCTGTTTATAGGGAAATTCCTTTGGCCGTAGCTTTTCCGAAAAATGAAAAGGATATTAAATCCTTGGTTTCGTTCGCTCACCAACAAGGTATTTCTTTAATTCCGAGAACCGCAGGGACTTCTCTCGCCGGACAATGTGTTGGTAGTGGCATAGTGGTTGATGTTTCAAAATATATGAATCGTATCCTTGAATTCAATGCTGTAGAAGGGTGGGTAAGGGTGCAACCTGGCGTTATTCGCGACGAGCTAAATCATTTTTTAAAACCGTTCGGCTATTTTTTTGGTCCAAATACCTCGACGGCAAATCGATGTATGATCGGTGGAATGGTAGGAAACAATAGTTCTGGTACTACTTCTATAAAATATGGCGTAACCAGAGATCATGTTCTAGAAATAAAGGGATTTTTGTCCAATGCCGATGCTGTTCATTTTTCAACCCTCGGTAAAGAAGCGTTTCACGAAAAAACGAAAGGCGATAGTCTAGAAAATGACTTGTACAAACATATTTTTTCGATATTAAATGATACTGAAAATAGAAGAGAAATTGAAGCCCAGTTTCCAAAACCTGAAATTCATAGACGGAATACGGGCTACGCTATAGATCTGTTGCTTCGCTCTGAGGTGTTTACCCCTGGTGGGAAACCTTTTAATTTTTGTGAGTTACTAGCAGGTTCAGAAGGCACGCTGGCCTTTTTTACAGAGATAAAATTGCACGTTAATCCTTTGCCCCCTCCCGCAGAAGCCATTCTTTGTGCTCATTTTTCTTCGCTAACAGAAGCGTTGGAGGCTACTTTAACCGTCATGGAACATGGACCTTATGCCTGCGAATTGATGGATAAATTTATCATGGATTGTACCAAAGAAAATAAGGAGCAACAAAAAAATAGATTTTTTCTTGAAGGTGATCCAGCGGCTATTCTAATCATTGAGTTGAGAGACAAAGAGGTGATTTCTTTAAATAAACAAGCGGAACACCTTATTAATGTGTTGAAAGAAAGGGGTTTTGGGTATGCGTATCCCATCGTTTATCCGCCAGATACACAGAAAGTAATGGCATTGAGAGCGGCAGGATTTGGTGTTCTTTCTTTGGTAAAAGGGGATAAAAAGCCCTTGGAATTTGTTGAAGATACGGCCGTCGCCTTAGCAGATTTGCCTGCTTATATCGCTGAATTTCAAGAGTTAATGAATAAATTCGGCCAGGAAGCTGTCTATTATGCCCATGCCGGAGCAGGTGAATTACACATCAGACCTTTAGCAAATCTGAAAACCACAGATGGTTTAAATGAATTCAGGGCCATTGGTGAAGCATCGGCAAGGTTGGTTAAAAAATATAATGGGTCGCTTTCTGGCGAACATGGCGATGGCAGAGTAAGGGGTGAATTTATTCCTCTGATGCTTGGTTCCCATAATTATGAGCTATTGAAAGGACTAAAAAATAAATGGGATCCAAAACATATTTTTAATCCAGGCAAAATTATCGATACGCCGCCTATGAATGCAGGTACTCGGTATCTGGTAGATGTGGAACAACCCAAATGGCAGACTATTTTCGATTTTTCTTCTCATGGAGGAATATTGAAGGCAGCTGAAAAGTGCAGTGGATCAGGAGATTGTAGAAAATTACACGACGTTTCTGGTGGGGTAATGTGCCCTTCCTATATGGTTACTAAAAACGAAAAAGATTCTACCAGAGGAAGAGCAAATGTTTTGCGTGAAGTCCTGACCAGGACAAATCAAGGACAAAGTGCCTTTAATAGAAAAGAACTGGACGAGGTGATGGATTTATGTATTTCCTGCAAGGGTTGTTCATCGGAATGTCCTTCCAATGTGGATATGTCCACCTTAAAAGCAGAATACCTTTACCAGAAATATAAAGAAACAGGTATTCCTTTTCGTTCCTTTATGATTGCAAATATTAGTCTGTTTAATCATATAGGTTCTTTTTTTCCTCCTTTAGCCAATTTCTTCTTTTCAAATGCTTTCTTTAGTCGTTTTATTAAAATGGCCATGGGCATTGCTGAAAAAAGGAATCTCCCGCTCATTGAAGGCGATCTAAAGAAATGGTTTACATCGAATAAACCTAAGCCTAAGGGAAAAATACTGGGTAGCGTCTTGTTTTTTTGTGATGAATTTACCCGGTTCAATGACGTTGAAATAGGGAAAAAAGCCATTTTACTGCTTACCCGACTAGGTTATCAGGTGGACATACCCGACCATGTGGATAGTGGAAGGGCAGCCATTTCAAAAGGTTTATTAAAACATGCCCAAAAATCTGCTGAGAAAAATCTTCTTCTTTTGGGTGATAAAGTTTCCGAATTCGTTCCACTTATTGGTATAGAGCCTTCTGCGGTGCTTAGTTTTAGAGATGAATATCCGAGGTTAGTGCAAGAAAAATGGAAGGAGGTAGCAAATAACGTCAAAAAGCATGTTTTTTTATTGGAAGAGTTTATCAGTAGGGAAGTTAACTGTGGAAATATTACCCAGGAAAGTTTTACGAAGGAGAAAGCTAAAGTAAAATTACATGGGCATTGTCACCAGAAGGCATTAGCTTCACAAAGTGATGTTGCTTTTTGCCTGAATTTGCCTGAAAATTATCAGGTAGAAGTGCTTCCAACAGGTTGTTGTGGTATGGCAGGGTCATTTGGTTACGAAAAGGAACACTATGATTTAAGTATGAAAATTGGCGAATTGGTGCTTTTTCCTGAAATTCGTAAAAACGAAAAGGAGGTTATTATTGCCGCTTCAGGAACAAGTTGCAGACATCAGATTTTTGATGGAACAAAAAGATCAGCGGTTCATCCTGCAGAAATATTATACGATGCCCTCAGATAAATTATCTTTGTATTATATTTTTAATTTTCTTGCTTTTTTTGAATAAATATTTTTTTAGATGGGACTTGAAATTTTCTTAACATTCTTTTTAGTATTCTTAAATGGTTTTTTTGTAGCAGCTGAATTTGCTATTGTGAAAGTTAGAATTTCGCAAATTCAAGTTAATAATAATCCTAGTTTTAATGCTAAAATGGCGCACAATGTTGTATCAAATCTCGATGCTTATCTTGCTGCTACACAATTGGGAATTACGCTGGCTAGTTTAGCTTTGGGCTGGATTGGCGAAGACGTGGTCACCCGCATCATTTTAAACTTCATGGATTGGCTGGGCTTCGAGTTTTCTGAAAGTGCGGCACATAAAATAGCTATTCCAATTGCCTTTTCCTTTATTACCGTTCTTCATATTGTCTTTGGTGAGTTGGCTCCAAAATCGCTGGCTATAAGACATCCTAAAGAAACTGCCCTGGCTGTTTCTCTGCCACTTAAAGTATTTTATCTCCTTTTCCGTCCCTTTATTATCGTTCTAAATGGTTTCGCTAATTTTATTTTGAGAATTATTGGTATTAAGCCTGTGCCACACGGTGATATACATTCTGAAGATGAATTGAAGTTAATTATTGCAGAAAGTGCTGAAGGGGGTGCCATTGAAGCCTCTGAAAGAGAACTTATTCAAAATGTTTTCGATTTTGATGACAGAACAGTAAAAGAAGTGCTTAAACCGAGAAATCAACTGGTCGGCCTTAGTGCAAATTTATCCGTAATTGACGCTATTGATATTGCCATCGAGGAGGGTTATTCCCGATATCCCGTATATGAAGACAGTATGGATGTGATTATTGGCTTCGTGCACACTAAAGATTTGTTATCCAGCTCTAAAATCCATCCTGATAAGATGATCAAGGATATGGTTCGTCCTATCCTTTTCCTTTCTGCTAATAAAAAGATTTTGCAAGTTTTAAGGCTTTTTCAAAGTAAGAAAACCCAGATGGCCGTCGTTGTTAATGAATTTGGAGGAACCATTGGTTTACTAACTTTGGAAGATATTATCGAGGAGCTGGTGGGTGAAATACAAGATGAACACGATACAGAGACACCTATCGTGGAAAAAATAAAAGAAAATTCATTTAGGATTAAAGCGCAAAACCCTATGGACGAAATAAATGAATTTATTCCCATTCCTTTCTTGAAAAGTGATTCTTATGTTACGCTTGCTGGATTAATTTTGGAGTCGTGTGAAAGTATTCCCGTCGAAAATCAGGAAATTTTTATTCATCCTTACCAAATTAAAATTCTTAAAATGGGACAAAATAGTCCTGAAGATGTTCAAGTTACGCTCACTGAATGATATTTGGGCTGCATGGAAAAGGAACTTGTGGCCTGTGTGCCCAATTTTAGTGAGGGTAGGAATCCCTACAGCATAGCGTCAATAAAACGAGCTATAGAATCAGTCAAAGGGGTAAAAATATTACATACGGATATAGGTTTTTCTGTAAATAGAACAGTGATTACCTTTGTTGGCCCACCTCAACAAATCGTCGAGGCAGCTTTCCTCGGTATTTGTAAAGCTTATGAGCTTATTGATATGAGTAAACACACCGGAACTCATCCCCGAATGGGTGCTGTTGATGTGTGTCCTTTAGTCCCTTTGATTGGGGTAACCATGGACCAGACGATGGCTTTGGCAGAGAAGTTAGCCGCTAAAGTGGCAGCTGCCTGTTATCTCCCTGTTTTTAGATATGAGAAAAATGCTTCCTTACCTCATCGTATCAAGCTTTCTCAAATCCGTTTTGGGGAATATGAAGGGTGGTTTCAGAAAATAAAAGATTCGGAATGGAAACCAGATTTTGGCCCAACCGAGGTGTCGGTTGAAAAAGGAATTCTAGCCGTTGGTGCCAGAGATATTATGCTGGCTTATAATGTTAATTTGCGCTCAAAGGATGAATCCATAGCTAATAAAATAGCTCGTGAGCTAAGAGAATCGGGATACGTTGTCATAGATAATCAAGGAAATAAGACCATTAAACCTGGTTTATGTAAAGGAGTACGCGCCATTGGATGGTACATACCGGAATTCCAGTGCGCTCAGGTTTCTATGAATCTTATGGATTTAAATGAAACATCGTGGGTTCAGGCTTTTGATACTTGTAAACAATTAGCGGCTAAATATGGGGCAGAAGTAAGCGGTTCCGAATTAGTAGGTATGGTGCCGGAATCAGTCATTTTAGCTGCAGGGAATCATTTCCTGGCGATTGAAACATCTCATTTTACTCAAAATGACTTAGTTTCCGCAGCCGTTGCCGGATTAGGATTGTCCGATAAAGTACCTTTTGTTCCCGAAGAAAAAATTATTGAATGGAGATATAATACCTTAGCCATTTAAAATGCCTAAATTGTGTTCGATTTTATTTGCTTTTTAAATATCTTGAAAAATGATACTAAATTATATAAATTGGAACGCTAATCCCGAAATATTTTCTTTGGGAAGTATCTCGCTGCGGTGGTACGGTCTACTGTTTGCATCAGGCTTTCTAATAGGCCTTTATATGGTGCGAAAAATGTATCAGGCAGAGGGGGCACCTGAAAAGTGGTTAGATTCTGCCTTCATTCATATTGTTTTAGGCGCTGTTATTGGCGCAAGATTAGGACATGTTTTTTTCTACGATTGGGATTATTATAAAGAGCATTTAATTGAAATTCCTCAAACCTGGCACGGTGGTTTGGCCAGTCACGGGGGAGCTTTTGGCATCTTTATTGGCCTCTGGCTTTTTTCAAGAAATGTGTCTAAAAAACCGATGGTTTGGATGCTTGATAAAATTGCAGTGCCCACAGCACTCGCTGGATTCTTTATACGTATGGGGAACTTAATGAACTCCGAAATTTTAGGTAAACCAACCGATGTATCCTGGGCTTTTATCTTTGTAAGAGAAGGGGACGGATTGCCAAGACACCCAACCCAATTATATGAATCATTGGCGTATCTTGTCATCTTTTTTATCCTTTATTTTGTTTATTGGAAAACGGATAAAAGACATCAGCCAGGCTACCTTTTCGGCGCTTTTATGATATTGGTTTGGGGCGTTCGGTTCTTCCTTGAATTTACTAAAGAGAGTCAGGGTGGTTTCGAATCTGCTTTGGGTCAATCTCTTAGCACCGGTCAATGGCTTAGTATTCCTTTTGTTTTGATAGGTGCCTATTTTGTTTGTAGACCCTGGGATTCATTGAAGAAAATTTGAACAAATTATTTAAATATATTTGAAGCGATATGAGTTTGATTGAAATGAGGGTGCCACCCGTTGGTGAATCCATAAATGAAGTTACGTTGTCTCGTTGGCTTAAAGAAGAAGGGGCAATAGTTAAATTAGATGAGCCTATATGTGAATTTGAATCCGATAAAGCTACCCTGGAATTTCCAGCAGAAGCAACGGGTAAGTTGACTTATGTGGCAAAAGAAGGAGATGACCTTACGATCGGTGCTTTAGTAGCAACCATCGATACTGCTTTTGTCAGTGAAGCTGCCGCTGTTCCATCCCAGCCTAAGGAAATCTCCGCTCCTGCCGTGGTGGTTGAAAAGGCTGCACCAGCTGCGGCAAATACCTATGCCGCGGGTCACCCATCTCCAGCTGCCTCTAAAATATTGGAAGAAAAGGGTATTCCCGCGAATTCCTTACAAGGATCAGGAAAAGATGGCAGAATTACTAAGGCTGATGCTGAAATGGCCGTTCCGCCTAAAAAGCTGGAACAACCTAAAGTAGTTAAAGTACCCACTTTGGCCCATTTCTCAAGAACTGAGGAACGTAAAAAGATGTCCCGCATGCGCAGGACTATCGCAAAAAGGTTGGTTAGCGCCAAAAATGAAACAGCTATGCTAACCACTTTCAATGAGGTGGATCTTACCGCAATTATGCAAATTCGAGATAAATATCAAGAAAAATTTGTCGCTAAATACGGTATTAAACTTGGCTTTATGTCCATCTTTGCCAAAGCTTGCGCAAAGGTCTTAATGGAAATGCCAGAAATTAATGCCAGAATTGATGGCGAAGAACTCGTTTTACCTAATTATGCCGATATTTCTTTCGCTATCTCTACACCAAATGGTCTCGTCGTTCCACCTATAAAAAATATTGAGTCTCTTTCCTTTGCTGATATTGAATTAGCACTGAAAAATTTGGCTCAAAAAGCCAGAAATGGGTCCTTAACTTTAGACGAAATGTCTGGAGGTACTTTTACCATTACTAATGGTGGCGTTTTTGGTTCTTTGCTAAGTACACCCATTATAAATGAACCTCAGTCCGCTATTTTAGGTATGCATAGTATCAAAAACAGACCTGTCGCTATAGATGGTAAGGTGGAGATTCGTCCGATGATGTACCTTGCTATGTCTTATGATCATAGAGTAATTGATGGCAGTAGCTCGGTTACTTTCTTAGTTAAAGTAAAAGATTTACTGGAGGATCCTATCTTACTTTTTATGGATCTATAATAGTTGG
Source organism: Saprospiraceae bacterium (assembly GCA_027488135.1). Lineage (GTDB taxonomy): Bacteria > Bacteroidota > Bacteroidia > Chitinophagales > Saprospiraceae > BJGN01. Next base: position 1,079 of record JAIYCH010000130.1, on the reverse strand, counting down.
ATTATCTTCTTTCGTATATCTATTATTTCATTGAAGGCAAAAAATAAGGACGGTTGGTTTGAGGATATGTCTAATGCTTCCAACCAACCGTCCTCTTTTATATCCTCTGTTAAATTACAACGCCTCGCATACAGTAAAAATAGTTCCTCATAGTGTTCGAAGGCGAAAAATCCTCGGACTAAATATTTTTCCCACATTTTCACTAAGTGAAATTGTAAATGTTGTGCGTTCTTTTCCGACCAGCTTAGGTATGGATTTATTATAATATTATATAAAATATGATCATTATCAATGGGTTCCTTCCCGTGAAGCAAATATTTCTGCGTTAATTTAATAGAATCTTCCTCTGAAAGTAAGTCTATCAGAGCGTTGATTACCTCATCGGATAAGGCACTGTTTTCAGCATATTCAATAGCGTATTTTAATAAATAAAATGCCCAATCATTACTTTTGTAATGCAGTACCGCTTGCGTAAGATGCGGTAGCCAAAGCTTATAAACTGATTCTTTAAGTAGAATATCTAAAAATTGCTCCGCGCTTATCTGAAGATTTTCATGCCAAACAGATGGGTGAAAAATGGAAACAAAGAGTAGATAAGCTGTTGATTTTTTACTATCCTGATAGAAGCCCCGCTGACGCCAGTGTTCAGGCCATGGTTCCGGAATATGAACCCAAAGTGTATTTTCATCGAACTTAAAACAAGCTAAAATTTCGGTTTTCAACCGTTCAATTTCCTTGTCCTCAGGTAGTAATTTACACCTGATACGGGTCGTAATCTTAATTATATCAAATTCGTTGTCTTTTCTGGCAAGGTCTGTCAAATAGTTACCTGGAAGAATATCCATTTTCTCAAGGAGCAAAAAAAAATGAATTTTATCATAAGAACTGTCCTCTTTCCATGTGCTTGAAAGAATGGTTTCTACCCTGTCAGGGTGGTAAATGCACAGATGAATCAATAAAGCAATTCTTTCAGAAAAAGTGCCAACATACCATACGTTCTCATCATTTAATGGTAAAAGGGAACGCCATTTTTTATTTTTTGGCAATAACTGATATCCTTTTTCAGGAATGACAGGTTG
>JAIYCH010000040.1 GCA_027488135.1 Saprospiraceae bacterium | reverse complement strand
AGAGAAAGAATAGCTTCAATTTGGTGATAAAGAACGTTTACAGAAGTTAAAGCGGGGAAAATACCTCCACCTGCCGCACGATTTGCTGCGGGAATAGAAGGCGCAGCGATATCATAATAACCACCGGCAGGATATACACCTGGAATAAGTCTAAAGTCACCATCTAAAGGCACACCTGCTGGGTCAGCTCTGTCGCGACCAAATAGGCCAGCTAAGAAAGTTTTAGCTTTATCATCGTATTTTAGATTCTTATTATCGTATAAACGCTTAATTACCAAGTTACTTATTGGGAAATATCCATAAGTACAGGAAGGCGTTTGAGAACAAGGCGACGTATTTCTTTGAGAAGGGTCAGCCTGATCAAGTACAGTACCTTGAATACGACGGAAATAGAAAGGCCAGCGTGGATCAGCATCTTCCAGAGACTCCAACATGAATTGGTGTAAGATATAAGTGAAACCATTTGTACCAGCGGTATAAGAAGCTTGGTACCAAGGATGGCGATTATCTGGCGTTACTGTTTTAGAATACTGAAAAGTAAAATCTTCCGCAGAAGCTGAGATTAATTTTCCAGAAGCAATAACTGCATCAATCTGCGATTTTGCATTGGTGTTCACCAATCTCGTATTCATCAACAATTTCAACTTCAAAGAATATCCAAATTTTTCCCAACGCGCTGTATTACCTGCATAGATAAGGTCACCACTTACGGAAACGGGACGACGGGCATTAGTCACCCCTTTAATTCCATCATCCACTAAGGTTAATAATTTTGCATAAATCGCAGCATCATCCTCGAAATTAGGATTGGTAATCTTATTTTCAGCATCTCCACTTAGTGCTTCAGAATAAGGTATATCACCAAACAAATCCACCATAGTGGAAACGACATAAGCCTTTAGCAGTTGAGCTATTCCAAGGTATTGAGGTGAACCAGTATCACCAGAGTTAGCTTTAATAATTCCATCAAGATCTTTAAGCACATCAGCATATAAGGAACGCCAAGTACCATTATAGGAAGATTGACCGAGGTTCCAATTATCACCACTGCCAATAATACCCATGAAACCCATGAGGTCATCATTTACGCCACCACCCAAAATACTAACGAGACTATATTGAGATTGGGCAAGTAGAAGATCCGAACCAGCTTGAGAAGGGTTATTTGGATCTTGGTTAATGTCTAAGTCAAACATGTCACCACAGCCACTTAAGACAAAAATCATAAGGGTAGCGGCGAAAAATCTGACGGTATTTTTTAATTTATTCATTTTTAAGCATTTTTTCCTAATATTTTTAAATCAGGATGAACAAAAATATCAATTCGTCAGAAAGTTATGGAAAGGTTCACACCAAAACGTTTTGTAGTTGGATAAGAACCATATTCAAAACCTTGAACATTTGAAGATGCAGACTCAGCCAATACCTCAGGATCACTATTAACCCCTTCAAGAATATTTGGAGCTCTCCACCAAAGGTTACGACCAGAAAGTGATAATCTTGCAGAACCAATAGGCGTTTTAGCTAATAACTTTTTAGGCACCTGATAGGCAAGTGAAATTTCTCTTAAACGAATAGAGGTGATATCAAAGATATTCGTTTCATCGGCACCATAAGCACCAAATCCATTAGAGAAGAAATAATCAAAAGCAGTAATTGCTGTTGTATTTCTGATATAATTACCTTTTTCGTCTAAAACTGGCTCAAACGTCTGAGTATTACCATAAACACCTGGAATTACTCTAAGCGCCTCTCTGTCTTCTGTAACTTTAATCTGACCTCTTAACAAAAGGGAACCTGCTGTAGTTAAATACATATCACCCCCTTGACGCCAATCAATCAAGGCATTTAGAGAGAACCCTTTAAAAGAGAAAGTATTAATTAAACTTGTTGAAAAATTAGCATTTGGATCACCGATTATTTCAGACGTTGGTTCTAAAATCGTTAAGCCCAGCGTCTTATCAATTAATATATCTCCTTCAGGCGTTTTTGCATTGGCTGAACCAAAGATTTGACCATAAGGATAACCTGTTCTATGAATGACACCAAGACTTGAGCCTAAACCACCTACAAAAATATCACCCCCTTCACCAGCATCTACTACTAAAGTACGGATACGGGTGAAGTTAACGGTTGCATCCCAGGTAAAGTTTTTGGTTTTAATTGGGGAGAAGTTCAACGAAACTTCAAAACCTTTATTTTGTATTTCACCAGCATTTACCACTGCACGGGTAAAACCTGAAGAAGCTGGTACCTGAGTAGAGGTAATCTGGTTTGTAGAATTTCTTTTGAACCAGGTAAATTCTAAGGCAACTCTATTTTTCAATAATCTTAAGTCAGCACCAAATTCAATTTCTGTTGTTAATTCTGACAATAAATTACTATTACCCAGCGTATTACCTAAAGAGGCTAAGTTGAATTTATTTCCACCTGCAGTGGTGAAAGGAGTAGATAAGAAGTACGGAGTTGATGTTCTATAAGGAGTCGCTTCGTTACCAACCTGTGTCCAAGCTCCTCTAAGTTTTGCGTAACCTAAGAAATTATTCGAAATATCAAAGGCATCTGTCAAAACAAAGGAAGCATTTACACCAGGGTAAAAATAGCTTCTGTTGGCAGCAGGAAGGGTAGAAGAGAAATCATTACGGGCGGTAATTCCTAAATACAAGTAATTCTTATAGCCAAGTTGCATATCACCATAAGCAGCATAAAAACGCTGTAAGCGATTATACTCGTCACTCAATTGCGTAACAGTCGCATCAGTATTATACAAACCTCTTGATATGATACCATCACCTACAACATAGCGAGTACCATAAGAACGTTGATTCCAGTTTACCCCAGCGATTAATCTAAAATCTATATTCTCACCGAATTTGGTTGTAACGGTAGCTAAATAATTTAAATCAATTTCAGTATTAGTTACATCATTGGTCCAGACTTCGCCATTGGCATCAGCTACACCACCGGCAACTTTGACATTTTTCTGAAAGTCTGAATAGGTATTCATACCTCCTCTGGCAGATAATGCTAACCAAGGAGTTACATCATAATTAAGCGCAATATTACCATATACACGATTAACATTAGATTTAAAATAGTTGTTTTTAACTAACCACAAAGGATTATCCAGCGCGCGGTAAAAAACATTTGTACCAGTAACAGGATTTTCAAACGGATATGGAATACCCTCTGGATTAGTTCCATTTAGGTCAAAGTTTCTTGGCAAAAAGAAAAGACGGGTAAAAATAGAGCCGTCTGTAGAACCAAAGTTACCACCGAATACAGAACCGCCTGAAGGAGGCGTTTTCTGATCGGAATTAACGTAAGTAACATTACCAGAAACAGAAAGGCCATTATCCAGTTTAGCATTTCCACCCACACTGACAGAAGTACGACCAGAATGTGAATTAGGCACAATACCTTCATTGTTCATTCTACTTACTACTGCATTTAATGAAGATTTTTCATTTCCACCATTAATATTGATGGAATTTTCGAATAAGCCACCATCTCTGAAAAAAGGGTCAATAATATCATAAGGTCTAAATGGAACTGCCATCGCTTTTCCGTCTTTCATTAATTCAGGAAATACATTAGGAAAACGAGAACCTGCAAAACCACCAGAAACCAATGGGTGAGGAACCGTACCTTCAGGATAACCTGGCACGATTACTTTAGAATAGCTCGTTCCATAAGCAGCATTCAAGCGATCCACTTGGTCTGCGAATGGTTGTCCCCAGTTACCAATAAATCCACCGTTATAAACCTGGTTAGAACCCTGACCATAAACATTCTGATAATCGGGAATACCTGAAATCTGTTCAGACTGAAAAGAAGTATTATAGGTAACCTCTAACCCCTTTCTTGAACCTTTGCTACCAGACTTTGTCGTAATAACGATTACACCATTGGTTGCTCTCGAGCCATAAAGGGCGGAAGCAGCTGCACCTTTTAATACGGTCATAGACTCGATATTATTAGGATCGATATCGAAACCACGATTCGAAAATTGAGCACCTGATCCTGCACCAGTAGTTGCGTTCACCGAGTTATCAAAAGGAACCCCATCAACAACGAACAGAGGCTGTGTATTTCCAGTTAAGGAAGAAAAACCCCTGATATTAATTTTTGTTGAAGTACCCGGTCCACCTCCAGAACCTGTAATAGTTACACCAGGAATTTTTCCTGCCACAGCTCTGAGTGGGTCAGCTTCAGAACGCTGAAGGACATCACTTGAGCTTAAGTTTGTAACAGCATAACCCATCGATTTTTTACTTCTTTCGATACCAATAGCGGTAACCAAGACCTCAGATAATTGTTCTGCACCCTCTTCCAGGGTAGCATCCACAATATTTGAAGCACTTAAAGCTACATCTTTTGATTCATAACCTGTGTAAGAAAACACCAGGACTGTGGCATTTGCTGGCACAGCTAAGCTGTAAGTACCGTCGAGATCCGTTACTGTACCTGTGCTAGACCCTTTCACAAGGATACTTGCACCGATAAGCGGTTCTCCACCTGAATCAGTCACTTTACCGGTGATTGTTCTTTGCGCATAAGCACTTAGTGCAGCAAAGAAAACCAACGAAAGTGCTAGTAAGTGTTTTTTCATACTAATCCATTTTTCGTTATTAATAAACAATAGTTATTACAAATCTAATTTTTTGTAATCAAGGAAGGAAATAAATTGATTAAATTTTACTTAAATAGAAATAATAAATATAAAAAGGCATAAAAAAGGCGGTGGATATAGTAAAAATCCACCGCCAGGTATAAAATCCAAATAGTATTTGGAAATTAGTTTACAACATTTGCTCTGTATAAGAATGGAGAAGAATAGAATGCGCCACCCACGATATCACCGCTGGAATTGGCTGCATCAAAAACTTTACCATCTTTCAATTTCATTTTAGCACGAATTTCAAAACGGTCACCTGTAGCAATTTGATCTGCAGTTAACTTTAAAGCATCCTGCATCTCTTTGCCAGTTACTACTAATGTAGTGCGAGGATAACCTGTACCTGCATCTTTAGCAAAATTACTGGCAGAAAGCGTTTTCAAAGCCACGTCTGTCTTAGCATTAGAACCATTCGCAGGGGTATTGTCCAAAAATCTGATAACCATTTCATAAGTATCAAAATTGGCACCTGCATTAGGTGTTACAGCTTCTAAGACCATGGTCATATTAGTACCAGCCATATTTGCTTTACTCACTGAAAAGATAGGAATAGGGAAAGGAGTTACCGTTCTCATATAACCACCTTGTTCAAAACTAAATTCATCAAGACGTTCTACCATTTCCGTTTCACAGGAAACCAAGAAGAAGGCTGAAAGCAACATCCCGATTTTTAATAAACTTTTCATATTTATCAATTTTTTTATCCGTGAAAGGATTATTTAATAAAGTTAGCTGGATTGTTGTCCCAGAATACCTGAACAGCAGCGTTAGCCTTTTGCTTTGCATTCTTATTACGCGTCACGAAAGATAACGGGTAGTAAAGAGATCTGGCAAAAGAACCTGGATTAGGATCTAGAGCTGGTTGTTGACCAGATGGTTTGCCTGTGCGACGATATAAGTTATAAGACTCAATACCATTTCCGTGTAGAGCAACCCAATATTCTGTTGCTACAACATTTAATTTTGCATCGGCTGTAGGAGCGGCGTCATATTGTGCTAAAACATAATCAACATATTTAGTTACATCGTCAGCCCATTTAATTCCTTTTTCCGCTTCAAATCCAGCGATTTTAGATGCTTCTGAAGTGCCTAAAGCTAAAGAACGAACATCAGCAAAAGATTTTTCCATAGCTGACTTTAATAAAGCTCTTGCATCACCTGTGGTTTTCAAAGTAAGCACTGATTCAGCCAACATAAAATCTACAAAGGAGCGCATCATGATTGGGTGAACACCTGCACCACCTGCACCTGCACCCAAAGAAACACCTCTGTTACCGTCATTATCATACAGACCACCGGCAGGGTAAATACCCCAAGCCGTACGCTTTAAACCATCAGGTGGAATACCTTCATTATTTAAGTGATCACGGCCCCAGTAGCCCGCACTTGGTGTAGGAACACAAAAAACATCTTTAGCACCATAATGGTTTGGCTTAACCAATGTGATACAACGTAACTCATTGATATCTTTAGTATTGGCTGTTGTTTGGCGGTAGAAATAATATCTGATTCTTGGGTCCTGAAAACCACGACCTCCATCGAATAATTGCGCCATGTATGAATTTGACTGGTAATCACCTCCACCTGTTGGGCTATATTGCCCGGCATAACGAGGATGACGCGTGTCAGGATTCGTTAAATTGGTACCAAATTTGAATGAAAAATTTTGTCCAGCCGTTGAAATCAATTTATTTTCTGCAACTAAAGCATTGATTGCAGAGGTAGAACCTGCTGCATCAACGAGTCTTCTATTCAAATAATATTTCAATTTCATTGTGTTAGCTGCACGAATCCAGCTATCTGTATTTCCACCATAAAATAAATCACCAGTAGCACCAGACTTAGATTTTGCATTGAAATTTTCAATGGCTTTATTTAAGTCCGCTAAGGCAGCGGCATATACGTCAGCGCCTTTATCTACATTTGGATTAAAATTTGAAGGGTCAATAGCTTCTTTCAAAGGAACATCACCGAAATAATCAACTAAGTTCATCAAGACCATAGCACGAACCACTCTGGAAATACCCGCATGAACAAATAATTCTCCCTTTTCAGCAATGCTTATTGTTGCTGAAACATCAGCAAGTACACCTGCATAGGAGCTACTCCAGCGACCGTCAGAACTACCCGGAGAAACGGCGTTATCATAAATTACAGATCCTTGATTTAACATTCTTGTTAAACGCATTCCAGGATCACTAAAGCCATTGAAATTTCCCGCATATCCAGTGGTCACTGAATTGAGGAGATAATTGATATCAGCATTACTAACCGTTACAGCATTGGGGTTATCAAGCAAATCTAATTCGCATGAACTAACCACTGTAACCGCCAATATCAAAAACAACATTTTGATTTTATGTATCATTTCTTTGTTTTTTTATTAAGACGAAAAAAATGTGGCAATACTGCCAATTAGAAAGTTAGTTTTAAAGTTCCACCTACTCTGCGGGCACTTGGACCAGTTAAAAGCTCAAAGCCTAAACCGTTACCTACACCTAAGCCTAGGTTATCCGTATCAAGATTAAGTCCTGAAGGAAGATTAACTGCTTTATACCAAAGATTATTTCCACTTACAGAAAGAGAAATAGCTTTAAAAGGTGTTTTTTCTACTAACTTTTGTGGAATTGAGTATCCTAATGAAACTTCTTGTAAACGAATAGTTGTACCATCATAGATACGACCTTCATCACCAAAGAAATATAAATTGTTGAAGCCTACATCCGCCGCAGTAACCTGCTTGTTGTTTGGCGTACCATCAGATTGTAGAACACCAGGGAAAATAAAGGTTTGTGCACGGTCATATACATCTTTACCCGTATCGCTGGTAAGACCTCTTCCCATCAATGCACCTGCAGTACTACTGTATAATGCACCACCATGACGGTAAGAAATCATGAAATCAAGGGTAAATCCTTTGAAGGTAAAACCATTGATTAAACTTGTTGTGAACGCTGGATTAGGATCACCTAATTGAATAGCGTCAGGCGTACTTACTAAGTAACCACCACCATCAACCAGCACTTTACCTTCCGCATTTCTTCTGTAACCAATACCTTTAATCATATTAAATGGTTTACCAACGATAGCATAGTTACCTAAAGCACCACCGAAACCACTCACCTGAACTTCTTGAAGCGTTCCACCTAGGTCTAACACTAAAGGTTTATTTCTAGTGTAGTTTAACGTTACATTCCACTGAAAATCAGGTGTTGATACTGGAGTAGCCGTTAAAGCAATTTCCACCCCTTCATTTCTGATTTTACCAATGTTTATGGTAGTAGAAGAATAACCTGTTGCGAAGTCAAGGGGCGCACTGGTAATCAAATCACGTGTATCACGACGATATACCGTAAGATCAAGACCAAGTAAACCTTTTAACAATTTAGTTTCTAAACCAAACTCAAATTCTGTATGTAATTCAGGACGTAAATTTGGGTTACCCAAAGAATTATTTACGGCATGACTTTGAACAGCAGCACCTGATGGCAATAACCAGGCACGAGCACTTTGATCTAATATGTTTCTTGTTTGATATGGACGAGGGAAACCTGCAGAGGTACCTACACCCGCTCTAATTTTCAAGAAATTCAAGAAATCGCTGGATAAACCAGGAAATGCAGAAGTTGGAACGAAAGATAAACTTGCAGAAGGATAAAGAATACGGCGATTCTCTTTTTCAACCGTTGAAGTCCAGTCATTTCTTCCCGCAAGGTTTAAGAACATGTAGCTATTGTAATCTACGGTTACCTCACCGAAAACACCCATTCTGGTTTCTTCCTGAATACCGTCAGAAGCTACGTTATCAATGAAGTTAGAGTGACGGAATAAATCCCTTGCCAATTGATTCTGGCTTTGCACAAATACGTTGCGATAAGTATCGTTACGCATATTTCCACCAAGACGTGCAGCAACGCTTAATTTTTTGGAAATAGCTTTATTATAACCCAAGATTACCGTGTTATCCCAAATGGTATTTTGGATATCCCAGGTATTATAATAACCATTTACAAACTGAACGCCCCCTTTGTTAAATCTGAATTCCTGAGATTCACTGTATGTATCCAAACCAACTTTATATAATAAAGTTAAATCCTTCGCAATTTGATAATTAAAGCTGGTAGCGGAGAAAATACGATTTACAACACCAGAAGTTTCGTAGTTCTGCAATACCCAGCGAGGATTAGGTATATCATTACCACCTCTAAAGTAAACAGATGCTTTTGAGGTTGGATCTTCGTAAGGCCATCCCATCAAGTCAACCTGACGAGGAGTGTACATAACGTTTGCTAAAACAGAAGGGAAATCATAAGCATTATTTCCACCACCACCACTTAAAGGAGGAGAATATTGGTCTGTATTAGAATAGCTGAATGAAGTAGTTACCGATAATTTATTCGATAATTTAGCATTCAAACCTAATCCCAAGTTTAACTTCTTTAAACCGTTATTTGGAATATACCCTTGCTCATCTAAATAGCCTGCGGAAATGTTATAACTAACATTATCACCACCACCAGAAGCATTTACACTTGTGTTATAAATGTTACCCTGACGGAAGAAATCACTAATGTTATTAGGAAATACCTCCATTTTGTAAGGAGAAACTGAAGCAACATAATCAGCCTGACCAGCTCTTAATGCAGCATTTGAAAGGAATGCATAAGGGTGGTTAGTCAAAGCAGCATTTGTATTTTGAGAAGGATAAAGCTTTGCCTCCTCAATCGTTGGTCCCCAGTTACTGAAGAAATAGCCAATATTCTGTTGGAAACCTCCAACATAAGTATTCTGGTAATTTGGTAAATGAGCTGTATTGGTAAATACAGATTGAGTTACCTGGAATTCTGCTTTTCTGGCTTTTTTGGAACCACTTTTTGTGGTTACAAGTATTACGCCATTACGACCTTGGTCACCATAAGTTACCGTTGCAGCAAGACCTTTTAAAACGGTCACACTCTCGATACTGTTTGGATCAAGATCTAGGAAACGACTTGAAGAGGACTGACCACCCTGAGTGAAGCCACCTCTTTGATTTGTGTTTGAGTTAAAAGGCACCCCATCCACTACGAATAATGGTTGATTAGAACCGGTAATAGAAGAGTATCCTCTAATAACGATATTTGTACCTGTTCCAGAAACACCTGAAGTTGACGTTACAGAAACCCCAGGAATTTTACCCTGAAGCACTCTACCAACATCGGCCAAAGGTCTGTCCTGAATTTCCTTCTTATCTACTCCGGAAACGGCATAACCTAATGCCTTTTTCTCACGAGTAATACCCTGAGCTGTTACTACAACTTCAGAAAGCTGTTCAGCTCCTTCAGCAAGTACCACGTCAACGGTGTTTGACGCACCTAATTCGATATCTTTTGATTCATATCCAGTGTAAGAATACACCAAAACTTTTGAATCAGAAGGTACAGATAAACTGTAACCTCCATCGATATCCGTTACGGTTCCAGAGCTGGTTCCCTTAACCACCACGCTGGCACCGATGAGCGGCTCACCACCTGCATCGGTCACTTTACCACTAATCGTTCTTTGTGCAAAAACACTAATCGCACCAAAGAAAGTTAGTGAAAGCACTAGTAAGTGTTTTTTCATACCAATCTTAATTTTGTTAATGTGTAAAAAATTCAAGTAAAAATAACACAATTATGTAGTTCAACAAATTTTTGAGAACCAAATTCGAGTATTACTATCACATTAAACGGTTAAAAGGCTGAAATGCTGCTTTTTTGTATAAATTAACCTTAATTTAAAGTAGCGATGATGGTTTTATTTCCTGTGGACACCTCTCCTATTTGAACATTTATTTGCGCATCCATAGGTAAAAATAAATCTACCCTGGAGCCAAACTTAATGAATCCAAAATCCTCTCCTTGTTTAACTTCCTGACCCACATTTACATAACAGCAAATTCGACGCGCCACAGCACCGGCAATTTGCCTTAATAACAACGCATTTTTCCCTTCGCCAAAAACGATAGTAGTCCTTTCATTTTCTGTTGATGACTTTGGATGCCAGGCAACTAAAAATTCACCCGGGTGATATCTATAATAATTTATTTTACCCCCGATAGGATTTCTGTTAACATGAACATTCAACGGCGACATAAAAATAGATACCTGTATTCTTTCCTCCTTAAAATACTCACTTTCAAAAACAGGCTCAATCACCACTATTTTACCGTCAGCTGGCGCGTACACAATCTGATTGTCAAACCGTTCAATGGTTCTGACGGGATTCCTGAAAAATTGAGCAATGAGTATAAAAATTACCAGACCAATACCTGCACCAACGGCTAAAAAATCAGGAAATAAGAGATAGGTAATACCGGAAATAAAAACAAAATCGAGGACGGCTACAGATAGCCAAAAAAGACCCTCTTTGTGAAAAATCTTCATTTTAAAATATTTTAATCATTTTATTTGTTAGCAAACCAAAAAAGATAGATAGCACAAAACGGCAAATGGAAAATAAAGGCATCGAACCTATCCAGGAAACCACCATGTCCGGGAAGCAAACTTCCAGAATCTTTAGCTTGCTTTTCTCGCTTTAACAGAGATTCAATAAGGTCACCTACAGGGCCAAAAACACTAATTATGACGGCTAAAAACCACCAATCTGATGCTTTTAAACCTGTAAGAGGCATGTAGGACAGAGCAAAACCAAAGAGTAAGGCAAAAAACAAGCCGCCCATGAAACCTTCCCATGTTTTTTTAGGAGAAATTCTTTTCATCAATGGATGTTTACCAAATAGATTTCCAGCGAGGTATGCACCTGAATCGTTTGCCCAGGTTAAGAACAACAGGCCTGCTACTCTACCAGGCATATAAGTGATATTTTCCATACTTATAACTAATAAGATCGCGAAAGGAATACCTATATATACTGTTGCCATGGCATAGTAGCCCATATTTTCAATAGAGTGACCTTTACCATTTAATAATTCAATTATGAAAACGGCAAAAAATAAAACAGGAAATAGTAAAAACTCCTTACCGGAAATCTGATTTTTTAGAAACAAAAGCATAAAAAAGTAAGGAAACAAACCCAAAAGAACTAAAATAAGCTTTGTTTTTAAGGATGAATCACTTAACACTAATTTTGAGAACTCCCAAAGGCATAAAGCGGTAATCAAACAAAATAACAAAGAAAAATAACTAAAGCCGCCAAAGACGCTGCCTAAGGTTATAATCACAAAAACCAATCCAGTGAAAAACCTTGTTTTCATCTACTTAGCTTTTAATTTATTGAAATAAAAGAAAACGCCTGTGGTAAGCAGGGCAGAAATGATTACCCAAATCACATCGGGATTGGGCACTAAGTTGTCAGGTAAGACTTCCTCACTTTGAATATTTAAAAATTTAGATAGCACCTGAACACCATTAAAAACGAAATGCCCCCAAATGGCTATCCAAATATTTCCAGAGAAAAAATATAAATAACCCAACAGAATGCCTAAAAACATTCTGGGAATAAATCCAGCAAATTGAAAGTGAATGGCACTAAAAATAATCGCTGTCAATACAATACCCATCCAAGGTTTCGGAAGGGTTGTTACCAATTTTTTCTGGATAACTCCCCGAAACAACCATTCTTCACAAAGTGCTGGAATAGCGGCCATGACGATAACATTTTGAACAAACTCAAAACCATCCTCCATTTTCAGTAAAGCTGTCAATGTTTCATTAGCCCCCCGTTCAAGTGCTAACAAAGATTCTGGCAAAGGAAGCAATAGATTTTGACGGTAGAGCCATTCAACGAGAGGGAAAGAGCCCAAGACCCATAAAGGGGTAATTATAAAAAAATATAAAAAAGTAGCTGAAGGAACAAAGGAGGCGCCTACCCTATCCTCTCTAAAATAATATATCCGATACACCAGGGCGGGAATCAAAAAGGTAAATATCTGGCTGGCCATATTGACCCAACGTAAAACATCCCTTTCTAATTTTTCATACCCAGAAACAGGCACTTTTATAAGATCTGCCACGTTGAAACCGAAAAAATTGGCTATAGCCGTACCTACACCAGTGCCAATTAAAGCGCCACATAGCACCACCACCACGAGCAACAAAAAGAAGGAAAACAAGTCTAATTTTCTTGAAAACATGCGCGATTTTAAATCTATTTTTCATTTAATTTGGTAAAATTAGCTTAAATTTTGATTTTTGTCCCACATTTGTCTTAAAAAGCCTCTTTATGACTCGATTAAGCGTTAATATCAATAAAGTAGCCCTCATAAGAAATGCTCGTGGAGGAAATCTTCCCAACTTATTACAGGTAGCTTTAGATTGTGAAAAATTTGGAGCAGAAGGAATTACCGTTCATCCAAGGCCCGATCAGCGTCATGTCAGATACGATGACATTGGTCCGTTAAAACAAAATATTCAAACGGAACTAAATATAGAAGGCAATCCAACGACCGATTTTATAGACCTGGTCCTTGAACACCGTCCTGCACAATGCACTTTAGTACCAGATGCTCCGGAAGCACTCACCTCCGATGCTGGATGGAATACTATTAAAAATAAAGATTTTCTTATTTCTGTCTGCAGTGTTTTAAAAGCAGGAGGGGTTCGCATATCCTTATTTGTTGATCCTGTGGCAGAGATGATACATGGTGCGAAAGAATGTGGGGCTGATTGTGTTGAATTTTACACCGGACCATTTTCAAAAAACTTTCCGACGGACCCGGAAGAAGCGGTTAAAAATCATGTTCAGGCGGCATTGTTAGCGCATTCCCTTGGACTAAAAATAAATGCCGGACACGATTTAAATCTGGATAATTTATCCTTTTATGCACAAAAAATGCCCTATTTAGAAGAAGTATCTATAGGTCATGCTCTAATAACGGACGCTTTATATCTTGGTTTGGAGGAAACGATAAAACGCTATAAAGCCGCTTTAAAATAATTTATTATTCTCCATAAATTTAAATAAACAGATATGACAGAGGAATTGAAAACCAGTGCTACGCATTTAAAACGAATATTTGTAGCATCCAGGTTACCTGAGGCATTAAAACCTTTGCAAGAAATTGCTGGAAATTTATGGTGGTCATGGCACAGGGAGGCCATGGATTTATTTGAATCATTACAACCAGATGCCTGGGAATCAAGTCAATGTAACCCGTTAACCATATTAGATCAATTGGGCAGTGAAAAAGCATTAGCGTTAGCCAATGATCCTCAATTTATGGGTAAAGTGCAGCAGATTTATGCTGATTTCAAGACTTACATGAATAAAACGCCGGAAACCAATGACCCTAAAATCGTTTATTTTAGCATGGAATTTGGCCTTCATATATCTGTTCGCCTTTATTCTGGTGGCTTAGGTGTCCTAGCTGGCGATTATTTAAAAGAAGCCAGTGATCAGGGAGTAAACCTGTCTGGCGTTGGGTTATTATATCGATATGGGTATTTTCAACAAACAATCTCTTTGCATGGCGATCAAATTAATGAATACCCTCCGCAGGAATATACTAAAATGCCCATGGAACCTGTCAGGGATGCGCATGATGAATGGCTTAAAATTCAAATTTCCTTGCCAGGCAGAACAGTGTGGGCTAAAATATGGGCATTAAAAGCAGGGCGCATTAATCTATATTTATTAGACACAGATATTGCTGAAAATGCCTGGGCAGACAGAACGTTAACTCACCAGTTATATGGTGGTGATAACGAGCACCGGTTAAAGCAGGAAATTTTACTGGGCATTGGGGGTATAAGAGCTATGGAAGCCATGGGTATTCAGGGAAATGTATATCATTGCAATGAAGGACACGCTGCATTCATGACCTTGGAGAGAATCAGAAATGCAAGACAATCTGGATACACCTATCAGGAAGCACGAGAACTTGTGCGAGCCACCTCATTATTTACGACGCATACACCCGTTCCGGCGGGACATGATTATTTTCCTGAAGATTTACTTTACACCTATTTCCAGGATTATATCCCTGAAATAGGCCTATCGTGGAGGGAATTTATGGCCCTTGGACGTATTCACAGAGATGACAGCAGCGAACCCTTCTCTATGAGTCATTTAGCCATTCATAATTGTCAGGAAATAAATGGCGTCAGTGAATTACACGGTGCCGTTTCAAGGGAAATGTTCAAAGAACTTTATCGTGGATACACCGAGACAGAAGTGCCTATTGGTTACGTTACCAACGGGGTACATTACCCAACCTGGATTGCCTCAGAATGGCATCAATTATTTAAAGAATATTTAGCTCCTGGGTTCCTCGACGATTTATCCAATAAGGAAAGATGGGAAGGTGTTTATAAGATTCCCTCAGAAAGAATATTAAAAACACGTCATTTCTTAAAGGGTAAATTATTAGATGCCGTCAAGAAACAATTAAGGGAGGATCTCACCCGCAGAGGAGAAAAACCAGCCATTATTTTTGAAACGTTGAATAATATTAAGGATGACGCTTTAATATTAGGTTTTGCACGACGGTTTGCGACCTATAAAAGAGCTCATTTAATTTTTTCAAATAAGGCCCGTTTGGCAGAAATTATTAATCAGTCAGACAAGCCAATTATTTTTCTTTATGCTGGAAAAGCTCACCCTGCTGATGCACCTGGCCAAAAATTAATCAAAGAGATTGTTCAAATTTCAAAATCGCCAGAATTTTTAGGAAAAGTTATCTTTCTGGAGGGATATAATATGGAGTTGGCCAAATTGATGGTACAAGGGGTAGATATTTGGTTAAACACGCCGACAAGACCAAAAGAAGCCTCCGGAACCAGTGGAATGAAAGCGGCCATCAACGGGGTAATCAATTTTAGTGTGCTCGATGGTTGGTGGGCGGAAGGTTACCGACCCGATGCAGGTTGGTCACTACCCTTGGAAAACACCTATACCGAGTCCAATTTACAGGACGAACTCGACGCTGAAACACTGTATAATATTCTTGAAATGGAAATTATACCTGTTTATTTTAAAAGGAATGAACAAGGAATTTCTGAAGAGTGGATACAATTTATTCGAAATATCATTGCAAAGGTCGGTCCTGATTTTACAACAAAGCGAATGATGGACGATTATTTCCGGTTATTTTATTCCCCATTGATTCAACAGGGACAAAAGTTGTTGTCAAACAACCAGAATATGGCAGAACTATGTTCCTGGAAAAGCCATATTTCACGTTCTTGGGAAGGAGTTCATGTAGTATCAAAATCCATTATGGATACTGATAATCATTCTTTGCCATTGGGAGAAAGCCTGAATATTTCTATTCAAATATATAGAAATGGACTTTCGGCAGACTCGCTCGGATTAGAATTTATTCTTTATAAAAGAATAAGTGAATCAAAATTAGAAATCAGACTAACACAAAGCTTGGAACTCATTGGAAATGAGGGAGATATTAGCACATATCAAGGAAATATACTATTGCCAAATCCAGGGGTATTTGAATATGGCTTCCGCTTATTCCCCCGTCACAGTTTACTTTCGAGGAATCGCTCTTATGAGTGGGTAAAATGGTTATAAAAGAAAAAGAGCCTGCCGGTGAAAGCCGGCAGGCTAAATAATAGCAACTATCTACTTATCTGAAAAAACTTAATACCCTAATATTTTCAGCATTTCATCTGACGTCTGTTCCGGCCTCACCATAATATCCACTAAGTTACCCAATTCATCTCTATAAATCAATATTTGTTTAGGAGAAGGAATCAAGCAATGTTTTATTCCACCATAACCACTTATAGAATCCTGGTATGCTCCGGTATGAAAGAACCCTAAATAAAGCGGTTCTGTATCATCGGGATCAATGGTAGGCAGATATACCTGAGCTTGATTAACTTCCGCGTTATAATAATCAGAATTATCGCAACTTAAGCCACCAATATTTACTCTTTGGTATTCATTTTTCCATTTATTAATAGGAAGCAGAATGAATCTTTCACCAATTCCCCAGGTATCGGGCAGCGTGGTCATCAAGGAATTATCAATCATATACCATTTCTCGGCATCATTCTGTTGTTTTTGGGCTAAGGTTTCAAACACATTAGCGCCGGATTCACCCACGGTATATTTTCCAAATTCAGTAAAAATATCAGGCATTTCAACTTGTTCAGAAGCGCAGGCACTTTTGACATTATTGACAATCTCCCTAATCATGTATTTATAATCAAATTCGAAACCCAACGAATTTCTAATAGGCAGGCCTCCACCAATATTTATTGCGTTAAGGGTTGGGCACAACTTCCTCAAGGAACAATACACTTTCAGCGCCTTTTTCAACTCACCCCAATAATAAAGGGTATCCTTTATGCCCGTATCAACGAAAAAATGAAGCATTTTAAGTTCAAAAAGAGGATTATCTGCTATTTTTTCTTTGTAAAGAGGAATTACCTCTGAATTTCTTATACCCAATCGAGAGGTATAAAACTCAAAATTAGGCTCCTCCTCTGTGGCAACCCTCAAACCAATTTTACATTTCTTTGTAAAGTTATTGGCATAATAGGCTAATTCTTCGACATTATCACAAACGGGGATTAAGTTATCGAAAGTTGAATTTATAAGTTCGACGATCCTTCTTTTGTAAAGCTCAGGTTTGAAACCATTGCAAATAATATAATTTTCTGGGTTAATAAGATTTCTTGCCGCTAATCTTTGAATAAGATCCAAATCGAAAGCTGAGGAAGTTTCCAGTTGAACATCATGTTGAAGAACCTCTTCTAAAACATGACTAAAATGATTACTTTTAGTACAGTAACTGTAATAGTACCTTCCTGTATAACCCGACGCTTTAATGGCCCGGGTAAAAAGGTTCTTTGCTTTCTTAATCTGTTCACCAATTTTGGGGAGATAAAAAACTTTGAATGGCGTACCATATTTTTCTATAAGGTACTTTAATGGCACGCCATTAAATTCTAAATAACCATTGGCATCTATATCGAAACCCTCCTGAGGAAAGTAAAATGTCTGATCTATGAGGTCAACATATTTGTTATTCAACGTATAAAAAATTTAAGTTTAAAAATGGCTTTGAAAATGCGACTAAAAATAAGATTAATCCTTTCCTATCAAATATTTTTTTTACCAAATAATTATTGGGAAAATGTGACTTATTCTTTTTTACCCGTCAAATAAGTGTTCAAAAATAAACAATATTCTGTTTAAACAACAAAATATACCTATATTTGCGAACATATTTTGCATAAATACAAATTTTCACCATTTTATTTGGTTAATTTTATTTGGCAAAATAGATGTTATTTATAATTAAACACTTAATATTTCTTTAAAAAGAATTTTGATGATGGAAATAATGTTAAATCCCAAATCTTTATGGATGTTATGGATTCCTGCTGGAATGATCCTCGGTATAACCGTTGGTTTATCCCTGGGTAGTATGGTTATTGGTATGCCTATCGGCATTGCGGCTATTTTGTTAATCGCGCATGTCGCCCGATCTTTGAATCGTATTTTCAATTGAATCTTCTCCCAGAAGATATAATTCAATTACGCTATTGTTTTCTCGTTAGAGATGAAAAAAATCATCTCTAACGAGAAGTAGGCATACATTTATTTTTGTTTGGTTTTGGGCCCCTTCTCTCTAAAAGCTACCCTACTTATCAACTTTTTGAATATTATTTTTAGTAGAATCCAAAGCAAACAATTGGCAACTTTCTGCCATAACTCCAATCCATTCAATTAGTACATAGCTTTAGACATATACGTATCTGCGATCACTCTTTCATAAAAAATGAGAGGTCTCAAACATCCTATAAAATAATTACCCAACCATTTGCCATCTGCACAAGATGGCGGAAAACCTAATTATTGATAAAAGAACAAGCTATATCCTATAAAGAAACCCCATCATTGTATTTTTTAATCGGGAGGAAACAGAATACTATTAAGGGTATCAGGAAACAAATTAAAAGGCATCCTGCCCGGAAGTATCGATGAAGTTATAAAAAAGTAAAAATCAGTATAAAAAACACCTGAACAGGGTTCATTTAAAAAAAAGAGCACGAGGATGTCTTTTCATTGGTTTAATTGTATTATTTTTCGATACTAAATTAATCATTTTATAATGAATGTAAAAAAAATTATGAAGCCAATCCTGATTTGCCTCTGCTCAATCTTGACTTTTCTGTCTCCAATACACAGTCAAAAAATAGCCGAATATGATGTAATAGTCCTTGGTGGGGGCACTGGAGGTACCGCGGCAGGCATACAGGCGGGAAGGCTTGGCGTTAAAACGCTTCTTGTTGAACCCTCTCCTTGGCTTGGTGGAATGCTGACTGCGGCTGGTGTTAGTGCTATTGATGGAAACAATAAGATGCCAGCGGGGATATGGGGAGAATTTCGTGAAAAATTAAGGAGCCACTATGGTGGAGCTAAGGCACTGGAAACAGGTTGGGTAAGTAATACGCATTTCGAACCTCATATTGGTGCAAAGATATTTGCTGACATGGCAGAATCTGTAAAATCGCTGGAAGTAAAAACCTCATCGACCTGGTCTAAAATTAGAAAGAAAGATAATTTATGGGAAATTTTGGTTTCTGATGGGAAATCATCCTTTTGGGTTAACGGAAAAATACTCATTGATGGTACAGATTTAGGTGATGTTTATTGTCAGTTAAAAGTCGCTTTTGACGTGGGGGTGGAGGCACGGGCTAAAAAAGGTGAAAAAATGGGACTCCTAAACGATTTACCTATTCTCCAGGATTTAACCTACGTAGCCATTTTAACAGATTATGGGAAAGATGCGGATATGACCCTTCCAAAACCCAAAAATTATGATCCGCAGGAATTTCATTGTTCCTGCAGGGATTTTTGTCCTGAAAAGCCTAATTTGGTTACCTGCGAACAGTTACTATCCTACGCAAAGTTGCCGAATAATAAATACCTCATTAACTGGCCCATTGAAGGGAATGATATTTATCTGAACGTGCTGGAAATGAACGCAAAAGAAAGAGAGAAAGCTTATATAGCTGCAAAAGAGGTTACCTTACGTTTTATCTATTACATGCAAACGAAACTGGGTTTTAAACAGTTGGGGTTTGCAAAAGATGAATATCCTACGGCTGATTTTTTTCCATTTTTACCTTATCACAGAGAAGGAAGGAGACTAAAAGGCTTGGTACGCATGGATGTAAATCATATCCTTGAACCCTACAGAAAGCAATCTCCATTATATAGAACAGGTATTGCGGTGGGTGACTACCCTATTGATCATCATCACGACAAATACCCAAACGCGCCAGAGATTGATTTTCCCAAAGTGCCATCTTTTTCCATCCCTTTTGGTGCATTAATTCCTAAAGAAATACCTGGCTTGATTGTTGCCGATAAGCCTATTTCTGTAAGTAACATAGTGAATGGTTCAACCCGTTTACAACCTGCGGTTTTACAAATTGGTCAGGCTGCGGGAACTATAGGCGCCTTAGCTGTTCTGAGAAAGAAGCAACCTGCTGAAGTGAATATCCGAGAAGTACAGCAAACATTACTGGACTGGAAAGGTTACCTTATGCCCTACGTTGATATCACACCAGATGATTTGAACTTTCAGGAAATCAACAGAGTAGGTGCAACCGGGCTTATTCGTGGCGTTGGAGAGCCTTATCTATGGGCCAACAGAACCTGGTTTTACCCAGATACCGTTTATATGGGTCATGAATTTAAAACGGGCATTTCCGATTTAGATTTACCTGCTGTTTCGCTCGAGGATGGGGCTATAACTCAAGGAAAACTCTGTGAGATTCTTTCAAAAACAAGCAATAAAGATTTATCCGTTGTTGAAACAGCTTTTAGAAGCGTTTGTATTCAACTTTCAATAAAATACGATACAAACGCCCCCGTTTCCAGAAGAACAGCAGCGATTGCCATAGATCGAATATGGAATCCATTTGCCCTGTATGCCATTGATAAGGATGGCTTTATCCTTCGGAAAATGTGATAAATTTATTTGTTTTAAGTTATTTACGTTTCAATTGAACGCCTCATGAAATTATCTACCCTTGATTTAGTT
>JAIYCH010000116.1 GCA_027488135.1 Saprospiraceae bacterium | reverse complement strand
TCGTTCGCTTTCATTGCTTAAGGTTCATTGACAAAATTTTCATATTCTTCTCTACTCAATACAGTGCTATAAAGCCCTACGGCTTGTCCTGCATGTTTATTTATGCCGATATACGATAAACTGGCGTCTTCATATCGTTTAAATCCGAAAACGGCTTGATTCATGTGGGCGGAATTGAATAAGCCCAGGCTTACCAGTAATTCAAAGTCTTTCACGGAAAGGCCTGTTACTTTTTTGAATAGTCCCGGTTCCAATTGGGTGATCACATCCTTCAAACTACGCTCTCTGTAGTCTGTCAAATACATAAATACCGGTATGCGCGTGGCAAATTTGATGAGCTTTTCTTGGATCTGTTTTCTAAGGTTCTTGTATTCTTTTTCCTCGTCGGTCAGTTCCTGCTTTTCCTTCTTCGACATTTCTCGGTCGTTCGCCTCTTTCTTAGCTTTTTTTACAGCTTCCGATTTATTAATGATGGTTTCAATATCCTGATTCAAATTTCGGAAGCCTTCAATATTCATTAAGGCTTTCATGGCTTCCTTGTTTGCCATCAGGCGAGCTAGGGTGTTGTTGTCCACATTAACCAGCAATGCACTCTCCCAACGTCTTGCCAGTAGGGTAGCAGTGGTGCCACTCATCGCCATATCCAGAATACCAGCGGCATCAACCTGTTTCATCGAGCTCCCGTCATAAGCTAAAACGGGCAGGAAGTTGATGAATTCTTCGACATTTTTCTCCGGATTTGCTTCGTTGACGTTTAATCGGCAAGCATAATCTGCTATCTGTCGCAATGCTCTATTTGGAGCAAAGTCAAACACATAACATTCTTCTTTCAATATTTCTTCCTTGTTGGGTGATTTACTGTCCGGATTTTTGATTACCCAGGGTGTCTGTACCCGAAAGGCTGCCTGAAAATAGGTTTCCGGACTCGAGGAATTACGGAGCATAAATATACCCGTCCATGGTTTTACAGAGACGCCCGTGGTCAACTTGCCACAAGAAAGGGTTATGGTCTTCGATGCCAGCGGATTGTCGGTCATTGCTACCATCACGGGAGGTAAAGCTTGTACTCCAAGACCTGCTTGATTACCAGCGGCAACGACAATGGTATAATCGTGGTAAAATTTATTTTGCCTTTTCTTTAACAGATTGGACATGGCATGACAAGAGGCAACGGACGGGAGAAACCAAAAAGTGTGGTTTAAAACATTCAATAAAGGGGCATGCGAAAATGGAAGAGGTGGTTTTTTAGTGCCTAATTTCAGATTATCCTTTGTTGTCTCTCCAAAGGAACCACGAATTAGATCTAACCATTTTTGTACTTCATCCTCGTATTTAAATTTTGCGTTCGCGCTTTCTCCATCTGCAGAGAAAAATATATTCAAATCAAAGCCGTCAAATTCTCCCTGCATGGCAATTTGGGAAATGGCATCTGGCATCTGATAAGTCATCATGACCATTCGGGGAAGTGAGGCATAAGGATTTGGTCCGTTTGTCTCCTTCCATTCGTCTTTTGCCTTTTGTTCATCGGAATAGGTCCAGTTAAAAATTTGGTCTTCAATGAATTCTCCTGAAGCGATGGCCCGGAATGGCGTGCCTGACAAATACAGATAATGACTGGTCGTAATGGGCATGGTACCTTCGTCAAAATATTCTAATCCTTCACCCTCTCCAAACTCCATCTCTCTTTTACCTTCAGCTTCAAACAGTTCTTTAGCACTTTCCCTCCATGCGCCATAGTGGTATTCATCAAAAATGACGCAGTCCCAATGCGTGGCGTGCACCCATTCATTTTTAGTTTTTATGCCCCCCGTGCTGGTGTTTTTACCCAGATAATCTTGAAATGAGCCGAAACAAACGATTGGTTTTTTCGGATCGGCTTGTTCAAATGTCAATCCATTTCGGGCTATAAATTGCCAGCCTTCAAAATCAACATGGGTCATCAAGTCTTCATCCCAGGCATTTTGAACAGCAGGTTTGAAGGTGAGAACCAATATTTTTGTCCATTGCATTTTTTTTGCCAATTGATAACTGGCGAAGGTTTTGCCGAAACGCATTTTAGCATTCCAGAGAAAATTGGGAGTTCTGTCGGTATTTTCCAGTTTAAAGCTGTTGAAATATTCGATCGTCTTATGAACGGCCGCGTGTTGTTCGGGGCGGATACCGAAAGTAAGGGTCCGATTGGCTTCGGTGCGCTCACCTGTTTTGACTTCCAGAATCGCTTTTTGTAAATCTTTCAAGGTGCATTTGAACCATTCGCCTTCCGGATTAGCAAAGCCTTGTTTTCTTAAAAGTCGGTGAATATCGTGGTCGGTAAAAGAGCTGCCGTCGCGTTTCATGGCTGACTCTTCAAATACAATGGTATATTTCAAGCCAGAAGTTCTCAGTTGTTCCGATACCCTTCTAAAGGCGTCTCTTGAGGTAAAACCAATTTTTATTAGCCCTTTATGCGTTGAAACACCTACCAATTCGTAAGCATAAATGGTCGGATTGGTCGTAGGGCGGGGTGGAAAAAATTCTTTTTTACTCATCCTTTTTCTTTTTGGCTTTTTCTATGTCTAATACCCCTTTTGCATTTGATGTACTCACTACCTTTTTTCCTGTTTTTGATTCTAATTCTTTGAGGGCTACCCGGGCCACATTACCACCTTGTTGCGCCACATTTTTACTTTCTTCAAAATCTTTAGGTTCCACGGCTGCCGAAATATCTTTGGTAGATGCTTCTGCGAGCATGTTCAATATCAATTCCGTATTCGTCATATTATCTCGAAGATTTTCTTTTTTCAAAGCTTTAAAAACCTTATATTCTTTGGTGGTTTTACCAGCCCAGGCCTTAGTTATTATATCAGTTAAAGTGGCAAATTGCTGCCCTTCTTTTAATCCCCGGCTTTTCCATTCATCTGTTAATTCCTTGCGTATTTCAATACTTTTTAGCCGTTGGTTAATCCAACTTTCTGTATAGCCTAGTTTTAAATATTGTTCCAGGGCTCTGTCAATACTCAGCTCAGGGTCTTGCATTTCGTCCAATCGTTCGGCAGCTACTTGTGCCAGCCAAAGTTTGAAAGGCTCTGCTTTTGGCGAAGGAATGGATTGAATAAGCCTGAATAATTGCTCAGTATCAGCTACATCGGTCATGCGCATTTTACCGTCGGCGGCAAGCATTTTCAAACCGTTACAATTTGTAACGGTTTCATTACCCTCATCTAATAGTCTTTTTTTCATTACCCGCCAATATACTTGAGGATTAGGACTTTCTGTAAGTAAGGCAATGACATCAACAATAGCTATAAACCATTTCTCTTGCTCACTATCCCAAAGGGTGCGTACTTGCTTGTCGTCAAATATTTTTATTTCAGTCTGCTTACTCATTATCATTGTTTTTTAAATTATTTACTTTTCAGTTGTACTGTTTTTCACACAACCAGTGTCTTTCCATTGTTCATTTCTTTTAATTTATGGGCTATTTTTATGGCATGATTCTGAATGCACCGTCATTGCACAGCCCATTATTTTAGAAGTTAATTCCGAGTATTTGTATTCTTCATTTATCATAATAAATCATTTAATCAAAAAAATCATTGTTCAGACAATTTTAAGTAATGAATTAGCGGAAAATCCTTAACAGGTTCGGCAATTGTGTCGACAGGGTAGCATTAACGGCAACAGCTACTTTTTGGCGACTCTGCTCAATAAGTAGCTTTATTTTGGAGATAAATGGCTCTTCGGGTAGCAGAAATTCTTTTTTACTCATCTGATTCATCCTTTTGAGACAAATCCATGGGACGAATCATACTCTCAATAAATGAAATTTCCTCTGTCGTTAAGTCATATTTTTTGTAGAGTTTTTCATCTGTCCATGCTTCGGAAAAATCTTGGAGTGGGACGAAAGCAAATCTATCTTTTGTGATATCCTGTGAAAATGATAACTGAGAAATAAGGAACCTAGTAAACTTTGTCCTCAAATAACTTAGCAAGTTAATACATTCTTTTTCTGAATTGAAGGACCCTACCACAATATATGTTTCAGTACAAATTTCCTCTGGCTTTAATATTTCTAATGTTGAAAGTACTCTTCGCTTTCCTTCTTTATCAGGCTGCCCTGCATGATCGTATGAAGTTTTGGAGGTAATAACTTTCCAAAGTTTAATTAAATTGATGCCAACTGTTATTAATTCACTTGGGTATTTACCATAACCACCATAATATTTCAACTTTAAATCTCCTTTTAATTTCGGTCTCTCATTTGTAGGTAACCCAAATGGTTTTCTGCTGGAAACTTGTTCACTCATGAATGAGTTTGAATGATTCCGTACTTTTTTTATGATATCAGCTGCTGATGAATAACGAATAAAAGTGTCAAACTCATTCAAATACCTTTCCGATATGTCAATTTGTTTACCATTTCTAACTTCAATTTCAGTTTTACCATTATAATTGTTGTCCCATAGAAAATAACAAACGCCCCCTGGAACGTCAGCGCCTGGAAATGCATCAGAAGCGGAGGTAAAATCAACTATTTTTCTAAATCTCTTATCATTTAGCATTTCATCTCTGAACTCGTCCAATCCTTTCCCACCGGCAAACCATCTATCGGGAACAATCATAGTTAAATACTTTGGCTTTAATTTTTTAGCCTGTTGAATAAATTTATGATAAAGAGGTTTTGCACTTCTTCCGTGTCCCCCATCGCTCAGTTGATAAGGTGGATTGCCAACGATAACGTCAAATTTCATGTTAAATATTTTTTCTGGCTGGTCTGTGTGAATAAAATGATAAGCGTATGTTTCCAGGACATCTTCCCGGTCATATACTTCCTGGCTTGCCCCACAATAGGTGCATTTTCCATTTTGCCAGGTGTGCTGCAAACGTTCATAAAGAATATTGCCTTGTTCGGTGGCAAAAGTTTCACAAATGGAGTATTTCCCATTCGCTATTTTAGAGCAATAAACGCTTCGTCTGCTCAGTAAACTGGTGAGTTCGGTTATAGCAATACCATAAAGCTGCTGACTAAAAATATGATTGATACGTTCTTGTTTGTCAGGTATTTGTGTTTCCAGACCTTTCATAAGCCGCTTGGCCATTTCGCGTAAAAACACCCCACTTTTAGAAACAGGATCCAGAAATTTTGCGTTTGGATTGCTCCAAAGTTCCTGGGGAAGCAAATCGAGAATATCATTTGCCAGATTGGGTGGGGTAAATACTTCGTCATTGCTCAGATTGGCGAGGCAGGAGAGAACGTCGGGGTTGTAGCTGTCTGAACTGTGATTCATCTGATTTCTGGATTACCTTGATTTTTTTTATTCGAATCTAAATCATTAGCATCCAAATAGTTAATTGCTTGTGTCGAAATTTCAAATTCTAAGGCTCTTTGATAAATCACTTCCTGAAAACCATTACCTAATTCAGAATGCACAGTCATTGCACAGCCAATTATTTTTGAGGTTAGTTCGGAGTATTTATATTCTTCCTTTATCATAATAAATCATTTAATCATAAAAATCATTGTTCAGACAATTTCTAATTCGATGGCCACACAACGTTGATAAATCACTTCCTGAAAACCATTACCTAATTCTGAATGCACAGTCATTGCACAGCCAATTATTTTTGAGGTTAATTCGGAGTATTTATATTCTTCCTTTATCATAATAAATCATTTAATCAAAAAAATCATTGTTCAGACAATTTTGACGGTTGTCTGCTTTGAGAATTTCATTATTGTCTGAACTGTGATTCATCTGATTTCTGGATTACCTTGATTTTTTTGTTTGAATGATTTATTGGTCAGTCGTTTAAATTTCAACGATTTTGCTCCGAAGTTTATAAGTAAACCTACCTCTAAATCATACGCTTCCAGATAGTTAATCGCTTGAGCCAAATGAACATCTTGCAACTCGATTATTGCTTTTAATTCAATAGCTATAATTCCATTTATCAAAAAATCAACACGACGCGTGCCGATCTGATTATTTTTATAATAAACAGGCATTTCATGTTCCCGAGAAAAGTCAATCCCTAGTGACGACATTTCAAATTCCAGGGCTCTTTGATAAATCACTTCCTGAAAACCATTACCTAATTCTGAATGCACAGTCATTGCACAGCCAATTATTTTCGAGGTTAGTTCGGAGTATTTATATTCTTCCTTAATCATAATAAATCATTTAATCATAAAAATCATTGTTCAGACAGTTTCTAGGTTAATGGCTAAATAACGTTGATAAATCACTTCCTGAAAACCATTACCTAATTCTGAATGCACAGTCATTGCACAGCCAATTATTTTCGAGGTTAATTCGGAGTATTTATATTCTTCCTTTATCATAATATATCATTTAATCATAAAAATCATTGTTCAGACAATTTTAAGTAATGAATCAGAGGAAAATCCTTTACAGGTTCGTCAATGGCAGCAGGGTTCCCTTCGTCATTAAATAGGGAGAATTGGTGAGATTTTTCAACTAAAAATTTAAACATATAATCTCTTCTTTTCAGCATAGTGCCATTTACCGCACTCCATTCTGAAAACACAATAGGTTGCTTTGTCGCGGGGTTAGTAAAGTCGAGCGCATCGCCCCAAAGTATATTTCTATCAAATAAGAATCTAATGCTTCGTCTGCAATCCTCTTTGCATTTGTCCTTAAAATGGGAGGTATATAAATCGTCAAATATTTGATAAAGACGCACCCTACATTCCTGTGCATTATCTTCCAGAATATCTACCCCGTAAATACTGGAAACGGCAATCACTGCATACCGTTCCCAATCCATTTGGTTATTGGCATATCGCTGATCAACCACTTTGAGCTTCCTTCGTAGCACTTCGGCTAAAAAGTTTCCATTGCCACAAGCGGGTTCGAGAAATCGGGAGTCAATGCGTTCCGTTTCATGCTTCACCAAATCCAGCATAGCATTTACCTCCCTGTCATTGGTAAATACTTCCCCATGGTCAGCTACCCGCTTTTTAGATTTTACCTGCTTTTTTTCATTCATACCGGACATGGACAAACCTTTAATTTACTAGATTTTAGATAGTTATTTAAACGAAGTTAAATGAAAATGTCTGAAAACTGGCCAAAAATTTTGGATGTCATTGGTGCTGCATTTTTTAAATCCATTGTGTGTGCGTTTTACATGCATGAGTAGGGTATTAACCCGTCAGCATTTTCCAAACAAAATAGGCCATAATACTTTGGAAACCAATGAAGCAGACCAATATAACCAGACAACCTTTGCTCGTTTTATTATACACTTTATTGTAAATGGCTTTCTCTGGGTCCGTTAAAATACCTAAACCCTTTGGTGCTTTAAATCCGAGGTTATGCCTGATAATTCGCTTTATGGAAGTGCGGGCAGCGATTCTTTTCGTTAAAGAGGGAATTCGAAATCCAAATTTCATAGGCTTTGTATTATTAAATGACTATTTTCATGCGTTGTATTTATATTCCCTTTGGAATTTGCATAAAGTTAAGCTATATTTAGACACTTGCGTCACT
>JAIYCH010000134.1 GCA_027488135.1 Saprospiraceae bacterium | reverse complement strand
CAATATATGAGAAATACATTCTTTCAACATAAAGGGATCATTCCTAACGAGAATGCTTTTGTTTTTCAAGAATCAGCAAGGCAGAAATCGGTTGAAGCTACAGATTGGAGTTGGGCTGTGTTAATGGCAGATTTTAATATGGATGGCCTGAAAGATGCCGCTGTTACAAATGGTTATTTCCGTGATATCACTGATATTGATTTTATTCAATTTTCTAAATCTTTCGCTGCATTCAAAAATGTGAAGAATGCCAATATCTCTTTATTGGATGAAATTCGCAAAAGACCTTCCCTTTCAGCAGAGAATAATCTTTTCTTACAAAGTAAATCAGGTGTTTTTAATAGATCTTCTCTCATAAATAATAAAGAGCCAGATTGCTCGCAGGGTATGGCGTATGCTGATTTTGATTTAGATGGAGATTTGGATTTAGCAATAAATCATCTGAACAAACCGGCGTCGATTTTAGAAAATAAAAGTAACCTACAAAAGGATTTTAACTTTTTACAAATAAAGTTGAAGGGTTCAACTTTTAATTATTCAGGTATAGGTTGCAAAATTACTTGTTATTCTCAACGTCAAAAACAAGTTTTCTGGCAGTTTCCTGTGAAAGGATTTCAATCACATGTTTCTGAGATTATAAATATAGGTTTAGGGAAATCAAAAAGGGTGGATAGCCTTTTTGTAAATTGGCCAAATGGTAGCATTGCTTCTTATTATAATATTCCGGGAAATCAGAAAATTGATGTAGCAATTAGCGACAAATCAAAGGTATTTAAACATTCTTCTTCCACTGAAAATATAGAGAATAAGCCATTGATTTCAGAATCTGTGTGGTTAAAACTAGTTTCAAATAAAATGAGTGCAAGAGATAAAGGGGCTTATCCTCTCCTTATTTCAAGAAGTGTGCTGTTGAAAAATCCGCTGGCTGTTAACCGAGAAACTAAAGAAGATATTATAGCATTTTACGTGAACAGTAAATTATATTATACTAAAAATGGGGTTATTGAAGACAGTACGATCTTAGATACAACCTTTGATAAAACGGTGCATAAGGCTATTTTTTTGGATTGGAATGGTGACGGAAGGAATGATTTGGTGAGGATTCATGGTTCTGAGAAGGGTGGCTGGAATACATCGCTCCCTTCAATATCAGTATTTCTATCGCAAAAAAATAGGTCTTGGACAAAATTATCTAATGTCAGGCTACCATCAGGTGAAAATTTTCTCACTGCCATGGCTGTTGAAATAAAGAAGGGGGAATTTTTATTGCTTTGTGGGGGTGGGATGAACTTGAAAAGTTATCCGAAGGGGGGTAAATCAGTTTTATATCATATTAAAAATGGGCAAATAGCTCAAATCGACTTACCCGGGTTAAATAGTTTGTTGCCAGTTAAAGATGTTGCCTGGGCAGATTTAGATGGAAATGGCCATCAGGATATGATTTTAGTCGGGGAGTGGTCTAGTCCCATGATTTTTTTTTTTTTTTTTTTTTTATCCTTTGAAAAATTTGATTTAGGTGGGAATGAAAAGAACTTATTGGGGTGGTGGAGATCTATCTTACCTTCCGATGTAGATGGTGACGGTGATGTAGATTTACTTTTAGGAAATGAAGGTTTAAATAATAGATTTAAAATTTCAAAGGATAATCCACTTTATCTTTTTTCAAATGATTGGGATAATAATAATAGCAATGATCCTATTCATGCCGTCAGTTTGGATGAAAAATTGTATCCCGTTCATTTTTTAAATGAAATGGTACTTCAGATTCCTGTGTTTAGATTTAAGTATAATACCTATAAATTATTTACAGAAAGTACGGTTGAACAGTTAGTTACAAAAAATGGTCTTAAAGCATCTGAGAAATTCGAAGTAAATGAATTTGCTTCAGTTTGGCTGGAAAATAAAGGAAAAGGCTTGTTTGTGACCCATTACCTGCCTGCCATCTTACAGTTGGCACCAATAAATGGTTTTATTGACGTCAGGGTGGGTGATGGTAATCCACTTATCCTGTGTTTTGGAAATGATGAAAAGGCAGATATTCATACTGGCCTTCAGTTAGGTTTAGACCCTGTTTTGGTACAATGGCATAATGGTTTGAAATATTTGGAGGGTAAAAATACTGGATTTTTTTCGAGGGGAATTATAAATGAGATGGTTTCTTTCGGAAATTCTAAGCATCCTATAATTCTGATTTCGAAGGAAGAAGGAGAGAATCAAATGATTAGCACGATTAAAAATAATTTTTCACATATTAATTTTTTCCAACATGAATAATTTATTAAAAATCCCCTCAATAGCGGGATTATTTCTATTATCACTGTCCTTAATTTTTACTTCATGTAAAAAGGAAGATCCGCCAGTGCCTACCATTTCTTTATCACTGGAGAGCTTTAAAGGAAAAGTGGGAGAAAAAACATCTACCATTGCTACCGTCAACGCATTAGCTGGTTTTAAGGCATTGAGAGTTACCAAATATGTTGGTACCACCATCGATAATACCTTTGGAACGGCAGGTGTTTTATCAGTGACCTCCAATACTTATGCCCTGGAATATACGCTTGCGGCAGAAGGTCTTACTGCACCTATTCGATTTAATTTTACCGGGGAAGATTTATTAGGTAGAACCGTTAGTACAGATTTTGTTATTACAACAGATGTTTCGGTAAAATATTTACTAACTACTTTTAACTGGCAATGGAGCTCAAAACTTGGAAAGATATTTTCTTTGACGGAGGCTGAAAGCGAGCAGATCCTTGCTTGTGAAAAGGATAACTTTTATATTTTTGCCGCTGATGGAACAATGAAAATTAATTATGGTGCCGTAACAGGAACAGGTGGCGGAACTTGCGATTTCGACGGTTTAAGAGTTGAAACAAAGTGGTCTTTAAATGCTGATGAAACGGTATTAACGATTGATGCAGTTAATGTATTCAATACAAGTGACGTTCAAAAACAAGTTTATAAGATTAAATCATTTAGTACGACGGAGATTAGATCTACTCAGAATGTAGATTTAACTGTTTTTGGCGGTATTGTTTATGATTGGACTTATGTATGGAAGGTTAAAGCTAAATAAATTGTTTAATCGTAATATTTGACGTATTCCTCTGCCATTTTTGATTGGCAGAGGAATTTTTATTTTATATATATTGTCTATAAAGTTATTTATCCCAAATTATTTTAAAAAACCTGGGGTAATAAATGGAAGCATCTTTTTTTATGTCATTCCAAAAATCAAAAGTAATGGTATTATAACTAATCAATAATTCGCCAGAACGAGATAAAACAGGATGTGCTTTAGCGTTATAAGTAAGCAGCCCATTTTTGCTCTCGGGTGTTTCGTATAATTCAATAACTTCACCAAAAGGACCGTAAGGAGTCTGTCCAATTCTTGCCCCTACCTTTTCAGATAGTCCCAGAATTTGAAAAACAAGTAAATAACGACCATCATTGAGCTGTGTCAAACTTAATTCATTAGAGACATGATTAGCAATTGGACTTAGTTTAGACGGGTTGGATTGCCAATGATTACCATCCCAATATTGCCAGGCATCAAATTGAGTAAAAAAATCTGGTTTCATGCGGGCGGCAACTAATTTTTTATCTTTATCAAGGCAACCATATACATAAATGTAACCATCTGGCATTTTAGCGCCCGCCCATTTCGTATTTACAAAAATACCCGCACCAAAATTTACAGGTCCCCATTGAGGATGAACAATATGTAAGGGTGTTTTAATGATTCTACTTGCATTGGACTGGTTCGGGGCAATAGCTAAAATGGAAACATCTGTTTCTTCAAAATCAAAGACATTTAGTCCTGTTTTTCTAATATGATAGGCAAAAATAAAAGTAGAATCTTTCATTTCCTTATTAACAAAACCGTCTCCTAACCAAAAATATGTCCCTTTTTCTGTTAATTCGGGCGGAGGAATAAATCTGGAAATTGGTTTTTGAGCAGTATTTGTAGGAATTAAAAAGGTAATGGGGGCTGGATAACTACCCGTATTTTCCCAATATCCCAATGAATTATTAACCATTATGGTATTTGAATCAGGAATATTGTTATTCACAGAGCCAATAAAAGAATCACTAAAATGAAACCATACTTTTG
This sequence comes from Saprospiraceae bacterium, assembly GCA_027488135.1. Lineage (GTDB taxonomy): Bacteria > Bacteroidota > Bacteroidia > Chitinophagales > Saprospiraceae > BJGN01. Next base: position 6,983 of record JAIYCH010000134.1, on the reverse strand, counting down.
AATTTTTTGACAGATTGGTTTCTCTTCCGTTTTTAGCTATTGTAAAAATTCCGTCTCCTCCGAACCATCCATTATTCCTTTTGAATTGATTCGTCCATTCAGGAGCAGTTTCAACGTGATAGGCAGGTAATTTAGACAGATTGGCTTGCTGACAAAATGAGGGTGAAACCGATATAACTGATGAAAATAAAATAAAGACGGCTAACTTCTGCATAAAATCAATGAGTTTTTACTGTTGCCAATTTTTTACAGTGATGAATTTTGGTCTATAATTATCTGCATTTTTAAAGACATCTGCAAAGTTAAAACTATTGATATTATAGGAAATCAGTAAAGTATTAGGATCCTCTGTTCCTTCATGTACAAAGGCATTATAGGTGTAAATTGATTCCATTCTCTCGGGCGTGCAATATAAAATCAATGGTTTTTGAAATGGTCCGGTAGGAGAGGAGGAAGTATATCGCGTTATTTGCTTGCTAAATAAATTTCCCTGACTGATCAGATAATAGATATTTCCTCTTTTTATGACTGAATATTGATCAGAAAGATCAGGTAAAGAACCTTTTGCCTGACTAATATCGTCACTCCAACCTGTAGTGGTTGAATATGACCACGTTTGAGAAAGACTACCTTTAGGGCAACGGGCAACGTGGAATAATTTAGATAAACCAATTTTTTCAGAACCATAGAGGTAAATAAAATCGTTATCTACCAGAACTGAGGTGCCATAGTTTATTTTCATATTATTAATCTTCCTTTCCCAGGAAACCTTTTTTAGATCTGGCAGGGTATATTTTATTAAATCAACAGCTGCATATTCAAATGCCCAGGCACCAGAACCATTTTTTCTCATGGCAAAGAAAAGTAATTCTAATGTGTCCTTGTTTACTTGTCCATGAGCTGGCCAATACCACCAATCAGATTCAGGCGGGCGGGCAAATGCTTCCGTTATCGTTCCATTTCCACCCATGATCGTTTTCATTTCTGAACCATTTTGTATCATAAGGGAATTATTATACATTCTTCCACCGCTGCGACTTCTATCAGATGATACTGTGCCTAAAAAGGTATCTCCAAATATCCAAAGACGTCTTTTATCAGGTAATAATATGGAGAGTGTGCCATCGGCTCCCGTCCATCCGTCCCCATATCGAGTAAATAGGTTATTATAGAAGGAAGCTAACTCCACCGTCACAGTGCTGTCCCAACATTGTTTTTCAGGTGGTGGCGTCGGAGTAGTCCCTGTGGAATTATCTTTTGTTGTATCTATTGGTGTTGTTGTATTTCCTCCAGTGCTGGGTTTAACTGGATAAAATGAACCACTCGTGAAATCCATTGTGGGATCTTCACAGGAGAAGATAAATAAGGAAATTAAAATAAAAAAACAAGGGTTTTGGTGTCGCATTTTTAAATGTTGAAATTCCTTTAAATATAAATATAAATCGGCTAAAGATCCATTAAATACTGCCCATATAAATTTTAAATATTGGTGTTTTTCCTAATAAAATCTTAGGGATAATTTGCTGCCACATCGACAACCAAACCCTGAAAAATGACTGATGCCAATTGGGATAAATTTTCATGTTTTTTGTGAAGTTCAAAAAGACGGTTTTCATTTAAGACATATTGTAACATCCATTGTTCCCCGGGATGGATGATCCAATATTCGCGAACTAATGAAGCCTGAAAGGCCTCAAATTTCTCATGCATTTCAATCTGCCTGTTACTTGGGGATAATATTTCAACAACCAAGTCAGGTGCACCAATGATCCCTTGGGTTACTATTTTTGATTTATCACAGATTACACAAAGGTCTGGTTGCACTACCGTTTTAAAGGTATTTCCTTGTTTTCCGACGGGTAATCTAACATCAATGGGAGAAAGGATGACAACACACGGTGAATGTTTAAAAAAGGCATACATGGTAAAGAATAATTCGCCGATGATTTGCTGGTGTAAGGTTGTTGGCGCACTCATGGGGAAAATTTTCCCCATGATGAGTTCCACGCGCTCTTGTAACTGCCATTTCATATAATCTGAATAACTATATTCAAAAGAATCCTCATTTAATTGATCGAGCCGGGTAATCTCCGGAAATTTATATTCTTTCATTTCCAATGGGCTAAGGGTTTATATTCAGCTACCTCCAAAATTAATTCAGGAAAAATAACCGATGCTATTCTAGATAAATTTTCATATTTTTTGTGAAGCTCAAAAAGATGGTTTTCATTTAACACATATTGTAACATCCATTGTTCCTCAGGATGAATTATCCAGTATTCCCGAACCAGAGAAGCCTGATAAGCTTCAAATTTCTCATGCATTTCAATCTGCCGATTACTGGGTGATAAAATCTCAATAACTAAGTCAGGTGCTCCAATGATGCCTTGAGTTACTATTTTTGATTTATCACAGATCACACAAAGGTCTGGTTGCACAACCGTTTTGAAGGTATTTCCTTGTTTTCCGACAGGTAGCCTAACATCTATGGGCGCAGCAAAATAAGTACATGTTTTTTCTTGGAAGTAGGGGTAAAAGGCAACAGTTAATTCTCTGGACAAAGATTGATGCGGTGTATTAGGCGCGCTCATAGGAAATATCTTCCCCATGATGATTTCCACACGTTCCTGAAACTTCCAGGTCATATAGTCTGAATAACTATATTCAAAAGAATCCTCATTTAATTGGTCTAGCCGGGTAATCTCCGGGAATTTATATTCTTTCATTTCCAATGGGCTAATGGTTTATAATCAGCAACTTCGACAATTAATTCAGGAAAAATGACTGATGCTATTCGAGATAAATTTTCATATTTATTATGTAGCTCAAATTTTAAATTATCATTCAATACATATTGTAACATCCATTGTTCCTCAGGATGAATTATCCAGTATTCCCGAACCAGGGACGCCTGGTAGGCCTCAAATTTCTCGTGCATTTCAATTTGCCGATTACTCGGGGATAAAATTTCGACAACAAGGTCTGGGGCACCTTTTATACCTGATTTTTCTAATTTTAACAAATCGCAAATGACACCTAAATCTGGTTGAACCACAGTTTTGTAAACATTTCCTTTTTTGCCCACAGGAAGTCGGACATCAAAAGGGGCAATAAATACAAAGCAATTTTTCCCTTTAAAATAATTATTAAATCCAACGGCTAAATCAATGGCAAGCGATTGATGCGGTGTATTTGGCGCACTCATGGGAAAAATCTTCCCCATAATGATTTCCACGCGCTCTTGAAACTGCCAGGTCATATAGTCAGAATAACTATATTCATAAGAATCCTCATTTAATTGATCGAGCCGGGTAATCTCCGGAAATTTATATTCTTTCATTTGGATTTTTTTCTAAATGTATAGGATATTACCTTAGAAAACCTAATTATGCACAATTATTTAAGGACAGTTTACAAAGCGTATTTTTAAAAAAAATAAAAGGGTGACTTTGTAGCCACCCTTTTAAAAATATACTATTTAAGGAACGATTTTTATCTTGCGTAAGAGACGGCTCGTTTTTCGCGGATAACCGTAACTTTTATCTGCCCTGGATATTGCATATCGTCCTGTATTTTTTGAGAAATAGCGAAGGCTAAATCTTCAGCATTACTATCGCTTACCTTATCACTTTCAACGATAACGCGGAGTTCACGACCTGCCTGCATGGCATAAGCTTTTTGCACTCCTTCGTGAGACATGGCCAATTCTTCTAATTCACCAATTCTTTTCAGATAGCTTTCTAAGATTTCTCTTCTGGCGCCTGGTCTGGCACCGGAAATGGCGTCACAAGCCTGGACTAATGGAGAAATGATATTATTCATTTCCACTTCATCGTGGTGAGCACCTACAGCATTACAAATAACGGCATGTTCTTTATACTTTTCGCATATTTTCATGCCCAGAATAGCGTGTGAAAGTTCACTTTCCTCCTCGGCTACTTTTCCTATATCGTGTAATAGACCGGCTCTTTTGGCCATTTTTACCTGACTAGGATTAAAGCCAAGTTCAGAAGCCATGATAGCACAAAGGTGGGCTGTTTCGATGGAGTGTTTCAATAGATTTTGGCCATAAGAAGAACGGAAACGCATTCTGCCCACTTGTTTTATCAAGTATGGATCGAGGCCATGTATATCGAGTTCAATTACGGTACGTTCTCCAATCTCAACGATTTGCTCATCGAGTTGCTTTCTGGTTTTAGCCACCACTTCTTCAATTCTGGCAGGATGAATTCTACCGTCGGCCACTAATTTTTTCAATGAAAGTCTGGCAACTTCGCGGCGAATAGGATCAAAACTAGAAATAACGATAGCTTCCGGTGTGTCATCTACGACAAATTCTGCCCCAGTAGCGGCTTCCAACGCACGAATATTCCTTCCTTCTCTACCAATAATTTGACCTTTGAGATCATCAGATTCAAGATTGAAGACAGAAACGGTGTTTTCGATAGTATATTCAGCACACATACGCTGAATGGTCTGGACGACAATTTTCTTTGCCTCTTTTCCTGCATTCAACTTAGCTCTTTCAATAGAATCTTTGATGATAACCATAGATTCATTTTCAACTTTTGCTTTAACGGCCTCAAGAAGCATGTCTTTAGCTTCTTGTTCAGTCATAAGGGATATTTTTTCTAATTCCTTAATTCTGATTTCATTAGCAGCATCCAGTTCTTCTTTCTTTTTAGAAATAATCTTTAATTGCTTTTCCAGGTTTTCTCTAATGATGGCAAGATCGGCGTCTTTTTGTTCAATTTCAGCTTTTAGAACCTCAATATTTTTGGCCTTTGTATCTAATCTCTCCTCAACCTGTTTGAAATTGCCTTCAAGGGCTTTAATCTCAATTTCTCTTTCCTTTAGTTCTATCATTTGAGTCGCCTTGTGACTTTCAAACTGACTTTTCAAGGAATTGAAATTGTCTTTAGCTTCTTGAATTTTACGCTGTTTTATGCGTTCATTTTTGACCTCTGACTGGTCTAAAAGTTTTTCAGCTTTCAGTTCAGCCTCATCGATAATTCGTTTTGCATTAAGTCTTGCCTCTTTAACCTCAAGGTCAACTTGTGCATTTAATTCATTTGTTTTGTTTTTTCTCTGAATATTCAGCAAAAATCTAGCCCCAAAAAAACCTATTATAGCGCCAACTATTGCTAATATTATTCCTGTTCCAATGTCATTCATAATGGTAAAATTCTTTAATAATGAACAAAAAAACATCCAGATACAACATCTGAATATTTTGATTTACCAAAACTACTATTTTATTTGTGGAAATAATTCGAGATAGGGCTGGCAGGCACAAACAGAAAGTGATTCCAGCGAGCTCGATATAAAAAAAGTAAAACCTAAAGTGCTATCGATATTTGGCGACAGCTGGTATATATTTATTTCCACAGTGGACAGTAATTCCGGGGTGTTTTTCAGACACCTCAACTTTTTGCTCCAACCTTCAAAAGCGCTATTTAACGTGGTTATTTTCGTAAATAAGCACCTAATTCAGATTGATAGGCAGTTAATAAATTTTCAATAATAGTATCTACTTCTTTATCTTGAAGTGTTTTCTCCAAGTTTTCGAAGGTAAAACTTACTGCATAGGAACGTTTTCCTTTGCCAAGTTGTTTTTCATTTTCATAAACATCAAACAGATTTATCTGAACGATCTGTTTTTTGCCTAATTTTTTAGCAATGCTCACAATATCGGAAAATTTAATTGAATTATCTACTATTAAAGCTAAATCTCTCCTAATACTTGGGAATCGGCTTATTTCCTTAAACTTAATTTTTTGATTAACCGTTTTTTGCAAACAAATATCCCAATAAAACTGGGCATAAAATATTTCTTCTCTCAAACTAAAAGATTGGGTAAGTTTTGAACTTAATTTTCCAAAAGTGACATATATTTTACTTCCTTGTTTTAAATGAATTCCATATTCAAAGGGTGCTTCATTTTGAAAAACCTCTTCTTCCAAACCTTGAATTCCAAGTTTAGCAAGTACGGAAAAAACAATGCCTTTAAGGCTATAAAAATTTGATTTCCCTTGCCCGGTATGGTTCCAGTTTTCAGTATGCTGGTCTCCCGAGAGAAATAAAGTTAAATGACTGGTCTCTTTTATACTTTCTGGTGTCTGGATATAGGATTTGCCCCATTCAAAAAGTTTGACATTATTTTGCTGCCTGTTTTGGTTATGTAAAATAACTTCAAGACCGCTCATCGCCATCTCAGGTCGCATAATATCGAGCAGGGCATGAGAAGTATTATGAATAAAAACGAGTTCTTCTTCTTTGATATTCCAGCTATTTGTTTTGTAGTAAGCTGATTGGGACAAAGAAACGGCCATCATTTCACTACATCCTATGCCTGTTAAAAGTTCTGAAATGAAACTACTGATTTGATTTCTATCGGGTTTTGGTGCCGAACTTAAGGTAGTTCGCATGGCATCGGAAAATGGGACCCTGTTGAAACCGTAAATCCTTAATATTTCTTCTACTAAATCGGCTGGCCTCAATACGTCCGATTTATTTTTTGGAACATTAACCGTGCACATTTCATTATTTTGAAAAATGGGTGCCATATCCAAAAGACTCAAAATATGGATAATTTCCTGATTGGTAATGGGTGCGCCGGTTAATTCTCTGACGTAAAGGAATGAAAGGTCAATTTTTACTGGTGAGGTAGGATGAGGATAAATATCAGTTATTTCGGATACAATGTCAGCATTCGCCAGTTCCTGGAGTAACAAAGCAGCTCGCTTAAGGGCAAAGACCGTTATTTCCGGGTCGCTGCCTTTTTCGTAAACTTTAGCAGCATCCGTTCTTAAATTATGTCGCATGCTTGTTCGACGAATCGATTTTGCTTGAAAATGAGCAGATTCAAGAAAAATATCCGTAGTATCAGCTTGTACGCCAGATTGTAAGCCACCGAATACGCCGGCAATGCACATCGGGTAATCATCTCCACCACAAATGATTAATTCCTCACCCGTTAATTT
>JAIYCH010000001.1 GCA_027488135.1 Saprospiraceae bacterium | reverse complement strand
CTCCTTATATTTTCGTGTATCAACATGAGGTTCGTCGTTGACTTTTTAATTAACAAGCCCTCCTTTTTTCCGGAACCAGCTACATATTGAAGCACTTTATGAAACTGAGGAGATTCATAATAAGACGATTGTGGGTTATCAATAAAATAACATCTCAGCTTATTTCCCTTTAAAATAATACGCTCAAAACCTATTTTTTTACAAATCCAGCGCAACCGTAATCCTTCAAAGAGTTCATGGATCTGATGGGGTACCCGTCCAAAACGATCTTCCATCTGGCTAATAAAATCATCTATCTGGTCTTCCGTCTCAATCTGATCAATCTGGGTGTACATGCTTAAACGTTCCTGGACATTACTCACATAGCTGTCGGGAATGAATAAATCAATATCTGTTTCTATTTGAACATCGCGGACAAACTTCCTGTCCTTTTCTAATTCCTCTCTGAATAAATCTTTATAATCTGTCTCCTTCAGTTCCTGGACGGCTTCCTCCAATATTTTCTGATAGGTTTCATAACCAATATCGGCAATAAATCCACTTTGTTCGGCACCCAGAATATTTCCGGCACCTCTGATATCCAGGTCTTTCATGGCAATCTGAAAACCACTGCCAAGTTCAGAAAAATCTTCCAGCGTTTTTAAGCGTTTGCGAGCATCATCGGTGAGAGAGGACATGGAAGGGCTGAGCAAATAACAATATGCTTTCTTATTGGACCTACCTACCCGCCCCCTCAGCTGATGTAAATCGCTCAAGCCAAATTGATGGGCATTATTGATAATCATCGTATTAGCATTGGCAATATCCAAACCCGTTTCGATGATATTGGTACATACGAGCACATCATATTTCTTGTCAATGAAGTCCATCAAAGCCGTTTCAAGTTTTGATGATTCCAATTGACCGTGAGCGAAGCCAATGGAAATATCAGGGCATAATTTTTTTATAAGGACGGACATTTCCTCCAGATTTTTCACCCTGTTGTGGACAAAAAACACCTGACCCCCTCTATTTACTTCATAGTAAATGGCATCTCTGATGAGCTCCTCATTAAACGCATGAACCTCGGTTTGAATAGGTTGCCTGTTTGGCGGCGGCGTTCTGATAATAGAAAGATCTCTGGCAGCCATTAAAGAAAATTGCAGTGTTCTTGGTATGGGTGTAGCAGTGAGCGTCAGGGTATCGACATCCGTTTTCAAACTTCGTAATTTCTCTTTGGAGGCTACGCCAAATTTCTGCTCCTCATCAATGACAAGTAATCCTAAATCTTTAAAATGGGTATCCTTCCCCAATAAACTATGAGTACCGATAATAATATCGACTTTACCTTCGGCTAATTTTGCAAAAGTTTCCTTCCGTTCTTTGGTGCTTCTGAAGCGATTGACATAATCAACCGTAACGCCGAAAGGCTCCAATCGGCCATGAAAAGTTTTGGCATGTTGCAGTGCTAAAATAGTTGTTGGCACCAATATGGCCACTTGTTTACCTGCCACCACCGACTTAAAGGCTGCCCTTATGGCAATTTCCGTTTTCCCAAAACCAACATCACCGCAAATTAAACGATCCATTGGGTATGGTTTCATCATGTCCGCTTTCACATCCACGGTCGTTTTATATTGGTCGGGGGTGTCCTCATAAATAAAGGATGCCTCGAGTTCGTCCTGCAAATAGCTGTCTGGAGGAAAGGCAAATCCTGGGGCAGCCCTACGTTGAGCATAAAGTTTTATTAGCTCGGCCGCAATATCTTTAAGTTTCTTTTTTGTCTTATTCTTCAGATTTTTCCACGCATCAGAGCCCAGTTTACTGAGTTGAGGTTCCGTACCTTCTTTTCCAACGTATTTAGATATTTTATGTAATGAATTGACACTGACGTAAAGAATGTCATTATTCTTATAAAATAATCTTACGGCCTCCTGAAGATTTCCATTAATTTCAATTTTCTGAAGACCTGAAAATTTTCCAATACCGTAGTCGATATGAGAGACAAAATCACCCGGCTGTAAATCTTTTACCAGTTTTAGTTGCAGTGCCTGATCTCTTGAGTAGGTGTGTCTAAGTTTAAAACGGTGAAATCTGTTAAAAATCTGATGATCTGTAAAACAGGCAATACCCAAACCCTCGTCTATAAATCCTTCATGTAATCCAATAATCACCGGGTGAAAAATGAGTTCCGCTTTCATGTCATCAAAAATGGCATGAAAACGTTCTACTTGACGTGCATTTTCCGTAAACAAATAGATTTCCTGCTTTTTGGCTTGTCTTTCCTTCCAATCGGCAATGAGGAGATCAAAATTTCTATTAAACTGAGGTTGGGGCTTTCCCGAAAAATCAATTTGACTGGTTATGGGAAGTGGTTGATTTCTTGTGCTAAAACAAAGGATAGATTTTGTTATGATCGCTGAAAGAAGCACATCTGCTTTGACATAAGATTTTTCACGGGCAAATTCGGCTTCCTCACCTTCGTGTAAAATAGAAATCGTTTTACTAAAATCGGCGGCTTTTTCCTCGCAAATCACTAATTTTTCACGCAATAGATTCAAATCCCATACCACCACCAGTGTTTCCGAGCGCAGAATATCAGTAAATGCCACTTTATCTGATTTCTCAAATCTTTT
>JAIYCH010000068.1 GCA_027488135.1 Saprospiraceae bacterium | reverse complement strand
TCATAACTTTTTTTGTACACTGGTAGTTCTTCTGCTAATCCCATAATGATTTATTTTTGAGGCTTTTAAAACTAAAAATGACCCATTGGGGGGAATTCCCCCCAAACCCCCCTTTTAGCCACCCGCATTTGCTCGCCCACAAATAGTCAAATAGACAAATAGTCAATCCCTGAGGCAGCGAACGGAGGCACCAACTGACTAACTGAAGTAGTTCCTGCCCACACTGCTATTGGTGTAGTACAGGTTGCGGTACCAGGCGATGGAGTAGTCGTACTCGGTCGCACTCCAGAAGAAAGCATCGTAGCTAATATCGTAGAAACTACCATAATTATGACGATAACCACCTGGGAGAGCGGAAAAACCACTTTCATTTGTAGCTCCCGTATTAGGACTAAACCAATAAGCAGTGCCAATGGATTTCATCTTACCCCCTGCCACGCTTTCTCCCCCAAGATTACTTGACAAAGTTGTCCATTCAGCATCTGTGGGTACGCCCCAACCCGCAGGACATAGGGTGTCGCCTAACGTGGTACCCCAGTTGTACAACTTTCCATAGATTGTGTCATTGGCGGCGTCATGGTTATAATTACTCCATGCACCCGTGGTAAGTGCTTGCCAATCAGTGTTTCCAACAACATAAGGTATGGAACCTCCATTTCGGTATCGAGAGGTTTTCAAATTTTCACTCATCCATACCTGGGTACCTATTTGGACTGTTTTGTAGGTGTTGCCATCTATATCTGTTACTGGTGGAGGCAAAGCTATGGCGGTAAAGGTTTGTTGGTTTCCATACGCTGTGCCTGTGATATTGGTTGCATACGCACGCACATAATAGAAGGTGCCTGGACTTAAAGCCGTGAAATTACTTACATAAGAACCAGTGCCTGAACTATCCGTGGTTTTGCTATCGGAAATAGAGGGGTTCTGTGAAGTACTCCAAACAACCCCTCTTGCAGTAACCGTGGAACCTCCGTCATCGGTGATGTTTCCACCACTGCTGGCTGTAAAGCTTTGAGCAATCACATTATTGGTTGTCAAAGTCGCCAATGCAAGTAAATTAGTGTAAGGTATCTCAACCCCATAACTGATACCAAAGTTGTTGATAGCATAAGCTCGCACATAATAATTTGAATTTAAACTCAATCCAGTTATAGTTGCAGTATAAACCCCTGTTCCTGAACCTGATGGAACTCGATTGCTGTTCACTGTAGGATTTCCACCCGTGTTCCACACAGCGCCCCTTTCCGTGACTGTTCCACCTCCCTGACTATTTACTTCTGCGTTAAAGGTCGCTTCAACCGTTGTTAATCTAGTCACACTGGTCGATGTCACAATAGGTAAGGTATTGGAAGTGGAACTAGTAGTGAACGTCTGCTGATTACCGTAGCCTGTTCCCGTGCTATTGGTTGCATAAGACCGAACATAGTAAGTTACAGAAGCAGAAAGTCCGGTGATAAAACTGGTGAACGTGGTGGTTCCCGTTCCGTCGGTGGTTTTACTATCCGAGATAGTAGGATTAGGTGAGGTACTCCAACAAATCCCCTTGGCCGTTATACTGCTACCCCCATCATTAGTGATACTTCCACCCCCTGTTGCAGTAGAATTTGTAATATTTAAAAGCTCACGGGTAGTTAGGGAGGGAACAGAGGGAACGGTTGTCTGGACAGTGATGTTATTGCCATAACCCGTTCCAGCACTGTTTATGGCATAAGAACGGATATAGTAAGTTGTGTTCGGGGTCAATGAAGTAATGTTAACGCCAAAACTACCCGTTCCGCTACCATTGGTTATTTTTGTATTTGAAGTAGTTGGATTAGCAGTGTTTCCATAAACAATCCCTCTTTCAGTGACTGTTTCTCCACCTTCGTTGCTGACAGTTCCACCTGATGTTACCGATGTTTGGGTAATACCCGACGCATCGGTGGTGATTAAAGTAGGGACCGCAACAGGTAAAATTTGAAAGATAACTTCATTGCCATAACCTGTTCCAGAGCTATTGGTAGCATAAGCACGGATATAATAGGTGGTATTTGGCGTTAGTCCGGTTAATGAACCAGAAAAACTGCCTGTCCCAGAACCAATGATTAATACAGAATTAGAAAGCGTGGGATTCGTAGCTGTACCATAAACCAATCCACGCGCCAAAACCGATGCGCCACCATCGGAAGAAATATTACCCCCTGCATTGGCGAAAGTGGATGTTATGGAAGATACAGATGAGGTGGTAAGGCTAGGGTAGGCTGCACCTGACCAAGAGGGAATGCCAGTTGAATACATGGACATGACCTGACCTGGTAATCCCGGAGCAAGATTAACCCATGTTGTTCCGTTCCAATACATCGTATTTCCCAAAGTAGCACCTTGCGGAAAATCGGATATATTGAGTTTCGCTTCAATTCGATTCGACAAGGAGGCAGTGTCCGTTTTAGTTAACTTCCCATCAATACGATTCGACAAAGAGGCAGTGTCCGTTTTAGTTAACTTATCATCGATCCGATTCGACAAGGAGGCAGTGTCCGTTTTAGTTAATTTACCATCGATTCGATTAGACAAAGAGGCAGTATCCGTTTTAGTTAACTTTGCATCAATACGATTCGACAAGGAGGCAGTGTCCGCTTTTCTCAAATACTTTGACAACATGTTGGTTGTGTCAATCCAATTCAGCTTATTATTCAATCCTGTTTTGTAATTAAATAACATTTCGGATGTATCAGCTATATTAATATATGTTGACAACATTTTGGTTGTATCAATCCAATTCAGCTTATTATTCAATCCTGTTTTGTAATTGAATAACATGTCGAATGTATCAGATTTATTCAGCTTCGTTGAAAATCTCGATGCCAGATTCAATAAACTGGTATCAGATGAAACAGAATTGGAATTGGCATTGATTCGATTCGACAATGAAATTGTGTCCGAGCCATTCAACTTCGTTGCCAATCTACTTGCCAGATTCAAAACCGAAGTATCCGTTTTCGAAGCATACAAAGCATACGGTACACTCATCAGTTCCTGCGTTCCCAATATAACATAGTTGCTTCCCCCACTGAAATCTGCTTCCAATTTGATGAAATGCGCCAGATTACCCCAATTAATGCTGTTAAATACTCCAGATACTAAGGTACCCATCCCAATTTGTATGCTGATTAATCCTGAGGCATCCGTTGTTTTGGCATGCGTTTCACTGTAATCTGATGATCCATTTATCGTTCCAGATAGTATAGTTATTTTTAAACTGACCGACCTATTTCCAACCACTTCTCCAGAACTATTCCTCAAAATAGACTGGAAATTAATTTTCTGCGGTGCCTGAGCAATGGCAAAAATTGGAAAAAAAACCATCATAATAATTCTCGCGTACATCATTTCTTCCTCTAGTTTTTCTAAGAATAAATGGTTTTATCACCTAATTTTCAAACTTTAGAACTCTGTAAATCCCAAATTTTAAACAAAAATATAAAAAAATATTATGTTTTTTTTAAAAAAGATTTATAGTAATACTTTCACACACTACTGTTTGAATTGCTTACAGGGGTAAATTTCATAGAGGACATGAATGCATCGTCTTTTTCCGACCGGTTTCTTTGGTATAAAAAGTGTCTTTTACCTTTGGAAGGATTGAAGGTAAATGGACATTTTTCGTGGAACCAAGTTTGAATCACGAATTTAAGGGATTTCAGGATTTCACTGTTTAACCATATCGCCCTTGGTTTGAGTAGGAAGTTTATTATTATGTGTTGCTTTCATTTCCTGTCCTCTCGCTGATGCGTTGACGCATCGTCTTTTTCGCGACAGGTTTAAATCTAATAATTAACCTGTTCCCTATTGGCCACAAATCCTGCCACAAATGTATTTTTGGGTGGGTTGTTAATCAATAAACTGATTACCATATTCCGACATGATTGCAGCATCTAATTCTTTTGCAATAGACATTAATTCATTATATCGAAGATTTAAATACATATTAATATTTAAGCTAAGAGTAACAAGGTTAATCAATTCGTTAAAAGTTTCATGGTCCCTTACAACAAAAGGAGCTGCAAAGGCAGGACGTTTAAATCTTGATTTCAATATTTTACGATCTCCCATATTTTGATTTTTTGTCATCTGATAAAGAGTGCCTGCATCAAAGACCTCAGCTATTTTAAATCGCGTTTGTTCAAGAGAATGTTCTCTGCTTAATTCTAATTTCATAGTACTGTTCAATAAGCCTTCGTAATCTTGAATACCAGCGATTATTTTAGCATTTTGAATTAAACGAAATCCCCCTGAAGATTTAATCTGGTCCAATCCCAAATGGGAACTTTCAAATGTACTTCTCTGGGTAAGATTTCGAATGTAGTAATACAGTGAAGGCAGATCAGGATTTGCTTTGTTAATTTCCATATGTAGCGAATCAAGAAGACTCAGCCTACTATTGTTGCTTGATATGACATATTCAAAATTATTAATATCCACTAACAGGTCTTCATGGATATTTTTCAAATACGAAATTTCTCTGTTTTTTTCAGCTTGCTGATCTCTTAAATTCTCAGCATAAAAACCAAGAGTTACCGCTACAAAGAGCATGATAAAATCAATAAAATACACATACCACTTTTTTTTAGGGGAGAACCGATTAGGCTGATTTTCTTCCATTTAACTTAAGTTTATTAATGAATAAAGCATTTAAAACATCCAGAAATACGCTACACGTCTTTATAAATAGTTGATGTAAATTAATTAATTTCCAGACAAAATCAAAGGGTGTAATCCGGCACAATGGTTACCGGATTATCCATAGTTTTTGGGAAAGAGGTTTACTTTCCTCAAATTTCATTAAAGTTCTATTGACGGATTTACAAAAATCCCTCTCAATATATCAGTTCATTACATTTGTCTCTAGAAATCTCTTCATAATATTGTGAGATTGACCATCCCCATGTTTTTCCCTCAGATATATCTTAGTAGTTGAAATATTGGAATGCCCAAGAATAATCCTGATTTGATCTTCCGTTATTTGGTCATTTTTAAGAAGGTGAGACGCAAGGGTATGTCTTGGTGTGTGTCCGGTCATGGTCGATAACCCTAATTTGTCAGTTGATTACTCAAAGTACAGAGCATTTGACGAGAAATACTATCTGGATTTAATTGAAAAGGAAATTAGAGAACATGGGCATATGGAAAGAAAAGATGACAATGATTTGTTCCAGAACAAACTACCCGAATGGATAGATTATAAACAAAGAAAAATCAAAATTATCAATCTGTTGCTGGAACTTAGAAGGAAAAATAGAATCCAAAATAATGGAAGCGATTCCGCGCCAAAATGAGTTCTAAAAACGCCAAGATTGATTAGAGATTAATAGAAAAACAATTGTAACATGGAGCCATTTTTATTTAACCGGAAAACAGAAATCATATATAAGAAATTGATTATTCATTATATTTTATTTATTTCCGAAAGTCCGATCACTTCTTTCTAAATAAAATATTTCAATTTTGGAAATAACAAAATATATAACAAGTCGCAAACTGATGAAAGAAGGGCAAGATCGGGTGTTTTCCATCGCTTTAGTGCATTAAACATCGAAAAATCACAGAAATCGAGTTTCAAGATACATACAAAGTCCTCATCAAGAACCCCTGATTTAAAAAAGGCCTAATAAAAGGTTAATGCATCGTCGAACATGGACATGATCGATGTAAAGCAGTTTAAATACAAAAAAATATCATTTTCATGCCCTAAAACATCTTATCTTTGGTGAAAAGTTAACCGAAATGGTCAAAAAATTGGTGCGCTTCGACTGGGCGATGAAAAAAATGCTCCGCCACAAAGCTAACTTCGACATACTCGAAGGCTTTCTGTCAGAGTTGCTTGGTGAAGAAGTACTGATAAAACAAATACTCGAAAGTGAGGGAAACAAGGAAGAGGAGGACGATAAGTTCAATCGAGTAGATATCTTGGTGGAAAACCAAAAAGGAGAACTTGTCATAATCGAAGTGCAGAATACCCAAGAGTATGACTATTTTCACCGAATGCTTTTTGGGGCGTCAAAAGCCATAACCGAGCACATTAAGGAAACCCAGGCTTATGCCAACGTGAAGAAGATCATTTCGATTACTATTGCCTATTTTGACCTAGGACAAGGGAAAGATTACGTTTATCACGGCACAACAATATTTAAGGGCATACACAAGGGTGATATTTTGGGGCTTTCTGACCGGCAAATCGAAGCGTACAACAAGACAAGGGTGCATGAAATTTACCCAGAATTTTGGGTAATTAAGATAGGGAAGTTTAAGAATAAAATAAATGATAAATTAGACGAGTGGATATACTTCTTGAAAAATGACGAAATCAAACCAACTTTTTCAGCTAAAGGTTTAAAAGAAGCCAATGAGAAATTGGATGCCATGAAACTCCCCGAGAAGGAGCGTAAAGCTTATGATGCATATTTAAGGCATTTGATGAGTATTGCCAGTAGAAACCATACGATAGAGATAGATTCAAAGGACATTATTAAAAAGGCTCAAGAAGATAAAGAAATAGAAGCGGTTTTGGGGCTTAATGAAAATGGTGTTCCTGTTGAAATCATTGCTAAATCTCTTAAAATATCCAAAGAGAGCGTTTTTCAAATAATTGATAAAGGGCAATAAAAAAAGGTTTATTTTATTTACACATCACCCTATCTGACGTAAAACCCATGTTTTTATGCTGAGGGTTTTATTGTCGACTGTGATTTGCGTTTATTGAAGTATTCAATGATTTCTCTTTTTGTCATTTTGGATAACTTCTCGCTCAATTTGTCACGCTCTTGACGCATAAATTTCACAGCGTCAAATGTTTTTTCAGTCGTCTTCATATTTTTCAAATTCTCTTGGTGAACGTATTTCCAATTGTTTGTTGGATAATCTGGTTGCCATTGTGCCACCCATTCCGATGATATCACCGGAGTATGGAAATAGGTAAAGGATTAAAAATAACTAAAATTACGGTACAATTTAACATATCATTCGGTGTAAATATTTATTGTTATATTTGGATTATTATTTCAATTTATAATTAACTTCATAAAAAATTAATACATGTCCCGTAATTCATTTAATTTCAAACAATTCTTTAATCAAATCGAAGAAAAAATATTATTTCCTTTTGGGAGAAGAACATGGCAAATATTGTCAGTTTGTTCCATTCTACTTTTATTATTGGGAGCAATCTGGTTTATTTATAATGCAAGGCCAGGAGCGCCTATTCGAGTTAAGGTAGATAAATGGGAGGTAGTAGAAAATGAAATTGATACTATTGATTATTCAAAAAATAAAGAATCGAAATGTTCTAAGGAATTAAATACT
This sequence comes from Saprospiraceae bacterium, assembly GCA_027488135.1. GTDB lineage: Bacteria > Bacteroidota > Bacteroidia > Chitinophagales > Saprospiraceae > BJGN01. The sequence goes on along the minus strand of JAIYCH010000068.1, from coordinate 47,675 downwards.
AATGCTTTAACTAAATTAAAAGAAATGATTCCATTATTGGAATGGGATAGTTTGGGAAGTTACCAAGTACGAACTTTTAATCTAAAAGATCGATTTGGATATGATATTTATACAAAAAATTCCTGGTTACCTATTAAAGTAAAAAAGCAAGTATTTGTGCCAAATGAAAATGCCGTTCCTAATTTGCTAAATGAAATTTTCAAAAGCCGGTATATTGATTCTTTAGATTATTGTGCACAATTACAGGTATTATCTTCCATTCAATTACTTGTATCTTTATATAAACCTGATTTCCTTCAATCAGAAACCAGATTTAAGGATTTATGTAGTCAGTTTGAATATCATCGTAGATTAGATGAATTTACAATTAACGATGCCATACGTTTAAATAAGATGATGGATTTTGGATTCATTTCCATTTCTAATAAAGAAACACTAAAAAGATTTTATCAAATACTAGATTATGTACTTTTAAAAGGGATAAAAGAAGAAGAACTCCTGGAAGCTGAAAAAGTAATCACTGCAAATAGAAACCTAGGATTTGATGATGAAGAAAGCTCAGATGAATATTTCTTAGTTTTTAAAATATTACAATCTTCTGCCGTTGAAAATCCCAAACAATTAAAACGAGCAATTGATGATTTTACTAAGGAAATTAAATTTTATCATGAAATCGGGCTGGTAAAATCTCTTAAAAGATATTTAAAGTTGTATAATGAAAAACTTAATTGGAGAGAAAATCAAAAATCCAGGGATAATTCGATTAAGGCAGAAAACAGGTTATTAGCCATAACAACAGCAGGTATTGCTTTACTCACCATTTGCGTATTAACCATTATTTTATTACTTTTTTCAATCCAAAATATGCTAAAAAAAGGTATAGAAAATAAAGTTTGATACTAAAAAAAAGTAATAATAAGTATCATAAAAATAAGCATACAAACCCTGATTACCCAAAGAATTCCTCTTTTTTCACAGCATAAAATCTTGCAACAAATCAAATATTATCTTAATTTACGGTTGTTTAGTTCAACACTAAAGTTAACTTTTGCACCTAAGGCGTCAAATACATTCAAAATAGTTTCAAATCTTGCATTTTTAATGCTGTTTTCTATTTTAGAAATTTGAGCTTTTTGAACGCCAACAAGTTCGCCTAGTTGTGCTTGAGTAAGATTACGTTCCTGTCTTGCTTGCTTAATAGCCTGTCCCAACAAGTCTATTCTTAATTCATTTTCAAAAGCATCACGTCTTTCCGTTCCAACTTTTCCTATGTGTTTGTCAATCATTGTGTCAAGCGAAACAGTTTTAAATTTATTGGTCTCCATACGCTCGTTTTAAAATCAAGATTTTCTAAAAAATCAATGGCTTAAGGCAACAATTCAATATTAAAGTTTGGTTTCATTCATAACTTCTATTAAAAGTATGAATTTCCCGATAGGGAAACAATTATTTCTTTACAAATTTGATTTATGGTAAAAGTCTGAAATGCTTCCAATTTGACCGAAGGTCAGTAAATTTATCAAGTCTTACAAAATCGATTGTCTACATCATTTACTGGGTCATGAAACACAAAATATAACTTATCAAAGAGCGGTTTATCTCTAGAATAACTGGCTATATTTTACCAAAATTGATGAATAACTCACTTCAACCCAGAATATCCACATTGTGCTACAAAAACTTGTAGACTTCTTTTAGAGACGAGCCCAAAGGTGCATGTACCTAAAGAATTTCTAAAAAATAACATTCCAGACTTAAAATATTTGTAAATTCATGATATGAAAATACCAAGACTATATTTTGATACTTCTGTGTTTGGTGGAGTTTATGATATTGAATTTCAAAAAGAAACAATTCAACTTTTTGAAATGGTAAAATCAGGAAAAATAATTTGTGTATTCTCAGACTTAACTGAATATGAATTAGATAGTGCCCCCGAAAAAGTTAAGTCACATTTCATAAATATCAATAAAAAAACTATTGAAATTATTGAGATTACAAAAGAAGTTAATCAGCTCGCAGAAATGTATATTCAAGAAAAAGTAGTTGGAGAAACCAGTATGGATGATTGTAGACATATTGCTTGTGCAACAATTAACAAAGTTGACTATTTGGTAAGTTGGAACTTTAAACACATTGTCAATGTTTTCAGAATAAGTGGCTACAACGCAATTAATATTAAAAACGGTTACATACCACTGGATATTCGCTCACCTAAAGATATTATTGTAAATGAAAACTAAAGAAGCTGTAAAAGAAAAAGAATTTGACACTGTTAAGTTTTTTAGGGCAGTAAAAGAAAAAATTTCAATAGAAACCCAGGGAATGTCTTTTGAAGAATTCAAAGAATACCTAAACAAACGAAAATTAAAAACGGTTAAATAAAAACTTGCGCCTTTGGCAAAGTTGCCCATCGAGCCTTACTTTTTTACTTAAGATCTATTCCATCAACATAATGGCAGATAACTGTTTTATGCTTTCCCAGATATTCTGAATCCGCGCGTTCTCATTTTCTGAATGCTGATTATTGTCATGATTGGCTATGCATAGGTTAACCACTTTCGCATTTAGGTGTTTTTCAAATAAAAATAAGGGCAAACTTCCCCCAGCTGTAGGAAAGGTAAGCACTCTTTCTTTATTTGCCCCTTCTACGGCGGCAATTATCTGCTTGGCAATGGGCAAATCCATGGGGGTTCTTTGGGCATTGTAACCTCCCCTGTCAGCCGACACTTTTGCGATTTTAGCATATTTAAGCCGTTCTTCGTCCGTTGGATTTCTATCTATGACGTAAAATCCTTGTGCAACGATATGATCTTTCACTTTTTGTATTTGCCGCAAATAATCTGTTCCTAATACTTGACGGAGGTCAAGCGTTACAGAAGCCTCGGTTGGAATGACATTACTGGCTTTATCACCAACATCTGCACTTCGAATGCCATTAATGTTCAAGGAAGGATATTGATAAGAATCAAAAAGGGAAGTTCCAACCTTTTCCGGCTGTGCAATACCCAGTTCCTGTTGCATTTGTTTATCTATGGAAGGTACTTTGGCAAATGCCAGCTTTTCACTTTCGGTAAAGGGGATGGCATCTTTATAATAATCTTTTATCAGAACGCGACCTTCATCATCTTTCATGGAGGCTAACAGTCTAACCAAGGTATGTGCCGGATTAGGGGCCCAATTGCCATAATGACCACTATGTAAGGGTCTTTTAGGACCCAAAACGGTAATATCCATGTTTACATCTCCCCGCACACCAAAATCTATTAAAGGCAAACCAGATTGGTGCACCGGGCCATCGGCGATAATCCATACATCGGAGGAAAGTAAATCCTTATGTTTATCCAAAATTTCACCCAGATGAAGAGAGCCTATTTCTTCCTCCCCTTCAAAAAAGAATTTGATGGAACACGAGGGTTGTAATCCACTTTTTATGATGGCATCATAAGCATGAATAATGGCCATAACGCCCGCTTTATCATCAGAACTGCTTCGCCCTGAAATTCTCCATTCCGGATTAATTGGGCTTCCAACCGCAGGAAAAGGAATAATTTCGCCCCCTTTATCGATAGGCTTTGAAAGAAAAACAGGTAAAAATGGTTTTATAGCGGGATGCCATTTTTCAGGATTAACTGGCTGACCGTCATAATGGGCATAAAATACAAGGGTTTGTTTTGCATTAGGTACTATCACTTCCCCATACACTGCTGCGGGCGTTCCTGCCGTTTTCGAGTCAAGTAACTGCGACTTAACCCCTCTTTTCGCCAGCATTTGCTGTATAAAAAGGGCATTTTTATTTATATCTTCCTTATTCAAAGCGAAATTGGGTAAGGAAAGAAAGTCAAAATATTCCTTTAGAATTTCCCTTTCATTGGCCTTACAAAAGGACGTGATGCGATCTATCTTTGTCTGGCCATTCAGACAAGGTACAAACGAAAGGGATATGAAAGTAAGAATGCCAATTAAACGCCACATGGTTGAAATTTTTGATTAAAATCATTATATTTGAAAAGCTTAGGTTAAAGTAATTAATATCGTATGAATAACCAAAATTTATTTATTGGAATATTCTTGTTTTTTTGCCTTCCTAAGTTCGTCTTGGGTCAAGAGGCAGATAAATTTAAAGGAATCTGGCAAGGGAAATTAAATGATTCGGTTGAAATATTTGAATACGTTTTAAATATCGACAAAGTAAAAGCGAATACCTTTACTGGAACAACTTATTCAAACGGGAAAAACTTTTATTGCGAAACAAGTGTAAAAGGATTTATTAAAGCCAATAAAATCAATATCACCGAGGAAAAAGTAATAAATACTAACTATCCGAATAAAGTAGCCCTCTGCTTACTTTCTTTTTTTCTAACCATTGAGAAAACGCAACTCTCTGGGCATTTCATTCCGCGAAATAATTTTTCAACCTGTGGAGATGGCTCCGTTATTTTTCAAAAAATAGAAAAGAAAGTACCCATCAAAGCGTAGAAACAAAACCATTTTAAAATTCATAAATTCATTGACATGAAAGCAAAAATCTTCTCCTTATTCCTACTGGTTTTTTCCGTAATTTCTTTAAATGCGGCACTTCCTCCTATGAAAGTAGCAACAACAGATGCTACGATTCAATTGTCGAGTGAAGACTTATTGGCACTTACGCCAGCAAAATACGAGGAATTGACCGGTGAGAAATTAGGTCTCAAAGGTAAATTGGCCTTGTATTTACTAAAAAAAGAGGTAAAAAAGACGGGTACCACAGAACCTATCCAATTAGAAGAGGAATTAGCCAATAATGATGGCGGCTTCAATCTGATTGGATTTTTAGCCGGATTTTTACTGGCTTTCCTCGGTGTATTGTTAGTGTTCTTATTAGCTTCCAATAATAAGGCAATGAAAAGATCAGCCTGGTTAGGTTTAGGCGTTTTATTATTACTTGCTCTTATTGGCATTGTACTTTAACGAAACCAATCGAAAACCAACACTACTGTAGCCAAAATAAGGCAAATCATTATCACGCTTAGCGCTTCTTGCCATATAAGCGTGCAAACACCAACTTCCCCCTCGAATGATCTTATAAGTTCCTGTTTGAGGACCTTTAGGATCCTTCGTTGGCGGGACATATTCTTTTGAAAACCAATCACTGCACCATTCTGCAACATTTCCATGCATGTCATATAGCCCCCAGGGATTGGGTTCAAAAGACCCAACAGGCAGTGTTCTTTGCCTGTTCTCTCCTTTGGGATAATTATGGTAAGGACGGTCCCCATTGTAATTTACCTGATTGGTGGTTATATTATTTCCAAGATAAAAGGGCGTTGCCGTTCCCGCCCTACAAGCATATTCCCATTCTGACTCAGTAGGTAAGCGACAGCCAGCCCAGGCGGCAAAATCGTTCGCCTCATTCCAAGTGATATTGATAACCGGTCGATTTCCCCTTCCCCAGCCTTCATCCTCCGGTTTCTTTTTTCCTTTGGCTTCACAATAGGCGTCATATTGGTCAAAAGTAATTTCATATTTACTCATTCTAAATGGACTGACTGCGATGAAGTATTGTGGCTCATCCTTTTCTCTTTGCGGCTCTGATGTTAGACTACCCATCATAAAACTACCGCCTGGAATATCCACAAATTCAATGGAACTACGTAGATCTCCATTTTTATTTACCACCGTTACATCCTCCTTATCAGCTATTTCTTCGGAAAGGTCATTTACTATGAAATAAGAGAAAGTAACAAAAAGAAAAAGAATAAAAAAGGCAAAAATCCATTTAAATGGGAGATTTATCTTCTTCTTTTTATCCTCCAAAGGAACCAATGCCATTTTCTCATAAGCAAGAAATATTATTTTTTCAAAATCCTTACTAAGCTCGTTGACATTCTCATATTGGATGCTTACCTCTTTATTTGTCGCCTTTTTTATTATTTGTTGAAAAATATTATTGTCTCTTCCTACATAAACATTATTCCTAGATTTTAATAAGGCGCTCAAATTCCTTAGTATCAGCCCCAAGCTATGAATATTATTGCTTATCGTTGGAAGGGACCTCACATTGACCTGTTCGGTAAACCAGGTACATTTAATTTTTCCATTATTTGTTATATGGAAACCCGAAAGTTGTAAATCATTTAAAATGATTCCTTGTTTATGCAGATAAATAACTCCTGCTAATATTTGTCTGTAGTAATCTTTTATTTCCGCAAAACTTAGCGAGGATAGTTGAGCTAAGTATTGGTCAAAAGGCTCCGAATCTTCTATATTTTCCATTTCAAAGGCTACAAATCCGTCCTCCTCAACTAACTGAAAAACTTTCATTATATTCTTATGTGCTAAAGAAATCCATTTATTGCCTTGCTCCACAAAAGTATTTTTAATCTCTTCCCTTTCTATCAAACCAGGATTTAATACTTTTAATAGTACTTTTTGATGAGATAAATTATTTTCTGCCTGATAAATAGCTGAAAAATCATCGTCATAAAGACATTCAAACAAGGTAAAATGCGAAACTGACCTATTCATAGCCTTTTAAAAATATAACGTCATTTACTTTGGACAAAAAACACATAAAGGGCAAAACATACCTCAGCCTTATAAAGAAGTTCCTCTTGGGTCATCAAATCCATGACCTCTTCAAAATACGATGTTTGATCTAATACAATCGATTCATAATCATCAAAACTCCCATCATATTCAGGATATAATGTCCAATGTGAATCAATGTCAGAATAGCCATTTGCCTTCTCCTCCTTAGTCCATAAAGACCTGTTATTTTCCAGAACTGCCCAGGCAAGGTCTAAAAAAATGGATTTATACATGGGAATATCTAATTTATACTCGCAGGCACATTTTAATAAACCACCTATAACCATTCTGATATCCTTGGAAACGCTTGCATTCACATACCCCAAAAAAGTTTCCACTTCATTTTCGAACCTCTCCTCCTTAAAAGATTGTTCGAAAGCTGGAATAGCAAATAATTGCTCCCTGTTTATCTCCTTCATTTTGCCATTTTATAGGCGTTAAAGTTACAACATTAAGCCATAACTGGTTCGGGGATTTTAATTTCATTTAAATCCGATTGATATTGAATTAATTGCTGCTGAATGTTTAATGTATCTGTTTTAAAATAGGTTGTACTAGCAAATAAATTCATATAATATTGAATACCAGCAGATAAATTATTCCTAAAGGTATGCCATTTTTTTATTTGACCTGATGTTATTGTACCCATTGAAACATCGCTAATGTCATTTTTCAGATAAGCAACATACAATTGTAATTCCTTTATAAAAACGTGAGGTCGATTAACATGATTCATCACATTAGCACTTCCATATATATGTTTTACCATGTCAGACAATGAAATTTCCTGATTAAAATAGGCCAGATTAGGGCCTGGGCAGATAACGACACCCTGTTCCTGTCCTTTTATTTCTATATCATTTTCCAAATAGGCAGCATTCACTAAACCCACACAAAGGCAAGATTTTTCGGTAATTTTGGCTTTCAATTTTTCAAATTCAGCGACCTCCATAAGAGGTTGGGATTGATATAACTCATTCAATTTAACATCCTGATATTTTTTTGAAGCTGTACATATACCTCTGTCATCCAAATCTTTATTAAGCGCTAATAAACCTTTTGGGCAGGAGCTACCCGCCTTATTTTCATTTATTCTTTTTTGTTTCCAAAACTCATTGGTCGTCCCCTTCACTGTATTGAAAGGAATGCCAAGCGGAGAAATATGGCTCAGATAAAAATCATCTTCCTTTGCATTTTTCAATAACTCGCGCGTGTCTGCATCAACAGCAGTAGCCTCAGGCACCAACAAAAAAGGAGAACCCCAACCTACGGCATCAAGCTGATAATGCTCCAATAAAAAAGAATGTTCTTCTGCTGTTCCCACACCACCTTGGGCCGTAATTTTCAAAGGTAAAGGCATTTCCGGACAAGGTTTCCCTTTTAAAGTTAGTGATTTAACCATTAGTTCATGAGCAGAATCAATCAACTGACCTTTTTTCTCCTTAAATTCCTCTAAAATGGGACCCATTAAAAGTCCGTCAGTAGCAAAAGCATGACCACCACAATTGAGCCCCGATTCAATGCGATATTCGGAAACCCAAAGCCCCTTTTTAGCTAAAAAATTACCTTGAATCATGGCTGAACGGAAATCGCTCACTTTCAGGATAATTTTCTTTTTCAAGAACCCATTTTCATTCGGAAAAAAGTCATCAAAATGCTCAAAATAACTATATAATCTAGGATTCATGCCTGCAGAAAGTACGACGGAAGAAGACAGATTACTGTTTACAAAACCGCGAAGCGCGGCATGGGCATCATTAAATTCAATGGGAAGCTGGACATTATTTTCATAATTATCTTTATCCACTTTCGTCATAATATTGACATCAATATCCCCTGCAGAAAAATTTTCCTCTAAATACTTCCTAACTCCATCTCTTATGGTGATCCCTCCTTCCACCATTCTCATCAAGCCCTCTTTAAAGGTTGATTTATTAGGTAACATAGCAATGAAATGCAAGAGCGAATCCTTATTCTCGGACAATTCTTTTTTAAAATTATCAAATTTCAACTTAACAATGGTATCCACAAGATTTAGGTAGCTGGTTATCCTCAAAGCCCTACCGTCATGAGTTTTACTATTTATTTCTTGATACGGCCAATTAAATTTTCTACTATAAAAAGCATTCATTTTCTCTATAAGTTCGTCATCCATAATGGAAATAACGGAAGAAATACCTAAATGGGCCACCCGAATGGGGCTGTCAATGGTATAGGCCAGCCCCATAACAGGGATATTAAATGTATGAACGGAAGGGTGTGTCATGCTAAAGAATTAAAATATAATTCTCCAAAGATGACGTAATGAAGTATATAAAAGGATGACAAAAGTCATTATAAAGAAACGGTTCGTTGAACTATCTCCAGGGGCAAATAATCTTACCTGATTGATTCGTCAGATCTCGCCAGATAAAAGATAATTCAATGCTTTGAGGATTAATATTTCCCAGATTTTGCTTGGAAATAACAATGTCATAACTTAAACCTATCTGTAAATTATTAAGCATAATACCAACATAAGGATAAATAGCATCCCCTTCCCTGAACCAACTACCAGCATAAAGTACTTGAATATTTTCGCCTTTACTCATGTCTAATCCTACTACGCCACCGATAGCAAAATAATTTTGTTTAGCTTGAATTCTAAAAATTCCATTGGTGCTAAACAGAAGATTATTCCAGGAGCTAAATTCGTAACTACTATAAAACACCGTTTCGAGAGAGGCTCTTTGTGAAATATCCTTTAAAAAACTTTGTTGGGGTTTATTCATATTAAACAAGGAAATCCCCATATTAAATTGATTATAAGTCGTTTGGTAACTATATTGAACGCCGGTATTCAAGCTATAAAATATAGGCATTTTCAATAATTGATTTTCTCCACTAGCCCTGTTTACATCGAAACCATTACTTCCAAATTGATTTCCAAAAGTGAGATTCACTCTATCTAAATATCTTTTTCCGACAGTCGATTGGAATCCAACGCCTATAGTATTATTTTCATTTAGATTCAGGTGGTAGCTGATGGAGCTGCTTACATAAGAACTTTTAAGTAAGCCGTAATTTGATTGATCTCCTAAAAACAATAAACCCAGCCCTAAAATATTTTTATTCCCTTTTTTATCAGCAAATAAATTGGCATCCAAGCCTATCGTGTAAGTTCTGTAAGGTGTATTTCCAACACTCCATTGGTCCCTGTAATTGCTCATTAGCCTATATTTTCCATAACCTGTTCCAACTAACGCAGGATTTATAGTAGCCGGCGACATAAAATATTGCGAAAAATGGGGGTCTTGCGCCAAACCCATCACATTAGCAAAAAACAAGATAAAACAAATGAATTTCAGGCCCTTCATCTTATTAATATTGATTGACCTCGTTTATTAAACGTTCCACCATCTGATCCAACCCCTTCCACCATCCAAACATAAGAATCTATGGGTTGTGAAACCCCATTGAAAGTACCATCCCAATAAGAATTTTCATTTGTTGTTTCAAATAATAATTGCCCCCATCTATTAAAAATCCTGAAATACTTTAATTTTGTTATGCCGATATTATAAAAAATTAATTGGTCATTTACGCCATCATTATTAGGAGTGAAAGCCTCTGGAACCATAATATCCGTTTTTTCAAAAACATTCACTTGAAGGGTATCTGTTGTTTTACATTTATTGGCAGTATAAATATCAATTAAAAATTCCTGATTCATTTTGGAATTATAAATGGGGTTGTAGGCATTCCAACCCTTTAAATCAACACCAGGCTTCCAATCATAAGTCACTCCAAATTTTCTGGCAAAAAGAGATTGAGGATAATTCTTACTGACATTCATAACTGGGTAACGAATACCGGCAATAGGCTGTTCGACCTGAATTTTCTTACTTTTTATTGGTACTTGTTCAGGACATTCCTCTATTTCTATGCTCAATGAAACATTAAATAAACCAGATTTTTGAAATGAATGAACTGGAGATTTATTGAAAGAAACCCCAGTTCCATCGCCAAAATCCCAAATATATTGATAATTATCCTCTCCTTTAGTTTCATTTAAAAAAGTCACTGGCACCTGAACACAAGAATTAATGAAAGAAAAATCAGGTTTTGGAACATTGATATTATTCAATATAATTTTTGTGTCCGATAAAGTCATGCATCCCTTTGCAGAAAAGGCTTTTACTTCATAAACGCCACCCCGATGAACTTTTAACTGGCTGGAAGTTGCTCCCACTATAGGCTGTCCATTAAAATACCAGTTAACCAAACCACTAGTTACGGCATTTAAAGTAACTTGGACACTATCACAAATAAAGTACGATAAAGGCTTCAATAAGGAAATAGTAGGATTATCATAGACTTCAAATGGAAACTGGTCGGATATGGTGGCACAACCATCCTTATTTGAGATCATAACCTGATAATTCCCAGCCTGTTTCACCGTAATATCAGTGTCAATTGAATCCCAAACCACATTGTCTTTAAACCATTTGATTTCATTTAAATTGTCAACTTCACTGGAAGAAATGCTAAGAACAGAAGAATCTCCAGCACAAAAGGCAGGCTTTCCATTTATTTTTAAATCTATCCTGGGATTTGCTAATATTCTAACATACTTTTCGATGGTATCCCTGCAATTATTTACATCTTCAATGAGTAAACCAATGATATAAAGACCTGTATCCTTAAAGGAGGTTTTAAAAACTTCCGTATAATTCTTTTTATCTCCAGCAATAACCCATTGTCTTTTATTGATATCTGAAGCATTCGCCGAAATGGATTTATCTTGAAATTCGAATAAATTATTTCCAAAACATTGCACGGCCTGATTAACATTAAAATCTGCCACCAATGGATTTACTTCCGGTTTGGTTAAATAAATTCTCTTTTTACTTACGCCACAACTACCACCTATGACTGTGAAGGTATAATATCCTTCATCCTTTTCAGAAAATGAAGGAATATTTAAATTTAAATCTTTTGTATAAAATTTATTTGGTCCTTCCCAAAAATAGCTACTTGATTTATCTATTTTAGGATTCAATTGAATGGACGCTCCATAACAATAAGAGGAAAGGGCATCACAAACTGATTCCTCTATATTTTCAAAAACAATGGTTGTATTTGAAAAATCCGAAAAATAACCATATCGCGTAGTTGAACCTTCATCACCATGAATGATTCCCAGATGAAATCGCCCCACTTTATTACTAACTGAGGCTGTTTGACCCGCTTTTAATTGGCTCAATGGTATATTTTTTCTGTAAACCATCCAGGAACCATCCGACCCATTTACTTCAACAAAATCAAGGGCTCTTATTATATTTGGTAGTCCATTGAAATAAAAATCATTTATATTTTCTTTTTTTGTAATGATATTTATAAAAAAATCCTGGTTAGTGGCTCTATTTACGTTCACCACATTGGAACCGGTGCAAGAAAGTCCAGGTAAAATGGCCCCACCAATTTCGCAACCGAATCCAGAAATATGAAAAATTTGAACGGGGAAACTGGTATTTACAAAACATGCATTTTCATTTAAAATTCCCTCATAATAATCACCTTTATTAAGTATTTTTTTAAGTATTCCATTTACATAAACCTTGGTGGAGTCTTCAATGGGAAAAATAAAATACCTGTCAGAAGAAAAAAAATACCCTTTCATGATAGCAAATTCATTGCCCGCTAAATCATCGGGGATAAGTTGATCTCCAGCAGTATCAGCACAACCATAGCCAGGTAATTGAATGGAATCATCTTTTATGGTAATAGCAATAGGCTTGTTGGAAAGTACAATAGTTCCTCCTGCGCGCTGATTGGGTATTTTGGATATATTTTCAAATGAATAGGTTTGCCCCTTATCCAAGATAATAATTATTTCTTTCTTAGATCCCTGACCTGCTAAATCTTTGGTTGGATAGACTTTTACCGTCGTACTGTCTTCCGTTGCAACGATGATAAAATTAGAGGTGTAAAGTGGATAATTCCATGAAGATAAACTCATTTGCTGTGGAACGGTAAATTTCTCACCCAGGCTATTTATTCCTTTTAATGAAAAAAGGTCGCCATTCAACGCATCCGCAATGTCATAGTAACAACTTATTTTACATGAAGATTGAATGAATAAACCTCTATTTTGAGGTTTATTGATGCTATCACACTCAATAATATGTTTAAATTTGGTGAGGTCTATGGAATAAGATGAATTTTTAGGGACGGTTACTTCTATTTTTTTAAAAGCATTATTTGATGGTTGGGAAATGATAACTTTTGCATCTTCCCCATGGGTGGAAATCCTTAATATAATAGGATCATCACCATGTCTCTCTTGTAAATCAGGGGCAGCAAACCAAAACTCATTCCCAATTTGAGAAAAAACAAACTGGAAGAAAAAAAGAAAAAAAACACTAAAAAAAAACTTGTGAATCATTTTAAACTTTCTGATAATTCATAAATTTAGTCTATATTATTCAATATCAGCATTTATTTAAAAATGATAACATGAGATTCAATAAAATTAAAACGTTTTATACGCCCCTTCAGGCCTGTGAAAGTAACGCCGATAAAAATTATAGCAAATCACCTTTGAAACCTAAAAAGTTAATTCAATTTTTTAAAGACAACGAACTAATAAAATATTTTGATATCCATGCCGATTTTTCAGCCTTAACGAAACAAGATTTATTAACGGCTCATACCGTTGAATATGTGGATAATTTTTTGGAAGGAAAAGGTAATTGTGAATCTAATGGTTTAAAGTGGAGTAAGGAATTCTCAGCAGCGGTGTTAATGAATAATGCTTCCCTTTATACGGCCATTAGAAATTCGGTGGTACATCCTCACGAAATTAGTTTTAGCCCTTCCAGTGGTTTTCATCATGCACGTCCCAACCGAGGCTCCGCATTTTGTACCTTTAGTGGACAGGTAATCAGCTCATTGAAGATTTGGGAAGAATTCAAAATGGCAGGCTGTTATCTTGATCTGGATGGTCATTTTGGAAATTCCATTGAAGATACCAGATCTTTTGCTCCTGACTTAGAAAAGGCGATTCCCGTCGGATTTAATTTTAACCCCAGGCTTTATGATGCTGAATACTTTGGAGAAGTTGAAAATTTTCTGGTAAATATCCTGAAACCAGCTCTCATTTCAGGTCAAATTCATTACGTGGTCTGGTGTCATGGCGCTGATTCACATAAGGATGATCAGCTGGGCGACCAATGCAGTACCGAATGGTGGATGAAATGTGCCGATTATTTTTGGGGATGGGTCAGGGAAATGGATGCCAGGCTTGGAAGAAATCTTCCTGTTTCTTGTGCCCTTTTTGGTGGTTATCGCGATGATGATTTCGACTCCGTCTTAAGTCTTCATACAGGGGATTTGATGTCCTGTATGAAATATTGTCTGAAGATAGATGCAAATTATCAGGTTGTTGTAAAGCCAAGATAAGGGTGAAATGGGTATTTTTGATTTATAAAGAACACCCATTCCACCTAAACCAATTGCTTTTCCTACTTAGCCAATGCCTTCAATTTAATTAAAATTGAGTCATCTAGCTTTTCCCATGGGAAATTTTCATTTCCAAAATGTCCATACGCTGCCGTTTGAGCGTAAATAGGATTTCTCAATTGAAAAGCATCGATAATTTGATTAGGCCTCACGGGAAATAAATCATAAATCAGCTCCACTATTTTTGATAAATCACATCTGTGAGTACCATAAGATTCAAAATGAATGGAGGTCGGTTCGCTCACACCGATGGCATAAGATAATTGCACGGTACATCTATCCATCAAACCGGATGCCACCAAATGTTTGGCAATATATCTCGCTGCATAAGCGGCACTTCGATCCACTTTACTAGGATCTTTTCCAGAAAAGGCACCGCCGCCGTGTGGACAACTTCCACCGTAGGTATCTACCACAATTTTACGACCTGTTAAGCCTGTATCTCCATGGGGGCCACCTATTGTAAAACTACCCGATGGATTGATGAGATACTCCGGTTTTTTATCCGTTATCCACTCCCCGAGAATGGGTTCGAGCACCTTCTCAATGACAGCAGTTCGTATATCAGCCTGGGAAATACTTTCGTCATGCTGGGTAGAAACGACCACCTTGTCCACTGAAACTGGCGCCCCATTTTCATAAGTTAGGGTTACCTGCGATTTTGCATCGGGACGAAGCCAGGGAAGGGTTTTATCTTTACGAAGGTCATGGAGTTTTTCAACTATCTGGTGAGAAAGCATGATGGCCAGGGGCATCCATTCTTTGGTATCGCGACAAGCATGACCAAACATAATACCCTGATCACCCGCGCCGCCATCTACTACACTATTAAAAATTTCCCTGCTTTGTGTATGGATCACATTTTGAATGATTGCCTTATTGCAATTGAAACCAACGGCATCATTATCGTATCCAATGCCCTTCAGAACGCCTTTAGCTATCTCAATGGGATCAATTTTGGCATTGGAGGTGACTTCACCTGCAATAATGAGCAGATTGGTTGTAATAAGGCATTCACAGGCGACCTTTGAAAAAGGGTCAATCGCCAGATATGCATCCAGAATAGCATCTGAGATCTGATCGGCAACTTTGTCCGGATGGCCAGCGGAAACGGATTCACTGGTAAATTGAAATCGGTTGTTCATGATATGTATTTGATTTAAGTGACCCTACATGACAAGAACACTGGGTCTGTTGCGGCCAAATCAAAACATAAAACAACACGAAAGAGAACGCCTCAAGAAGATAGGCGCCAACAAAACGGCATTTTAAGAAGAAAAAATTCATTTCCCTTTGTTTTTGACATCAAGTCCGCATCATTTTACCACCGCAGCAGGGTTAGTGCTCGGTTGGTGACCTTTTGGTCTCGTGATACTTTGTTAAAAATGTAATAATATATTTTCTAGTAACCTGATGAGTTGAAAAAAAGTTCTATGTTTGATTATTATTTTTCCTCAATAAAAAAAATTTGCCATTCATTGGTTAACTATTTCTTATTTTTCACCTCACTTTCAATTAATATTTGGTACTTAATTTTAGGAAATTTATTATTTTCAAAAATAAACCATCCATTCTTTTGCCACAAAAAAAAATGAAATGAAATTTAAAGCCTTATTATTTTTAATTGCAGCGGTAATTCTTACCAGCAGTTCTTTTGCACAAACAACTGAATCGCTCAATAACCGTCGAATCTTGTTGCCAAATGGTTGGTCATTGACCCCAGTTGGAAAAAATTTACCTGTTGGAGATCTCCCTCTAAATCTGGCTGTCAGCCATGATAAAAAAAGAATGGCTATTACCAATAATGGCCAATCAACGCATACTATTGACTTGATTGATGTTGAAAAGGGAATTCGTTTGGACAGTATCATCATTGCCAAAGCATGGTATGGGTTAACTTTTAGCCAGGACGACAAATTCATTTATGCCTCAGGGGGTCACGATAACAGGGTAAACAAATATGGTATTTCAAAAAATAAAATGGTCCTTGTAGATTCATTTATTTTAGGAAATCCATGGCCAAATATGATTGGCACTGCTGGTCTTGAGGTAGATGAGAAGCAACACAAAAAGTTATTTGTCGTAACTAAGGAAGCGAATAGTTTATTTGTTTTTGATTTGACCACAAAAAAACTACTCAATAAGGTTAGTCTTGGGGCTGAAGCTTACACTTGCAAATTATCCGCTGATAAATCAAAATTATACATCAGTCTTTGGGGAAACAAAAAAGTATTGGTTTACGATATCAAGTCTGAAAAGATATCTGCAGAAATTGCCGTTGGTGATCATCCGAATGAATTATTATTAAATAAAAAAGGTAATTTACTTTTTGTTGCCAACTCACAAGATAATTCAGTTTCTGTGATCAATACGAAAAACAACAAGGTGGAGGAAACCTTAAACGCTTCCTTATTTCCTAATTCACCGAGTGGTTCTACCAGTAATGGCATAGCTTTAAGTGAAGATGAAAAAACACTTTATATAGCCAATGCCGATAATAATTGCCTTGCAGTGTTTGATGTAACGGTGTTGTCAAAAAGCATATCGAAAGGATTCATACCTGTTGGCTGGTATCCAACCAATGTGAAAGTAGTTGGTAAAAACATTTATGTTATCAATGGAAAAGGACTGTCATCTTATGCGAATCCTTATGGACCCAATCCGGTGAATAAAACTCAGGTAGTACGTAATCAAATGGGTGACAGTACTAAACCTGCGACAGTACAATATATTGCGGCTATGTTTAGGGGAACCTTAAGTATCATTCCGGAACCTGAAGCAGCAACGTTAGCAGTATATTCTGAGGCGGTTTATAAAAATTCACCCTATTCGAAAGAAAAAGAGTTAATGGCAGAAGGCGAAGTAGGTAACCCAATACCCATGAAAGTAGGTGATAAATCGCCAATCAAATATGTATTTTACATTATAAAGGAAAACAGGACTTATGACCAGGTCTTGTCAGACATAAAAGGCGGAAATGGTGACACCAGCTTGTTGCTTTTTGGAGAATCAATAACGCCTAACCAACATAAAATTGCAAGAGATTATGTTTTACTTGATAATTTTTATGTAGATGCGGAAGTGAGCGCTGACGGTCATAACTGGAGTATGGGCGCTTACGCAAATGATTATGTGGAGAAAAACTGGCCAGCATCGTATGGCAGTAAAGGAGGCACAACTGGTTCATCCGCTTCTCTTAAAATCGGTAATAATAAGGATGGTTTTATCTGGGATAATTGTGCTAAACATAATGTGACTTTCCGGTCTTATGGTGAATTTACAGCAGATTTGATGGGAACAAAGACTAAATTGGATGTCTTGAATGGTCACTTGGCCTATTTTGCATCTTATAATTTAAGTATCAGGGATACCACCCGTTATTATCAATGGGAAAAAGATTTTGATTCTCTTATCACTATTAATGCTGTACCTAATTTTTCAACTATCCGTTTTGGAAATGACCACACGGAGGGTATGCGTGCTGGAAGACCTACACCTTATGCCCATGTGGCAGACAACGATTTGGCAGTGGGCATGTTTATAGATCATTTAAGTAAGAGCCCTATTTGGAAAGAATCGGCGGTTTTCATCTTAGAAGATGATGCTCAAAATGGACCAGATCATGTCGATGCCCACCGAAGCACTGCCTATTTGATTAGCCCTTATGTGAAGAAAAATTATGTGGATCATACCATGTACACCACATCAGGTATGTTGCGCACTATGGAACTGATTTTGGGCTTACCCCCAATGACCCAATATGACGCTGGAGCGACTCCAATGTGGCGATCATTCACGAAAAATCCTGATTTCACCCCTTTCAATCATTTACCATCAAATGTAAATCTGAACGATAAAAATCCAGTAAATCCTGGTATTTCAGCTGTATCAAAATTATCTGAAAAATTTGATTGGAGCAGGGAGGACAAAGTTCCGGATTTAGTTATGAACGAAATTTTATGGCAGGGCATTAAAGGAAAACCGGCACCTTCACCTGTTCGTGCTGCTTTTTTAAAGATAAACGAAAAGGAAGAAAAAGAAGAGAAGGAGTAGTAACCTTACTTGTTTTAAAAGCTATTTTAGGACAATGACACAACAAAAGACCGTATTTTTCAGGTGATGAAAAATACGGTCTTTTATATTATAGTTTGTAGGGGAAAATTCTAAAACTTAGTTACTTCACTTATACGAACCTGTTTTTCTATTTCAGGTTGCCATTGTTCCTGCTTTGCCATAATTTCACAAATCTTGTTATTAAAATAAATCTGATACCAGATTTTTTTATTAAAAGAACAAACATCCTTATATGCTTTCTCAGAATGAATCATTAATTTCAAAATAAACTCATCTTTGGGTTCTCTATGATTATTTATTACCTGGCTTAAGCTAACAGGATCAACATTTATATCCTTTGCAAAGGTACTCCTCTTTGAATATATTGAATCTATATAAAACTTTAGAAAATTTGAAAAATGATTATGATTATCATAAATCGGATGGTTAATAAATTCCTCCATTTTTAGTTTCAATTGTAAAAGTTTGGCCTTTGTTATTTGGTCTTTGGAAAGCATTTTCATCCTCCTTAAACGAGCTTCCATCAAAATGGTAGCTTCAGATACACTCTCCAAACCAGATTTATATCTTGAGTCGATTCCGTATTCTACATCCATCATAAGATTATTATCTTCAGTCATTGTCGTAAAAATTTATTAAGTCAATAATTTCTGGAACCTCTATACTTAGCGTCATTCCTGTTAAACGCATAGCGTATTTATCCATATAATGCTGTGCAATTTCGCTCTTAGATTTAAGTGAAACGCATGCTAGTTCTCCAAATTCACGAATTGCCATTTTTGCTATAAATGCAATGAAGCATCCAACTATTCTATCATATTTTTTTTCAGATCCTTTGTTTTCTTTTGAAACTGTTAAAAGCCTAATGTGAATTCTCCATTCCTGAGGAATTCTCTCTATGGAGACAAGACCTAAAATATCTTTTGAGCCTTTAATCAGTAGTTTATGTACTTCTTGTTTTTTCTCCAAATTCCAGTCAAAAAAATACCTGTCTTTTGTTAAAATTTTGAAGTCCGCCATGTCAACGGGTAAAATATCTACCAAATGCTTTTTACCTGTTAATGTGTCAATAACCTTCATGATATAAATTTACAAAAAATTTACGTAAAATGTAAATATTTTTTAATTTATTTACAATATATGTAAATTTTTTAATTAAATGAGATGGTTGAGCCAGACCCCTGGCTGGTTATGCGAGCATAACTCTAAGACTTCCAATAAATTAATTGGTAAATGTAGGCTAATTGAATAGCCATTAAACTGGAGTTTCAAGACAGTTTATGCGTTTTTCCAATCCGTTAACTTCGAGAATATGGCTTATATTTTAATATTCAAGGTGCGCATTGAATATAGGTTTCACTAATGTCCATTCGTTTTAGCCTGATTATGAGCTGTTTTATTATTGCTTATCAACGAAAAATCATTTTATCTCATGATTTCCAATTTCCTGACCCATACCCCCTTTTCTGTCCGAATTTGTAAGAAATATAAACCGGAATTAACCTGATTCAGTGGAAGTCGGATACTTTCACCTGACCTTAATCCGTTAAATTTCTTCGTCAATAACTGTTGACCGTTCAATCCAATTAAATGTAGTGTCGCATTTCCAGAAATATCACCAAGCGACAATATATCCACATCATCTGAGGCGGGATTCGGGGAAATTTCAAATACCTCAGCCGGCAACAAGGATGTAGTACTCGTAGATGCCTGGCAGTCTGAAAAATATTTTTTTATATAAGACCTTTGTGTAGCATTCGTTCCATGCATCGCATTCCCCTTTAAATGCACTACATCTCCTGAAAGATAGGAAAATTCAGAAATCGATGGATCTCCCATAGTTACCCCAGTTGCTAATATATTGTTTGTGTGTCCTTTATATTTCGCAATAGTCAATGCGGCCGTTTCCGCTGCTAAAAAACTCACTCCTACCACTGACGTTCCTCCCAAATATGGGATCAGATTATCGTTATCATTGCTAATACTCAGATATTTTCTAGATTTTAAAGGGGTAGCCAATACATTGTATCCGCAAAAAGAACCAGATGGGTCCGTAGTATTTCCCGGCTTATAAAAATTCCCCGAATGATATTGGGGTTCATTCAAATGGGAAACAATAGCACAAATGATATCAATGCCCGGATTTGTATTCTCTATAAATACCCGATTGGCAAGCCCTGCTCCATTTGAAGAACCTAAAATCCTGATTTTATTAGGATTAACATTTGTATAGCCTTGCAGGTTATTCACCAGATCTTGAATCATCTCAACATCAGGCGCATCACTGTTTTCAGCGCAGATATTCCAACTAGTCTGATAACCGCTGGGAGCCACCAGAATATGACACGACAGGGTGGCTAAAAACTGGTTTATCATTCCTGCCCCATTTCCACCATTGCCGTGAAGCAATATACAAACGGGAAAGCCACCCTGAGGGACAGCACCTGTTGGAACAAAAATATTCATCGGATAAGTATATCCGTTAGGTTGTTGTGACCACGTTTTTTTGATACTAATACTTGTTGATGATGTCAAATTGCCTGAAGTCACCGTATTATTTGTCTTAAAACTTATCTCATTTCCGTAGGCTGTTCCCGCACTATTTGTCGCATAAGCACGGACATAATAGGTCGTGTTGGGAGAAAGAGATGTCAGAGAAGAGGAAAATGTGCCCGTTCCAGAACCATTTGACGTCTTCGTCGATAGTGATATTACAGGCATCGGGTTGGTGGACCATACCACGCCGCGGGCAGTCACGCTTGAACCTCCGTCTGCACTCACATTTCCTCCGGAAGTGGCAGTCGTAGTGCCTAAATTACTTACGGCAGAGGTGGAAAGAGTGGGAATTTGAGTGGTGACTGAACTATATTGTTCACCAACATAAATCATCAAAAAACGATTCGTTTCCAATTGTAAAACTGAAGGATCACCTCCATTAATATTGGTATCCGTAAATGCACTCCAAGAGAAGCCATCGGAACTATTACTATACCATAATTTATTGCCTGAACCGTAGAAACGAAGCTTTCCTGTCAAGTCAACCATAAGATTACCTGTCCAATTATGGTTATTGTCAGAGGGAATCACTGGCTCAGCCTTGAATGTAAGTCCATCGGCAGAAGTATAATGTAGTGCTCCGTCCTGAGGAGCACCTTTCGGCGCTGTGAAGTGCCATTGATTTTTGAACCAGGCTAATGCCGGATCAATTACTTGTTTAGCTGCCTCATCAACCCTGGCACCAGATTCGAAATAAAAATTCAGTCCATCCCCACTTACCGCTGAATAGGTATTAACTGCAGCTGTTAGGCCCCCTTGAGATGTACCTAAACCCGATGAATAATAAATGCGAAGGCTATCCTTCCCAAAGGTCACAACAGTAGGATCGAAAGGTCTTTGATAATCTACCGGGAAATTTAAAAAATTCAAAGGTACCGGACTAGTCCAATCTAGTCCTTTATTATAGGAGAATTTTACTGCGACCCGATCCCATGTTGGAGAGGGATTAGGTTTTCGAAACCATTGAAATACGCATATCAGCGTATCCCCTTTCCAACGGATCACATGAGGTACGCCCGAGGAATCCTGGAAAATATTACTTGATGTGAAATTAATGCCATCTGTTGAGGTGGCAATCTTTAATGGGCTATTCCATGGACCTTGTTGAGTTTGTTGCGCTATCACCTGGCTTTTAAATCCTGCACCAAGGATCATTAAAAGCAGGAAAATTCCTTGAAGAGATCTCATTTTAGTTAATTTATTCCCAAAATAATAAAATTTAATTAATTAAAAAAATCAGGGAGATAGTAAGAGTATGCATAGTAGGGAGATGCCGATACCATTCATAATAGGAAAATGATGGAGCATTGCTTCTTTAGTAAATGGTAATGCTCACTAGCAAAAAATTATATTATCTTATGATCTCCAACTTTCTGACCAATACTCCATTTTCAGTTTGAATGCGGAGGAGATATAGTCCTGACTGAAACCTGTTCAGTGATACCTGGATGCTTTCACCTGCGATTACATCGTTGATTTGCTTTGACCATATTTGTTGCCCATTTAATCCAATTAGCTGAAGGGTTACTTTTCCAGATAAATCACTTAGCGGCAATAAATTCACATCATCTGTAGAGGGATTCGGAAAAATTTCAAATAACTCTGCGGGTAATATGGCTGGAATGCTCGTGGATGTCTGCTTTCGGATAATTCTTAACAGACAAGTACCAGGTGTTGAAGCGTTAGGAACTGAAAAAGATACCTTTCCATTTTCCACCATCGAATTAGTCTCCGTAATTACAAGCTTTCTATCCGGATCATTTAAGCGGGTCAATACCATTCTTGCCGAACCATTCCACGGAAGATTAGCTAATTCGACATTCAGGGTATTAGATGGGGAATTTAGGTGGCTGATAAGTACCGAAATGGTATCCATTGAAATAGATTGTCCCGCTAAGGCCTGCAGGCTGGTTGTATCGCGATCAAAAGCCGAAGAAACAAATAACTCGCCAGTCACGGGAATCGTCTTTACATTTTCCAAAAGGAAAGAAGCATATATCTTATATGCCAGGCCAGTCCAAAGAAGATTTCCTGACGTAGTACCGTCTGGATTGGTAAGTGGGGATAATTGGACACCCCGATACCAGAAAAATTTGTCCACAGGTGACTGATTACAGCTTATAAATGCACCGATAACCCAAGCCGCTCCTCGCGCATTATTTTGAAAAGAAGCCCCTTTCAAATCTGGATTAATCTCTGTGATAAAGGACTCTGCTGTTGTGTATCCATACTTATCGAGATAATTCCTTATTGTTTCGGCATAGGCCTTGATTCCCTGTGGATTGCGAACGTCATATAAATGCCAGGAGTAGAAATCGAGAGGAAGTCGGTTAGTTTGACAATAGGCCATGAATTCTGTTACATAACCCTGATTCTTAAAGAAAAGGCTGGCATAAGCCAATCCCGGACCTCCTACTTTAAGCTGAGCGTCCACTTCCTTAATCGCGGCACTGGCACTTTTGTACAAGTTGAAATAATTAATGGGGGTTCCTTGAGGTCCACTCCAAAATTTCTCTTTAAAATCGGGCTCATTCCATATTTCCCAATAGCGGATTGGGTAAGTGAATCCATTATGCCATCCTTTTGTGTAATGCATTACCGTACGGCGACTTATTTCTCCAAAAGTCATGAAACTCTGAGCCAATGCGTCCAGGGGCGGAAAAGTCGGAACAGCCGGATGATGTGGATAACTAATTCCCAGGCGGAAAAAGGCCTTGAAACCGTTACTAATAATCGTATCCATTTTTGCATCCGATTCTTTCCAATTATACGAACTTTCTTTGGTTGGATCAAAAGTAGACCGGAACCTTTTTGCGGTAGTATCCAATGCGTTAACGGTATAATTCCAGTAATCGAAAGGACCATAGAAATCATGTGTCCTTATTTCCCGAATTCCTGCCTCCTGATAACCTTTAACCGAAGTACCTGGACCGAGATTAACGCCAAGCAGATCCTTAGGTGCTTTTCCGGCTTTTGAAATATCAACCGTCAGGATTGCTGTAGTATTTATTACTTGACTGCTTTCCTGTAATAAAGTAATCATTTGAACTGGTAATCCGGAGACATTCACCAACAACGATCCACTGCGGCTTTGTTGGGAATTATTGGCATTACATTGAATTGTCACTGAGGCATCCCCATTTCCGGATGTTGGATAAACCGAGATAAAGTCAAACCCTTCCGAAATGCTCCAGGCCGCATTTGAACGAATAAACACGCTTTGGGCTCCTCCAATTGTTCCAAACGTTATTACCGATGGGGTAACTGAAAGTGTTGAAGAGGAATTTGTCTTAAAACTTATCTCATTTCCGTAGGCTGTTCCCTCACTATTTGTCGCATAAGCTCGGACAAAATAAGTGGTGTTGGGAGAAAGAGATGTCAGAGAAGAAGAAAATGTGCCCGTTCCAGTCCCATTTGACGTTTTCGTCGTTAGTGATACTACAGGCGTCGGATTGGTTGACCATACCACACCGCGCACCGTCACGCTTGCACCTCCGTCAGCGCTCACATTTCCTCCGGAAGTGGCAGTCGTAGTGCCTAAATCAGTTACGGTGGAGGTGGAAAGAGTGGGAACTGACGCTAATACATTATCTGTTTTAAAACTGACCTCATTTCCGTAAGCCGTACCTGCACTATTTGTGGCGTAAGCACGGACATAATAGGTGGTGTTGGGAGAAAGCGATGTCAGGGAAGAGGTAAATGTACCCGTTCCGGTTCCATTTGACGTCTTCGTCGATAGTGATATTATTGGCGACGGATTGGTGGACCAAACCACACCCCGCACCGTCACGCTTGCACCTCCGTCAGCGCTCACATTTCCTCCGGAAGTGGCAGTCGTAGTGCCTAAATCAGTTACGGTGGAGGTGGAGATAACTGGAACACTCGTAGATGCCTGGCAGTCTGAAAAATATTTTTTTATGTAAGACCTTTGTGTAGCATTCGTTCCATGCATCGCATTCCCCTTTAGGTGCACTACATCTCCTGATAGGTAAGAAAATTCAGTAATCGATGGATCTCCCATGTTTACACCCGTCGCTAATATATTGTTTGTGTGTCCTTTATATTTCGCAATGGTCAATGCGGCCGTTTCCGCTGCTAAAAAGCTTACTCCCACCACTGAAGTTCCTCCCAAATATGGAATCAGATTATCGTTATCATTACTAATACTTAAATATTTCCTTGTTTTTAAAGGAGTGGCCAACACATTGTATCCACAAAAAGAACCAGACGGGTCTGTGGTATTTCCCGGCTTATAAAAATTCCCAGAATGATATTGCGGCTCATTCAAATGAGAAACGATAGCACAAATGATATCAATGCCAGGATTTGTATTCTCAATAAATACCCGATTGGCAAGCCCTGCACCATTTGAAGAACCTAAAATTCTGATTTTATTAGGATTTACGTTGGTATAGCCTTGCAGGTTATTAACTAGGTCTTGAATCATCTCAACATCGGGCGCATCACTGTTTTCAGCGCAGATATTCCAACTCGTCTGATAACCGCTGGGAGCCACCAGAATATGACACGACAAAGTAGATAAAAACTGGTTTATCATTCCTGGGCCATTTCCTCCATTGCCGTGAAGCAATATACAAACGGGAAAGCCCCCCAGAGGGACAGCACCTGTTGGAACAAAAATATTCATCGGGTAGGTATATCCGTTAGGTTGTTGGGACCACGTTTTTTTGATACTTATATTCGTTGCTGAGGTCAAATTTCCAGAAGTTACCACATTATTCGTATTTATTTTAAAACTGACCTCATTTCCGTAAGCTGTACCTGCGCTATTTGTCGCGTAAGCACGGACATAATAGGTCGAATTGGGAGAAAGAGAGGTCAGGGAAGAGGTAAATGTACCTATTCCGGTTCCATCTGAAGTTTTGGTTGAAAGGGTTACCAACGGCGACGGATTAGTGGACCAAACAACACCCCGTGCCGTCACGGTTGCACCTCCGTCGGCAGTGATATTCCCTCCGGAACTTGCGGTAGTGCTCCCCAGATTACTAATAGCTGTAGTGGAAAGAGTAGGAACTTTAATGGTATTGGAATCATAAAAAAAGAAGAAAAAGAATAGAGCAGCATGCTCGCCAGCTACCCCTTCGTAATACCCAATGGTAGAGCGGGAATTGTTCTGGACCCTGCCATTTTCCCAATAACCGATGGTAGATCTGGCGCTATTCATTACCCTGCCATTGTCAAGATAACCAATGGTCGAACGGGAACTATTCATGACCTTGCCATTATCAAAATAACCAATGGTAGAACGGGAACTATTCATCATCCTGTCGGCATCGATATATCCAATGGTTGAACGGGAACTATTCATCACCCTGCCATTGTCAATATAACCGATGGTAGATCTGGAACTATCCATCAATCGCTGTGCATTTAACCCGTTAAAGGTCAGGCAAATAATCATTAACAAAACGGTAATTTTCATTTGGCAAGATTAAATAAACATTTTAAAACTTAAAGATAAGCAATTAATAAGTTAGATGACAGGGATAACAACCTTGTCAAAAACGGATTGCGTTTTTTTTAGCTATAATTTAGCATTTAAAATGAAGTCCATCAAAAAAAACTTAAAATAATTTAGGATGACCGTTTATGATTATTTGAAAAAAGACAAAGAACCCATTCCCCGATGGCTTCTCGAAATCAAAGAGGGAGACCCATTTCCATACCAGAATTTTTTTGCCTCAAGAATTGTCTATTATCCTGGTTCTTACACCGATGGACATGCTGTCAAAGTATTCGGTTCTACCCACAGTGCCCATTCATTTGTTTACGTTGACTATATGTTGAAGCAAAATGAATTAGAAACAGAAATACAGAGACACCCCTTTAAGGGTTATGTTAATCTATTCAAAATTCAACTTACGAGCTATGATCTGGCGCCAAATGGCTGGAATCCGAGCATCTCCCCCAGCCAACAAAGGCCTGGTCATTTAGCAAATCGGAGAAATACTGCCTATTCGTTTTTGCAAATATTGGAAAGGGAAAATCACCTTACAGAGACCCATGGACCTAAAAGATTGGCCGTTGTATTTCTTTTTGCCGACGGAATTGCCACTTATGACGCCTTATTTTGTCAAAAAAAGGCTCATCGAAATCCATTTGCCGTTTTAATTCATGATCATGGCTTTGGCGGAAATTACGATAAATTTGGTCAGTATGGTTTGATGAACAGGATAGCCGCTCAAAACAGGGTCATACCCAAATATTTATTGGTTGCTGAAAATTCCCAACCCTGGAGCACTCATTTTCAACTTGAACCCGAAGGTGATCGTGGAGGCATGTACAATACCCCTAGATTTTTATACCAAAGCAAAGAATCAAGACCATTTTA
The DNA here is from genome assembly GCA_027488135.1 of Saprospiraceae bacterium. Classification (GTDB taxonomy): domain Bacteria; phylum Bacteroidota; class Bacteroidia; order Chitinophagales; family Saprospiraceae; genus BJGN01. The sequence goes on along the minus strand of JAIYCH010000068.1, from coordinate 20,620 downwards.
TAAATCAAGTGAAATAATTAATCATTATAACTAAATAAAAATGCTTACGAATATTAAAACAAAAGCTGGTAAGTTATTACCTATTGATTTTAGCCATTGGAAGGTTGATGAAGATTCTACCTGTAAAATTCTCGACGAAATAGATGGCAATCTGGTGCTTGAGAATAAATCAGGGCATGTCGCCAGTATCTGTAAACATTTAATACAGGACAACCTCATTCGGATCACAAAAGATTACATTGATATAAAAGGTTTATATCATCATTATTTTATTACGAATTACTTAGCAAATGATAAAAATAAAATGAATAGATTATTTGAAAATCATGCAGGATTGATTTTTCAACATAGAGATTTAGTATTAAATAAAGCAGAATATTATCTGTTGAACCCCGGTATTTTATCAAGCGGCGGCATGTACATAGGAGGTTTTAAATATTCACTGGGCTCTCTTTTTGAATCTATTGAAAGTGGCAATCATTATTACTTTGATGAAATTGACGGACATAAAGAGTTATATTTGGTTAGTATGGCATCTTCCCCTTTGAGCGGCTCGGTTTTTAAAGCATTATTCTGGTCTGACAATGAAAAACAATTATTGAGATTAGAAAAAAATCTTTCGGGAGTTAAAAGCCCTTCCATCGGTGTATTTCATAAGATGGTAGCTTTTTCCTCTTTTACTATTGATGAGCAAACAAAGGCGTTGCAACAATTAATAAATGAAATCAACGATCGGAATAATATTTCTGCATTGGAATAATTTTACAAGGAAAATATGGTTTAGTCCTTTCATTATTCGACGGGCTTTCACCCATCGCTAGGTTAGGTCGCCATTTCAGGACATGAATGGATGGCTAGCTTTTATTGGTATATAAGAGACTTGAGATTTGAAACTGCGTATAATGGAATCACTTTGACATTTTCAAATTTGAATAAATAAGAAGATAAAAATACAAATCAATAAAGGGTTATTTTCCATAAAAAACAAGACCGATAAATAGGTAAATTTAATAAAAAACAAGACCGAAACAATATGTTCGACAGCTTTATTGTTTATATTTTTTGTCAAATTGGTTCATTATTTCAATATATTCCAGTGGTAGTTTTTCTGCCACAAAGTCTAAAATTTCTTTTGGAATATGTTTGTAAAAGGCAGACGCTATTCCTCCGGTTATGCAGGCGACGGTATCACTGTCCCCACCGATGGATATGGCAAGCCTAATCGCATTTTCAAAGTCTGTACTTTCCAGAAATGCCACAATAGCTTGTGGAACAGTACCTTGACAAGTTTCATCAAAGGGGTAGGTTGGCCGTATTTCGTCCGGAGTGAAGTCAAGGTTATAATTAAAAGTCTGGGATATGAAGTCCTTGATTTCTGGCTTTGTTTTTCCTTGTCTTGCCAAAAATATGGCTGTTGCCGTTGCTTGAGCTCCTTTTATTCCTTCCGGATGGTTATGAGTTACTTCCGCTGACTGTTTAGCCACTTCCATCACTGTTTCCAGGTCATTAAAGGCAAATCCCACGGCACTTGCTCTCATCGCTGATCCATTTCCATAGCTACCGTAAGGTTCTAAGGTATCTTCTTTTAACCAAAGGTAGAAACTTCCACCATACCCGCGTCCATCATACTTTCTGCCATATTCCCAGATGGTCCTTGCAAAAGGTTTTTTGTTCAGAATGCAATCTGCAACAGCAATCGTTAAAACCGAGTCGTCTGTAAAATCACATGCTGGATTGAATAAGTCAAAGTCCGTCGTTTTAATGTTGTTCCACTCAAATACGGAACCAATAACGTCTCCAATAACTGCACCGATTATTGTGTTTGAATTTGAAATCATCCTTTTTTATGTAGTTTAGATTGAAAATTGATTTTAAATAATTTGGCTTTTTTATTTTTTGCTCAAAACTTCTAATAACTTAACATTCAAATATAACTTTTCTTTACCCACTTGTTCGCTTTTCAAGAAGCCTTTATTTTCCAATTCTTTTAAATAATTACCTGCCGTTTTAAGATTGCCTAATCCTGCCTTTTCTAATTGGTTTCTTTTTGTATATGGTAATCGGAATAGCTCTAACATAAGATCTTTTGAATATATTTTTGGTAACTTTTTTTGTATTTCGGTGCCCATTTCATTCATCAGTTTTTCAATATCAGCTATTTGTCTCCTTCCTTTCAAGGCCGTTTGTTCTACCATATCCAACATATACATAATCCAATCTTCCCACTCTCCTTCTTCTGTTACTTTTCTAAGATTTAGGTAGTATTTTTCTTTGTGTTGAAGGATATAATTACTTAAATATAGTGACGGCAAATCAAGTAAGCCGGTTATTTTGAGGTATAATAAGAGTATGATTCTTCCTGTACGACCATTTCCATCAAAAAATGGATGGATTGCTTCAAACTGATAATGAATAATGGCCATTTTGACTAATGGGTCAATATTATCTTCTGCATGAATAAAATCTTCCAGGTTTTTTAGCTTTTCTCTGATTACATTTTCTCCTTCTGGTGGTGTATAGACTACCGTGTTTGTTGCTGGATTTTTTAATTTTGTTCCAGGTGCATTTCTAATACTTGATAGATTTTCTTTTATGATTTGCACGACTGCAATAAAAAGATTCGTTGTTAGGATAGGTCTATTCTCTATTTGTTCCACACCAAACCATAGGGCATCTTTGTAATGCAATACTTCTTTTGTAGCCGGATTATCATTTTTTTTCTCCGCAATGGATGCTTTAAATAGTTCGTCTTCTGTTGTGATTATATTTTCAATGGCAGAACTAGCTTGCGCTTCCTGTAAATTGATTGTATCGATAAATAGCCTTGGGTTGGGTAAATTTGTAATGGCTCCTTTTAATTCTGATAAAGCCCTACTGGCTGCAATCGTTTTTTTGAGTATGGTCGTATTTTCTATTTCCGCTTTGGGTGGTAATAGCGGTAAATCATTGTATGGAATTTCTGGATTATAAGTTATTTTCTTACTCATTTTATTATTTTAAAACGAAGGCGTTTGTTACTTCCGATGCGTATTCGAGAGTAAATATAATCAAAAATTACTCTCGTTTTTGCTTTAAGAGTAATTTTTACCTTCGTTTTATTTTTACTCCTTTGGAAAGAAAATTCCTTATTACAAATAGTTTCTCCCTTCTTTGTTTTTAATTAATACTGACGGTTTATAATCGAAATAATTTTTCGTATTATTACAAAGTAACTTCATCCTGATTATCATGGTAAGACGTCAGTTTATAGAATATTTAACGCTATTAGGTGCTTCTACGTGTTTCGATTTTGAATATTTAGCTTCCTTGAAGCTTAAAAATTATAAAATTGGCGCATGTGACTGGTCCTTGGGTCAAAATTCAAAATTAGCTTCGTTTGACGTGGCAAAATCCATCGGTTTAGACGGTGTTCAGGTAAATTTAGGCACTCGACAAGATGGCATGCACTTGCGAAATAAAAACACGCAAATCCAATTTCGTGATAAAGCAAAAGAAACGGGTATAGCCATTTCCTCCATGGCTATAGGAGAACTAAATAATGTACCATATAAGTCAGATAATCAAACAGATGCATGGGTTTTTGATGCCATCGATGCCGCTAAATTTTTTAATGTTGAAGTAGTATTATTGGCATTTTTTTCTAAAAATGATCTAAGGAATGACGCTAAAGGCATGGATACTGTGATTCAAAAATTAAAACAAGTGATGCCTTATGCTGAAAAAAATAAGATTACCCTGGGCATAGAATCCTATCTAACCGCAGAGGAACATCTTGATATCATGGATAAAGTGGGTTCTGATAATTTAAAGGTTTATTACGATTTCAGGAATGCACAGGATGCAGGGAATGATATTTATCACGAAATCAAGCTTTTGGGAAATAAAAATATTTGTGAGCTTCACCTTAAAGAAAATGGAGCCTTTCTCGGAAAAGCTGATATCGATTGGGTTAAAGTTTCTCGTGCTTTAAATGATATTAACTTTCATCCTGCTAAATGGATGCAAATAGAAGGAGCATTGCCTCCTAAATATGATTTTATACATGGACATCAACAAAATCTTACTTTCCTAAAAAGTATTTTCAATGCTTAATTATTTTAAAATCTTAAAGCTGGCATTTGCAAGTGCCCTTTTGCTATCTCTGGATAAAAATCCGTTTCAGCTTGCCAATGAATATCCCCTTGATTTATATCTTCCCTATGATTTAGAAGTTACTCTTTGGGCTGAATCCCCTATGCTTTATAACCCAAGTAATATGGATACCGATGCTAAAGGGAGAATATGGGTCACAGAGGCTGTAAATTATAGAAAGTTCAATCGGGAAGGAAAACCATTTTTAAACAGAGAAGAAGGGGATAGAATTGTTATTCTAACCGATAGCGATCAGGATGGCAAAGCAGATCAATCCAAAGTTTATGTACAAGATAAAGATCTCATCAGTCCAATGGGTATTGCCGTTCTTGGAAATGTAGTGCTGGTTTCTTGCTCCCCTCATTTAATTAAATATACAGATACCGACGGGGATGATAAACCAGATAAAAAAGAAATTTTATTGACTGGTTTTGGCGGTTTAGATCACGATCATTCTTTGCATAGTGTGGTGACAGGTCCCGATGGTGCCTATTATTTTAACGTGGGAAATGCAGGCCCACATCAGGTTACTGATAAATCCGGATTTACTTTACGTTCAGGCAGTTTATATACAGGTGGATCTCCCTATAATCTTCAAAATCAAGGAAATCAAAAAAGTGATGATGGGAAAATCTGGGTTGGAGGGTTACAATTGAAAATGAATGCAGATGCAACAGGATTAAAAGTTTTAGCTCATAATTTTCGAAATTCATTTGAAACCTATGTGGATGGAATGGGTAATATGTGGCAAAATGATAATGACGATCAAGTAGTTACCTGTCGGGTTTCCTGGTTAGCAGAAGGCGGAAATGCGGGTTTTTTTAGCGAGGACGGTACTCGTTACTGGAATGCGGATCATAGGCCTAACCAGACTATGTGGCAAGCGCACTGGCACCAAAATGACCCGGGAGTAATGCCTGCCGGCGATAATACTGGAGCCGGATCCCCTACTGGTATGTTGAGAATAGAAGGCGATGGCCTGGGTGTAAAGTATAGAGGCATGGTACTAAGTTGTGATGCCGGCAGAAATGTACTCTTTGGTTATCAACCGTATAAATCTGGTTCCGGCTATCATCTGGCTGGAAAAAAATCTATATTTTTAAGTTCAAATAAAGAGGATGATCCTGCTTACGAATGGAACAATAAAGCTTTTTTCGACAATAAATCAAAATGGTTCCGCCCCTCTGACGCGCTTATCGGCACGGATGGCGCATTGTATGTTGCCGATTGGTTTGATGCTGTGGTTGGAGGCCATCAGGTAAAAGATGAAAAGGCATACGGTCGAATTTACCGAATTACCCCAAAAGGGAAAAAATTAAAATCCCCGGTTCTTGATTTTTCTACGAAAAAAGGTTTAAACATTGCTTTCAATAATCCTGCCGTCAATGTTAGAAATCAGGCTTTTAACGCCCTGAAAAGCAATGAATCATCTGCCTTTGAAGCTGCCCTCTCCTGGGTCGAAAACAAAAATCCTTTCACCTCGGCCAGAGCTTATTATCTGATGGGATATGCTGGAGACAGAGGCATCGATTTTTTGAAAAATAAACTTATAAACGGAAATGAAGATCAAAAAATAGTAGCTTTTAGAGCCCTTCGCTCCGTGTTATCAGCAGATAATCTTTTGGAATTGATAAAAAAGATGCCCTCCCAAAGTTCATCTTTTCTACGTCGTGAAATCCTTTTAGCCTTAGAAAAAGAAACCTATAGTACCAAAAATACCATACTCCAGTCTTTACTTTTACCTTACCAGGATGCCTATTTTAACAATGCCATAAAGCTGGTTTTAGGCGAGGAAAATATGGAACTTTTTTACAAACAGAACAAGGAACTTTTAGAGAGAGAGGGATATTTTGATCTCTTATTCACCTTACATCCGGATTCAGCTTTGGATTTTTTTAAAAACATTGTCCTTGATACAGAAAGCACCCTTGAAAAACGGAAAAAAGCGCTTACTGCCATTGGATTTATGCCTACAAAAGAGGCAGTTCAAGCCGTTTTAACATTTAAAACGAACGCTAACCAGTCCATCGCAGAGGAAGCCAGTTATTGGTTAGTTTTCAGAAGTTCAAATTTATGGAGCGAACTCCACGATTGGTCAGATGACGCCGATGCACTGGCAAAGCAAAAAATCCTTTTTAAAATGCTTGCCAATAAAGAAAAAGTGCAAAATGAAAATATTGCTTTTGGAGATCGAAAAAATACGGCTTTATCCATGGCAAAAAATGAAGTAGGCGCTCAAATTCTCATTGATTTATATAAAAAAAATATCATTACAGGGGTGCTTGCCGATTCCTCCAGAAAGGCACTTTTGGCCAGTGATTTACCAGCTATCAGGCTTCAGGCACAAAGCCTACATCAAATGGAAAATGAAAATTTATCCTATCCTCAGGCAGAAATTTTAGGTTTAGTTTCTAATACCGCAGCAGGAAAAGAAGTATTTAACACCCATTGCGTACAATGTCATCAAATGGATATGTTGGGCATACAAATAGGCCCTAATCTTACGCATATTAGTTCTAAACTCGATAAGTCAGGTCTTTATGAAGCCATTGTTTATCCGAACTCCTCTATTGTATTTGGCTATGAGGGATTCAATATTGAAATGAAAGATGAAAACAGGTATTATGGCTTTTTAATTTCTGAAAATGAAAATAACCTAACCATTAAAGATTTAGCAGGTAAACAAATGGTGCTAAAAAAGTCGGAGGTAAAATCAAAAGTAAAAGAAACCAAAAGTTTGATGCCGGCAGCAAAGTCATTGAATATCAGTCATCAGGAATTAGCAGATTTGCTGGCATATTTAAGTGCCTCAAAAATTTAACGGGATGATGTGGATATAATAGTAGTTATTATTTTTAATTTGTTTCAAGCAACCAATTAAAAACGTTCAAATGTTTTACTCCATTTCGGTTTTGGGTAAATCCGTCTGTAGTAAGTAAAAATTTTGGATAGTTGTCGTTGATTTCTTCTAATGCTCCAAACTCACGTTCTACCGTCTTTTCATCGGACAGAGATATAAAATAAAATAGCGAAACTTGCAAAATTTACAAGTTTCGCTATTTTAGGTAGTTGTCATACCACTGAATATAAGTAAATAGGCTAAATAATCACTATTAAAGTGGAAAGCGAATCATTGGCCAGCAATCATACAAACTATTTCCAAAAAATCAACTTATAGGTTTATTTATCGATTTTAACAAAAAGTCCTTGATTAGCTGGAACTTTGCCCTCATTAGTAGAAGTTAATTCAACATATCTGCTACCTTCAAGTTCAAACTGAATATGGTTAATACCAACTAATGCATCATCTGAAAAAAAGCAAATATTTTGCTCTGGAAATAAGGCTATGAAATTGTTTGTAAATTTATTTTCCCATTCAATATAATCATTTTCTAAATGATAAATATGATTTGGCACTATTTCTATACAATGAACATTAGCGTTAATATCGAATTCATATCTTACACGAGTCTTAGGAAAATTTGTGATAAATCCGTTTAAAGCTTCTTTAATTAAACTTGTTGCTTCTAAATTGCTCATATACATTTTTTTAAAAATAACTACTAACAGCCAATGGCATAACGAATTAGTAATGATAAACTGGTTGTTTCAGCCCTTTTTTTTCATTCAAATCAGATTTGGTGGTCCATTTCACCGGTTTATGCACCTTGTAGAAAACACTTTAGAGGTCATTATATTCAAAACAAACTGCAATTGCTCTCATTGCAGAACCATTCTCATAGCTATCGTAAGGCTATATACTGTATTCCTCAAAGCAAAGTTTGAAACGACCACCATAAATACGGCCATGATACTTTCTACCATATTCCCAAATAGTGCTGGCGGCTGGTTTTCTCATTTCGTTTTTATTGGTATCCAAATTTCTTCTTCAGATGTCGGGTCATTGTTTTTGTATTTGTCGCCCAAAACTTCAAAATGCGGTCTGTTATCTAAATCGTAGTCTGAGGTTGGCAACCAAGTTCCCAAAATATATTGGAAAATGGAATTGTCCGTGTTCAAACCTTTGTAGTCAAATACCGCATAAAGTCCACTTTGTAAAATAATCGTTTCCATTTCGGCCGGTACATAGTCAAAGGTTGCAACTTCAACGGCTGCCCACCTTTCAAATTCGTTAGTCGGCTTGAAGTCAGTAAAATGATTGGGTTCGTAAATAACCAATGAAATGAGGTCATTTGTCAAGTTGTTATTTATTTCCTTTCGTCTTGGTGAAAAAGTCCGCCAAAGTTCCCCAATTTTATAGTCAGCAAAACTCATTGTTAGTCGTCTGCCTACTAATTTCTTTTCGTTTAATATTTCAATTCTTGGTGTCATTTGAAACGGTGGTCTTTTACATTAGCCGCTAATGATTTGCAGATTTGCAATGGACGGATTTCGTAGCACAAAGCACCAAGTTTAAGTGTCACCACGCCGAATGCAAAACCCGTGTTACCACCAGTACTTCTCATTTGTTCATTATTTGTTGAGTTAGTTTAATCATTGTCTTAAAGGAAATGTCTGGATGTGCGACTTGATTTACTGTTCCTACGATAAATATATTTTCCTTTGGACTGTAATATGCTAATGCTCCAGAAAGTCCGGAATGTCCAATGAAATAAGGCACAGCACCTGTCGGGTTAAAAATCCATGGAAGTTTAAACAAGTGAATTCCAATTCCTGCTTTCATAGGAAAAAATATTTTATTCCATTCTTGCAATTCATTGATGTACTCTTTTGGGAAAATCTTTCCTGTAAAAAATGCTTCAATAAAAATAAGCATATCGGTTGAAGTGGAAACTATTCCACCGTCTGCGCCAAAAGAAGTCATAGCTTGGGGTATGTTCAGTTCGCTGCTCTTGTAAAAAAGTATCTTTGGCGTTTTGTCAGTTGAGTCTTGATAGAGATAGGTCTTTGTCAAACCCAATGGATAGATGATACATTCGATACAATTTTCAGCATACGATTTATGTGTTATGTTCTCCATAATTTTTCCTAAAAGTTGGAAATTTGCATCTGAATAGTTTGCCTTTTCTTTTGTACCGGGTGCAAAAAGGGGTGTCATTTTTTTTGTCCTTTCAATGGCTTGTTCAAAAGTCCAAAATTGGTCATTACCTTCTGTTATTTCATTTTCTAAACTTTTACCACTTGTTCCTTTTCCTTGGAAGTAGTCAGGTAAACCTGAAGTATGAGAAAGTAAGTGTTTAATAGTGAGTTCTTCTGAATAATTTTTCCCTTTGTAAATATGCAGTCCTGATAAAATTGATTTATCAATGTATTTACTGATTTTGTCATCAAGACTGAGTTTACTTTCTGCTCTCAGTTTTAGAATTATTGCCGTCGTAAATAATTTGGTTGTGCTGGCAATGAAATAAGGCTGGTCTATTGACAAATTTCCTGCTGCTCCGTTCCAAACCAATGTATCTTTTTTAATGGAGAAAGATGTCCCAAACACCTTTTTGCCGTCAACTGTATTATCAAGGATTTTTTGAAGTGATTTTTTCTTTTCCGTGGTCATTTGTCCAAATGTTTTCTGCATAATTGTTAATCAAATTAATTATTCTCTGGTCAATATTATTTTCGCTTTTTTATTCCAAACCAATATTTTTTGTTCCATACTTGATGTAATAATTCTGTTTCCTTTCTCATTCCAAGAAACTCCCCATAAATTGTCTTTTGAATTACCTTTTGAAATAAGGTTTCCATTTGTATCCCAAATTCTTAATAGGTCGCTTGCTGATGCAAGTCTATCTCCTTTTGGATTCCAAGCTAAATTCCTATACTCACCTTTACTAATATCAATTGATTTTATAAGTTCACCTTGCTCGTTCCAATATTGAAGTAATGATTTGTCTTTTTCGTCTCCATAATCACCTGTCACAAAAAAATCACCTGATTTGTGCCAAGAAATACTCAGTAACATTACATCTTCTGGTCTATGTTTGATTAATTTTATTAAATTTCCATTAAGGTCAAGAAAACGTATTTTGTCAGTAACTGTTGTAAGCGTATTTTTTTTTGGATGCCAAGCAATAGCTGTAATACTTTTGGTAGAATTAATTTGATTAACAAACTTTCTTATCAATTCACCTTTTGTATTAAATATTAACACTTGACCATCATTATCAGCAATGGCTAAGTATTCACCTGTGTAATTCCAATCAACTCCTCTTGCTCCATCTGATGAAATTCCGTTTAGTTCAATTTTTTCATTCGTTTCTAAATTGAAAATAAATGATTTTTCGTCTGACATTTGTGATGTCACAGCAATAACATTCATTGAAGGATGCCATTTTACACGAGTAATTGTGTTCTTTACTGGAAATGACTTATAAAGATTTAGATTTCCTTTGGTGTAGATATTTAAAGCGCCTACATTGCCTCCAATGGCTATGTACTTTCCGTTAGGACTCCAATCAGTTGTCCAAAGTATTTCCTTAGTTATAGTATTTTTACCAAATGTCTGATTGCAAAAGACTAAAATTAGAAAATTTAGAAATGTCAATATTTTAATTTGTCTTGTCATTATGCACGTTCTATAGGGTTACCACTAACACCCTTATACCCGAAACAATTTTTCGTGTAGTCACCTATTTTGGTAGGTATTAGCGAAGGTTTGTTTCGTTTAATTTCTGACTCAATATACAATCTAATTTATAAATTAGACAGACGGATACATTAATTTGCTAAGAATGCAAAGGAACTGACATTTGCTCCGAAAACTTAGTAGTAGGATATGAATAAACCTTAATACCTAACAAATACGTTGGCTTAATTTGATCATGGCGCAATTGAGCAAATGGTTCCAGTTTATTTCCAGCCTGGCAAAATAAAGCGTCATAAGTCGCTATACCGTCGGCAAATATAAATAAAACAACTAATCGTTTGGGACCATGTGCCTCATCGTATCTCGGTTTATGTTCCAGTATTTGAAGAAAGGAATAGGCTTCCCTTCTCCTATTAACAGGATTAAAAGGCTAATTAGACCTAAAATGAACACCGGGTACCCAACCACTGCAAAGCCAAAACTTTTATTTTTTCACTATATTTTCTTTCATGAATTCCATTCATCATTTCTTGGTTTTTTGTTCTATCACTTTCAAACTTTCCAGGTAGTTTTTTTCTACTTCACTTAGTGTTTTTTGCTGATACTTTTTGTATTCGTTGGTGGCCTTTTCAATGGCTTTGTCGTGGCTTATGTTTCCAGCCGTTCTTTCCAATAGCCACCACTGCCCAGATTTTTTTGGCGTTCATCGTCCATGGTAAAACCTTTGAGTATGTTCTCTTTGAGGGGTTGAGTTGCCCACTGGCGAAACAGGGTGCCGTGTAAAGATTTAACCCTATTCACTACTGAAATGATGGCATCAAGGTTGTAGGAATTGGTGGATTTAGTAGAAAAATCGGAAATTCCGATTTTTCTCATGGTATCTTCTTCAGTAAGTTCTTTTTCATTGTAAATATTCAGAATTTTCCACTTTTGAGATTTGTGCCTTTTGCACACCTACAAGTTCACCAAGTTGTTCCTGTGTTAGATTTTTAGCCTTTCTGGCTTTTTTTATAGCATCTCCTAAAAGTTCAATTCTTAGCTCTTGTTCAAATTTTTCCCTTTTTTTGGTTCCATGCTTGCCTATATGCATGTCTAAAACTTCATTGAAACTTGTGGTTTGCATACTTTTACTTTTTTTGCCATTTTATACTTAAAATCCAATTTTGATTAATCATTTTCTTCGTAATAGTATGAATAATCGATACCTTTCATATACATTTCTCTACTGTTAATATCGATGGTAAGTGCTTTTTTTAGTTGTGCATGTAAAACGCTACTATCTACTGAGCTTATAATCATTGCATTCATATAATTGGTTTTGCTTATTTTGCTCCAATCCACACATTTTTTTAGTTGTTTTTTTAGTATCAAGTCTAGCCAAATTCGAGTACTTCTGCCGTTGCCTTCCATAAATGGATGTGCTTTGTTCATAGCTACATATTTTTCTACCATTTCATCAAAATTAGTTTCAGGCATAGTGTCTATTTTTAGCAAGGTGCTACTTAAATGGTTTGCATATTCAAATCTATAACCACCTTTGGCAATATTTTTAGTTCGTAATTGTCCTGCAAAATCATATAATCCACCAAAAATATAGGCATGGATTTGTTGTAGGCCCTTGGCTGTGCCTACTTCTAAACTATCCACAAAACTATTTTCAAATAAGGCATACGCCTTGGTTTTGCTTTTACCATCAATGCTTTCTGGGCTATAGGTAAACCAATCTATAAATTTATTGGCTTTTGTTCCAGGAAATGTTTTTCCTAATGCAATAATGCCTTCATAATCCAACATATCAGCTAATCGCAATTTTCCGTCAGGAGCTAAAAATTTCAACTGGGTAGTGACACTAACCACTTGGTTGTTTTCTTTTTTGAGTTTGGCTTTGAGGTATTTCCAATAGTTACGATTTTTGCTATAGTCGCTCTGATTGGTAAGCACCGCTACGATATCCAATACCGAAAACCACCATTTGTTGTTAAACGTATGGAAACTTTTGGCATAAAGGTTAATGTTGGTTTTGATGAAGGTTCTAATCAATTTGATAATTTCAACTGCATCGGCATTAACATTTTCAAATTGTTCGTTGTTAAGATAATATTCTTATGGCGTAATCTCCAATATAAATAGCTGAATTGATTTCAATCAAATCAGTTTGACCATCCATATACTCTTCGACAATTTTCACCCTCAACAATATAAAACTAAGCTTTGCTCTCTAATCCCTTATACTTTCCATAAAATAAAGCTTAAAAAGCGAGGAAGTATCTAAAAAGATTTACATCATTCCGCACGTCTTTCTTCAATAACTGTTTCTGAAAACGAGCCTTTAAAATTTTCAAGATTTTTTTTACTTTTTGAAAATGAAAAGTCTGTTAATACCAATCACTTTTACTGGATTTTCTGTTGTGTATTCCTTGTCCAGTTTCAGGTAAGGGTTAAGCAAATAATAATAAATAAATTTACACGCATTTTAAATAATTGGTCTGGCATAACAAAACTTTTATTCCTTCTACCCGAACTTTATTTTTCAATAAAGCAGCCAATTTTGGGTGTTTTGTAATTGTGGGTTCGCTGAACCCACAATTGATAGCCCATCATCATTGACCAATATTTCATTTCCAAACAATAGACACTAATATAAAAAAGTGTCTATTGTTTGAATTAAATTCCTACCTTTGCAAGGACAATCATAATGTAATGGCAAATAAGGCAATCATAGAACACTTGCAGGAACATTTCAAAGGAAAAGAATACTTTACCCGGAACGAATTGTATGATTTTTACAGAAAATTTGAGCCTTTAAAAGAAACAACTTTTAGATGGCGGCTTTTTTCTTTAAAAGAAAGTAAAATTATTCGGTCCTTAACCAAGGATATTTTCACCTTTAATTCACTTCCCAATTATAACCCTGAAGTGACGAATGAAAATAAAGAACTAATTAGTTTATTGTTAAAACAATTCAGTGATCTTAAATTAAGTATTTGGTCAACTCAAATTTTAAATGAATTTATGCTACATATACCTGGCAATACTTTCACTGTTTTAGAAGTTGAGAAAGATGCATTAGAACCAGTATTCCATTATTTACAAGATACTAATGTAAAAGATATTTTTTTGGAGCCAACTGAAAAAGAAATAGCGCTTTATATAAATGATAAAACAAATGCTATTATTATAAAAAAACTCATTACGAAATCACCTTTACAAAGGATTGATCACTTTCCTACCATTACATTGGAGAAATTGATTGTAGATATTTATTCGGAGAAAAAACTATTCGAAGCTTTTCAAGGAAGTGAATTGATACGCATTGTCAATAATGCTTTTAAAAAATACGCTTTTAATACCACGACGCTTTTAAATTATGCAAACAGAAGATCTAAAAAAGATGACATAGCAGCGTATTTAATGCAAAAAACAGACTTGCCTAAAACTATTTTTAATGATTGATAAATTATCTCTTTCAGCAGAATGGATAAACCTAAAACAGACCGAATTTAAAAAGATCCAAGTCTTATTGAAAGCATGATCCATGCTTTATATCTGCTGGAGCAATTAAAGCAAACGGGACTGGATTTTATATTCAAAGGAGGTACAAGTTTAATTCTTCTATTAGAAAGACCTGCAAGGTTTTCTGTTGATATTGATGTAATTATTAATCCAAAAGTTCATCGTGAAGAACTTGAAAACTACTTGAAAAAAATAGTTGGTGATGTTTTCTTAAAGTTAGAGGCAGATGAAAGAAGAAGTTATAAAGGCAAAATTCCAAAAGCTCATTACAAATTTATTTATAAATCAAATCTTGTAACTAAAAATCAGGAAGGTCAAATAGTTCAAAACCCAGAACGAGAAATATTATTAGATATACTTTTTGCTGAAAACACTTATCCTGTATTGAAAGAAAAGCCTATCAATACTGGATGGATAAAACAAAATAATGAGCCTTTAACCGTTTTTGTTCCTTGCGAAAATTCAATAGCAGGAGATAAGCTAACAGCTTACGCTCCAACAACTATAGGTATTCCATATAAAATGGAAAAAGAAAAGGAAATAATAAAGCAGTTATATGATATCGGTACACTTTTCAATATACTTTCAGATATCGAGGTTTTTAGAAAATCTTTTTATGCAACAGCAAAAGGGGAAATAAGTTATAGGCCGGAAAGTGAACTCACAGCTGAAATTGTTTTACAAGATATAATTGATACTGGAATTATTATGGCTAAAAGAGATAATCAGGAAAAAGAAAATGTAGAAAAATTTGAAGAGTTAAAAAATGGTATAAATCAATTCAGACATTATGTTTATTTAGGAAGTTTCCACATTGAGGATGCTCAACTAGCAGCAGCAAAGGCTGCATATCTAGCTGCCCACACTTTAGTAAAAGCTAAAGGTGAACTGAAAAAATTTGATGGTGTGGCAGATAATAAAATATTCTTGATTGAACATCCAGATTTTAATTTCTTAAACAAAAAGTTGAAGTTTGTTGCAAAAGGTGAAGCATTGTTTTACTGGAGTGAAACCATTAAGTTAATTGGATAAAAGGAAATCTAATCTAAAAGCCTAAAATGAAGTGGCACTATATCACCGGAATGTAATTGTGGGTTCGCTGAACCCACAATTAGGAAAGTAAACTCTAAGGTGTATTATTTATCTTGCCTGTCAAGTTTTTTATTTTCATTATTAACGCATTATACAATAAACTAAAGCTATTTTACCAACCAACGCCACTTTTATTGTTAAATAAAATAATTGATTTCATGCTAAATCCTTTTAAAGATTTTAACTAAAAATGAAAAAGGCTGATCTTTCAGAAATTCAGGCGCAGGACTACCATTTTTACTTAAAGCAGCGATGGCAGCTTCTACTCCTACATTAAATCCATAAATAAAGCCCAGGTTCTTAACGGCCTCTGAAATAACAGGATTTCTATAGTCATTTTCATTAGGAAAATTTTCTGGTAGTGCTTTGCCATATAGACCTCCAGCATTTGATATTTCTATCCTATCAGAAAACTCATAAAATTTGATCGGGGCATTAGATTGGTAATTTTTATGAATTACCGCATTGAACAACAATTCTTTTACCGCTCGTAAGGGATAACTTGAAACATATTTTCCACCAAGTTCAGGCAACACTAATCTCACAATATTCGCTTTTATAAATCCTTCCATTTGCCCCAATTGGGTGGTTAAGTCACCTTCGAAGCGGTGTTCAAAATCAAAATCACTCGCCTCATCTTCTCCCTTGAAACGAACATACTGTACACTTGCCCCGGGAATAAAGAATCGAGGATTTGTTCCAAACATCAAAATACCGGCAAATGTCGGACAATCTTCTTTGATGTCATAAAATTTAAAGGAGGCCAGCTGTGATTTTAAGTCATTTCCATTTTTTGCTAAGGTATCTGTGTCAATAGCTGATGGTAGATATCTCAACTTAAAAAGTTCCAGACTAATATCTTCTAAAGTGCTTCCCTTACATGGCAATACGTCGAATGTTTTCAAGAGTAAACTGCTATCATAGTGCAAATATCGTTTAAATAGATGATAATTATAATTATCGCTTCAATGAACGATAATTCTCTATATCGTTGGTGGTGTAATTGAAAAATATTCTTTTGGGCTTGAGAAAGGTCGGCATGTAAGTTGCCTTTGTTTGTTGCCGTCCAATGAGCTACGGACTTTATTTGGCAAATTTAATTGACGTAAAATTTGAATTAATTAACCTATATGATATTAATTTTGGGGTAAAGCAGTTCTAAGCATCGGGAGTATCAAATTCTTTGAGTCCCCATATTGAGCAATTAGGAAACAAGGGTTAAGGGTAAGCATTAAATCTTTTACTTCTCGTTAGCCTCCTTTGACTAAATCTATCATTTTGCTGACATCAGCAAAATGATTTGAATCTTCCAGGGAGGGCGATTCACCACAAATGTTGATTAAAAGTACAATGTTTGAGCAACCACAAATCTGTCTTTGGAACACAAAACCCCGCCTTTGGGGTAGGTGCTGTTAGGTGCTCGTGCCTTTTTATGCGAATACCAGATCTTCATTCTCAAATCTAATTTCAGCCTTATTTAATTGATTCAGGGAAGTCCTTATTCTAACTCGATCTTTTTCAGATATAATTGTTGGGATCAAATACTCTAATTTTATTCCAAATAGTTTGTGCAATATTATTAAATCACGCATGCTAAACGGACTTACTCCATTCATTAGTTCAGACATATAGGTCTTTCCATGACCTAGTATTTTTCCTAATTCCTGTTGTGTAATTTTCAGTTTATCTAAATTCTCTTTGATTGCATTCTTCCTGTTTTCCAGGAAAACTCTCTCTTGCTCTGCAATAAATTCAGCGATATCGCTTTCTTTTATCTTCTGCTCATCAATTGCTGATTCTTTTGACCAATTTTTTTTCTCGTATTGTTTAATAATTGATCTAAGTCTCTTGCGAGATTCAATTAATTCT
Organism: Saprospiraceae bacterium; assembly: GCA_027488135.1. Classification (GTDB taxonomy): domain Bacteria; phylum Bacteroidota; class Bacteroidia; order Chitinophagales; family Saprospiraceae; genus BJGN01. Next base: position 3,474 of record JAIYCH010000068.1, on the reverse strand, counting down.
GGATTATCCTTTGCAAGTAGGCGTAATTTATTGTCTAGAATTGAAGCTCTTTCGAGATCTAATTCATTTGTCAGCTTTCCTGCTTTCAAAATACTTTTCAAATCCGCTTGCTCTTTCATGTTTTCCTCTTTTAATTGATTAAACCTTGATTATTTAACCATTTCTTTATCGTGCTTTTGTTGTTCTTGAAAGTTGTTTCATATTCATCATGACTACCACACCACACAATAGTGGCTTCGCCGTTGTCTTCAAATTCAATTAGAATCATCACTCTGTGAACTTGTATGTTAAATATGTAGAATCCATCATTATGAACTAAGTCCGCATCTGGTCTGATATTCTTTAGTTGTTGTTGATTAGAGCAATCCTTATTTTCAAGATCATCAACTAGTTGATCAATCGCTTGAATAAGTAAAGTATTTCCTCGGTTTTTTCGACTCAACTTTTCAAGTTTACTCTTTCCAGTTATTTCCATAGCGATACAAAGATAAAAATGTTCGGTAAATATCCGAACATTTGCAAAATATTTTTTGGAAGACGGAACTCAAGCATGACACCTTACGATTTGCGGCTAAAGAAAGTTGGCGATTTTGAAGCACAAACATTCTTTTGAAAACCACAATTTATTTTAACCGCTGTTATGGGCTGTGGCTTGCACCTAACAGCCAATCTATAACGTTTACTTTATGTATCCCTTCAATATTTGTATTGTCAAAGTCGAGTGTCAGTAAAAATTTGGGTAATTATCAAGAATATTTCTAAATGCCGAAATTTCACGTTCAAATGTTTTTTCGTCATTAACTGTAAAAGCTATTTGATAATATTCGCGTTCATTATTAGGCTTTTGCACCACAAAATCAATTTCTTTGTCATTATATTTTTGGGTTCTGAATGGAACAGCTATAATGCACCATAACTCCCTTATACCCGAAACGATCTTTCTGTATGGTCACCCATTTTGGTATGTATTAGCGAAAGTTTGTTTCGTTTAAATAATACGCTAATACCGAGGCAAATTATGCATTCCGCTATGATCGCCGGCGACATCCTCTAATTTGGTGTAATCGCTCCAGGGTTCTGTGAAATAATCAACCAACAAATACTTTGACCTAATTTGATCATGGAGCAATAGGGCAAATGGTTCTATTTTTTTTCCAGCCTGGCAAAAAAAAGCACCACAAGTCACTATACCATAGGCGGATAAAAATAAAACAACTAATCGTTTTGAACCATGTCCCTCATCGTATTCCGGTTTACGTTCCAGTATTTGAAGGAAGGAATATGCTTCCCTACTCCTATTAGAAGGATTAAATGGATATCCGGGTGTAAAATGAACACCGGGTACCCAACCACTGCAATGTCAAAACTTTTATTTTTTCACTATATTTTCTCTCATGAATTCCATTCACCATGCATCATTAAAAATTCATCATTTTTTCGTTTTTTGTTCTATCACTTTCAAACTTTCCAGGTAGTTTTTTTCAACTTCACTTAGTGTTTTTTGTTGATACTTTTTGTATTCGTTGGTGGCCTTTTCAATGGCTTTGTCGTGGCTTATACTTCCAGCAGTTTGCAGTAATTTTTCACCGCTCATGGTTAAAATACGGTCTAAATGCATTGCCCAATCTTTCATTGTCATTACTTCTTCCCGTTCGGATTGTCGTTCGGCAAAATCCAGGTAGCCCGAAACAATTTGACCTAATGCCCGTAGTTCTTTTTCGTTTAAATAGTTTTTTGCGATTACAACATCTTTTAAATGTGGTTGGGAGCCCGAAAATGTCATCAAGCCCATAAATTCTTTTTCGGCATCGGCACGGGTAAAAATTATTTCTGCTGCAGTTTGTTCGTGTACAGCAAAATGAATTTTATTTTGTACTTTTTTAAAAAACTCAATTGAAACATCAGCCTTGGGGTCGTAATCAATGCTTGTAGCATAAATGTCGAGCACTTGCCGATAAAACACTTTTTCTGATGCTCGAATATCTCTGATGCGATGCAGCAATTCTTTCCAATAGCCACCACCGCCTAAGTTTTTAAGGCGTTCATCGTCCATTGTAAACCCTTTAACGATGTACTCTTTTAGGCGTTGTGTTGCCCATTGGCGAAAACGTGTTCCTTGGATAGATTTAACTCTGTAGCCTACAGAAATGATAACATCGAGATTATAGTGTTTTACATCTTTGGCCTGTGTTTTTCCTTCGATTGCACCATGATGAGTGGTTAGTCGGATATTCCGACATACCACTTTTTCAACCAATTCGCCTTCAACAAAAATGTTAGAAATATGCTCAGTTATGGTGCTCCTAGCTTTACCAAACAGATTTGCCATTTGTTCTTGCGTGAGCCAAACCGTTTCATTTTCAAGTTGGACATTAATTTTAGTTATTCCATCTTCTGTCGTATATAAAATTATCTCGCTCATATATTAATCTCTCTTATTATGCACCTTACAGAAAGGTTATACTCGTTTTCGGCAATTTTAATGTTATCAACATAAATAGTAATATAGTAATCATTTATTTAACAGGAAATAATTTCCTTCAGCTACCTGATTACAAATTTTGACAAATCAAACATTGGCTAATGTACGGATTAATAAATAGTCTTGGGTGTAGGCTTGAAAAAAATGTACTTTTAGGTAGGGGAAAGGTCGGCTTGTAAGTTGCCTTTTAGGTAATGTAAAATTTGAATGTATTATTTGGATGATTGTTCTATGACTGTATCTCTTTATTTTCCACCTATGATTTGGGCTGTAGAAGAAAATCGCCAATAAAATGGGCTAATATGGATTTGATAAGTATGATCATAGGAGTAGCGTTTGAATTTTTTTCTTAAACATTTTTTCAACTTCTAATATTTCATTCAGATTGGCTCTATTCCATCTACGACTTACGGCACTTTGTTGGATGCCCAGTTGCTTTCCTATTTTATCTTGAGTGATGTTTGGCACTTTAAGCACGATTTCGACTATTTCTGCTGAAGAAACTGACCATTTATCCATGAAAGTACCTACTAATTTTAAGTACAAATTCATTTCTTCATCAAAACTTTTCCATGGGCTTTTTATCCCCAACGTTATGTTTTCTTTTTTTAACACATCAAATTTATCACCCGAATGGATAAAGGCCGAACCATTACTTTCTGATATACTTTCACCTGAGTATGTTTTTTCTCCTATACCAATAGCTAGTCGAACGTCTATGGTGCTTATTTTTTTTCTTTCATCAAGAGGAGCTACTTTTTTAATCAGTGCTTTTATTTCCAAAGCCTTTATTAACACTTCTTCGCTATGTGTAATTTCAACTTGAAAAAAATTGCCCCTATCTAATTTCCAATCTTTAGGGCTATTTCCCCATGTTGAGAATAGGTTTTTGAGTGGCGACAACCATTTTTCTTGGTTAACCAACTTCCTCGATGCGATAATGTCTCCTGTAATAATGGCTACCATGGATGATTATTTTGATTTATTGATTA
>JAIYCH010000109.1 GCA_027488135.1 Saprospiraceae bacterium | reverse complement strand
TCAGATTCCACCTCACGATGGACACCCTTGCCTTAAGCTAGTGGTTGGCGATTACATACCCCCACAGTGGACTTGCACCACCTAGTTGATTACCATGCACGGCACACCAAAAAGAGGCTGTCTGAAAAGATAGCCTCTTTTTTTTAGTTTTAGAGGTGAAATTTACCCCTAAAACTTGGTTTTGAATCACGCATTTTAAGGATTATAGGATTACACGGATGATAGTAGGGGCGAATTGAATTCGCCCTCCAATGATACAGGTAAATTTCCCTATTAACGGAATAACCTGTCCCACTGTCAGGTTGCTAAACGCCATCAGGTTTCAATATAAATTCACCCCTAACATCTGGTTTTGAATCACTCATTTTAAGGATTACTGGATTTCACGGATGACAGTATTCTGACCCGTCCTAAAAAAAGTTTACCCTTTTCATGCCTGACCCCTTGGGGTCAAATGTCTATTGATCATTTTTATTTAAGTTTTACCCTCATAATATAATCATCGCAGGTTAAGAACAACACCGAATAATCTTTATTGAAGGCGCAATTGGAGGTAGCTTCGCCGGTCAATATCCTTCCAAGGACTTTCGCTTCAGGACTAAAAATCCATAATCCACCCGGCCCAGTTGCCCAAACATTACCTTGGGGATCAACTTTCAATCCATCAGGAGCACCTTTCCCTTCGTTATCACCTGGAATAAAGAAAACGGACTCATTTACCACATTTCCCATTTCATCTAAGGAAAAAGAATGCCAGCTTGCCGGAAATTCAGAATTTGAAACGTACATAATTTTTTCATCCGGCGAAAAGGCAATGCCATTTGGTCTTGCCAATTTATCAGAAATTAGCTTGATATCCCCTTGTGGACTGCATCTAAAAACCCCTTGAAAAGGTAATTCTTTCGTTGGGTCATCTGAATTTCCCACTAATCCATAGGGAGGATCTGTAAAAAACAAATTCCCCTTCGAATCATAAACGGCGTCATTAGGACTGTTCAACTTTTTACCTAAATATTGCCCGGCAATAGATTCAAAAACAGCTGAAGGTTCCTTCAATGGTGCCGACATTCTGGCCATTCTTCGATCACCATGCTGGCACATAACCAACTGACCATTAGGATCCAGAATGAGTGCATTGGAGCCAGGTTCACCTCCTCGGGGCACTGTTCCGGTGTAGCCTGACGGGGTTAAATACAGACGTACCCCCTCTTTTTCATTCCATTTAAAAATACTATTCTGGGGTATATCTGAAAATAGCCAGTAGTCCCCATCTTCAATATAAAGAGGTCCTTCTGTCCAGATAAAACCATTTGAAAGCACTTCAATAACGGCATTGGGTGCTATAAGACTGTTCATTTTAGGATCTATTCTCTCTATCGACCCTGTAGTTGGATACGTTCCTTGTGACATTACATTAAAACTAAATAATAAAAAGAAAATGGGTAAAAAAGGCATTATTTTATGATGCTTCTGGCCATTAAATCAAACTTTTGTCCCTTGGACAACATAGTAAATGGTCTATGTATTTTCCCAAATTTTTTCACCTGCAAAGCCCAGTCCAAAGGATCGTAAACTAAAACGTATGAAGGACCCCAAACGCTGAATTGATTATTTGAAACAATAATAGCGGTTTGCTCGTCCATGGCAATGCCCAGTAAATGAGGGTATGAATCCAGCACAGGAATTAAATCGAACTGCCTGTTTCTCTTTAATACATGTTGATCTAAAACAGTACCCGGCAATAAATCTAACGCAGGCGGATAGGGAATATTAATATTTGGAAACGCACGGGCATCCCCACCAATTAAAAGCGTTCCCATGATGGTTGCGCCAGCCGAAGACCCCATGATTACGCCTCCTCTCTCGAGTAAGCGAATTAGTTCGTCGTGAATTTTTGTTCCTAAGAAAGCATCAGCTATTCTTGCCTGGTCTCCACCCGTAAAGTAAATTGCCGATGCTTGCTGTATTTTAAGTACATTTTCAGGAAGATTTGCTTCGGATTTATCTCTCGTATGCACCACTTTAATTGAGGAAAATCCTAGTTTTTCAAATCTGTCTTTAAATTTATTTTCAGCTATATCTTCATCGCTCATTGCGGTTGGAATAATAACCATCTGCTTATCTTTTCCTCCGGCAAACTGGCCAAAGATATGATAAAGAGAATCTGCCATACTTCCACCACCCACAATGATAAGTTTACCCCGTTGCATGCCCTCTGATTGAGAAAAACCCAATGAGCAGGCACACAACAAAATAAAAACCAGGATGGATATCCTGTTCATCAGCATAAAATACTTATTCACTTAAAATCATTTTCTTTGCGTGAGATACACATTTTACGACTTCCTTAATGGCATCAGAGCCTTCAGGAACAGCATACTCCAGTTCCACAGAAACAGGGAATTTCATTTTGTTATCTTTCATCAATTGAAAAATTTCCTTCATTGGGGTATCACCCGTTCCCCATGGTAAATTTCCTGCGCCATGTTCAGGCGTCGTTCTATCTTTTAAATGCATGCTACTTATGCGCTTATGATTTTTTTCAATAAAAGCAAGAAGGGCTGGAATCGTATTTTTACCTCCGGCAGCCAAATAATGACCTGCATCAAAATTGATAGAGTTATTAGGTGATTGGCTGAGGGCAACATCCCATAAAACATCGGTAGCCTGGGTATGATTATGATAACCTACCAACATTTTGTGTTTTTCACCCAATGCACCTAATCTTTTTGATTGCATTGGATCGTTTGGTAATTCGAGCGTAACTGATTTTGCGCCCAAAACCTTAGCTACTCGCATGCCATAAGAAACCTCCTCATCGGTATTATTTGGACTAAAGGCATTAGGTTTAAAGGCATAAATTTTGATACCTGCGGCATCAAATTTTTTCCTGACCTCCATAAATTTATCCATCGAAACGGTTGCTCTCCAATCTGCCACTTGTTTATTATAGGTGGCTACCTGTGCTTTCTGCAAATCGGTCATAGGCTGACGGGGACCACTCCTCCATGAAAAATCAGCCGTTGGCTTACCTGCATATTCTTCCACTGCATCACCCATCAACTCAATAGCACTGATACCCGATGCCAGGCAAAAACCAATTAATTTATCTATATCATGTGGCATACTCCGGTAAGAGTAAGTGATTACACCAATCTGAATCCCATCAAATTTTGAATTTGGCTTGTTGGAAACAGTTTGTGCGTGCAAATAAAGCGTGGAGAAACAAACGATAGCGCTTATCCACAATTTTGATTTTAGAGTCATAGTAGGTTGCTTTTCATTAAAAGTAATGAAAATAACAACTAAATACTATACCCACAACATTTAAATAAAAAACAGCCTAAAAAAAGATTGAAATTAAAAGCCCAAAATACTTCCCAGACCGCCTGATGAAGATCTCCTTCTCGTCGATTTCACCCCTAATACGCCTAAAAGCCCCCGAGTCACTTCTTTTAAAATCACCTGGGTCGTTTTGCTCTCTAAAATTTTTTCAAAATCGGATTTTTCCGCTTTTTTAGGTGGCGAGACTTTGGGGGCAGCAGTTTCTGTTGGAGCTGTTTGTTTTATTTTTGCCGAAAGCATTTCAAATGCGGATTCTCTGTCCACCTCCTCATTATATTTTTGTGCCAGTTTTGACGCTTTAACGTTGGCATCCAGTTCTTCTTTGGTAATAATGTCCATTCGGGTTCTTGGCGCAATCATCATGGAATGAGCCAACGGCGTAGGAATACCTTTTTCGTTTAACACGGTAATAATAGCTTCACCAATACCTAGCTGAGTGAGTAGTTCGTCTGTCTTGTAATAAATTGATTCCGGGTAATTCTCTGCCGTTTTTTTGATTCCTGTTCTATCTTTTGGTGTAAAAGCGCGCAAAGCGTGTTGTATTTTCATACCCAGCTGGCTCAATATAGCATCGGGAACATCCGTAGGATTCTGTGTACAGAAGAAAACGCCCACCCCTTTGGAACGAATCAGTTTAATGATAGACTCCAACTGATCTAATAAAGCGTCAGAAGCCTCATTAAAAATAAGGTGAGCCTCATCAATAAAAAGGACAAGTTCGGGGTTTTCTTTATCGCCCTTCTCAGGAAATTTCTCATAGATTTCAGCCAGAAGACAAAGCATAAAAGTAGAGAACAATTTTGGTTTGGTTTGAATATCTGACAATCTTAAGACATATACCTTACCCCGTCCATTTTCGTCCAAATCAATCAGGTCATCCACATCGAAACTTCTTTCGCCGAAGAAGACCTCAGCACCTTGTTCTTCAATTTCAAGTAATTTCCTCATGACAGTACCCACCGTTGCCGAGCTAATCAGACCATAAGCATTTTCAACTTCGGCCTTTGCTTCATTTGAAACATACTGCAATGCTTTTCTAAAGTCTTTAATATCTAAGAGTGGTAAATTTTTGTCATCACAAAACTTAAAGACGAGCGCAATGAGGCCACCTTGGGTTTCATTTAGGTCCAATATTTTAGACAGAAGCACTGGGCCAAATTCTGAAATAGTAGCTCTCAGTCTAACCCCATTTTCATTACTTATCGTTAGAAACTCGGTGGTAATTTGTGTTGGAGACCAATCAATACCTGTTTTTTCTGCGCGTTCCTTTATTTTAGGATTTTCTGTACCTTTTTGAGAAATTCCACTTAAATCGCCCTTAATATCCATTAATAAACAAGAAACCCCATTTGACGCTAAAGATTCTGCCAGTGCCTGCAAGGTTTTAGTTTTTCCAGTTCCCGTTGCTCCAGCAATGAGGCCATGCCTGTTAAACATTCTTAAAGGCGCCTTTATGTGTAAACCCTTTACTGGCTGTCCTTCGAGCATGGCACCGCCAAGAGTGATATAATCATCTGAAAAATTATATCCATCCAGGATATGTTGCGTGAAATTTGAGATATCGGCCATTTTAAATTATTTTAACTTTTTAAAAAATCATTTTTTATGTTGCAAGGAAAGTAATAGGTCCATTGCCTCTTTTGGATTTGACTTTCCGCCTGTTTTTTTCATTAATTCCCCCATAAAAAATCCAGCAAGGCCTTTTTTTCCAGCCGTAAATTCCGACCATTTTTGAGGATATTCAGCGATAATTTCTTTGAAAATAAGTTCAATTTTACCCTCCACTTTTTCTTGTAACCATTGATGGCTTTCAGCCAAATCTAACGGATCGAGCGATGGATTTTCTAACCAAAGGGGAAATAACTTCTGATAAGCAATGGAATGACTTAATTTCTCTGTGGAAATTAATGAAAGAAATTGTAAAATCCCCTCTTTAGACAACGGCGATTCAGCCAATGAAAGACCTTTTTCGTGAAGGGAAGGAAGTAACTTATTCACCATAAAGTTGGTGAGTAATTTCTTATCTTCTACCCTTTCCAAAAAATCTTTATAGTATAAAAAAGTATCCTTCAACTCTGAGAGTACCGAAGCCTCTTGGATCGGCAGCCCAAGCTCATTATGTAAAAAATGAAAGGCTTCCCAGGGAAGAACCGTTATATTTTCTCTTTCGGTATCCAGAAAATCTGCATTTAAATGGATGGGAGGTAAATCAGGTTCGGGAAAATACCTGTAATCATGGGCATCTTCTTTAGACCTTAAAGGAGAGGTGACTCCGGTAGCTGGATCAAAATTAAGGGTTTGCTGTGCGACGGTCCCACCTTCTTCTACTATTTTTTGCTGTCTTAATTCTTCAAATTCAATGGCCTGTCTGGCAAATTTCATTGAATTAACATTTTTTACTTCACATCGATTATTTAGAATATCCGTTCCCTGGGGTCTTATTGAAATATTAACATCACAACGAAGGGAGCCCTCCTCCATATTTCCATCGGAAATCTCCAGATAACGGACAAGTTGCCTGATACCACTCATGAATGCATCCACCTCAGCACCTGAACGCAAATCTGGTTCCGTAACAATTTCAATGAGCGGAATACCCGCTCTGTTTAAATCTATAAACGATTTTGAATCATGCAACGTATGGATAGATTTACCTGCATCTTCTTCAATATGAATATGATGAATTCTAATATTCTTCCAGACATCCCCCATTTTTATGGGAAGATAACCGCCCACACTTATGGGTTTTTTATCCTGAGTAATTTGATACCCTTTAGGAAGATCTGCGTAAAAATAATTTTTTCTGTCAAAAGTGTTCACCTCATTTATGTTACCATTTAAAGCAAGTCCAAGCCTCGCGGCATATTGGACTTGCTTTTTATTCATAAAGGGTAAAGTGCCTGGATGGCCCAATGAAATGACACCTATCTGGGAATTTGGACTTCCCCCAAACGCGGTTTTATCTCTGCAAAAGGCTTTACTTTCTGTACTTAATTGCACATGAACTTCTAAGCCAATAATCGTTTCGAATGTTTGTTGCCCCATAATTTTTTCTTACGTGGCAAATATAAGATTTAACCTATTTTATTTTTCATTCATTTTGGACAAATGCGCCAAATGGTGCCTGGAATGCCAAAAATAAAGCGCTGTTGCCCTTTCTATAGTAAAAAGGTATTTCATATCAGGATGAAAAAAGGTTTTTTGCCATTCCTCTGCTGACATTTGGGACAACATAAAACTCCATCTGCCATGTACCCCTTCAATTATACTGAGGGACCACTGAGCCGGTGCTTTCAGACTATCTGATAAATTACCCCAACCATCCTGATGATAAGGTTTTATAGTAGGTTCATTTTCTGTTAATGCCAGCTTAACACGAAACAGCGCCTGGGCATGACTATCTGCAATATGATGAACAAGTTGTCTGGCAGACCAGCCACCTGGTCTGTAAGGAGTATCCCATTTTTCTTCTGTCCAACCTGCCACTAC
>JAIYCH010000054.1 GCA_027488135.1 Saprospiraceae bacterium | reverse complement strand
CCTAATGATATATTTTCTATTAAAGCTTTTGAAGTACCATAAATCATCCGGTGAAAAAAATCAATCTCGTAAGTATTTTGAATATCAACGATAATTAGCTCATTTTTTGAATTTTGTGTCAGGATATCTACCCTGTTATACTTGTCATTCTCTGTTTCTTGATTGCCTTCACTTTCCAAAATTTTTTGGATTTTGACGTCGTCAAACAAAAGTTCAGACAAAAAGCCTTCTAAGACTACAAAGTTAGCCTTGTTTCTAAGTAATTTTTTCACTGCCCAATCAAAACGAATCAGTTTTTTAGTCATGTAAGGGTTTATTTCTTTTTGCTATCCATTGGCCACTTACAAGCACAATCAATATCAAAAGTAGGCACCCCAAGGCTGCCTGACTTAGAAAAGGATGTTCAATAGCTCTCGCCGCGCGGATTCCCCATAATGCCCACATTATAACAAGGGAATAACTGACTGTTTTTTCAACAAGTATAAAATAAATGGCTAAAATGGTTGCCGTCACCATCATGATGAGGCTCCAGCTTTCAGGAGAAATACCAAATCCGTTCCAGTCTATTTTAACCAGTAAAGCCGTAATATTGGCTATGGTGGCAACACTTATCCAACCTAAATAAACGATAAATGGGGTGTATAAAAGAAAAGATTGTGTCTTATTAAGCAAGGTTTGATGCTTCTTTCCCAGGATGAAAAGGTATATTAAGACACTCAAAAAAAGTAACATTATCAGCACACTCATCCAAATCCATAAATAGTGCCAGGCCAGAATCCAGGACGCATTTAAAAAACAAGTAGCTAAAAACCATTTGTTTATAGAAAATAAATAGGTGTTTACCTTTGGGAATTTGTCCGATAATATCGTGAAATATGTGAATGAAATAGTATAATTTATTAACAACAAATAGATTACACCCCAAATGGAAAAGGTGAAGCCGGCTGGAACAAATAGATTGGGATAAAAAGCAGATATCTGCCCGGTATTTAACTGGTTAATAGGTAATATATTAGCTAATGCATTGGCAGCAATCATTGCTGCAAGGAACATCCAGGTTACCAATATATTAACTAATTTCATATTTATTTGCTTTTGTAAAGTACCTGACGATCTCCCTTAATCTTATCTGAAACAAGATAGTCATCATAATTCATTAAACTGTCAATGACTCCTTTGGGCGCCAGTTCTATGATTCTATTTGCAACAGAGGCGGTCAAAGCATGGTCATGAGAACAGAACAACAAATTTCCCTTAAAGGTCTGCATGGCGGTATTTAAAGCAGTAATAGATTCCAGGTCGAGGTGATTGGTAGGTTCGTCCAACAGCACAAAATTAGGAGAACCTAACATGACTTTGGCTAACATACAACGCACTTTTTCTCCTCCCGAAAGGACGCTCGATTTTTTCTGAACCTCTTCACCGCTAAAAAGCATTCTGCCTAAGAAACTTCTAATAAACTGCTCGTCTTTATTTTGCGCAAACTGTCTGAGCCAATTGATCAGGTCGATATCATTTTCAGCTGAAAAAAATTCCTGATTTTCGTTAGGCAAATAGCCGACGGTTATCGTTTGTCCAAATTCAAAGCTCCCTTTTTCAGCTTCTTGATTTCCAGCAATGATTTGGAAAAAAGAGGAAACTGCTATAGGATTTTGACTGATGACAGCTATTTTCTCTCCCTGATTAACAGTAAAAGAAACGTTGGAAAATAAAATATTACCCTCAGAATCCTTGGCACTTAAATCTTTAACAGCAAGAAGTTGATCTCCAGGCTCCCTTTCCATCTGGAAGTGGATAAATGGATATTTCCTGCTGGACGGTTTTATTTCCTCTAAATTTAATTTCTCCAGGGCCTTTTTCCTTGAAGTCGCTTGTTTTGATTTTGAGGCATTGGCGCTGAATCGCTGGATAAACTCTAGCATATCCTGACGCTTCTGCTCAATTTTCTTGTTCTTATTGGCAATTTGTTGCGCCATTAACTGACTCGATTCATACCAGAAGGTATAATTTCCAGTGTAAATATTTATTTTTTGAAAATCGATATCGGCTATGTGCGTGCACACCATATCTAAAAAATAACGGTCATGGGATACAACAATAACCGTATTTTTAAAATCGGCAAGAAAATCGGCAAGCCAGGTAATTGTTTCAGCGTCCAAGTCATTGGTAGGTTCGTCCAAAAGTAAAATGTCGGGATTTCCAAAAAGGGATTGAGCCAATAAGGTTTTCACCTTTTCAGGACCACTTAGATTTTTTACCAGTCGATAATGTAAATCTTCTTTTACACCAAGATTACTCAATAGCGTGGCGGCATCACTTTCTGCAGTCCATCCACCCATTTCACCATATTTATTTTCCAGATCTGCCGCGCGTAATCCATCTGCCTCGGAGGCGTCTGGATCCATATAAATGTTGTTTTTTTCAACTTGAATGGCATACATTTCCTTATGCCCCATCATCACCGTATCTAAAACGGTATATTCCTCAAATTCAAAATGATTTTGTTTTAATACGGCCATCCTGTTTCCAGGCTCAATGGAAACGGAACCTCTGTTAGGATTAATTTCACCAGATAATATTTTCAGGAAAGTGGATTTTCCAGCACCATTTGCACCAATGACACCATAACAATTTCCACGGGTAAACTTAATATTTACTTCGTTGAATAGAAATCTTCTACCATATTGTAGAGAAACGTCATTTACTGTAACCATATAACATAATTATTGAAACGCGAAGGTAAAAAAAGTCGGGCATATAATGGAAATTAACTCCTTGCTTGCTAACTTACACATAAATAAATGCTGTAAAATGAAAAAACTTATACCTCTCATCGGACTTTTCATATTGTCAACCATGCTGTTCTCTCCTTTACATGCCCAAAAGAATGAAGCAGTTAAAGTGGTCGTTGCCGGTACTTCTCATGGACATTCTGGTTGGATTTTAAATAAATTGGACAGACCCGAAATGCAGGTTGTAGGTATTTATGAACCGGACCAGAAACTGGTTGAAAAGCAGTCGTTAAGGTATAAAATTCCTAAAGAATTATTTTTCAATGATTTGAATAAGGCATTGGATCAACTTAAACCAGAAGCAGTGTTGGCCTTCGGATCCATTAAAGACCATTTGCAGGTGGTGGAGGTTGCCGCACCTAAGGGAATACACATCATGGTTGAAAAACCCCTGGCAGCAAACCTAAATGATGCCTTAAAAATGCAGCAGCTGGCAAATAAATATAAGGTTATGCTATTGACTAATTATGAAACGTCCTGGTACCCGTCTACCGCAGAAAGTTTCAGATTAGTCAAGGATAGTAATTTTGTTGGGCAAATAAGAAAAGTAGTTTTTCATCACGGGCATCAGGGACCTAAAGAAATAGGCGTTGGGGATGAATTTTTTCAATGGTTGACAGATCCTGTTTTAAATGGTGGTGGGGCGCTCATGGATTTTGGTTGTTATGGCGCTAATCTGGCGACTTATCTGCTGAAGGGTCAGGAACCCTTGTCTGTAACTGCATTGACGAATCAATTTAAACCGCAAATTTATCCAAGGGTAGATGATGATGCTACGATTATCCTAAACTATCCCTCTCTTCAAGTGATTATTCAAGCGTCTTGGAACTGGACATACAATAGGAAGGATATGGAGATTTATGGCGACAGCGCCGCTATTATAGCGTTGAATGCCAATAAGATGCGCTTCAGAAATAGCAAAAATGGTGCTGAATATGAAAAAACAGTGACTGATAAAGACATAGCCGTTTATACTAATCCTTTTTCTTACCTGCATGCGGTGTTGAGAGGAAAGGAGAAGCTGGAGCCTTTTGGACTTTATACCCTTGAAAATAATGTCATGGTAAATAGGATTTTAGAAGCAGCAAAAATGTCAGCCTCTTCTGGAAAAACAGTGAAACTGAAATAGAATGCTGAAAAAAAGTAACATTTAAGGGGCTAAAAATAGATTTATGTAACAAAGGTTACTTAAATTTTTAAAAAAAAGGTATATTGGTACTACTTGTAATTCATTAACCTAAAAAAACTTAAAATATTCATTATGGTAAACGACAAACGACTTTTTTATGGTAGTTGCCTCGCATTGATAACTACAGCCCTTTCTTTTAGTATAAGAGCAGGTATATTGCCCCAGTTAGGCGAGCAATTGAATCTTTCAGCGGAACAACTTGGATTTATAAACTCCATGTGGTTTTTAGGATTTCCTCTTTCTATGGTTGTTGGCGGACTTGTTTATTATACCGTCGGACCTAAAAAAATCATGCAATTTGCATTCCTTGCACATGCAGTAGGTATTCTTCTGACCATATATTCAGGAAGTTATATGGGCTTGCTAATTTCAACTTTCCTTATAGGATTAGGTAACGGTTGTACCGAAGCTGCTTGTAATCCAATGATTTCTGATACTTATGAGGGAGTGAAAATGAGCAAAATGATGAATCGTTTTCACATGTGGTTCCCTGGTGGTATCGTTATAGGAAGTCTTGTTTCTAAATTTATGACGGATGCTGGTTTCGGATGGGAATCTCAAATCTGGGTGATAATGATACCAACAGTAGTTTATGCTTACTTGTTTTTTGGTCAGGAATTCCCAAAACCAAAGGTTGCCTTGTCTGCTTCAATCAGTGAAAATTTCAAGGCAATGGCTACGCCTCTTTTCATATTTATGTTTGCTTGTATGGCCCTTACGGCTATTTCCGAATTCGGCCCTCAACAGTGGACAGGTATCATTTTGGCAAAAAGTGGTGCACAACCTATGTTGATTTTAGCATTGGTTACTGGTCTGATGGCCGTTGCCCGTTATTTTGGAGGTGAAGTGGTTCATAAATTAGATCAAACAGGTGTTTTACTCGGTTCTGCTGTGTTGGCTACCATTGGTATTTACTTATTTAGTACACAGACAGGCACTATGGCTTACGCTGCGGCTATCATCTATGCGTTAGGCATTGCTTATTTCTGGCCAAATATGATTGGTTTTATTGCTGCCAAAATTCCTAAAAGCGGTGCTTTAGGTATGTCTATCGTAGGTGCAGTAGGCATGTTCTCTTCCTCTATTTTTCAACCCATTATTGGTAGATGGATTGACAGTGATAAAGCGGAACAAGCTGCCTTAGGACTGACAGGTGATGATCTTGTTCTTAAAGCAGGACAAGCTACCCTGAGTACGATGATTATATTTCCTGCCATTTTGATTGTTGCCTTTACTATATTATACTTTTGGGTAAAAAGTATGAAATCTTCTGAAGCGGCTTAATATATCTTTTTAAAATAAATAAAAGGACTTTTCAATTTAGTTTGAAAAGTCCTTTTTCCTTGAAAGCTGGATTGGATAGTTACGAATACAATCAAAGAAACTTATCAGTTCAATGTTGGTCTATGAATAGTAACTTTAAATTGTTCCCCATCGGAATCATTTAGAAATTCAATGTTTGGGTATGTTTGTAAGGCACGTAAAATTCCGCTACCCGCACCTCTGTAGGCTAATAAATTAGGAGCAAGTGAGGCAATAATATGATTTCTCGAACGTCGGACTCCTTTTTTTTTGAGAGCATATTTTGATAACAGATTTAGATACGTTATTAAGTTTTCTTTATACCTTTTTATACGCCTTCATAAACTTTTTAGTGTTTATTTCACTCTATTTGTTATAAAATAATTAATTGACTATTAGTGTTTTATGTTTTTATTAATCAATATTTATACGTTTTTATTAAAAAAGAGCAGTTTATTTCACTTTTATTGGCGTGTATGGTTAATCCGGTTGCCAATTTAACCGAATTGTACAATTAGCCATAAAACTGTCTTAACACGAAACCCCGCCTTTTGGGTTGTTATAAGCCGTTTTTCTGTTTGTCATTCGTGTCAATTAGTTCAAAAATCAATTCTGTCAAAGTGTTTAAGTTACTTTCAATTGTTCCTTTCATATATCGTTCGTAAACACTTTTGTTGTCTGGCGGGTTGATATTAAGTGTCAATCCTTTTTCTAACGCCAACAGTCTTAAAAACTCCCTTTGTGTTCGTCCGTTACCTTCTCTGAATGGGTGTAAATAATTGATGTTATCTAAAATTCCTGCCAATTTCTCGGCAAAGAGTTTTTTGTTGTCTCTCGGAATTTTCGTAAACTCTGCAATTATTTGGTCAATGTATCTGAGAGCGTTGTCAAAGTGCGAAGTAGGGAAGAACTGCTTACCATCTTTGCTAATTTCAACGGTCCGCTTTTTGCCTGCCCAGACGTAAATGTCTTGGAATAAATATCTGTGAATTTCAAAAAGGCTGTCAATACCCTTGATTTTTATAGGGTTTTCGTAAAGTTCTTGAAGTCGTTTTATTACTGCACCGCTCTCAACAAAGAGCAATACATCGGGGTCGGTTATGTCTTGTAAATTTCGTAAAAGTCCTGTTTTCGGGTCAGTGTAGGTGAAGTCAGGGTCTATGTATTTGTAGTAATTAGACATAGGCTTTTTGTTTAGCAAATGCCACTAGTTCTGTTAGTGATATTTTTCCTGTCACATAGTCCCTAATAATTTCAATACCTTTTGGTGTGGGTTTAAATCCTTCAAACATATTGCTTCCTAAAGCATTTGCAGTGCTTTCTAAGGTTTTCGAGTCCGAAAACTTAACTCCCATAATCGTCAGGTTGCTTCTGTCTATTTCTATCGTGTTAAACATATTTTTCAGACTTAAATCCTTTCCAAATTTACAAAATATTAAGGTCAACCGTTTGTTTTATTTGGCTTTAAAATGGCTTATAACTACCATATACGCGGAACTAATTTTCGCCCATACACCTAGTTTTGGCATGTATTAGCGAAGGTTTATTTTGTTTTTCATCTCAACATAAATACTATTTTTTGTAAAATATGGAAAGAGTGGCTTAAGAGGGGTATTCTATCTTTTGGGTTTTGAAAGTGAAGAATAATAAGACAACGACATAAAAATTAAAATTTATTAGTAGGTGTTACATAATGATTAACAATTCTCTCCGTCATCATGTTGATGATCCTTTTGTTCATTTCTTTTTGAAAGGATAGATATTTTTTCAATTCCTCTCCATTAAATTGGCCAATGACCATACCAATCATTAGGTTCTTAAAGGGTATATCTCTTTTTATATTTAAATTCAGCCATTGTAAAGGGTCCTTTTCCTTTATTTTTTCCCAGGAGACATTCCTATGTTTTAGAAATTCCTGAGCTAAGGT
>JAIYCH010000077.1 GCA_027488135.1 Saprospiraceae bacterium | reverse complement strand
TCTATACCCAAATTCCAGAGGTTTCTGCTATCCCCGATACTTCTTTTTGTTTGAATGATTCTTTGGTTTTAAATAAAGCGCAGGGCTTCAATTTGCTGGGTTGGTCCGATGGAACAAAAACCGATAGAAAAGTGATTCGCGATACCGGTCTTTATTGGGTGAAACTGGAAAATCAGTGTGGGTCTTTTATAGATTCCTTTCATGTAAGAAGACAGGATCCCTTTCAATATGATATGGGGCCTGACCAAACGTATTGTTTTGGCGGGAAAGTTACGCTCGATGCAGGGAATATTTTTAATATGTTCAAATGGTCGGACGGAACCACCACACAAACGAATACCGTAGGGAAAAACGGGGTCTATGCTGTAAAAGTGCGAAAAGGATCCTGTTGGTCAGAAGACAGTATCAGGGTATCTGCTTTGCCTGCATTTAAGGTCGATATGGGAAAGGATACTTCGTTTTGCCGTGGCGATTCACTGGTTGTTCAGCCTTTTGTGAAATATGCTACTTATGTGTGGAATAATGGACAAACGAATCCATCACAGACTATTTTCGCGCCAGCTTCATTCAAAATTACCGTAACAGATAGTGAAGGGTGCATTGGCTATGGGGCAAAAGCAGTTGGAATGAATGAGTTGCCGAAATTTGTCGATTTTGACGCATCCGTGCCATTTAGAGTTACTTTAGAGGTAACAGGGGGGTCTCCGCCCTATTATTACTCCAGAGATAACGATTATTTTCAAGCAGATAAAACGATTTCTATCATTTCAGGCAATTATTATTCTTTGTATGTTAAGGATAAATTTGGTTGTAGAGATCAAAAATTAAATCTTCTTCTCGGTGTACCTCAAATCTCAATCCCTAACTTTTTTACGCCGAATGAGGACGGTTTTAATGACTTTTGGGAAATTGGAGGCATTGAAGCTTTTCCCGATTGCGTTATCTCCATTTTTGACCGTTCTGGAAGACTTTTATCTCAATACAAAGGCATAGTTAAGGGTTGGGATGGAACTTTTGGTTCTTTACCTATGCCTGAAAATGACTACTGGTATGTCGTAGATTTAAAAAATGGGGAACTTCCAAAGCGAGGACATTTTACGCTGAAACGCCAATAAGGAATCTCTCTTTTATGTTATCTAACGATTAACCATTAACTAACTTAACAGTGGAAAACCCTCATCAATAACTGGGATTTTAGTAAAGAAAAAGTTGAATTAAATGAATGATTTAGCCAAAACTTGGTTAACTTAATTGCTTTTGTACATATTTATTGTATATTTGATTAACTGTACCCGTATTGCTTCCCATAAGAACAGCTTGCGGGTCTTCTTATTTTATTCCCTCTCAATTTTTTCATTTAGTCATTAACGTTAATTTTAAAACAAATGGCTAAATATCCAAAAAATATACAAGAGCAAATTTATTTATTAAAAAGTCGCGAAATGTCGTTTCGTGATATTTTTAAAGCAAACCATTTTTTGTCAAATATAAGCTATTATCGTCTAAAGGGTTATTGGTATGAAATGCAAGCGGATTTTGAAAACCATATTTTTCATGAAAATGTGTACTTTGAAGATGTCCTCGACCTATATAATTTTGACAGACATCTTAGATTATTAGTTTTCAATGCAATTGAACGAATTGAGATTGCTTTACGAACAAAACTTATTTACCATATGTCAATATCTTATGGTGCAAAATGGTATCTTGATGAAATACATTTCCATTCTAAATATCATTTTAATGACTTTTTAGAAAAAATAGAAAATGATATTAAGCAGAGTAGTGAAGAATTTATTGTAAAACATTACGTAAATCACCCGGACCAAAAACCTGAAAGTTGGAAAGCATTAGAAGTTGTTTCATTAAATACATTATCAAAACTTTACAGCAACATCAAGCCTCAATTGCCAGAAAAGTCTAGCATTGCAAATGAGTTTGGCTTAAATAGCCATAAAGATTTGTCTAGTTGGCTTCGCACAATCACATTTATTAGAAACCTAATAGCTCATCATAGCCGCTTATGGAATAGAGTAATGGTTAATAAATATAGTTGGCCAAATAATAGTCGTTATCCTTTACTCAGCTATTTCCCGAACGAAGAAAGAAGAAAAAAATTTTTTCCTATCTTTTCAGCGATTATTTATTTGAATGAAATTATAAGTCCTGGAAATAAATTAAAAGATGAATTTTTAGCTTTAGTCAATCAATATCCAAATACACCATTATACAAAATGGGTTTTCCTCCAAAATGGAAAGAGGAGCCGATTTTTAAAAATACAAAAAGCACAGGAAATAATTAGGCTTAGCAAGATAAATACTTAACTAAAATTTTGAGTTATTAAAAATATTACGGATGTTTCTATATATTCGTCCATTCTAAATATTTTTTAAAAAAATATTTAGAAAAAAAGGCTAATTCAAGCTCACCTAAATCAATAACATTACTGAATGGTACCAAGAATCAATGAAACGAGGGTGTTTTAATCAGATAATGTCAAGGCAAAATAGGTAATTATAGACTTAAACGATGGTAAATCAATTCGTGAAGTGGTAAAAGCATGAGGTATTTATTTATAATATTCATTTTACTGTCTTTTTTACAAAGTGGCTTTTCACAATATCAGCCTATTCAAAATCAATATATTCTTAATCCATTTTACATTAATCCTTCTTTTGCGGGTGCAGTAAATGGTACGCTGATAAGTGCTACGCAGAGAAGTCAGTGGATAGAATTTCCAGAGGCTCCAAATACACAAACAATTGCTTATCAAACGAATAAAGGAAAAGTTGGCTTAGGAGGCTGGGTTTATCGAGATCAAAATGGACTCACTGGAAACACAGGTTTTGAATCGTCCTTTGCTTATCATCTGAGTTTTAAAGGAAAAAGAGAAGAGGCTAAAAATTCCCGCATTCTCTTCGGACTGGCTATATCGGGGAATCAATGGACGGTTAGAGAGGATAAATTTACCCCATCGGCTGGTGATCCTCTCGTAACGGGCGCTAATCCTTCGCGTTTTACACCCAATGCCCATGTTGGCTTTTATTTTTCACATTATCCTTTTTATGCCGGTATTTCAGTGAGAGATATTTTGCCGGCTGAAAAAAACTTCGTTACTAAGTCCTGGTACAATATTCACTTTCTGTCAGGGTTTCAAATTCCCGTTTCCAACGATGTCTATATAGAGCCTTCTTTCCTTTTGAGGCTGACTGCTTTGGGCGATTGGCAAACCGATGTAAACGCCACCATTCATATTCCCATTTCGAATAAAATCAGTTTACTCAATACGCTTTCATTAAACAGGGAACAATTGAATTTTAAAAATGAAAATTTGTCAGCATCCGCAATTTTTGGTCTAAAAATAGACGCATATCAGATTTCTTACCGTTATATTTATCCGCTGTCCTTGATAAACTCGTTTACCATAGGTGGTCACGAATGGATGTTAAGTTACAGGTTTGGAAAAACGAAAGGATCGGGTGTATTTTGCCCCACTTTTTCGGGCTATTAGAAATGTATTCTATGAAGGAAATGACAGAGGTTGAAACCCCTTTTCAGCGAGGGACGTTAAGTAATGAAAAGCTGATTGAATTTTATAAAGCCTTGGTTTATCCACGGTTGATTGAGGAAAAGATGCTTAATCTTCTGAGACAGGGTAAAATAAGCAAGTGGTTTTCTGGTATTGGGCAGGAAGCGATTTCTGTGGGAGCTACGCTTGCACTGGATGACGATTCATTCATTTTTCCCCTACACAGAAATCTCGGCGTTTTCACTACCCGAAAAATGCCGTTGACCCGACTTTTTGCTCAATGGCAAGGTAAAATGGAGGGTTACACGAAGGGACGGGATCGTTCTTTTCATTTTGGTTCACTGGAAAATGCGGTGGTTGGTATGATTTCCCACCTCGGTCCTCAATTATCCTTGGCCAATGGCGTAGCGCTTGCCGATGCTCTTTCTGGGCAAAACAAGGTAGCGCTGGCCTTCACTGGAGAAGGGGGAACAAGTCAGGGGGAATTTCATGAAGCTTTAAATGTGGCGTCTGTCTGGCAATTACCTGTTATTTTTATCATTGAAAACAATGGGTACGGTCTTTCTACCACCACTGATGAACAATATAAATGCGCGACCTTAGCAGATAGGGGCATTGGTTATGGAATGAAATCAATGACTATCGATGGTAATAATATACTGGAGGTTTATCAGACGATTAAAAAAATAAAAGAGGAAATCACCCTGCGACCTGAACCCGTTTTAGTCGAATGCATGACTTTCAGAATGAGAGGTCACGAGGAAGCCTCGGGTACTAAGTATGTACCCAAAGAACTGATGGAAAAATGGGCGCTTCGCGATCCGGTGTTACTTTTCGAAGCGTTTCTTGAAAATGAAAAGGTGCTTTCTCCAGCTGAAATGATAGCTATCAAGGACGCTTTTAAAAAGCAAATCGTTGCTGACTTGAAGGAAACTGAAGCTTACCACGATCCTTCTCCTACACCCGAACTCGAACTGGACGATGTTTATAAGCCCTGGAAACCTTCATTTCAAGTTCCTGAAATGGAGGATAATGTGACGGAAAAGCGATTTATCGATGCCATTTCAGATGGATTAAGCCAATCGATGGAAAAATTTCCGAAGCTCATCCTCATGGGACAGGATATTGCGGAATATGGTGGTGCATTTAAAATAACTGAGGGTTTTGTCGCTAAATTTGGGAAAAAGCGCGTTAGAAATACCCCGCTTTGTGAAAGTGCTATCGTTGGAGCCGCTTTAGGGCTGAGTCTGAAAGGGTATAAATCGATGGTCGAAATGCAGTTTGCCGATTTCGTTAGCTGCGGTTTTAATCAGATTATCAATAATCTGGCAAAAATACATTATAGATGGGGTGCTCATGCCGATGTCGTTATTCGTATGCCCACAGGAGGCGGTATGGCAGCTGGTCCCTTCCATTCTCAAAGTAATGAAGCCTGGTTCTTCCATACCCCTGGACTTAAAGTGGTTTATCCATCTAATCCGTATGACGCAAAAGGATTATTGACAGCAGCTATTGAAGATCCTAATCCGGTGTTGTTTTTTGAACATAAAGGTTTATATCGATCAGTAACCGGACCTCTCCCCCAGGCATATTATACCTTACCCCTTGGAAAAGCAGCGGTTATAAAAGAGGGTAGTAAAGCCACTATCATTACTTATGGAATGGGTGTTATCTGGGCAAAGGAGGTAGTTGAAGCATTGGGTGAGGCTATTGAAATAATAGATTTACGCACTTTATGGCCTTTAGATGAGGAGACATTGTTGTCCAGTGTTAAAAAGACGGGAAAGGTTATAGTTTTGCATGAAGACACCTTAACCGGAGGTATTGGCGGAGAAATATCAGCCCTTATTTCAGAGAAAGCTTTTGAATATTTAGATGCCCCCGTCCTTAGAGTTGGCGGGCTCGATAGCCCAATACCTTTCTCACCCATTTTGGAAAATCAGTTCATGGCAAAATCCAGACTTAGGGAAAAATTAGATAATTTACTGCGGTATTGAAGAAAATCTTTAATTTTGCCGCTCAAAATGGAATGACATCATTGGATTTCCAAAATAAAGTGATTATGAATTTAGAAAAATTAGTTGCCGTAGCCGGTATTTCAGGTGTTTTTCGCTTGGTTGCAAATCGTAATAATGGACTCATTATCGAAGACTTAGACACAGGAAAACGCAGTTTTGCCTCCAGTCGCAAACACCAGTTTACTCCCTTAGAAACCATTGGTATTTTTATTGATAACGGGGAAACGGAGGAATTAAAAGTTATTTTTCAAAAAATAAAAGATACCAAAGCAGATAATCCTCCCTGCGAATCTGACGCTTCTGCAGAAACAGTAAAATCTTATTTTGGTACATTATTGCCGAATTATGATAAAGATAAGGTGCTGATTGGTGACATGAAGAAGGTGATTAAATGGTTTAATTTTCTCGAAGCCAGAGGTTTTCTCGATGCAACAGAACCTGTTGTTGAGGCAGAAATAGTGGAATAACATTTAATTTGGCGCATGTACAAAGGAAAAAAGGTGATGGTCGTTCTTCCCGCGTACAATGCCCATCGTACTTTAGAGAAAACCTATAGGGAGATTCCTCTCGATTGGGTCGATGACGTTATTCTTTGTGATGATGCAAGTCAGGATGGTACTGCTCAATTAGCAAAAAATCTGGGAATCCGCGAGTTGATAATTCATGAACGCAACAGAGGGTATGGGGGTAACCAAAAGTCTCTCTATCAACGTGCACTGGCGCTTGATGCAGACATCATTATTCTTCTTCACCCGGACTATCAATATACTCCAAAGTTATTGGTGCCGATGATTCATCTCTTGGGTGAAGGACTTTTTGATGTTGTTCTCGGTTCCCGAATTTTGGGTAAAGGTGCTTTGGAAGGTGGAATGCCTCTTTATAAGTATTTGGCTAATAGGTTTTTAACCCTTATTCAAAACTTATTAGTGGGGCATAAATTGTCAGAATACCATACCGGCTACCGAGCATTTACCAAAGAGGTTTTACTTAAAATACCGTTTAAAGATAATTCAGAAGATTTTCTATTTGATAATCAGATATTGTCTCAAGCCATTTATGGAGGCTTTAACATCGGCGAAATAACTTGTCCAACATTATATTTCGCCGATGCGTCCTCCATTAATTTCAAACGAAGTGTTATTTATGGGCTCGGAGTATTAAAAGTCTCCTGTATGCACTTTTTACAAAGAAAGGGGCTGGCTTCGTTTTCATTGTATCGTTTTTAGTCCAAATACCTTACCCCAATCATAAAATAAGACTTTGCGCAACGTCCTGTCTTTGAGGGTAATCTGTGGTGTAGTGCAAGCCTCGGCTTTCCCTTCGCATCCTTGCCGTACGCGTTATGAGATACGCAATATTGATAAGGTTTCGTAGTTCACAGAGTTGGGGACTCAAGGTCGTTGAAGCATATAAATTTTCGGTTTCCTGATTTAATTGCCAAAGGCGATCCAGGGCTCTCTTTAATCTGATATTTGAACGAACAATACCCACATAACTACTCATTATTTCTTTTAACTCTTTTATAGATTGAGTAATAAGCACCATTTCTTTCGGATCTGTGGTTCCCGATGCGTTCCAATCAGGAATATTTGTATTAAAAGTACCTGTGGATATAACCTCTCGTACATCGAGAGCAATCCGATGAGCAAAAACCATGGCCTCCAATAGAGAATTGGAAGCCAGTCTGTTGGCACCATGAAGACCCGTGCTGGTGCATTCTCCGACGGCGGAAAGCCTGGAAATAGAGCTCCGGCCCATCTCATCGGTTTTAATGCCACCACATAAATAGTGACAGGCGGGAGCGACGGGAATCATATCTTTGGCTGGATTTACGCCAACGCTAAGGCATTTATCTCTGATGGTTGGAAAATGCTGAATGAATTCGTCCTCAGGAATGTGCCTACAATCTAAAAACATATTTTCCTCACCCATTATTTTCATCTCGTTATCAATAGCTCTGGCGACAATATCACGTGGAGCGAGAGATTTTCGGGCGTCATATTTATCCATGAAAGGATGTCCGTTTCTATCTTTCAAAATGCCGCCCATTCCTCTAACGGCCTCCGATACTAAAAAAACCGGATTATCTCTTCCTGGATTGTAGAGAGAGGTAGGGTGAAACTGAACAAATTCCATATTTTCCAGCCAGGCTTTAGCCCGATAAGCCATGGCAATGCCGTCTCCTGTGGCAATGACAGGATTGGTTGTAGAGCGGTAAACCTGCCCTGCGCCGCCTGTGGCAATAATAGTATGTTTAGCCAGAAAAGTTTCAATATGTCCTGTTTCTTTATTTAAGACATAAGCACCAAAGCAAGTAATGTCAGGGGTTAAGCGAGTAACGGCATGGCCCAGATGGTGTTGGGTAATAAGATCAATGGCAAAAAAATGTTCAAAAATAGTTATGCTTTTAATCGCGTCAGCCTTGGCCATCAAAGTTCTTTGCATTTCCCAACCGGTGAGATCCTTGTAATGCAGAATTCTATTTTCTGAGTGGCCACCCTCTCTTCCAAGATCAAATGTACCATCGGCAGCTTTTTTGTCGAAGCGTGCACCCCACTCAATAATCTCCTGTACCCGAAGAGGGCCTTCATTGACAACGATATCAACAATTTTTTCATTACAGAGCCCGTCACCAGCATCCAGCGTATCTTCCTTGTGTTTCATTGTGGAATCAACTTCCGGGTTCCACACAGCTGCGACTCCGCCTTGTGCATATCTTGTATTACTCTCACCTTCAACTGTTTTAGTGAGAACACATACGGATAATTTGGGATTATCTTCTGCGATTTTGATTGCCGTGGTAAGACCACCAATACCGGAACCAATAATTAGAACATCATATTTTGCCATTTTGAAGCTTTAAGGTCTGTCAAAAGTAAAAAGGTAAGGTATAAAAAAATAAATTCCCACATATTTTTTTTAAATCATTTAAATGTCTAAATTTGTGGCGATTTTAAAAAAGCGCTATAAAAGAATAATTAGAATGAAAAAATTCGTGGTTCCATTCATCTGTTTGTTCGTTATAATGGCGAATACATTTATTGTCGAAGGCGCAGAAACTCATACAGCGGAAACAGAGAATGCAACGCACAATCACGGTGAATGTTCATGTCATCATGAGGAGAAATATGACCCAGGTGCTTCTGCATTTCATCATATTGCCGACGCTAATGCATTTCATTTATTTGGTGATTATTATCTTCCACTACCTTGCTTATTGTACGCTCCAGGAAAGGGATTCACCTTTTTGATGTCTAATGATTTTGATATGCATCATCATGGTTCAGGTACAAAAGCCATTGATGGATATGTAATGGTGCATGGATCTATTATGAGAGTAAACCAAGAAGGTTTTCCAATGGATGGTGAGGTTGAGGTAGCTTGTTACACAGAAAAGACATCGGAAGACGGGAAGGTTACTTTTCAGGTAATTTATGAGGAAAAATGTTATGCTTTGGATAAGAAAACATCTTACGATGGAGGAATCATGGGTGGTGGGGTCACCTCTTTCTATGATTTCGGTATGACAAAAAATGTTTTTACAATGATATTAGCTTTCCTGATTTTATTCTTCCTTTTCAGGAAAGCAGCGGTAAGTTATATCACCAGGAAGGGTCAGGCACCAAAAGGGGTTCAAGCGGTTATAGAGCCATTATTTGAGTTTATCAGAAATGAGGTAGCCATCCCTTTTCTAGGGAGTAAGTACGAAAAATATCTTCCTTACCTGATGTCCATCTTCTTTTTTATACTTGGATTGAATCTTATAGGGCAATTGCCTTTTTTCCCGGGAAGTGGTAACGTTACAGGAAATTTGTCTGTCACCTTAGTGCTTGCGGTCATAGCAGCCCTGATAACCAATTTTAGTGGAAATAAAAATTACTGGCAGCATGTTTTCAATATGCCTGGCGTTCCATTACCTATAAAGTTTATATTAACGCCAGTTGAATTACTTGGTTTGTTCATAAAACCGATGACCCTAATGTTGCGTCTTTTTGCCAACATAACGGCTGGTCATATCGTAATCATCATATTTGTCAGTTTGATATTTATTTTTGGACAAGCGGGAGAAAATCTGGGTGGTTCCATCTTAGGAGGAGTTATGGCTGTACCACTTACCTTATTCATGATGGCTATTGAACTATTGGTAGCCTTTGTGCAAGCATTTGTATTTTGTATCCTGACCGCATCATATATTGGTGCTGCCATTGAAGAACATCACGAACATCATTAATAATTTATAATAAAAATTGTCATCATGACTGGAACATTAGCCGCAATTGGTGCAGGATTAGCTGTAATAGGCGCTGGAATTGGAATTGGAAACATCGGTTCAAAAGCAATGGAAGCCATTGCTCGTCAACCTGAGGTAGTTGGAGATATCCGTTCTAACATGATCCTTATGGCCGCTCTTATTGAGGGTGCTGCCCTTATTGCGATTATCTTATCGATTTTCGTTAAGTAATCAAAATGAAAGAAATGCAGATCGGGTGCGGTTGGCTCCTGACTGCATTTCTACCCTTTATTAAATAAATTGGTAAATACCAAGGTAAAAAAATATAAAATGATGCTTTTCTTAGCCGATTTCTCAGTGATTCGCCCCGAGCCGGGCTTATTAATATGGACAACGCTTATCTTCCTTCTTTTTTGGGGATTGATGGGTAAATTTGCCTTCAAACCTATCCAAAATGCGTTAAAGGAGAGGGAACAGGATATACAAAACTCTTTGGATTCAGCTAAAAAAGCAAAGGAGGAGATTTCTTCTTTACAATCACATAATGAAAATTTATTAAAACAAGCAGCAGAAGAAAGAGCAGCTATTTTAAAGGAAGCAAAAGAGGCGAAGGAATCAATTATTAGCGAAGCAAGAGAAAGAGCAAAAGAGGAAGCACAAAAAATTGTCCAGGCAGCTAAGGTAGAAATTGAACACCAAAAAATGGAAATGTTAACCAATGTTAGAAATGACATCGGGTTGTTGTCTATAGAAATTGCTGAAAAATTAATTCATCAACGTCTGTCTGATAAGCAGGAGAGTTTACAATTAACACAAAAATTAGTGGAAGAAATTCGTTTCGAAAATTAATTTTTGCATGCCTTTAAGTAAATAAAATGACCACAAATAAAATTGCCTTTCGTTACGCTAAATCCTGGATTGATCTCGCCGTGGAGAGAAATGAGGTTGAATCAGCTTTAGCCGATGCAAAAGTTTTGAAAAATTTGCTTCGGGAAAATGCAGATTTTTCTGCATTTGTTAAAAGTCCTGTGATTTCTTTTGATAAGAAAAAGAAGATTCTGTCCACTCTTTTTGAAGATAAACTAAGCAAATTAACCTTACTATTTCTTCAATTGTTAGTGTCGAAACACCGTGAATTTAATCTCCCTTTAATTGTTGATTCTTTTCTTTCTCAATATAAAACCTTAAAGGAGATTTCTACCGTTAAAGTTATTTCAGCGCAACCCTTAAGCAAAGAGGATCAGGAAAAAATTACAAAAATAGCTTCTTCATCTATCGTTGGTTTCAAAAACATTGAGTTGGAAACGATTGTTGATGAATCCTTGGTGGGTGGGTTTATTATTGAAATGGAAGATTATGTTTATGATGCCAGTGTTAAAAATCAAATTTTCAGGCTGAAGAAATCATTTGCAGAAAATCTTTATGAGTCTAAAATTATAGCGCGATAATTAACGTGCCAGATAATATTTATTTGAATCAGTAGCAAAACATAAAAAAATGGGTGACGTAAGACCTGAAGAAATTTCCCAAATCCTGAAGCAACAAATTTCTGGATTTAATGATACTGCTGAGTTAGCAGAGTTCGGTACCGTACTTCAAGTTGGAGACGGTATTGCTCGTGTGTATGGATTAAATAATGCTCAATCAGGTGAATTGGTTGAATTTAGTACAGGTACACAGGCCATCGTTCTAAATCTTGAAGAAGACAATGTCGGTGTGGTACTTATGGGTTCAGCTGACGGAATTCGTGAGGGCTCCAGGGTTCACAGAACCAATAGAATTGCTTCCATTAAAGTGGGAGAAGGTTTTGTTGGCCGTGTTGTAAATACTTTGGGTCAACCTATTGACGGAAAGGGTCCCATTAAAGGAGACCTTTATGAGATGCCTCTGGAAAGAAAAGCACCGGGTGTTATCTTTCGTCAACCAGTAAATGAGCCACTTCAAACAGGTATTAAAGCGATCGATGCAATGATTCCTATTGGAAGAGGGCAGAGAGAGTTAATCATTGGCGACCGTCAGACAGGAAAAACGGCCATTGCTATTGATACGATTATAAATCAAAGAGAATTTTACGATAGGGGTGAACCTGTATATTGCATTTATGT
>JAIYCH010000020.1 GCA_027488135.1 Saprospiraceae bacterium | reverse complement strand
TTGTAAAAATAAATTCTACAATGCCCAAACAAAAAACGGATGATCTTGTGACGTTGATTAATTCATTGTCCAGAGCAGAAAAACGACATTTTCGCTTGTTTGTTAAACGCAATCAAAATTCAGAAGATATTTTATTCCTTCAACTATTTGATTTTCTTGAAAAAAAGGGTGAATACGACGAAGATCATATTTTAAAAAAAATAACTGAAATTAAAAAAACACAGCTTTCAAATCTCAAAGCCCATCTTTATAAACAACTTCTCACTAGCCTCAGATTATTAAGCACTAAAAGTTCTCTTGATATACATATCAGAGAATTATTGGATTGTGCGCGTGTTTTGTATAATAAAGGTCTTTACAGACAGGCACTCGATATGTTGGATAAAGCCAAGTTAAAAGCAAAACAAGCCGAGTTTAGCTCCTTATCACTTGAAATACTTGAGTTTGAGAAGCATATTGAAGGACAATATATAACGAGAAGCATCGAGGGAAGAGCTGATATCATTACAAATGAAACCATCGATTTATTGAAGGTTATCAAAAATAATCATCAATTTTCAAATCTTTCCCTTCAGTTGTATGGACTTTATTTGAAAATAGGCTTCGTTCGAAATTTTAAGGATTATGAAATGGTTAAACTATTTTTTAATGCCAAATTACCCAATGTGCCTTATGTGGAACTTGATTTTATGTCAAAGATTTATCATGATCAGGCCCATGTTTGGTTTTATCACATGACGCAGGATTTTCCCTATTGCTATAAATATGCCTCGAGATGGGTCTCTATTTTTGAAAAAAATGAAGAAATAATTCTCATTCACGGAATTTTATATTTAAAGGGTCTTCATAATTTATTGACAGCCTTATTTAATATGTGGCAATTTGATAAATATTGTGAGGTCTTAAAAAAATTATTAGCTTTTCCAGATTTTTACCAACTCGAGAAAGAGATGAATATGGAAGGTAATTACTACCTCTTTAAATATAATCATCTGATTAAAAAACATTTTTTGGAAGGTAGTTTTACCGAGGGTATTCAGATTATCCCTGAATTAATGGTACTTATTGAGAGTGACCAGTACAATTGGGATAATCACCGAATCATGGTTTTTTATTACAGAATTGCCTGTTTATACTTTGGTGCAGGTGAAAATAAAAATGCCATTACTTATTTAAATCTTATTTTAAATGAGAAAAATTCTGATTATAGAACCGACATACAGATTTATGCCCGTATTTTAAGTTTAATTGCTCATTATGAACTTGGAAATGCGCAATTAGTAGAATATCAGGTTAAATCAGTATATCGTTTTTTAAGCAAAATGGAAGAACTCAGTGCTGTTCACAGAGAGATTTTCAGATTTATAAGAAAACTTCCTAGAATACAGGCCGCAGGTATTAAAGACGAATTCCTTAGCCTGAGGCAGAGATTAGGACAATTAGAATTGGACCCTTATGAAAAAAGACCTTTTTTATATTTAGATATAATATCCTGGCTTGATAGCAAGATTAAAGGAAAATCAGTGCAGGAAATTGTCCAGGAAAAATCGTTAGATCGACGGAAAAAAATTTGATTTATTTTTTCTGCTTAAAGATTCCATGAAATAACTGCCCACTAAAATGTTGGGGAAATTTTTCTATTCCGGGAAATCCCAATCTTAAATCTCTGCCATTATAAGGCATATAATCGGTTTTAAAAAGATAATCCCAAATGGCTAAGGTCAGTCCAAAATTTATACCATTGGGCTTATCCTCAGGCATGTCAAAAGCATGATGCCAAATGTGCATTTCAGGGCTGTTAAATATATACTTAACCCGAGGGCCCAAAACATAATATCCTGCCAGACAAATGACTATAAAACTAGACAGTTTGGTGAACAGGTTGGCCTCTTTCAAAATAGTAAGGTCAAAACTAGAGGTAACTATGGCTGTTCCTATTAAAACGGCCAAAAATAAACCAACAAATTTTCCTGGAATGGAAATATTGGCATGGTTATAATGCCCAAACGCCAAGGTGAACAAATGAATGATGAAAAAATCATACAGTCCTATGCCCAGAAGGGCCAAAGGAAGATATTCAATCGTTCTGTAAACAATGGTTTCCATCCAATGAAATCTTAAATGGGCAGCAAATCCCATTTGTTCAACAGAATGATGGACTTGGTGGAATTTCCATAAAAAAGGCAATTTGTGCAGTAATCGGTGAATCCACCATTGTATAAAATCCCTGATAATAAATCCTGTCAGTAAAATAAGCCATAGCGGTGCGCCAACCAATGGATTGAAAGAGGTTAGTTCGATATTAAATATTTGATAAAAAGTATCATTGAAAAAGTTTACTACCACTCTTGATAATGCAGCATAAATAACTAATGAGAAAAGGAAAAAGTTAAAAAATAAATAAAAAAAATCTAACCAAAAATCTTTCCTAAAACGAGCCTGATTTTTTCGCCAGGGATTAGCCCATTCTAAGGCCAAAAACAGGAAAGAAATAGCCAGAAGCCAATAAAAATAATTATCCCACGACGGGTTATTTATAGCATGCCATAAATAACGGGCATATCCTGAATAACTATTTTTTATGGTGTGAAGTAAACTTTCCAATGTTTTTTGTTTTCAAAACAAATGGTTCCAAACAAAGTTTACTTCGCGCCATTTTTAAACCTTTAGATATGGTGCTAATTGCGTATTTTTGCCGCATGGAAAAAATAACCATAGCTGATTTTTTAAAAAGGAATGACGAAAATATTTTATTAGATGTCAGAAGTCCGGGGGAATACATAGAAGGTCATATTCCGGGCGCTGTGTCATTTCCCTTATTTACCGACGAGGAAAGGGCTGAAGTGGGTACTTTATACAAAAAGAAAGGGCATGATTTTGCTTTTTTAAAGGGACTTGAGTTTGTTGGTGCTAAAATGGCCGATTATGTTCGATGGGCAAATAAACGGGTGCCTGAAAAAAAATTATATATTCACTGCTGGAGAGGTGGGCAGCGAAGTGCCAGTTTGGCCTGGCTATTAGAAATGGCAGGATTTGAAGTTAAACTTATTATTGGTGGCTATAAAGCTTACCGACAGTATATCCATCGGCAATTTGATGAAATTAAACTGAATTTAGTCGTTCTGGGAGGTCCAACGGGGTCAGGAAAAACCTTGATTCTTCAATCGTTAAATGACGAAGGAGAACAAATCATTGATTTAGAAAAACTGGCTCACCATAAAGGTTCTGCTTTTGGTTCTTTAGGTGAATTAATTCAACCGACGGTAGAACAATTTGAAAATAACCTATTCGACGAGTTCAGAAAACTGGATTCATCCAAAAGAGTTTGGGTGGAAAATGAATCCAGATCCATTGGTAAAGTTTTTCAACCGGAAGCGTTCTGGAACCAGTTCAAAACAGCAAAATATATTGGTTTAGTTATTCCATTTGAGGAGAGGCTGAAATTTTTAGTTAAAATTTATGGGGAATTTCCAGTGACTGAATTAATCGAATCATTTATTAAAATTAGTAAAAGACTGGGTGGGCAACACGTTCAGGCTGCCGTTGCCTATCTCGAGGCTGGTGATTTATCTGGTGCGGGCGCTATTGCCCTGCGATATTATGATAAATCATATCCTTTAGCTAATCTTAAATGTGATTTTTCCAGAAGCTTTTTATTTACCCCAGACGTAACTTTGGAAACACGAGCTATCGCTCAATCTTTAATAAAATTTTCAGATGGAAATGATTTATAAATTGACACAATATAGTCATGGAGCCGGTTGTGGCTGTAAAATATCCCCGTCAACCTTAGATAAAATTTTGGCAGGGTCGGTTAAAAATAATTTTAATCCAGCACTTCTTGTGGGAAATGAAGAAAGAGATGATGCTGCTGTATTGGATCTGGGTGATGGAACGGCATTGATAAGCACGACGGACTTTTTTATGCCTATTGTAGACGATCCTTTTGATTTTGGCAGAGTTGCAGCGGTAAATGCCATAAGCGATGTATATGCCATGGGTGGTACCCCCATCTTAGCTATTGCTATACTGGGTTGGCCTATTGATAAATTACCCCCCGAGGTCGCTGGCAAAGTTATAGATGGTGCCAGAGATGTTTGTAAGCTGGCGGGCATTCCTCTGGCTGGTGGTCATAGCATTGACAGCCCTGAACCCATTTTTGGTCTGGCGGTGAATGGCAGGGTAAGGATAGAAAATCTTAAGAAAAATGGGGGGGCTAAAGCAGGAGATTTTTTATTTCTAACCAAAGGATTAGGTGTTGGAATATTGACTACGGCACAAAAAAAGGATTTATTATTAAGTGAGCACGCCAATATTGCCTTAGAATCTATGACTAAATTAAATATTTTTGGCGAAAAAGTAGGCACTTTACCCTACGTTCATGCGCTCACGGATGTTACCGGTTTTGGCCTGGCAGGTCATTTAACAGAAATGATGGAGGCGTCAAATACTTCCGCACAAATAGCGTTTGATGCCATTCCTATTTTAAATAAAGAGATCATTAATTATTACTTAGAACAAGGTTGCATTCCGGGTGGAACAAAACGAAATTATGCAAGTTATGGGCACAAAATCGAGGTTTCAGCGGACAGTCAATTAAATATTTTATGCGATCCTCAAACGAGTGGGGGGCTGCTTATTGCAGTCGATAAAAGCTATGTAGAGGAATTTATCCATTTCGCAAATGAAAATGGGTTTCAATATTTGAAACCCATTGGTACCGTCATTGACGAGCAAATTAAAAGAGTTAGCGTTTCTTAGTTAGTTATTTACTAAAATAGACAAACGCTTTTTTACCCTCAATTTTTTGCTTTCCAATTTTATTTTGCTTGTAAAGTTTGGTTAACGATGCATTCAAACGCTGAATCAACTTTGTGTTGCCTTCATCAAGGATGTATTTCTTGTCTCTGGCATTAACTAAATCCTGCAATAGTTCATTGCTCGTTTTTGGATTCTCTTTGGTGCCCATGTTATCTGAAACGATCCTGTCCCATTGAGTGTTTAAAGACTTTCTCCCTTTTGAACCCGGTACTTTTTTATTCGTTGTCACTTTTTTAACCGTCGGTTTAGCTACCTTTACTTTAACGGTTTTAAGGGTTGATTTTTTGTCCTCTCTGGACGTTGCATCTGTAAAATCATCTTTTTCAGTAAGAGCCTGAATAATTTCAACCTCTTTTTTTACCTTTTTTCCGACAGAAGCATTCTCAGGTGAATCACCGCTGCCCTGTAAATGATGAATGGCTAATTTGGTTTGTTGAAGTTGGAATTCAAGTTTTCTCAAATCAGAACTATATTGCCTTAAAAGTTCTTGTGCTTCAAAATCTGTTAAATTGTTTTCTGCCATAATCTATAAGTTATTTATTTTCTAAACAAATTTAAAATATAATTTCTATATAATATTTAAAATTAAATAAAATATTTTAATAAGTCAAATAGTATTTAAATATATTGTCTTTTATCGACTATGATTTTTTTCACTTTGATTTTCTATTAAGTTATTTAGAATTTTTTCCTATTTTTAGAGGGTAACTAAAAAATATTTAGCATGTCCCTTTTAACTAAAAAAATTATCTTCTTATTTTTGCTGATAACCATTGGGAAAAATAAGGACTTTTTATTATCTCAACCGGTATCTTCAAAAATAGATATTTCTCATTTTGCTAAAATGAAATGGAGAAATATTGGGCCTAACCGGGGAGGTAGGTCACTGGGTTCAACCGGGAGTCCCGGGAGACCATTGGAATACTATTTTGGTGCAACAGGTGGTGGCCTTTGGAAAACGACTGATGGAGGTCAGGAATGGCAGCCCGTTACCGATGGTCAAATCAATTCTTCATCAGTGGGCGCTGTGGCTGTGGCTGAAACGAATCCAGACATAGTTTACATAGGCATGGGTGAAACGCAGCTTAGAGGTTCGATTACCCAGGGTGACGGAGTGTATAAATCGGAAGATGGCGGAAAAAAATGGCGTCACCTCGGTCTTAAAGAAACTCAGTCTATTTCCAGAATTAGAATCCATCCTACAAATCCTGATATTGTTTTTGTCGCAGCCCTAGGCCATCCCTACGGTGATAATGAGGAAAGGGGTGTTTTTAGATCGAAAGATGGGGGTAATACCTGGCAAAAAGTACTTTATGTTGGAGCGAATACCGGCGCCGCTGACCTGATTATTGATAAAACAAATCCTAAAATATTATACGCCACTACCTGGCAGGTTTATAGGAAAACCTGGAAAATGTGGGGCGGTGGCGAAGGTTGTCGCTTGTATAAATCGGTAGATGGGGGAGATACCTGGATCGATTTATCTAAAAATCCAGGTCTGCCCATAGCACCCCTCGGTAAAATAGGTATCACTGTTTCTCCCGCAAATCCAAACAGACTCTATGCCATTGTTGAGGCAAATGAGGGTGGAGTATATCGTTCTGATGATGCTGGCTGGTCCTGGAAGAAAATGAATGATGAAAGAAAATTAAGACAACGTGCCTTCTATTACTCCCGTATTTATGCCGATCCTCTCGATCCTGAAACCGTCTATTGCTTAAACGTAAATTTTTATAAGTCTATAGATGGAGGGAAAACTTTTGATATCGAAATCAATGTGCCCCATGGTGATAATCACGATCTTTGGATAGACCCAAATAATCCTCAAAGGATGATTTCGTCAAATGATGGAGGAGCCTGCGTTTCTACTAACGGTGGAAAGTCCTGGACAGATGAAGATTATCCAACGTCGCAGCTTTATCATGTTACTACTACAATGGACGTACCTTACCATGTGGCTGGGGCACAACAGGATAATACCACCTTGTCCATTCCGAGTGACGGTTGGGGATTCAAACACCTGAATGAAGGGAATAAAAGTTGGTTTTATGAGGTTGGCGGTGGAGAAAGTGGTTACATAGCGCCGCATCCAACCAATCCAGATTTATTTTATGCTGGGAGTCAAGGGGCCTTACTTACCCGTTACGACAGGAGCAATGGTCAGGAGCGGGATATTCAGGTTTACCCCCGATTTTTCTCGGGAGAACCAGCCTCTTCCTTACCAGAAAGATGGCAATGGACCTATCCTATCGTTTTTTCTCCCCTGGATCCTTCCATTTTATATACCTGTTCTCAGCATGTTTGGAAAACAACAAATGATGGCCAATCCTGGGAGAAAATTAGTCCGGACCTTACCTTCGCTGATCCTGAAACCCTGGGTCCAACAGGGGGAATTATCACAAAAGATATGAACGGCCCTGAAATTTATGCCACCGTTTTTGCCTTAGCACCCTCTTTTCATGACATTCAAACCCTTTGGGCTGGTTCCGATGACGGTCGAATTCATATTACCCGCAATGGTGGGAAATCATGGCTGGAAATAACACCGAAAGATCTACCAAAATTCTCTACAGTAAGTATCATTGAGGCTTCTAAACATGATCCAGGCACCGCTTACGTTGCAGCCTATAGATATCAGGTCGATGATAGGGCGCCTTATGTTTACAAAACCACGGATTATGGAAAAACGTGGACTAAAATAATTAAGGGTATAAAACCTCAGGATTTTGCCCGATCTATAAGGGAAGATCATAAGAAGAAAGGTTTACTTTTTCTCGGTACAGAAAATGGCGTGTATGCTTCTTTTGACGCAGGGGAAAACTGGGAATCTTTACAGTTAAATCTTCCGGTAACGCCTATCAGGGATTTAGTTATTAAAAATGATGATGTTGTTCTTGGTACGCATGGAAGAAGTTTCTGGATATTAGATGATATCGCACCATTGAGAGAATTAAATGCCACTACAGCGGCTTCTACATTGCATTTTTTTAAACCTGCAGACCCAATTAGAAGCATTTATAACCTGAATGTACAATATTATTTAAATGAAAAAGTCGATTCTGTAGAGGTTTCCATTCTTGATTCGGCAGGTAAACTAGTTCAAAAATTTGTAGGGAATCAGGAAGTTTTTAAACTAGATAATTCAGTGCCTTATTGGGAAAGAGATGGAAATACCAAGCCTACCACGGCAAAAGGAATTAATACCTTTTCTTGGAATTTGAGGTATGCCGGGGCTACGACTTTTCCAGGTATGATTATATGGAGTGGTAGACCTCAGGTTGGGCCTAAAGCCGTTCCTGGTAAATATAAAGTTACATTGAAGGCCAATGGACTCGAGCAATCCCATGATATTGATATTAAAATGGATCCTAATCTTAAGGGTATATCCCTGGAAGATTTAACAATGCAATTTCAACTGGCCATGCAAATTAAGGAGAAGGAATCAGAGGCAAATGATGCAGTAAAAGAGATCAGAAAACTTAAACCACAGATAGAAAATCAAAAAAGTGGGGTAAAAGATTCAATACTTTTAAAAGAAATGACTGCGGTAATATTGGCCTTACAAAAAGTGGAGGAAGACCTATATCAGGTGAAAAATCAAAGTGGTCAAGACCCACTTAATTTTCCAATTAAGCTAAATAACAGGCTTTCCTCCCTCCGAAGAAGTGTTGAAACAGGCGATGCCAGACCTACAGATGCCTCTTATGTGGTGTTC
Organism: Saprospiraceae bacterium; assembly: GCA_027488135.1. Classification (GTDB taxonomy): domain Bacteria; phylum Bacteroidota; class Bacteroidia; order Chitinophagales; family Saprospiraceae; genus BJGN01. The sequence continues at coordinate 7,279 of JAIYCH010000020.1, read as the reverse complement.
GCAGAACTTTCTAAAGAATTATCTATCCTATTGACAGAAAAACGTTCTATCCAGAATAGTTCTTTAAAATCGTTGAATGAAAAGTTGGTAAAAGCGGGATTAAAGTCTGTTAACTAATAAAAAATAATGTGCTTTCTGCACAATGAAGGCTCCGATTTTGAGTTTATCCATCGGAGCCTTTTCATTTATTTTCAACAAAATACATGACAAGTAAGCCGCTTTTTTATCATATTTGCATTCAATTAATAAGGATTTATGTTTCGGATTTTTACCATTTGCTGCTTCCTGGTCTTTTGCTCCTTCCTATCTGCTCAAACAAATTTGAGTGTTATCAAAAATAAGGGGATTCCTGCAAATGCTGCCATCTCAAATATTTTTATTGGTGCTGATAATCAAATTATCATTGCGGACAAATCAGATCTATATAGAATTTTGGGAAGTTCCCAGGCGGTAAAAATTACTTTGCCTCCAAATACTACCTCTTTACTTCAGTTTAAAGGGGGAAATAGTGAAGTTTATATTGATATGCCATTCATAAATAGTCTTTTGAAAGATTTTTTACAAGGGGATGACGAAATAAGTACCATGGCTCTTCAAAAGGAAGACGGTTCTCTTTGGATTGGTACACTAAACAGTGGATTGTTTCAATTGAACTTGTCGGAGAAAAAGATAATCCAGCATTTTAGTGCTAAAAATGGTAAATTAAGATCTGATAAAATTAATATAATCCGTTTTGATGATGCAAATAAAATTTGGGTTGCTACTGACCTCGGTATATTAACAGGTAAAAGTGGTAAATATGAAATCATCGAAAAGGATTTTGCTTTTCAGGATATTTCCATTGAGGGTAAATCAGTCTGGATACTCGGTGATAATATGGTTGGGCCATTAAACAGTAAAAGAGAATGGCTTCCTATTTTAGTTCCAGAGGAGAATATTGAGGGCGATCTAAGGGCTATAGGTCTTGACGCACAAGGCAATGCCTGGCTTGCCTCAGAAATCATTAGTCAGTATTTGGTTGAACAGGATTCTTTTGTGCTATACGGACCGGAAAAAGATTTTACTTCCCAGTTTTCAACGTTAATTAAAACCGATCTTGAGGGTAGAGTATGGATTGGTACGGAAGATAAAGGCATGTATGTAATTCAGGAAAAGGAGATGCTGGCTGTGGGTATTCAGGTAGTTAATCCCATTTCCTGTAATAGTCGCAAATGGGACGGTGCCCTGCAGGTGAAAGTGAATGGTGGTGTTGGTCCATTTCAATATAAATGGAGCTCTGATACCATAAAAGGGAATTCACCCATTGGACTGGGACCAGGTACTTACAGGGTAACAGTTACCAGTGAAGATGGTGTAACCCAAAGTGCTGAAGTAACTTTATCGGATACCCGATTAAAGGTAGAGGCCAAAGCGCTTACCGCCACAAGTGCTCCGGGTAACGCAGACGGACAGGCAAAAGTAACTGTCTCCGGGGGGACACCACCTTATCAGGTTTCCTGGGACAACGGACGAACAGGAAACGCTACGGGCGGACTCTCTGGCGGTAACCATGTGGTGACGGTAGTGGATAGTAAAAATTGTTTCGGTGTTGGTGCATTTGAAGTAAATGAAAATCAAATGGCCATCGGTGTAAAACTTGACATAGTGACCGCACCAGACTGCCTAGATCCTAAGGGCGGCGTTTTACAACTCGTTTACAAAGGGGGGAAACCTCCTTATCAGTTTAATTGGAGCGTTCCCGCTAACAATAGTGCAACTATTTCAGGATTGATTGGGGGTATTTACGCCGTTACCATTTCTGATAGCGAAGGTCTTTCTGCCAAAGCAGCCATAGAAATACCTTCACCCATATTGATGAAGGCGACGGGTACCCCACTTAAGGTTGCTTCAGGTCTTGGAAATGATGGTTCCGCTGTGGTTAAGGTTGAAAATGCCATAGGCGCAGTCACCTATACATGGGATAATGGCCAAAAGGATTCTGTGGCAACAAATCTTTCCGCAGGTTTTCATAGGGTTACTTTGACAGATGCCAAAGGTTGTAAACTGGTACATCAAGTGGAAGTCCCAGAGGAGCTAGTAGCCGTAATGGGGGAAGTTGAAGAGGAAAAAGGGCTGAGTTGTCCCGATCTTGCCGATGCTGTCCTAAAGGTAGTTCCAAAGGGCGGAAAAGCTCCTTTCGTATTCAATTGGAGTACGGGTAGTAAGGAACAATCTATAAAAAATGTCGCAGCAGGTATTTATACAGTAACCTTGACCGATGAAAAATTGCAATCTATTGTCCTAAAAAAAGAAATAAAAGGGCCGGAGCCTCTTGATCTCATTCTACAAATTATTAAACCAGCCTCCACAAATAATGCCGATGGAGTAGCAAAGATTCTGGCTTCAGGCGGTAATGGAGATTATAAAATTACCTGGAATAAAGGCCAGGTTAAAGAGGAAATTTCTAATCTTGCCGATGGGGATTACGATTTTACTGTGGTAGATGCAAAAGGCTGTAAGCTTGAAAAATCGCTTAGAATGTCGGAAATTATTCTACCTCTAAGACTTGAAATGAAAGTTTTAAAGGAAGTTTCTTGTGCTGATTTTGAAAATGGTTCACTGGAGGCTTTCGTTGATGGCGGTAAACCTCCCTATAAGTATAATTGGAGTGCAGCAGGTAAAACCAATGCTACCCTGGAAAATGTCAAAGCTGGAAGTTATTCGGTTACCATTACAGATAAACTGGGCGAAACTAAATTTCAAACCATTGAATTGAAAAATCCTCCTGTCATGGTGGTTAATGTAGAAATAATCAGTCAGGCTACTGTTAATAACAAAGATGGTGTCGCCACTGCCTCTGTTACCGGTGGTATAGGTGTCTATAAAAAAGTTTGGTCCACAGGTGAAACAGGTGATTCCTCGTTTTTACTCGGTCCAGGTTACCAAAAACTAACTATTACCGATGATCAGGGTTGTGTAGTAAATAAACCTTTTGTCATAACAGAAGATATTAAAGAGTTCAATGCCAATATTTTGGTTGTCAATTCATTAAAATGTGCAGGTGATAAAAATGGATCTGCAACGCTAAATATTAATGGAGGAAAACCACCATATACTGTTACCTGGAACCTTGCTGACCTAAAAGGTACAGAATTAATTAATCTAAAGAAGGGTAAATACATCGCTTCTGTAACAGATAGTCAGGGTAAATCTATCTCAACTTCGATGGAACTTTCGGAACCAGAGGTAATTAAAGGGCAAATTACCGTAGTACAAATTCCTGACCTGGATAGCTTAAATGGTAAGGTTACTATATCGGTTTCTGGTGGTACAGCGCCCTATTCAATGATTTGGGATAATGGTGAAATCGGGGAAAATGCCAATTCACTTTCCGGCGGATCACACAAAGTAACTCTAAAAGATACGAATCAATGTGAAATATTCACTTCTTTTGAACTAGAGGAATTAGTTCCTGAATTGACAGTATTGATTAAAACAGAAAATGAAATTGCATGCTTTGGTAATAAAAACGGAGCTTTATCTCTGGATTTAATGGGGGGTAAAAAACCATTTTCCATTAAATGGAGTAATGGCTTAACCACTCAAAATATTTCATCTTTATCTCCTGGTACCTATTCTGTGACCGTAACCGATAGTAAGAATAAAATGGTCACAGCTGAAAAAGTACTGATTGAACCACAAAAATTGGTCGTTAATACTACTTTTATTAGAGGTGCATCAGATGAAAAGGGTCAAAATGGTAAAAGTAGCCTGATCATAAATGGGGGAAGTTTTCCCTTTGTTATCCTATGGGATAATGGCAGTAATCAGATGTTCGCTCAGAATTTATCGGCAGGGTTTCATGCTGTGACCGTTACGGATAACAGAGGCTGTGCAGATACCAGCGCAGCAACCATTCCAGTAAGACTTATTCCTGGTTTGGCTCGAGATTCATTTAAGGCAGATCAAATCATTCAAATTGAAAAATTAGTTTTTCAGGCCGATAGTATAAGTATTCCACCAGGCGTAGAAGAGCTTTTGCAGGAAGTTTTACAGTTTTTAAAGGATTATCCATCTCTTAACGTTGAATTCGGTGGCCATACTAATAATGTAGCGTCCGATAATTATGCGGATGATATATCTCTTAAAAGAGCCAGATCCGTGGCTAATTATTTTATTCGCAACGGTATTCCCGAGTCCAGAGTTGCCGCTTTCGGTTATGGAAAGAAAAATCCCTTGGTCTCAAACGATACGCCTGAAGGGCGAAAGAAAAATCAGAGGGTTGAATTGAAAATCCTCAATGGGCAATAAAAAATAGTATTATACTATTTCCTTCCATCGTCGATGACTCCACAACCACTGAGTGGGGTCATCGACGATTTGTTTTTCAAGAAGTTCTGCATACTTTTTAGTAATAAAACCATACTCTGTTTCTTTTCCAGACTTACATATTAAACTAAAATTAATATGACATTGATGGCCCATATCTTTTACATGTAAATAAATGGCGGGTAAATGATATTGTACAGCATGCTTTTCAACCCCAAAAAGTAGGGGAGTTTCTATACCTAAAAAAGGAGTCCAAAAAGATTTTTTTGGGTCAACCGGGCGCTGATCTGAGGGCATAATATAAAAATAGGTTTGATTTAAATGTGCGCCTATATGTTCCTTAAATGTGTAGCGGGTTATTAAATTTAATCCGAATCTTGTTCTTATGTGAAGAAGTAAAGCACTAAAGTAGTTGCTCTTCACAGGGGTATATACCAAACCAACAGGCTTATTAATAAAAATAGGTAAAGCAGAAAACGCCTTTTCCCAGCTTCCATAATGTGCTGTTATAATGATTATTGGTTTATTTAACAGCATTAGCTCGTTTAAAAGTTCCATATTTTTAATCTCCACAGACTTGTAAACGGCTTTTTTACTTTGGATTAAAAGGGGGATAAGATCCTCAAAGTTTTTTAAGAACTGACGATAAAACGCTTTTTGAATTTCATTAATCTTTTTTAAAGTATGCGTTGGAAATGCCTTCCGTAAATTATACAGGACTACCTTTTTCCGATAGAAAATAATAGGGTATAAAAGTATAAATAAAAGGTTCAATAATCCGTGAAGTATTGGTCGGGGGATGGACGCAAGAAGGTAAAAAGGTAAATATTTGGTACTATTTTTCATAGACAACAAAAATGAGGGAAAAATGGTAAGATTTGCCTTCTTTTGATTAGTTATTTATAAATTTAGATGTTTTAATTTGCTGAATCATTTTTTTTTCATTTTTTATCGTAATAGCAACTATGCAAAACTTGACGAAACTTTTATTGAGTGCACTGTTAATGATTTTAACATTAAACGTATTTGCTCAAAAAAAATCTAAATCTAACAATGCAGAGGTAGTCGTACCTAAATTGATAGATGCCAAAAATTTTCAGTCGCTGAAATGGAGAAATATTGGCCCTTTTCGCGGCGGCAGGGCTAACGGTATTTCCGGTGTTCCTGGTAATAATCAACTGTATTTCGTTGGTTATACCGGCGGTGGTGTCTGGAAAACACAGGACGCAGGTCTAAATTGGGTGAATATTTCTGACGGTTTCTTTACATCAAGTACCATTGGAGATATTGCCGTAGCTGAAAGTGATCCCAATGTAATCTATGTGGGTACAGGGGAACATGCTGTAAGAGGTGTTATGACTACTTTTGGCGATGGCGTATATAAATCAACCGATCAGGGTAAGACCTGGAAAAATATGGGTCTGGAGAATACAAGACATATTTCTGATGTTATTATTCATCCCCAAAATCCTGACATCGTTTGGGTGGCTGCTCAGGGTGCTTTGCACGGACCTTCGGAAGAAAGGGGTGTTTATAAAACAACGGATGGGGGACTTACCTGGAAAAAAACCCTCTACGTAGATGTAAATTCAGGTGTTTCCAGCCTTACCGTTGATTTTTCTAATCCAAGGATCATGTATGCCGCTACCTGGGAACATCGTCGCCTTCCCTGGCAGGTTCAAAGTGGTGGAAATGGTTGTTCCGTATGGAAATCAACAGATGGCGGTGAATCTTGGAGCAAATCAGTGGAAGGGCTTCCTTCTATGATGGGTAAAATTGGCTTGTCTGTTTCAAGAGCTGACCCTTCCCGCGTTTACGCTATTGTGGAAGCGGAAAAATCAAAAGCAGGGGTTTATCGTAGTGATGATGCAGGAAAGTCATGGAAATTAATGACGAATGATCAAACACTTACGGCTCGTTCCTGGTATTATATGGAAATTTATGCCGATCCCTCTAACCCTGAAATTGTTTATGTCCTAAATGCTCCTGCCATGCGTTCCATAGACGGGGGAAAAACTTTTTCAATGTTAAGGGTAGGACATGGCGATACGCATGACCTTTGGATTAATCCACAGAATAGCGATAATCTCGCACTTGCCGATGACGGTGGAGGTGAAATTAGCTTTAATTCGGGAAAAACATGGTCGGCTCAGGGGAATCAACCTACCGCTCAGTTTTATAGAGTTAATACCGATAATCGTTTTCCTTATTGGGTGTATGGGGGTCAACAGGATAATTCTTCCGTAATGATTCAAAGTAGGACTAGTGGTTCGGGCATCACCGATAAGGACTGGACCTCCGGACCAGGTTGTGAAAGTGCTTTCCTAGCTTTTAGTCCTGATAATCCTACGCAAATTTTTGGTGGTTGTTACCAGGGGTATATCGAGGTATTAAATATGGCTAACCAGGAAGTTAAGGATATTATGGCCTATCCAGCTTTAAATCTGGCTATCGCTCCAAAGGATATGAAGTACCGTTTTAATTGGAATGCACCTATTATCGCATCTCCTCATGACTATAATACTATTTATCATGCTGCGAATAAAGTGCTGAAAACTACCGATGGAGGTATCAGTTGGACTGAAATTAGCCCTGATTTAACAAGAAATGAGGTAGAAAAACAAATTGTCGGTGGTGGTCCTATTACTAATGAAGGAGCTGGGGGAGAAAATTATAATACTATCTTTTATTTAATTGAATCTTCCACAGAAAAGGATCTTATCTGGGCGGGAAGCGATTGTGGTTTGGTGCATGTAACAAGAAATGGAGGTAAATCTTGGGAAAATGTAACCCCGCAAGGTCTGCCGGAATGCTTGATTCAATCTATCGAGGTTTCCCCACATCAACCAGGTACGGCTTATATTTCCGCTACCCGCTATCGTTTTAATGACTTCCAGTCAATGGCATATAAAACAAGTGATTATGGAAAAACCTGGGTTTCCATAAATCAAGGTATTGGTAAAGATGATTA
>JAIYCH010000021.1 GCA_027488135.1 Saprospiraceae bacterium | reverse complement strand
TCAATCTTAGCTTCCGCAGCTGCGTATCTTGCTTTAAACCAATTGATAAGCACCTTTTTTTCGGCATCAGTCAATTTTGCCTCTGGGTGCATCCAGGTGTAAGAATCCATGGGCATTTCTCCATTTTCAATAACCTCAAAGCCTTCTTCCAGCTTATGTGCTGCCTTTTTAGCTGGATAGGTTCCAAATTCAGACATATTGAAATGCTTCTTTCCATCGTCAATATGATGTTTTACCCAAAATGAAACAGGGGCAATATAGCTGTACCATGGATATTTGGTTTTATTGGAATGACAATCCTGGCAAGCTCTTTCCAGTAAATCGGCTACCTCGGCACTGGCGGGAACAATGCTCAATAATTCCATATTAGGATCTGTTTCCTTATTCGTTTTATCTGTTTGGAAGAATTGTAGAATAACCAAAACGGCTAATAGTCCAAATCCGACCCATTTTAATTGATTTTTCATGGCTTTTTGTTTGTAATTTAACATTTATGTGAACATTTATAAAGCAATTTGAGTTTTAAGATTAATAAATTTTATGTGTATGATTGCGAAACTTTCGCAGGTTGGTAAATATTATCAAGTAGGCGATCAACGAATCACTGCGTTAGAACCCACAGACATGGTTTTAAATGAAGGAGAATTGCTGTTGATCATTGGACCCTCAGGTTCAGGAAAAACCACCTTGCTTTCTTTATTGGGTTGCGTTTTATATCCTTCTGTGGGGAAATTAGTGGTGGACGGAAATGAGGTAAATAATCTGAATGAAAAGGAATTGGCAAAATTAAGATTACATAAAATTGGCTTTGTGTTTCAAAATTTTAATTTATTAGCTCCTCTTTCTGCTGAGGACAATGTACTTATGCCTCTTAAATTACAGGGAATCAAACAGGTAGATGCAAAAAAAAGGGTAGAAAAGGCATTGGAGTTGGTGGAAATGACCGACAGGAGAAAAAATTTACCCAAACAATTATCTGGCGGTCAACAACAAAGAATTGCCATCGCCAGAGCTTTAGTAACCAATCCTAAAATGATTCTCTGTGATGAACCCACGGCTTCACTGGACAAGGATTCTCTGGAGGTAGTTATGAATGAATTGCGTGCTCTGGCCGCTCAGGGAAAAGCAGTGGCTGTGGTTACCCATGATCCCAGATTGAAAAAATATGCAGACCGAATAATTGAGGTCAAAAATGGTATCGTTTCTGAAATTCCAATCGATTAATTTTTTTACATCGCAAATAAATTTTTATGAAATATAATTTTCTTACGCTTGGTTCTCTGTTGCTAATATTGAATTTTTCTTGTGGAAATGATCCTGAACCTAAAAATGAAAAGAAAGAGGTGCTCAGGGATGAGATGGAGATTAATCAGATTGTTGGTATTGCAACCATCGAACCTTTAGAAAGGTTACGCACACTCAATGCTGAAGTAAATGGCGTGGTAGCTGATATTTTAGTAGTTGATGGTCAGCATGTTGAAAAAGGGGAATCTATTCTCGTGTTGGACAGTCAAATTGAAAATGCTCAATTAGCTCAAGCCAAAAGTAAATTGGGTACGCAAAAAGCAGCCATTTCTTTTGCTAAAAAGTCTTTGCAAACCAAAGAAATCCAATTGAAAAAGGCCTATAATGATCTTAAGAGAGATAAAAAATTATTAGATGGGAATGCCATCACTTTGCAGGCTTACGAGAACACTCAATTTCAGGTGGAACAAAATGAAAAATTAGTTCAGGAGGCTATCGCCACAGTAGAACAACAGGAAATAAAAATAAATGAGTTAACGGCCGATGTTGCTTATTTTGGTACCCTGCAACAACGCAGAAATGTGAAAGCACCTATGTCGGGTACCTTTCTTTCGGTGAGCGTTCGCACTGGAACTTATCTCACAAATACTACTCCGCTAGGTGATTTTGCCCCAGATGGCGTTTTAATGGCGCTATCAGAGGTAGATGAATTATTTGCCGGTAAAGTTTCCGTTGGGCAGGATGCATGGATTCGTAATCAGGGGGATACAGAGATTATTGCAAAAGGTAAAATTGTTTTTGTTGGTAATTATTTAAAGAAAAAGTCGCTTTTTAGTGGAAAACCTGACGACCTGGAAGATCGCAGAGTCCGGGAGGTTAGGGTTGAACTGGGAGATAAGGCTAATGTGCTCATTGGTGCCCGGGTGGAATGCGTCATACAACTTAAATAATTCAACAAAATAGCTCGCAATGTTAAAAATCGCCTTACAATTTATATGGTATGATAAACCGAAATCGATTGGTGCCTTGGCAGGTACTATCTTATCGGTTTTTTTAATTGGTCAGCAAGCTGGCATTTTTATATTCCTGACCGATGCAATGGCTGCCTATGTTAGGCTGGCACCAGAATATATTTGGGTGGTGGACAGTAAAACAACTAATTCAGGGGCTTTAACTCCTTTCGATATAAGAGTGGGGAAAGAACTGGAAAGTATAGAGGGCGTTTACAAAGCTTATCCCATTGTTCTGGCAGCCGGTTCTGCCAAGTTTTCTAATGGAAAATCTTCTGGTATGAATCTGTTTGGCGTTCAATATCCTGAATTTGCCGGATTTCCAAAATCCATTCCTTCTGATAATCCTGCCCTGATGATCCAAGATGGGGCTATTTTTACTGACTTTTTTGATAAAGATGCCCTGGGCGGAGTTGAAAAAGGAGATTATTTTGAGTTGAATGGCAAGAAGGTTTTTATTGCAGGTAACACGAAGGGGTATCGGACCTTTGGCGGTGTAGTGGGTTTCACGAGCATCGAAAGGGCAAGAGCCATAGGAAATGTACCCAATTATAAAGTAAGTGCTTATCTGGTAAAGAAAAATCCTAATATTTCTGAGGCGCAAGTCATTCATTTTATTAATAATAATTTGAATGGGGTTAAAGCATGGGGTAGTGCCGACTTTAGAAAGGAAACCGTTATAACGGTGCTTTCTTCCAGCGGTATCGCTATTTCTTTTGGTACACTTATCATTTTTGCTTTAATCGTCGGCTTTGTCATTATTGGTCTGACGCTCTATTCCGCAGCAGTAGACCGGATTAGAGACTATGGAACCCTTAAAGCCATTGGCGCAACCAACGGGTATATTGCCCGATTGATTATTACCCAGGCCATGATTTTTGGTGTAGTTGGATTTGCTATTGGATTTTTCCTCGTCAATGGTTTCAAAAATGGCATTGCCAATGCTGGTACTATTTTTGAATTTCCATTTTGGCTGGAACTCAGCTTCTTCACAATTACTCTTTTTATCGCTCTTTCTGGAAGCTTTTTTGCCGTTAAAAGAATAACAGGACTGGAACCATCTGCCGTTTTTCGTGGCTAATCCTTTAATTTAATTATCTATGAACCATTCTATATACCTTCTTTTCTTTCTTCTTTTTTGCTCTTCTATTCATGCGCAAGATGTTAAGTCCTTATCGTTATCAGAGGCTCTTGATTTGGCTTTAAAAAACAGAAAGGAACTTTCTATCCAACAAATTAAAATCGATCAAGCTCAGGCAGATATTAATATTTTAAATGCCAGAAGGTCCCCTCAGGTAAAAGCAAGTGGTGATGTCAGGTATAATCCTGTCCTACAGACGAGTATCATTCCCGGCGCTGCCTTTCAAACAGGTTCTACCCCAGGGGAGGATCGCGAAATTCAGTTTGGTACCCGTTTTAATGCGTTGGTTGGAGTTGAAGGCAGTTATCGCTTGGTAGATCCTACCTTTAAGACAGATGTTGATCTTGCGATTCAAAATAAAGAATTGTCTGTATCCAATGGGGAAAAGGAAAAAATAGAGATTCAATTTCAGGTTACTAAAAGCTTTTTCGAAGCATTATTGCAAAAAGAAGCTGTTCAGATTAGCACGGAACAATTGAAAAAAGCGGAGTATTGGATGGAAATTGCTCAGGTACAGTCTGCAAATGGAGCTATTTTGCCAAATGATTTGTTGAAATTTAAAAGGGATTTGGCCGTGGCAAAAAGTACGCTGGAAATTTCGGAAAGGCAGTATCATCAGCGTTGTAAAGAAATAGCCTATTTTACAGGTCTTCCAGCGGGGAGTGAAGTTGCCCCCTTGGGCGATTTGAAAAACCAAGGGTTGTCTAATAGCCCTGATGCCCTGCCTTTGGATGATATCATGAAAAGACCTGAACTGCTGCAAACAGGCATGGCTATGAAAATAGCTTCCTTAAATCAATTGAAACAAGAGCAAGTAAATAAACCTGCGGTTGATTTTTATACCAACGTGAATGCCCAGCATTTAAGTAATGATTTTGCCGTTTGGAATCGTTGGTTTCCATTCGTTTTTGGCGGCGTTCGCATGCAGTGGAATTTGATGGATGGAGGATTGAAAAAGAAAAATCAGGAAAAATATGCACTTGAATACAAATGGCAATCTGTGCATTTGGAAAAATTACAAGCAGACTTTTCTTATGAATGGTTGACAGCGCAAAATGATTACTTACTGGCCTTAAAAAATATAGCCATACAAGATGAAAACATTGCCCTTTCTAATCAAATTCTTCAAAATGATGAATTGAAATTCAAAGAAGGGGTTACTTTGATTACCTCTTTAAGAGAAAGCCAACTTTCTCTTAAAGAAGCAAATCAATTAAAATTATCCTATTTGGCCGATGCATGCCAGGCACGTTTAAGAATGATGAGAGCTGCTGGTAAGATTATTCCTTAAACTTTCAAAAATATCTGTTTACGGTACAAGAGCCAGGTAAAGAAAAATATTACGGCAACATTGAATAAGGCAAATGCCAAAGATGCATTCTGTGCTGAATAGTAAGGGACAAATAAGGTATCGTATATCCATCCTCTTAACGATACCGTGCTTTCTACGTTTGGACCTCCCCATTTTATAGCACTTATTAATTTGCCAAATAATCCAGATAACACATAAGCATACAATGCATTAGTACCGAAAATACGGAAGGGTTTGCTCCAGTTTTTCCATTGTTTTACGTCTATTATGTAGTAGATAGCCGTCAAAAATAGTTGAGCCAGTCCCCCTACATATAAGACATAAGAACTCGTCCATATTTTCTTATTAATAGGAAAGGAAAAGTCCCATAATAACCCTAATCCAGTTAAAATCAATCCGCTGAGGAGTAATTTACCTAGTTTTTCTTGCCAGGTTCTCTCTGTTTTTAGCCAGATACCTGTCCATACGCCCAATAAACCTGTCACAATAGCCGGAAGCGTACTCAGCAATCCCTCTGGATCCCAGGTCTTCGCCTGTCCCCATAAATGATTTTCGCTGAATAAAAATCGATCCAGCCAGGCGCCTAAATTGGTTTCTGCCTCCAGATTTGGCGCAATACCACCCGGAATAGGAACAAAATTCAATATGGCCCAATAGCTTATTAAAATCCCTGCGCCAAGGATGATTTGTTGCTTTACCGAAAAAGTAAGATAAATAAGGGATGCAAATAAATATACCAGGGCGATGCGTTGCAGTACACCTGGAATCCGCAAATGACTCCAGTCGTAATACATGGAACCTATTACAGCCATACAAAAAATGGTAAAATAAGAAATGTACTTCCAGATTTTTTTCGTTTCTTTTTGCTGTGCTTCGTTCGCAGCCTGAATAAAGATGGAAGTCATTAGAAAAAACAACAACACGTAGTGGAGGTATAAAACGGCATCAGGTCCCGTTTCTACAAATCGAAAATTTGGAAATAATGCCATGAAAAGCCCTAGTCCAAATATGATACTGGATCGGCTAAATATTTTTTTATTCAATCCAGAAAGATTTACACCCGATTCTTTTCTGGCTCCAAGGGCAAAGGGTATCGCTACTCCAAGTATAAAAAGGAAAAAAGGAAATACCCAATCTGTTGGGGTACATCCATGCCAGTCAGCATGTAATAGAACCTTATAAGAATTGGTCCAGTCTCCGGGATTGTTCACCATAATCATACAGGCTATGATGATGCCGCGAAATACGTCCAAGGAAAATAATCTTTTTGTAAAATCCATAGCTGAAATCTATTTTGGTATGCTTAAAAAGGAATTAAAGCTCATTAATCAGTTAATTCACCTGGTTTTGCGGGCAAAGTAACCGTTCTGCTCTTTCTTCCATTTGAAGAAAAAATAGCTATTTTAATGATTTGCTCTTTTTTGAAGTCAACTGGCATTTCGTACTTTTTACTATCCTTCGTTGGTTCACTACCATCTAAAGTATATCGAATCATCATGCCAGGGAAGGGAGAATTAACCTCCACTTTATCGTTTACTATGCGTGCACCCGGAGGAGGAACTCTATAGTTGTATCCGCCAAAAATATAATCTAATTTTTTCAATTCGTGCTGTCCCACTTTATTGGCAAATAACTGCCAGTCGGCATTTAGTAACTTTTCTCTCTCTGGAGAATTCCTTTTTGCTTCCCATGCTTGTTCAGGTGTCCAGGCTCTTTCGGCGAGACCTAATAATTTTGGCAAAGTATAATAAAAGAGCATCGATTCAGTTTTTATCGTTTCTGTCCATAACTGACCTTGTATCCCTTTAATATGTTTTTTGCCTTCTGGTTTCAACCATTCCATGGTGTTTTCCCATTGGGCTATAGGCATATCATTTCCCTGAACATCTTTTAAAACAGCGGCAAACTGGTTGTTTGGTGAAAAGCGCCAGGCTGTTTTGGTGTCAACATACCCTCCCCAGTTTAAACCAGGCTCAGACGGATGACCGTCATAAGATAGGTCGAAATATAAATTGGTTACATTGGAAAGTACCACATCATAGCCTGCATTGGCTAATCGGTAGGAAAGATTCACCGATTCTCCAAGGCTATTCCATACGTAAGCTAAAAAACCATCTTTCTTAAATTTCGGATTAGGTTCATAACCAAATCCTTTGGGTTCTTTAGGTATTCTGATCAGGGCAACTTCTTCCCAACCGGCTAATTGTACCCCTCTTTCATCGAGCATTTTATCTAAACGCTCAAGAAAATATTGTGTCAGAATATCTTTTGAATTTCCTTTAGGTAATTTAGTCAATAAATCGAGGCAAGAAGGCGACTCCTTCCATACCCCTTCAGGAACTTCATCACCACCAACATGCATGGTTTTAAGCGGAACACCAGCCTCGTCATACATATTAATGAGCTCGTCAAATATCTTTCCAATAAAAGTATAAGTTGATTCTTTACATACATCGAGGACATTGTCCGGATAATTTTGTACCGACCTGTATTGAGATTTATCATTTGGAGTGAATAATCTGTATTGCTCCGCTGCGGCTTTATTTCCATCGAGAGACAATTTTGCCTGCCTTGCTTCCATACTTTTTATGGCTGCGCGCGCATGACCAGGGATATCAATTTCTGGAATAACGGTAATATGCCTTACCTTTGCAAAGCGAATAATTTCTAAAAAATCTGCTTTGGTATAAAAACCAGTTCCGGACGATTTGTCAGCATTTGCCGTAAGGCCAGAACCATAAGCGGGCAATAAATGATCCTTTTCGTTTTTTGAATAACCCCGTTTTGACCCAAAATCAGTCAGTTCTGGTAAACCTGGTATTTCAATCCTCCAGCCTTCATCGTCTGTTAAATGAAAGTGAAATTTATTTATTTTATAATGAGCTAAGACATCAAGCAAGCGTAAAATCGTTTTTTTACTATGAAAATTTCTGCCCACATCGAGGTGATAACCACGATATTCATAACGGGGAGCATCCTTTATCAATAGGTTGGGTAAGGTAATGGACGCTTGTTTTTTGGAAAATGCATCAGGAGGAAGCAACTGTAATAAACTTTGAATGCCATAAAAAACACCCTGAGCGTCAGCACCTGCAATATGAATGCCCTTTTTAGAAATTTCCAACTGATAAGATTCAGCTTTTTCTAGTCCTTTCAGGCTTTTAATTTCTAGAAAAATGGTTGACTGTCCCTGTTTATTCGGAGAAAAAAGCGGATTTAATACCTCTTGCAAGTAGGATTTTTCATTGTCTAATTCTTTTGGTGCGGAAATATTTATTTTACCATTTAGGACAAAGGAACCCTCCGTTTTTGTTGAAAATAAAGGCGTTGGCAGAATGAGGGGCACATTTTCAGCAGGAATTAACGATACACCCGCTTGCTGATCGAAACGCCAGAAGGCATCAGGCAGCGGTTTCCGGTCTTCGGAAGAAAGCTGAAATTGTTCCTTTCGTTTAAAGGGCGTAATATTTACCATCACTTCGCTTTTCTGCTCAACCCCATTTTCGTCTTCATAAACCAGAAAAACGCCTTGAGGCACACAGGCATAATTGAAAGAAACGCCTCCTTTCGAAGAATAGGAAAAAGATTTTTCCTCCTGAGCCTTTAAGCCCATAAAGGAAGGGTCAGGTTCCATTTTATTTAATTCACCCACCACATTTGAAATCTTTAGCCCTTTTAAGCTTTCGGGAACAGGTTTTGGACCAGTTATCTGACTAAAATAAATGGTCCATTTTTGAGCTGGAAGAGGTTTGTTACCCACGTTTTTTAAGGTAATCTTGCCATTTCCCAATGCCTCTCCAATAGGATTTTTTTCATGATCCCAGGAAAGTTCTAATTGGATATAATCAGCTGATTTAGATTTATTTCCTTCACAATTCATAAACAGAAATCCTAAAAAAAGGACAATATGGGTTGATATTCTAAGCATAATAAATAAATTCTTTTTGTGTAATTTAGGCAAAATCTTTCTTTTGTAAATCATTTTGACTTAAATTGATGAAAAATAAAATAAAATGTTTGAAAAGCTTATCCCTTATGATGCGGCATACATCATATTAGATTCCTATATTCAATACTATCACGTATTTAAACGCATCACAAAAAGAGCGAAAATCAGATTTGAACAACGCGATTGGGTAGGCATTCAGGAAGACGCAAAATTCAGAATGACCATCTACAGAGATTCAGTAGGGGAAACCACGAAGAAATTATTGACTTTTTTAGGTACGGAGAGAAATACGCATGAGGTTTGGGTTCAAATTAAGGAAATGTTTTTGGAGGAGATCTTCAACTTTAACACCCGAAATATTGCAGAAACCTATTTTAATTCTATTTACAGGCATAGTCATGTTGGTTTAGGTGCCGATGAAGATTTAATGTTTGTAAATGCCACTGGAACCTATCGTGAATTTCGTTCTGCCATACCTATTTATCATACCTTTTATCTCGGTTCCCATTTTGAGAATACATTGCAACAATTATTCTCTTGTTTCCCCTTCGACGCTCCATTGGCAAATCTGGAAAGAGATGTTTTTTATATTGCGGAGACCATTAGAAGAAAATTAGGGACTTACAAAAGAGATTTTCGACACATTCGATTAGAAGTGTTGAAATCAATATTTTACAGGAATAAAGGAGCTTATATTGTCGGAAGAATGTATCTGGACGATAGGATTCACCCTTTTATCATTCCGTTAGCGCATGAAAATGAGGGAATATATGCAGACACCTTATTGCTTGAACCCAATGATATCAGCTCCATTTTTAGTTATAACAGAGCTTATTTTCTAGTGGATACAGATATTGCCAGCGAGATGGTCGATTTTTTAAAATCTATCATGCCGTCTAAAAGCCTTGGGGAATTATATAATTCCATCGGATTTGAGAAGCACGGAAAAACGGTGCTTTACAGAGAATTATTGCGTCATCTCGACGCCTCTGCCGATAAATTTATCATTGCACCTGGGGTGAAAGGGATGGTTATGACGGTATTTACGCTTCCTTCTTATTCTATGGTTTTTAAAATGATCAATGATAAATTCCGCCCTCCAAAAATGGTGACAGAGCAGGAAGTTAAATCGAAATATGATCTCGTTTCAGCTCACGATCGGGTAGGTAGAATGGCGGATAGTCACATGTTTGAAAATTTGACACTGCCCTTAAACCGTTTTGATCCTGAACTGATTGAAGAGTTGAAGAAAGAATGTGCATCGAAAATTATAATAAATCAAGATACTATAGAAATAAAACACATGTATATCGAAAAGAAAATGATTCCTTTAGATATATATTTAAAGACAGCATCGCTACAAGAAGCCGATGATGCTATCGCCGATTATGGTCGGGCAATCAAAGATATGGCTGCTGTTAATATTTTTCCAGGAGATATGCTATTGAAAAATTTCGGTTTAACCAGATTGAATCGGGTTGTCTTTTACGATTATGACGAGATTGTATTTTTAACAGATTGCGTGTTCAGGAAAATCCCGGAGGCCAGAAATTACGAAGACGAATGGGCATCAGAACCTTGGTATTCCGTTGGTGAAAATGATATTTTCCCTGAGGAATTCTCGAAATTCCTTATTGGTAGAGCGGACGTTCGGAAAATGTTTTTAGACAAACATGCCGATTTATATGATGTCAAATATTGGCAAGACGTTCAGGATCGCCTCCGCAAGGGAGAAATAGTTACCGTCTTCCCTTACAGAAAGAGATTACGTTTTAAAAATCAGTTTGGTAAAGGGGTATTAGATGGAACGGCGCAAAAAGCATTAGACGAAAAGGAGACGGAATGGCCGGAAAATAAGTAATAGGTGTTTCGAGCGGTGGAGTTCTAGCGGTGGTTTTTGACGCGGTGTACGCAGAGTTCAGACGCAGTGTTTCGCAATGTTTCGAGGTAATATTTATTCCTAAATGTATAGTATAAAAATGACCCCAGAGGGGTCACATGTTTATAGCCATTATATCGCCAGGGGCCAAATAGTACAATAAAATATTTTTGCCGCCAGGTGCATAATGGGACATTGGAAAATTATGCCGCCAGGGGCACTATGGAAACAATGTTCTACACCTACCCATTTTAACATAATTGACCTAAAAAAGTCGTAAATTGCTATAAATTCAACGAAAGTGGACCAATTACCTAATTTGCCAGTTGGCCGTCAGTATTTTGCAAGTGTAAGAAAAGATAACGCTATTTATGTTGATAAAACGGAATTAATCTACAATATATGCCGTCCTGCTGATAGCAATTATTTTTTATCCCGCCCACGTCGTTTTGGTAAATCCTTAACGCTGGATACTATTCACGAACTTTTTTCGGGAAATCGGGCTTTGTTTAAAGGTTTATGGATAGAAGATAAATGGGATTGGACTGATACCTATCCCGTTATCCGAATGTCTTTTGATGCTATTGGACATGAAGGTGGCTTAGCGGAAGCCTTAGTAGAAGCGATCGAGGACATAGGAAAAAAATTCAAAGTTATCTTACATAAAAAATTGCCTGGCACCATCTT
Organism: Saprospiraceae bacterium; assembly: GCA_027488135.1. Taxonomy (GTDB): domain Bacteria; phylum Bacteroidota; class Bacteroidia; order Chitinophagales; family Saprospiraceae; genus BJGN01. The sequence goes on along the minus strand of JAIYCH010000021.1, from coordinate 609 downwards.
TAATGAATTGATTGAAGCTGTAGTGGAGAAAACGGGTAAGCAAGTCATTATTCTCATTGATGAATATGATCGCCCGATCGTTGATTATATTGATCCTTACGATTTGACTATGGCAAATAAACAAAGGGATATTTTGAAACAATTTTTCAGCATTTTGAAAAATGCCTCAAATAATATCCGTTTTCTTTTAATTACCGGCGTTTCCAAGTTTTCAAAAGTATCCATTTTTTCAGAATTAAATCATTTGGATGATTTGACCCTTGCCCCAGGCTGCGCTACTTTATGCGGTTACACTCAAACGGAGTTAACGCATTATTTTGCTCCTTACCTTAGTGTCATGCCTTCCGAGACCCTGGAAAAAATGAAAATGTGGTACAACGGGTATAGTTGGGACGCTGAGAACTTTGTTTATAATCCCTTTTCAGTCCTAAAGTTCTTCAGGCATGGCAGGTATGCAAATTATTGGTTTGAAACAGGAACGCCTACCTTTTTAATAAAACTCATGCGAAAGCGATTCACGTATAAATTGGAGGAAATAGAAGTGAGTAACCTCATTTTAGAATCGTTTCGACTTGAAAAATTTGAGGAATTAGATTTGTCCTCCTTGCT
>JAIYCH010000041.1 GCA_027488135.1 Saprospiraceae bacterium | reverse complement strand
GTTAATGAATGCTGATGAGAATATACGCTAATTTATTTTTTGTAACAATACTTTGTATAGGATTGCTTGCCCCTATGAATGGTTTTGCCAAACAAACAGGGCTTTTACCGCTCACCTATTATCCTCCTGTGCTTGTGCAAAATTTGGATTCATGCAAATTATCTTGTCAGGATATTAAGGTTTACGTAACCAGTAATTGTATCTACGAAATTACCCCGGCAGAAATTCTTGGGGAATGCTTTCCTCTCTTTCAAGGCTATGTTATCGTTTATGACGGCGTTAATATGACGCCCGTTCGTGGTGGGGTCATTGATCGTTTGGGTATTTTTCCTTACTCTTTATTTAATTCAAAAGGTGGATTGGTTTGCTTGGGACAGGTACTCGTCAGAGATACCATTGGGCCCGTATTTAAAGACGATGTGGCTAAAAGAGACTGGGAAAGCAGAGACACCCTGATTCTTTCTGAAAATGATATTCCCTCTGTACTTAATAATAATCTCAATTGGTCAACACCGGATGCTCCTTTGTTTTTAGGCCTCCCTTTGGTGAAAGATGGTTGTAGCCCCAATTTTATTTCGAGAAATGTGAAGGATGAATTAATCTCATTTCCCTGTGATACGATGATAAAATTTAATAATGGTTCGGTTTTTCCTCACCTTATATCGAAAATTAAACGAACTTTTACTTTTACTGATAATTCTATTAATTCCTCTGTTTTTGTTCAGGAAATTTTCTTTAGAAAAATTGGCAATCCTTCTTCCTGCGATGTAACGCCTTCTCTTCCTTATGATTATGCACCGTCAAGTTTATATTCCTTCGGGCCTTTAGGGGATAATCCCAGAATTAAATCACATCCAAATTTTCCGTCAGGTAAAATTGATCAGAATAATTCTTTTTATAAATGTGAAGCTCCTGATGATTTAAAATTTGATGTATGCTCCATTTCAGATAGCCTGGAATTAGATCTTTTAGTGAAATCAGTCTATAGCACATTTTATACCTGGCCAAATGGTTTTAAGGACACTATCAGCCTTTTTGATAAACAAAATTTATGGAATGTTTCCTATAAATCGAGGGTTTACTCTGCTTGTAATGACGGAAAACGGGTTCGAATCATTGTAACTATTGAAGATATTTGCCAAAAGAAAACAATTACAGATACCCTATGGATTTATTTTTCGCGTTCTTCAGGACCGTCTTTTCCTGCGCTGTCTGGTTCCGGGCAAAATACTGTTTTAGGTAGGGATGCTGCAAAACCAGTCTTTATTGAGCTACCAGGAACTACTTGTAAAAGTAAAATTTTACTTCCTTTTACTCATGGGACGGATGAACGCGATCTGGGAAAATGGTTCAATTGGACCGTGAAAGATGATTGTACGCCTCGGGCCAATTTGTTGCTTTCCTATCAGGTGGAATCAAAAGTTATCTCCGTTTCGGGGAAATTCAAAAGTTCTTCCATTTGGAATAAGGTGAATTATCCTTTGGTTCATACGCCTTTGGGTTCGTCCTTGAATGACTTGCCAGCAGGCGCCCATAGAATTATCGTGGCCGCAACAGCTGGAGAATGCGAGGCTATAAGCTATGATACCCTCTATTTTGTGCTGCAAGATCAGGTTTTTCCAAGGGTTCGTTGCAAACCATCCGTAACCGTGCCATTATTGTATAGCGGCAACGCAGATTGGTACACTAATGCCAGAACAAACAAGGTTTCAGCAAGAATCAGAACCGATATGGTGAATAATGGCTCCACTGATAATTGCTCGCTGGATACCCTTTATCTTAGAAGAGTGGTCTCCTTATCTTGTATTTTAGATAACTTTTTGGGAAATCCCGATTATGATACTTTTGGAAATAAGGATGGAAAAGTTTCTGTCGCTGACTTTGAAAGAATTAATGTAGGAAAAAATGCCGGCCTTTATTACACGCCTCGTTTTTTACCTTATATCGAATATTTTTGTTGCGATGCCGGTAAGGAAAATGTGGCAGAACTATGGGCAAGTGATATCGGCTTCGGTAACCTCACAAACAATAGTTATTGTGAATTTCAGGTTGTTTTGCAAGATGTCATGAATCCTATGGTTTTCGCCCCCAATCTCAATCAAGATCCAAATAAAAATGCTAAAAATTGGGTGAGTTGCACCGATACCGCAGCGTTGAACGGTCTAAAGGATGAATTTAAATCTAATATATTATTTGGTATGCCCGCTATTTATGGGTTGGATTGTATCGGAAAGGTTAACTATAGTACCGTTGATTATATAAAATGCGGTTCAGGCCATATTACCAGGCACTGGTTGGTTGAAAAATTAGTGGATAACCAAACCGTAACTGTTCGTGATTCTCAAATTATCCTGGTGCGTCCCTCTTATGCTTTTACAATCAATATTCCTCCCGATACAACCGCTTTTTGTGGGTCAGATCCAGCCTTTTCCTTATCCGTCACTTCAAACGCTTGCGATCTGTTGGCCATTTCTTTTGTGGACTCCCTTTCAAATGAGCAAGTTAAAGGCAGCAATGTGATAACCATACAAAGAACTTATACCGTGATGAATTGGTGCGATGTTCCCTCTAATACCGTTTGTAAGGACATTGCCTCAAATCCCGAGAAATTTGCAAGAACCATTCCCCGGAAGGTAAACTCTGATGGAAAGGCGATGCCTTTTTTTCATGCCCTGGCAAAATTAAATGTAGAAAAAGATAGATTACTGAATGTCAATACGTTGGTTGCCTTTGATTCAACGAGGATGATGTCTGGGCCAACCCTTTCTACCTTGCGACCAGTTTCATTGAATGATTATCCTAAAAATAATTCCTTAACCTGCGATAATGATCAGGTTTTTGCGTGGAAATATACCCAAATCCTTAACCTTACGGACACTATTAAGCCCGTAGTTATTATCCCGGATTCATCTTTGGTGATTAAAACCAATGGTTCCTGTGGGTTACCCATGTCTTTGACGGTTAAAGTGCTCGAGAATTGTCCCTTTTCCTCTGTTTCACTCGACGACATAGCCCTTTATGAGAAAAATACAAATACAAGGATTCCATGGGGCGGAAAAATGGATAACGGGGTGTATAAAAATGGTTTTCTTACTTCCCGTATCAGTGCTATTCCACCAGGAAATTATGACCTGTTGATAGAGGTGTCTGATCATTGGAAGCAAAAATCAAGCGCTGTTTTAGCGGTATCGGTAGTCCCTTCCAGTCTTCAATCCTTAGATTGTGTACAAAAGTTGACTAAAAATTTAGCGCCGTTATCTTCTGGTGAAGGAGGGCTGGTTAAGATAAATACAAGGGATGTTTTAAACGATAAAGAATTGATTTCCAATTTATTTACCTGTTATCCCGGCGCATTTTTATCTCTTAAGAAAGTGTCAGATCTATCTGTAAATTATATTCCGAATATCAAAGATTCTTTACTGAGTTTTGATTGTTCTGAACTGAAAAATTCTGCTATTCCATTGAGGATTTTCCTTACCGACTCGAAGGGAATCTCCGTTTCCTGTAATGTTTCTCTCTATTTATCGGATTCTTTAAATACTTGTAGTCCGAAGGTCAAAATATCAGGGTCTATAAAAACAGCAACAGGAAAACCATTAAATCAGGTTGCTGTGGGTCTCTCAGGTTTTACCTCTTCTTCTGGCCAGACCAATGAAAATGGACTGTTTTCTATTCAAAATATTTCAACAGGAGGTCCTTATTTTTTAAAACCAGTGAGTCCTAATGATTTTAAAAATGCCGTTTCAACGCTGGATTTAGTGCTGCTTCAAAGACAACTTATTCAGGGGCAAACTTTAAAATCACCCTTTCAACTTCTTGCCGCTGACATTGATAATTCTGGTACCATCAGCATTCGGGATTTATTGGAACTTAGGAAATTAGTCATTAATCTTTCGTCAAAATTTGAAAAAAATACAAGCTGGCGATTCATTCCCACTCATTTTATATTTCCTGATTCGTCGAATCCATGGAAAACGCCTTTTCCAGAGGAAATTATTTTTCCTGTCATTTCCAAAGATACCACCGCTTCCTTTATCGCGATCAAGATTGGCGATCTTTCAGGAGACGCACCATTAAATCAGGTGCCCGAGGTACCATTCAGAAGAGAAGTTTCCCCTTGGCCATTATATTATTCAGTCTCAGAAAATCGTAGCAGTGGAGAGTTTCTTGTTTCATTCTTCTTTAATGAGAAAAATAAACCAGAAGGATTTCAATCTACGATACAGTGGAATCCTCGTTTTTCAAAAAATGTATCTTTCATTCCAGGCAGTTTAACGGCGGATCATGTAAATATCGTGGCTGAAAGAGGTTTATTGAACGTCAGTGCTGAAAAACTAACGGATGATGACGTACTTTTCTCCTTGCTCTTTTCTTCAAATAATATGCCTTTTAATGACCTTTATTTAGCTAATAATGCGCTCTCACCGGAAGCATATAAGGAAACACAAATTTTCCCATTGAATTTGATTAAAAAGCCGTTTGAAAAGGAAATATTCAAGATGTATCCCGCCGTACCTAATCCGTTTAGTGGCGAAACGGTGATTTCGTTCTATTTGCCCCAATCAAGCTTTACGGAAATGGTCATTAGTGATTTATCCGGAAGAATACTGAAAACATTGAGTGGTAAGGGGATGAAGGGTTTAAATTACTGGACGTTGAATCTTCCCGAACTTACGTCAGATCTTATTCTCTTTTGTAAAGTAAAAGCCGGGAACGATGAAGGATTTCAGCAGATTATCAAAATAAAATAACATTTATTTTATTAACGTGATTCATATCACAGCGATGCCTTTAATTTTGAATTAGTTTTGCCTCACTAAACTAAAACAAATATGGCAATCAAGAAATCGTTTCATGATCTCATTCATTCAGAAATTCCTGTTTTAATTGATTTTTCAGCAGAATGGTGCGGTCCTTGCAAAGCTATGGCTCCTATTTTAAAGGAAGTGGCTGCAAGCGTGGGGGAGCATGCCAAAATTATTAAAATTGATATTGATAAAAATCCTGAAATAGCCCAGCAATTAAATATAACGGGGGTTCCAACGCTGGCCATTTATAAAAATGGTGAATTAAAATGGAGGGTTTCTGGTATGCAATCAGCATTTTCTTTGGTTTCACAACTAGAAATGTACAGAAATTCTTAAAGTAAATGTATTTTTGGGTAAAAAATGCTCGACGATTTAATTTACCCTTCCTGGCATTGGTCAATTTCCGGATTAGCCATTGCTTTTATTCTTTTTTTACTTACCATGGCAGGCCGATCCTTCGGGGTTTCTACCACTTTCAAAAATATTTGTGGGTTAGTTGGAGCAGGTAAAAAAAATGAGTTTTTTAAATTTGACTATAAAGAGGATAGTTGGAGACTATTCTTTATCGGAGGAGCTATAGTAGGCGGGTTTATTGCTGGGGTTCTTTTTCCAAACCCTTTCGCCGTAAGCCTAGACTCCGATACAATATTCGCCCTGGAGAAACTAGGCATCGTTTATCCCACGGATGATTCTTTGGGTCATGGCTTCTTTCCCGATAATTATTTTCGATGGGATAGTCTCAAAGCCTGGATAATTGCCCTTGCCGGCGGTTTTCTCATAGGTTTTGGTTCCCGCTATGCAGATGGTTGCACCAGTGGTCATGCTATCACCGGACTTTCTCATTTTCAGTTGCCTTCTTTATTAACCGTTATTGGTTTCTTTATCGGTGGTCTGGTTATGACTCATTTTTTAATGCCTTTTAT
>JAIYCH010000060.1 GCA_027488135.1 Saprospiraceae bacterium | reverse complement strand
TATCGTATCACGCTTTTACTTAGTGACCTTGAGGGTTTCAGTTATGAAGAGATAGCTGAAATTTTAAAATTACCCATGGGGACGATTCGTTCCAGATTATTTCGTGCGCGAAAAATGTTAAGGGAAAATTTAAAAAAATATGCATTAAGTAAAGGCATAAAAGATAAATCGACTTAATATTCCTATTTAATTCCGCTTATCGTAAGAATTTGATAACTTCGTATCCTACCCAAAGAATATGAGCAAATCAGCAATTTCACCAGAAGACGCTAAATTAAGTAGAACATTAACCCCCCTTATGCTTTGGGGATTAGGTGTTGGATATGTTATTTCTGGCATGTATTTTGGGTGGAATCTGGGCCTTGAAAAAGGGGGAACCCTGGGATTGGCTATAGCTACTTTTTTTATTATCATTTTATATATCACCTTTACTTTTAGTTATGCCGAACTAGCCTCGGCTATTCCCAAGGCCGGGGGTGGTTTCGATTATTCAAGAAGAGCCTTTGGCGATACCTGGGGATTTATTGCCGGGATGGCCCAAAACATAGAATTTATTTTTGCTCCTCCTGCCATTGCCTTTGCCATAGGTGCTTATTTCAATCTTTTTTTTCCTTCCATACCCATTATTGTCATATCGATCATTAGTTATATTCTTTTCACGGCACTTAACATACGCGGCGTTAAGATATCTGCTCTTTTTGAATTGGGTATCACTCTTTTTGCCGTTGGTGAATTATTACTTTTTGCCGGCATAACCCTACCCCACTTTTCTACGGAAGCTTTTTTTGAAAATTCGTTACCAAATGGTATTTCAGGCATATTTGCTGCCCTTCCCTTTGCTATTTGGTTTTTTTTAGGCTTGGAAGGGGTTGCTAATGTTGCTGAAGAGACAATAAATCCGCAACGAACCATAAAAGTGGGCTTTAGCTCTGCTTTAATCACTTTAATTGTCTTGTGTCTGTTGGTTTTTGCCGGCGCCGTTGGTGTAGGTGGATGGGAAAATGTTGTGTATAGAGCGGACGGTTCCACCTCTGATTCTCCCTTACCATTAGCCTTAATTAATATTGTAGGTGAAAATAATTTCCTTTATCATTTGTTAATAACGGTTGGTCTGTTTGGACTAATTGCTTCTTTCCACGGACTTATTCTTGCGGCGGGAAGAGCTAGCTATGAATTTGGTAAGGCGCGTTTTGCCCCACCTGTTTTTGGAAAAATACATCCGACATTCCATACGCCTGCCAATGCGTTATTATTAAATATGGGCATTGGCATTGTAGCATTATTAACTGGAAAAACAGCGGAAATAATTACTATTGCTGTCTTTGGTGCCCTATTTTTGTATTTATTTTCCATGCTCTCCCTCATAAAACTAAGAGTGAGTGAACCCGAACTGCCAAGACCATTTAAGGTTCCATTTTATCCTCTTTTTCCATACACTGCGCTCACTATCACCCTGGTAGCATTGATTGCTATGATCGTGTTTAATTTCGTTTTATTCCTGTTATTTTTCAGCATCATGCTTATCAGCGTATTTATATTTTTAAGGCTTAAAAAAAACATATTATAAATCATGGACATAGCCAGCATTTTAAAATACGTTGCCAATCATCCTGCCAAAAGGGTAAAAGTAGCCGTTGCCGATATAGACGGCATTTTAAGAGGCAAATATATTTCGTCGGAAAAATTTGTATCCATCATTGAAAAAGGGATGGGATTTTGTGACGTTATCTTTGGTTGGGATATGGAGGATGCGCTCTATGATAAGGGTAAAATAAGTGGTTGGCATGCCGGTTTTCCCGATAGTCCCGCCGTGTTGGACGTACATACTTTCAGGAAAATTCCATGGGAAAATGACCTTCCATTTTTCCTTGGTGAAATGGATCCCTTATCCAGTCATGCAGCAGCGGTATGTCCAAGGCAATTATTGAAAAATACACGCGTTACTGCAAATAACATGGGTTTTACCCCCATTTTCGCTCAAGAATTTGAATGGTTCAATTTTTCAGAAACACCCCATTCGGCCAACGATAAACAATATAAAAATTTACGCCCATTAACCCCGGGTATGTTTGGTTATTCCGTTTTACGAACCTCATTACACCAGGATTATTTTAATGCCTTATTTGATGGACTGACTCAGTTCGGCATTCCCATTGAAGGCTTGCATACGGAAACAGGACCAGGTACTTATGAGGCTGCCATTGAATATTCAGGTATTTTGGAAGCCGCTGATCGGGCAGTCTTATTTAAAACAGCTGTTAAGGAAATAGCTTACAGACATGGTATTATGGCCACTTTTATGGCTAAAATAGATGAAAATCTGCCAGGTTGTGGAGGACATGTTCATCAAAGTCTCTGGAATAATGAGGGTGGGAGAAATCTTTTTTATGATGAAAATGACCCGCAAAAACTTAGTGATCTAGCCCGTTCATATCTGGCTGGGCAACTCTATTGCCTCCCTCATATTTTACCCATGTTTGCACCGACCATAAATAGTTATAAGCGCTTGGTGGAAGGTGCCTGGGCGCCAACTACCCTTACCTGGGGCATTGATAACCGGACCGTCGCCCTTCGTGTGCTGGCTGGTAGCTCCACGGCCACAAGAATAGAAACGAGGGTTATTGGCAGCGACGTAAATCCCTATTTAGCTATGGCAGCCTGTCTGGCTTCTGGACTATACGGCATTAAAAATCAACTGCATTTACATCAGCCACAAACGGTTGGCAATGGCTATAAGGAAACGGGGAATGAAAATATTCCAGGCACATTGATTGAGGCTACACGGAAAATGAAAGATTCTCCCGTAGCCCGTGAATTATTCGGTGATACCTTTGTTGACCATTTTACTATGACCAGGGAGTGGGAATGGAAACAACATCTCAAAGCAGTCACGGACTGGGAGTATAAACGTTATTTTGAAATTATATAAAGACAGAACTGAAGTTAAATCTTATGGTGCAATTCAATTTTCCAACCATTATTCGATTCGGTGCAGGTGCCGTTACTGAACTTGCTGATTATCTGAAAAGTAAAGATATTAAGCACCCTTTATTGGTGACTGACCCAATCATCGCAACCCTCGATTTTACCCACAAATTGATTCGCGATGTTCAGCAAAAAGGAATTTCCATCTCCGTTTTTCATGATATCCATAAGAATCCCGTCAAATCTGATGTGCTCAAAGGTCGCGATGCCTTTGATGCAAATAAATGTGATGCCATCATTGGTTTAGGAGGCGGTGCCGCTATAGATGTTGCCAGAGCCATTGTACTGAGTGTAAATCACAGGGAAGATTTATTCAAATACGATGACCTCATTGGTGGGGATGTTTTTGTCACCAATGACGTTCCTCCCTTTATAACTATTCCCACAACAGCGGGTACAGGAAGCGAAGTTGGCCGAAGTGCCATTATTGCCGACGATGAAACGCATCAGAAACGCATTCTTTTCTCTCCCAAGTTACTAGCGAATATTGTTTTCGCAGATCCTTTGTTAACCATGGATTTACCCGCTGCCGTTACTGCGGCCACTGGTATGGATGCCCTAACGCATAATATGGAAGCGTTTTTAGCTAAAATGAGTCATCCTATTTGTGAGGGAATCGCTTTGGAAGGTATCTTGAATATTAAAAATGCCATTGAAAATGCGGTCCATAAACCAGATGTATCGTCCAGAAGTGATATGTTAATAGCTTCCATGATGGGTGCGATCGCCTTTCAGAAGGGATTAGGGGTGGTTCATTCCCTGGCTCATCCGCTTTCTTCCCTTCTCGATACCCATCACGGTCTAGCCAATGCTGTGAATCTTCCTTATGGCATGGAATTTAATGTGCCGGCTTGTGAGGAAAAATTCCGACGCATTGCCCGTACTTTAGAACTTAAAGAGGAAAATGGTGCTGCTGTCGTGCAATGGCTGAAAGAATTAAATGAAAAACTCGGTATTCCAGGAAAATTAAGTGACATTGGTGTGAAAGAAGAACACATTGATACCCTTGCCGATCTGGCCTTTGCCGATTTTGCTCATCCAAATAATCCTATTCCAGTAAGTCGCGACGATTTTAAACATTTATATACTAAGGCTTTTTAAAAATGAAGAGATTAGGGATAACGCAAACGTTGACAAACTACGAATTTTATCCTAAGTGGTTTAACATAAATGATTTAGGGGTAGATATTCAGTTAGTTCATCTTTCTTTTGAACATTTAGATCTTCCTTTATTAGCGACCCTCGATGGGGTTTTACTCACTGGTGGCATCGATATTTATCCAGGTTGTTATACCCATTTTGCTCCCTATCCTAATGCTCCTTCTGACTTTCAACACGAGAGAGATTACTTTGAATCCTTAGTTTATCAGTATGCTAAATGCATGAAAATTCCCATTTTGGGCATTTGTCGCGGACATCAATTGATTAATGTTTTAGAGGGCGGGAAACTCATACTGGATTTGGGTTTATCGGGAAATCTGAAACACCGGGCCAACGGAAAAGATAAAGAACATGATATAAAGGTATTGGAAGGAAGTTATTTTCATTCTATTACGAAGCATTTAAAGGGAAAAGTGAATAGCGCCCACCATCAAGCCATTGATCCTGAACATATTGGTCAAAATCTAATCCCTGTTGCCTGGTCTGAAGAGGACGGGGTGATTGAGGCAATAGAGTATAAAAACAAAGCGGATGCGGGCTATATGCTAGCCGTTCAATATCACCCAGAAAGAATGTCAGAAACCTGCACCCATTCTTTCTCTGATAACATAAAAAAAGATTTTTTAACCGCCATAAGGCAAACTAATTTTATGACATTGGACATAAAAAATCCAGCTACTGGTCAAATATTGACCTCCTTAAAGGTTGACCAACCCGAGGGCATTAAGAAGAAATATGATCTGCTTCTGGAAGGTCAGAAAGCATGGGCAAAAGTTCCATTGGCAGAGAGAATAATCAAAATAAAGGCTTTTGCTGACTTATTGGAAGCTGAAAAAGAAAAATTAGCGGAAATTCTTACCTCAGAAGTTGGAAAGCCTTTGCAACAATCCAGAAATGAGATCAATGGAGCCATTGCAAGAATTAACTGGTTATCGGACAATGCTTTAAAGTATTTGACTGACGAAGTAATGTTTCAAGACGAGCATATGACCGAAAAGATTCGTTATGAACCCTTAGGTGTTATTGCTAATATATCTGCCTGGAATTATCCCTATTTGGTGGGTGTTAATGTATTCATTCCAGCTCTTTTATCGGGAAATGCGGTGGCTTACAAACCATCGGAATATGCGAGTCTGACGGGTCTTGAAATAGAGCGGTTATTGGTTAAGGCTGGCATTCCCACCAATGTATTTCAAGTGATGCTTGGAGGAGCTGAAACAGGAGAAGAACTGCTTCGCTTACCTTTAGCTGGCTATTTCTTCACAGGTTCATACAAAACAGGGCAATATATTTATTCAAAAGTGGCGCCTAAAATGGTCATCTGTCAATGTGAACTGGGCGGAAAAGATCCTTTATATGTTACCGATGATGTTGAAAATGTGGGGTCTGTTGCAGCAGGTACTGCAGATGGCGCCTTTTATAACAATGGGCAAAGTTGCTGTGCTGTGGAACGTATCTATGTTCATGAAAATATTTACGACGCTTATCTGGATGCTTTTGTGAAAGAAGTTTCGTCCTGGAAAATGGGTGACCCAAAAGAGGATGGCGTTTATCTTGGTGCATTGACCCGTGAAAGTCAACTCGATTTTCTGGAAAATCAAGTGCAGGATGCCCTCCAAAAAGGAGCGGTATTATTAACTGGTGGAAAAAGGTTGGACAGTCCAGGTTATTATTTTGAACCTACCGTCCTTGCCAATGTGACCCATGAGATGGTGGTTATGAAAGAGGAATCTTTCGGACCAATCATAGGTATCATGTCTGTTAAAAACGATGAAGAGGCGCTAAAATTAATGGCTGATACGGAATATGGACTGACCGCCGCGGTTTATAGCACTCAAAGGGAGCGGGCAGAAAATTTGCTGTCTCGGTTAAATACAGGCACAGGATATTGGAACTGTTGCGATCGGGTAAGTGCTGCTTTACCCTGGAGTGGGAGACAACAATCGGGCTTTGGCGCTACCCTTTCTCATACTGGAATCAGAACTTTTACCAAGGTAAAAGGTTATCATTTGAGAGGATAAAATGAACCCGTATTTATCTGCATTCATAATGAAAACCGCTATATTCCATTTATTTATCCTTTTTACATCGGTGACATTGGATGCTCAAAAAGCATTATCCATTTCATTTATTCCAACCATTGACCATGCATCCATTGTGTTAGATAGCAACTACCAATCAGGAGATATTTCATTGTCCATCAGTAACTTAAAATTTTACATTTCAGAATTAGCTTTATTTAACAACGATACTTTTGTTGCCAGTGTAGGAAAAAAACACCATCTTTTTGATGTAGGATTACCCACCAGTGGACTTATTTATCAAGAGATGACAGAAACAGGTCCATTTAACAATATTCGTTTTAATATCGGCATAGACAGTTTAACGCATTCAGCAGGGGTATTTGAAGGAGATTTAGACCCAATACACGGCATGTACTGGTCTTGGCAAAGCGGTTATATTCATTTTAAACTGGAGGGTACATCTCCAGCTTGTCCAACCAGACAAAACAAATTTCAAATTCATGTGGGAGGTTATCAGGCACCGAACAATACCTTTAGAACGATAACCTTACCTGTTGTGGCAAGCAGTTCGTTGAATATTGAGATTGTGTTGGATAAAATCATCCAGCAAATGTTCGGGCGACAGCATTTCCAAATGATGAGTCCGGGACCCACTGCGTTAGCAATAGCAGATTTGTTCCCTCAAATTTTTCAAATTAGAAAATGACTTTAAAATCCATTGTATTCCTAACCTTTATGTTTGGATTAATGTCATTTTCAGACATTACGGATATTAGGCTGCCATACCCCTCGCATTTTCCAAATCCTACCTTTGATTTTCAAAAGACCCCTTTAGACAGTACTAAGATTTTACTTGGGAGAATCCTTTTTTACGACCCAATCCTATCAAAAGACCATAGTATATCTTGCGCTTCCTGCCATTCACCCTATAATGCATTTGCCCATACGGATCATGATTTGAGTC